>NZ_RHOT01000046.1 GCF_003946675.1 Lapidilactobacillus gannanensis | reverse complement strand
GCCAGCAGATCGAGTGATTATTTAAATTAGCCATAGCCATTTGGCACTCCGAACACGTTTCAATAGAGTGTGAGGGGCAACGCTCTTTTGGCGTAGGATAATTTCGAATAATTGCTTGAGCTGGTGCCAACCAGATCGAGCAAATAATCAAGTTAGGCATAGCCATTTGTTGCCCCGAACACGTTTCAACAGAGTGTGAGGGCTGGTGGTCTTTTGGCGTAGGATAATTTCGAATATTTACATGAGCGGTGCAGCCGAATGTGTGAATATTTAAATTGTACCTAGCCATTTACCAGCCCGAACACGTTTACCCACAAAAAAAGTGGCAGTAGCCACTAAAGATGAGTAATACTTGCAAAATCATTTCAGAGTTTAATAAGCACCACTCGGGTGAAAAATAATTGCAACCGTTGACCAAATAATTTGAAGATCAAATTTGACCCCGGACTGGCGAATGTAGCGAATATCCAAGTCAACCATTTCCTGGAAACCAACATCATTACGACCACTCACTTGTCATAAGCCAGTACAACCAGGCTTAACTAGCAGGCGTTGCCGGTCATAGTCAGTATATTCCGCAACTTCGCGTGGTAACGGTGGTCGCGGTCCAACTAACGACATGTGCCCTAGTAAAACGTTAACCAACTGTGGAAATTCATCAATACTTGTTTTTCGAATAAAATGGCCAATTTTAGTTACCCGCGGGTCATGCTTCATCTTAAACATGGCTCCGTCAACTTCATTTTTAGCGATTAACTGGTCAATTTTAGCTTCAGCATCAACACACATTGATCTGAACTTATACATCCGAAATTTCTGACCATCCTGACCAACTCGAATCTGATTGAAGAAGACTGGACCCTGCGGATCATCAATTTTAATTAATATGGCAATAATAGCAAACAGCGGTGCTAGAATAATTAATCCACATAGACTGGCAAAAACGTCAAACAATCGCTTCACAAATTGATACCCCCAGCGACTAACCACCTTACTACGATTCAGCCACTGTAAGTCGGCAGTTGATTCACCCGCCGTTTGCTCAAAATCTGAAGAAGAATAACTATTCGCCATTCCTTCTCGTTTATCCAATACTAATTCCTCCAAAGCGCCAAATCTCTGCCCCAGAGAAATTTGACCCCGACTTACTACAAACGTCTGATTAACCCCTACCAAAAAGTTAATTAGCCATTTGTGAATACGAATCTAATTATACTGATTATCTTGTGAACTTACAAGGTAACTTCAATGATAAAATTTATTAATTTCTTAACTAGTTAGCGCATAAAAGCCCTGATTTATCAATGTTTACCCGACAAAATCAGGTATAATTTACAAATTAATGACAATCGTTTGTTATCAAATTACTTTACACATAAAAATAAAAAGACTAACAAATTAGTTGCTGGTCTTATTTAGTCATTATAAAAATATGCCATTAATAATTTACTTAAAGAAGTGCCGTTTCTCAATTGGTTCCGCCAAAATTGAATGCGTAAATGATTCACCGTTAATAATATGGCGCGAGTTTTGATAAAAAATTGGTCCGTAACTTCGGTCTAAATCATCTAACGCAAAATAGGCCTCTCTTAAAGCAAATTTTCTCCCCGCAAGCATGTGTGCATCAGAAGCTATCATCTGAACTAACCCATGACTGACCAGTTCCTCAGAAAATTTCTTTGTTTTGCGACCAAAACCGCCCACTAAGCTCGTTGCTGTTAGCTGGGCTAAAGCACCTTTATTAATGAACTCATATAAAATGCTAGGCTCTTTAATGATCCGGGCATTTCGTTCTGGATGCGCAATAATCGGCGTAATATTTTGACAACTTAGCTCAAAAAACAATTCTTCAGCATACTGGGGAACTTCTTCATGCGGAAACTCAACTAATAAATAATTCATATTAGCATCTAGGCCAATCAAATCAGGCAAACGCTTTGCCAAATCACCGTTTAAATGAACCTCTTGTCCTGGGAACACTGTCAACGGAATTTGAGCCTGATCCAGAGACGCCTGAAAATCTTGCACAGCCTGACGAACATCCGCCGCATGATTAATAAAGTGCCGATCTAGATGATGTGGCGTAGCGACAATATAACCGATACCTTCACTAACTGCCGCACGAGCTAAGGTTAAGGAATCAGCTAAACTCTTAGAACCATCATCAATGCCTGGTAAAATATGGCAATGCAAATCTACTAAACTATTTTTCCGTGTCGCTGTAGTAGTATCCTTGTCCGTATCCATAGTAGCCGCTAGCCCCCCTTGACTTTCACATCATTCAAGATAACGCCCAAAATATTGGCATGTGCCTGTTCCAAGGCTGTTTTAGTGTCTTTAACTGCCGCCTTCGTGGTGTGATTCTGGCGAACCACTAAAATAACCCCATCAACAATACTAGCCAAAATTTGGCCATCGGTAACTGGTAAGATTGGTGGTGCATAAACAATAACTAAATCAAAATTGCGTTCTAACTCTGCCAAAACACGCGACATTGCTTGGCTGCTTAATAATTCAGCCGGATTAGGTGGCGTCGGACCACTCGGAACAATTGTCAGATTCGTAATACCTGTTTCGTGGGTCACTTCCATTGCACTATGGTACTGGTGAACCAACAAATTAGTTAATCCGCGATTAGGGTCTTTAATTTTAAATGTCCGATTGACAGTTGAACGGCGTAAGTCAGCATCAACCAAAACAACCCGCTTACCAGCATTAGCAAATTCAACTGCTAAATTAGCTATAATCGTCGATTTACCTTCTGATGCCGTTGTTGAAGTCAACATAATTTTGCGCTTCTTACGCAAAACTAATATTGGTCCGCACGGTCTTGATTTGTTCTGTGAGCACTAACATCGGCTCAGTAATGGTAAATAAATTAGCTGCCTGAATTGGTTCCATTGCTGTTTTCTTTTTTCCAAACATTATCTTCTCACCTCATTCATCAATCTAGACGCGTTTCGTCGTGGCCCGTGGTTGTGGGCGCGCACCAGGTTGATCCGCTGGATTTGATGCTAATGGCTGTTGCACAACTTGATTCTGGGTAGCAGTATGATTCTTGCTGTGATGATAATGACCCACAATACCTAACTTGGTCAATCCCATTTCATTAGTTAAGAAATCAACGTCTTTAACATTATGGTCAGTTAATTCGATTAAGAAGGCAATTCCCACACCAATAATCAGTCCCAAGACAGCGCCAATTAATATATTACGTTGCTTTTTAGGTAAAACTGGACTCTTCGGCTTCTGAGCATCCGCAATAATCGTCACATTATTAATGCTTAGAATTTTTTTAACGCGTTGTTTAAAAGTGACCGCCACCAAGTTAGCCATTTTAGTGGCATAAGCAGCGTTCTCATCAGTGATGCTAACTGTAAAGACTTGCGAGTTCTGCTCGTTAGTCACCGCAATATTGCTTTCTAATTGCGCTAAAGAGATTTTGTAGTGATCTTCAGTCGCTAGTTTCTCGCACACTGGATTCAAAACCACCGATTTAGTAATAATATCCTTATAAGTATTGATCATTTGCACATCGGCTTGTTGATCACTTAATTGATTCATGGCGTTATCTTGCTTACGATTAACCAAAATATCCACACTAGCTTGATACTTCGGGGTCATCACAAAGAAACTTAACACGCCAGCAATCACAATGCCCAACACTGTCGTTAAAACAATTGCCGATCAATGCTTGCGAATAATCTTAAATAAATCACCTAAACTAAATTCTTGTTCCATTACAAACTCCCGGACTTATTCATTTTTTACCACCTGTTGACCCACAAAAATGAGATTGATCGCAATCACTGCTAATGATCAACCTCATTTCATCACTGTTGCTGCAAAATTGTTAACAACAGTATTTCTTATTTAATTATCACTGCCGTCCCACGGCGTTGTATCACTCTTGCTCGAATAAACAATATATTGTTGTCGGTCATTAGTACTCTTGAAATCAAAATTATTGTTCTTAATATTTAACTCATTTTGCCGTGTTTCTTGATTGCTAATTGTTTCTTTAGCAAGCCCATTCTCTTCTCGTAACTTGTCAGAAACTCGTTGTAATTCTGAAGTCGGCGCAATTTGAATCATGGCCTCACCCCACATGGCACTGACACCTTGCAGATGATCACTAGACATATTTTCAGCATAGCCGCGATAGTCCTTGAAAATGCTGACCATGTCATCAAACGATAAATTCGTCACCATATTGCTAGAAACCGACTGTAAAACTGACTGGAAGTTTGTTAAAGTCCGTGTACTAGCTGCCGCTTGTATTGCCGACGTAATCACTTGTCGTTGCCGATCTTGCCGGCCATAATCGCCACGAGGATCATCGTACCGCATTCGTGAATAAGCCAAGGCTTGTTTACCATTTAAATGCATCTTACCCTTAGTGAACTTGATGCCTTCATAAGTGAAGGTAAAAGGCACGTCAACATCAACGCCACCAACTGCAGTCACAATCTTAGTCAAGCCACCCATATTAATTGTAACGTAATATTCTAGTGGAACGTTCAGCAAAGTCGAGATTGACTTCAGTGCCATTTTTGAACCGCCTTTTTCATAAGCAGCATTTAACCGTTCAAAGTCAAAACTGTCAGTCCCAATTGCTTCAGCCATTGTATCTCGAGGAATACTCGTTAAAGTTGTTTGCTTCTTCGCTGGATTAATTGTAGCGATAATCATGGTATCAGTTCGACCCTTGTAATCACGGCCAAAAGCACCAGTATCTGTTCCTAAAAGCAACACATTCAATGGCTTTTGATCAGCAATCACTTTCTTTGCCGTCTTAGTTTCACCAGCACTCTTATAAGTTGAATCGATTGCGCTCTTGGCAGATACAAAGAACCAAATACCATAAGCCAAAACGCCTAAAATTAACACACCTAAAATAATTAAAATCGTCTTACGAACCGGATGCTTACGTTGATGCCCAGTTCGACGATGTTGCTCTTGCCCATCCACTCGCCGTGAACCTCCATTAATAAAAAAGTAAAATTTATCACGATTAGTTTCTAGTCTATCATGACTTGTGCAAAACAAAAATAAGTTTTTAAAATTGAAACAATTATTTAATCTAAGTACACTTAAAATATCTCAGTATCAATATTTCAATACACAACTTCATCGTGATTAGCCTTGCTAATTCAAGTATTATTAACTATCAAAATAAGTTATCTTTCGATACTCCAGCAAAGATACTTTGATAATAATCAAGCGATGCGCATCAGCCAACACGCAAGCAGTGGCTTAAATCTAAAGTTGGTTTGGGGCGAAACAGTGGACAACTCCGTTGCGGCCGGCGGGTTGTGGAACGCGGCCGGGATTGATTTGAGCTTATTGCTTTGCAACAATCTTCAATACAAGCCTTATCCTAAGCGCTAAAGCGCCAAGGATAATTTCACGGCTGGCACCCCGGCGGCCTCCACTCCGTTTTGAGCTAGGTCGGTCCACTTTAGATTTAATCGATCTTAAGGCAGGGCTGACAGAACCAGTTGTCGATTGCCCAGCAACCACCAGATGAAACTAACAGAACTGAGCACCACTAATTAGAAAATCGGATTGCAGTATACAATAAAGCCTGTGTGACAATCTTTCAAGATAAAATCGAAAGACGTCACACAGGCTATTTTTGTCTTGCTATTCAATTATTATTGCTGAGTGAATTAAGTTGATCAATCCTACTAACGCTGCCTTAACCACAAACAACAGTGAAGATTGCTAACTCAACTCCAGACGGAATGGAGGGATCTTGTCGTCAGGCGCGAAATTATTGTTGGTGCTTTAGCACTTACAATAAGCCTCGAATTTGAGATTTTCGAAGAAAAGCTCAAATCGATGGCCGCACCGTTCCACGACAAGCAGCCCGCAATGGAGTCAGAATCAATTCCGTTTCAACATCTTCACCAAATTTTAGTGCCTTTGAACTTTGGTTTTTTAATTGACACGAATCAACGACAGCCACATTCCGCAGCCAGCAACTTACTAAAGAATGGGAAATCTTATTCATTACTCAGCATAATTAAAACATCATCTTGTTCCATCGTTAAATCGGCGGGCACTGGAATAATAATTTTTTGATCACGAATAACCGCCATGATTGTATAATCGTAGTTCTTCCGAATATCTAAGGCGGCAACAGTGTGACCGATCCAATCACGATGGGGATGAATTTCAGTAATTGCTTGACGGCCGGCCTTTTCCAAAATATCGATCATGTCGGGATCAATTAAGCTGTGGGCGACTTTCTCACCCATTTCAATTTCGGGTAAGATCACCTGATCAGCACCAATTCGTTGCAAGATTTTCTTTTGCCGTTGGCCTAAAGCCTTCACGACAATTTTGGGTACACCAAGCTCTTTGGCGGCCATTGTGGCCATAATTGAGGCTTCAAAATTCTCACCCATGGCCAATACGACCACATCAAAATCACCGATGCCTAAATCCTTCAAAGTATCCTCATCAGCGACATCAGCTTGAACCACATGACTGGTATACTCAGCGGCTTCATTTAAGCGTTCTTCATTCGTATCACAAGCTAAAACTGTGACATCATATTCAGCCAGTGTTCTAACAATACTCATGCCAAAACGACCTAGCCCTAAGACGGCATATTGTAAATCAACGCGTTCAATACTATCCATAACTAACCTCCAAGTATCTATCCAATAACCACTGTCTCTTCAGGATAACAATAGTTCTTTTGCTTTAAGCGCCGGCCTAATGCCACGATAACTGTAATTGGTGACAAACGACCAACAAACATGCACAGCATAATCACAATTTTACCAATTTGGCTTAAATGTGGGGTAATCCCAGTCGTTACGCCAACAGTTCCCATCGCCGAACTAACCTCATAAACTAAATCTAGCAAGGAATGATTAAAAGCAGAAGACTGTTCACTGAAATTCAAAATAATAATTGCTGTAAGTGCGATTAAAATAAAAGCAGTCATCACTGTTAAAGCTTTTTGCAACAGGCTAATTGGTAAGGTGCGCTTGAACCCAACAATTTTAGGTTCGCCACGTAACGCCGAATGAACGGCAATTAATACCACCGCAATCGTCACAGTTTTGATCCCACCTGCAGTTCCGGCTGGTGACCCGCCAATAACCATCAGCACCGCTGACAACAACTTGCTCAATTCTGTTAGGCCAACTTGATCAATTGAATAATAACCGGCCGTTCGCAAAGTAATTGACTGGAATAAGCTATTTAAAACTTTATGGCTAACTGATAAACGTCCTAGTGTCTGATCGTTGGACCATTCCAAAATCAAAAAAATGACTGTACCTAACAGTAATAAAATGCCCGTCATCAGTAACGCAATTTTACTGTGCACAGATAACATTTCTAGTCGATGACGCAATGACCACTCGCGATGTTGGCGAAACTTGGTCAATAATTCAATGATTACTGGAAAACCTAAGCCGCCAATAATGATTAACAACCCAATTGTTAAGAGAATCGCCCAGCTATCGCCAAATGGTAACAAACTATCTGCCCCAAGAACATCAAAGCCAGCGTTACAGAACGCCGATATGGCATGAAAGATTCCTTCATAAACAGCCCGTCCCCAAGAGATAGACTGTGCCCGATGAAATAGTAAGGTCAGTATGGCGGCACCAATCGCCTCACAAGTCAAAGTGATTTTTACTGTCTTAGCGATAAATGGCCCCATACCGCCAATTTTATTTTGCCCATAGGCCGTTTGAATGACAATACTATTTTCTAAAGAAATCCGCCGGTTAAATAATTTTAGACTAGCTATAAAAATCGAAATAAAACCTAAAGCGCCAAACTGGATCAGCGCCAAAATAACTAATTGACCAAATAAAGTCCAGTGTTCTAATGTATTGACCACAACCAAGCCCGTGACACAGCTAGCCGAGGTCGCAGTGAATAGTGCATCCAAAAAACCAATTGAATGGCCATCATTGCTAGCTGCCGGCGTGTTCAGCAACAGCGCCCCTAACAAAATCAAAATCACAAAACTTAGAGTAATGAGTTGCGTCGCTGAAAAATGGTAACGTTTCTTAGTTCGCAATTTTATAGTCTCCTTCAATAACTCTTAAAGTTTAGTATAGCATTGCTCCTGCAGAGACGAAATACAGGTGTGGACATCTTGCCTAACTAATTTAATTTTTAATGATAGCTAGGATACTAAAATAGAACTAGTTCTGACGCCGTTTTGGATTGCGGAACACGGCGGCCGTCGAATGAAGGCAATTATAAACCAAAGTTCAAAAAGACTAAAACCTGTAAAGTTATTGAAACGGAATTGGTTTTGACTGCATTGCGGGCTGCGGGTTGTGGAACGCAGCCGAGATTGATTTGAGCTTATTGCTACGCAACAATCTCAAATACAACCCTTTGTCTAACTGCTAAAGCAGTAAGACAAATTTGGCTGCTACTCGCAAGCTCGGGCGCAAATAAAAACCATTGGCTGACAACCCGGTCCCTCCATTCCGTCTGGAGTTAAGTTAGTAACTTTCACTTTTGTTAGTGGTTAAGGCAGTGCTAGTGGGATTGATCAAGTTAATTTACTCAGCGATAATAGTTAAATGGCAAGACCAAAATAGCCTGTGCGACATCTTTCAATTCCATCTCGAAAGATTGTCACACAGGCTTTGTAGTTCACTGCAATTTAATTTTTTAATCGGCGCTACTAAATTTTACTAATTCATCTAGTAATTACTGAGAAATATGTGGCTAACTTTACTAGCATCGTCTTAAAATCGATTAAATCTAAAGTGGACCAAACTAACTCAAAGCGTAGTGGAGGCCGCCGGGTTGTCAGGTGTAAAATTATCCTTGGCGCTTTAGCGCTTAGGATAAGCCTCGCATTTGAGATTTTCGCAGAAAAGCTCAAATCGATGGCCACGCCGTTCCACAACCCGCCGGCCGCAATGGAGTTGTCCGCTATTTTGCCCAAAACCAACTTTAGATAAAATTGCCCAGCAACCGCACATTGGATAAATCGTCCTTGCTAGATTACTGATAATCTATTTTTAAATTCTTATCCTCAAAGATATAACCAAAACCACGGACTGTTTTAATAATTTTAGGATTTTTCGAATCAAGTTCAATTTTATCTCGCAGATGACTAATGTGAATGTCAACAATACGTGAAGATTCAAGTTCATCATAACCCCAGACTTTAGTCAAAATTTGCTCACGATTTAAAACCTGGCCGTTATGGTTGATTAAATAAATAAGTAACTTAAATTCCTTAGGTGTTAGTCCCAAATCATGATTGTCTCGTGTGACCTGATAGTGCTGTAGATCGATTGTTAAGTCATCTAAATGGATGGTCGAAGATTTAACAGCACCTTCTAATTCAGGATGCTGGGGCTGCTGGTGTCGATGGGTTTGATAAATCCAAATTCGCTGTTTTAACCGCGCCAACAATTCTGAGAATGGCACTGTCGTTAATAGGAAATCATCAATTTTTAGGGCAAACAGCATTAACATCACTTCTTGCGACCAAGCCTTGGCCAAAACAATAATCGGGCCATTAACGACTGGTCGATTCTGGGCAATTAATTGCGCAGTCTCGTCCAAACCAATGCAGTCTAAATCAAGCAACACAGCGCTGAAGTCCTGACTAGCAATTGCCTGAGCGGCACTTTGTTGACTGGTCACGTTAAAAACAGTGTATTTCTGTTCCCCCAAACGTTCATTTAGGCGAATAAATATTTTCAATTGTTTCGTTAAAAAAAGAATTTTAGCTGGCATGATTGATTCTCCATTAACGGATTTCCCGCCACCATATGAACTGAACATAAAACTAGGGTAATTAGTCGCAATTGTTCCTCAAACGAACCGGCCTTAACAAGTTAATTTTAACTGGTTATTTGCCAATATTTGAGGATCTTGCTTGCTAGTTACCCCACAAAAGCTATTTTCTAATTGTTGTAATGACATTTATCAGGTCAACTAAATACCCAACTTATCACTTGATTAAAATTTACTAGTCACGCCGATGATTGCCTAACTCGACAATGTTGCCAGTTTTACTGTAAACAATCCATTCACTAATATTAACAATATGATCGCCAATTCTTTCAAGAAATCGCGCAACCATTAAATAACTAGCGCTAGCCGGCGCTAGCTCACTATCTAATTGCGGTGAGTTAGTTAAGGCCTGGCGAATTTGGACGTATTGCTGATCAATTTCATGATCAGTGGCCGCTACCTTTTCAGCAACACTAACATTCTCACGGAAATAAGCATCCAAAGCCTCTTCCAACATTTTGCGAACACTATTAGTCATCGCAGCAATCATTTCTTCTACTTCGGGAATTCTTTGATTACCTTTAATATAAATTGTTTCGCGGGCAATTCCGACAGCGTGATCACCAATTCGTTCCAAGTCAGCGCTGGCCTTTAAAATTGAAACAATTTCCCGAAAATTGGTCGCAACTGGTTGTTGTAATGCCATTAGATATAGGGCTTGTTTTTCTAAACTAACTTCACTGCCATTAATCATGCGATCATGGTCAATCACTTGCTGAGCCAATTGTTTATCATGATCAATGAAAGATTTCGTCGACTGATAAATTTGTTCACTAACATTGATACCCATGTCCATAAAATTAGTTTGTAAGCTTTTTAATTCATCGAAAAATTGCTGTCCCATCTGCTTATTTCTCCTTATCCAAACTTACCATTTAAATAATCACTGGTTGCTTGCTCTCGGGGGTTCATGAAAAATGGTCGTGTGGGACCAGTCTCGACTAATTGCCCATCTAGGAGAAAAGCAACCTGATCAGAAATACGGCTTGCTTGCTGTAAATTGTGGGTCACGATTACTATGGTATACAATTTCTTCAATTCAATCAAAGTGGCCTCAATTTTTGCACTGGCGATTGGGTCCAGCGCACTTGTTGGCTCATCTAGCAAAATAATCTCTGGCTTTGCTGCCAAAACACTAGCCAAACAAACCCGCTGCTGTTGACCACCAGATAAAGCTTGAGCAGGTGTGGCTAAGCGATCTTTAACTTCATCCCAAATAGCCGCCTGCTGTAAACTAGTTTCAACAATTTCTTGCATCATTTTTCGATCATGCAAGCCTAACATTCGCTGACTAAAAGCAACATTGTCGTAAATTGAAAAGGGAAATAAGGTGGGTTGCTGGTAAACCATCCCAATCTTAGTCCGTAGAATTGCCGGATTAACCTTTTTCGCATAAATATTATCACCGCGAAATTGAATTTCACCGCCAACTTGAACCTCTGGTACTAAGTCATTACTTCGATTTAAGCAGCGTAAAAAAGTTGATTTGCCACTACCAGACGGTCCCATAATCGCCGTAATTTTATTTTCAGGAAAGTTTAGCGATAACTGATGAACCGTTTCGCGCTTGCCATAGCTAACAGTCACATTTTTTGCAGTTAATAATGGTATTTTCTCTGTCATCGTCTCACCCGAAATTCCCTGATAAATAATCGTTGGTCAATTGTAAATGCGGTTTAATAAACATCTGTTTCGTACGATCAAATTCTCGAAGCTTTCCTTCATAGAAAAACGCCGTATAATCGCTGATCCGCGCAGCTTGCTCTAAATTATGCGTCACAATAATAATTGTATAGTTTTGCTTCAGCTTTAATAAATTAGCCTCAATTTTAGCGGTTGCAATCGGATCTAACGCACTGGCGGGTTCGTCAAGCAGTAACACATCAGGCGTCAGCATTAAGGTGCGCGCTAAACATAGTCGTTGCTGTTGCCCGCCAGAAAGTTGTAAAGCATTGCGGCTTAAATCACCCTCAATTTCCGACCACAAATCAACCATCTCTAAAGCTGTTTGCATTTTTTCTTGAAGTGCTGCTCTGCTAATGTGTTGATGTTCCATCACCCCAAAACTCAGGTTAAACCGAATCGAGCGCGCAAATGGATTGGGCTGTTGAAACAGCATGCCAATTTGTTGCCGCAACCGATACACATTAATTTCAGGTCGATTCACGTCAACTTCGCCTAGCATGATTTTACCCTCAACTTTAGCCAAGCCATCATTCATGCGATTTAAACAGCGTAAAAAAGTAGATTTGCCTGATCCTGAAGGACCGATTAGCGCCGTAATCGCATGCTGAGGAAACTGTAAATTAGTGGGCCACAATGCCTGTTGATCATAAGTAACGGTTAAATCTTCAGTCTGAATTGCAATTGGTTCTGTGGGCGTTTGCAGATAGGTTGCAACTGGTGCCATGATAACTCACCTCACTAACGATAAATTTTATGCTGCCAATGATGCGCTAATTGGCGTGCTAAGAAATTAAAAGCGACAATCGTTAAAATTAAAACTACGATAGTTCCTTGCGAAATCACTTCAGCGTCAGGCCCAATACTCTCAGTATTTAATTTCCAAATATGCACCGCTAACGTCTCAGCAGGTCGTAACGGATTTAAAAAACTATTACTGTCAAAAATATTCCAATTGCCATAATTTAATTTAGGCGCACTTTGACCAGCAGTGTAAATTAGCGCGGCTGCCTCACCGAAAACACGGCCAGCACTTAAAACTATGCCAGAAATCATTCCGGGGATTGCCTCCGGTAAAACGACTTTAATAATCGTATGCCATTGTGACACTCCTAAAGAGATGCCAGCATCTAAACGACTGCTGGGAACTGTTGCAATCGCCAAAGACATACTTTGCGTCAGAATTGGCAAATTGAAGAACGTTAAAGCAATTGCACCAGAAAGTACTGAAAAACCAATTTTAAATTTGAGTACTAATAATAAGAAGCCAAACAAGCCGATGATAATCGAAGGTAATGAACTTAAAGCCTGAATGGCCATTTTTGCAACTGACGCAAACCGACTTTTCTCACCGTAAATGGTTAGCGCAATTGCCGACCCTAATGCGATTGGGCATGACAAGATCAACGTCAAAATTAACAGATAAAGTGAATTAAACAGTTGGTCGCGAATCCCTAAACCATCATCACTAGCTGTGGTCAAGAACTGCCAGTTAACTGTCGACCACCCTTTAGCAATTAAAAAGCCAACAAAAAGGAGAATTAGCGCAACCACCGTTGCCACAACTGCATAAATCAACCAACGACAAATCCGATCGATCAAATAACGATTCATGCTGCACGATCTCCTTTCGTAAAGCCTTTAACAATTAAATTAAATGCCAGCGAAATCAATAACAGGATCAAGGCCAACGTCCACAAAGCATTATTAGGCAAAGTGCCATCAATTGTATTCCCAATATCAGTCGTTAATTTACTCGTCAGTGTTGCCGTTGGCGACACTAAACTAGTTGCCATCTGCACAGTATTACCGATAACCATTTGAACGGCTAACGCTTCGCCGAAAGCTCGGGCCACGCCGTAAATAACAGCAACGACTAATTTTTTAGCCGAAATTCTTAAAATCACATGATAAATAACTTGCCAGCGCGTACACCCCAAAGTATAGGCGAACTTCTGATAACTAGGGTCAACGCTACGCATACTTTCAATTGCTAAAGAGGTAATCGTCGGTAAGATCATCAAGGCCAGAATCAAGGCGCCAGCTAAAATACCAAAGCCAGTCCCACCAAAATGCTGCCGGATAATCGGCACCAGCACTGTTAACCCAATAAATCCATAAACAACCGAAGGAATGCCTAGCAATAATTCGATAATTGGCTGAACAAATTTCTGACCAAATTTAGGTTGTAACGCAACAACATAAATCCCTATGACAAAAGCTAGCGGTGTTGCCAAAGCTGCCGCTAGCATAGTTGTCACAAATGAAGTTGTCATTAGCGCTAAAGCACCTAAATCTGTTTTACCACCGCTCAGAGTCCCCGTATTCCAATCAGCTGTCGTCAAAAATGACCAGACAGAAACATGGTTTTTGGTAAATGTTTGAATTCCTTTACTACTAATAAAGTAAATAATGGTTACCACCAATAGTAAAAGAATACTAACGCTGATGTAGCACAACCAGCGGCCCCAATTATCTTGACGAATTTCTTTTGAGCGGGTAAAAAGTGGATTAGGCTCCATTTAAATCACTTCTCGCTTACTTTGTTTTGAGCGTCCTTAGTAACCTTCATGTCATGAATACTGATATAACCTAATTTCTTAACAGCCCCATTTTGAACTTGGTTAGTTTCCATATAAGCCAAGAACTTCTTAGTTGCTGCATCGATTTTCTTCTGCGTATACATATGTTCGTAAGACCAGATCTGCCATTTATTCGTCGTCACATTAGCTTCAGTGGGCTTCACACCATCAATTGCTAACGGCTGAATATCTGATTTGAAATATGAAAACGCTAAGTAACTAATTGCACCTGGTGTTGAACGAACAATTTGTTGAACTGTCCCATTGGAATCCTGCTCTTGGGACTTAACAGCCTTAGCGCCATCCAAAACGGCTGCCTCAAAAGTTGCGCGAGTACCACTACCTTCAGCGCGATTGATCACCGTGATAGCTTCGTCTTTCCCACCTACTTCTTTCCAATTTTTAATTTTTCCAGTAAAAATATCTTTTAATTGCGCCATGGTAACTGATTTAACGCCAACTTCTGGATTAGCTACTGGCGCCATCCCCACAACCGCTACTCGATGATCAGTTAATTTATCTGCAGGCACGCCATCTTTCGTCTCTGCGAAAATATCTGAATTACCAATGGCAACGGAACCTTGGGCTACTTGACTTAGACCAGTCCCGGAACCGCCACCTTGAACGTTAACTGTAATATTAGTATTTTCCTTTTGAAAATCTTTAGCCGCTTGCTCCACTAACGGCTGTAAGGCAGTTGACCCTACGGCCATGATTTTGGCACTTTTGGCAGAACTGCTTGAGCTTGAACTGGTGCCACTGCTGGCAGCTTGCTTACCACAAGCGCCTAACAATAATAATCCTGCAACTGCTAGTGATCCTAGAACCAGTTTTGCTTTCATTTTTGACTCCCCTATTCTGTGTGTTGTGTCTTAATTACAAGCACAGTTTAGCAACCGCGTATAAAGATTAAGTATGGTTTATGTAAATATCGTGTAAAGATTACACTTATTTTCTCAGTAACTTACAGAAATAAAGTTATTCGTGCCGTGGATTGATTTGAGCCAATTACCAAACCAAAGATCTAGGGCGCTAAAAACCGGTGAAGTTGTTGAAACGGAGTTGGGTCTGACTGCATTTCGGGCTGCGGGTTGTGGAACGCGGCGGCCGTCGATTTGAGCTTTTCTGCGAAAATCTCAAATTCGAGGCTTATTGTAAGTGCTAAAGCACTAACAATAATTTCGCAGCTGACAACCCGGTCCCTCCATTCCGTCTGGAGTTGAGTTAGCAATCTTCACTGTTGTTAGTGGTTAAGTCAGTTCTAGTAGAATTGATCAACTCAATTCGCTCACAGGTAATAGTTGAATAGTTAGACCAAAATAGCCGGTGTGGCATCTTTCGATTTTATCTCGAAAGATTGTCACACCGGATTTTGGGGGTACTGCAATCTGATTTTCTCACAGTGGTGCTCAATTCTGTTAGTTTTATCTGGTGGTTGCTGGGCGATTGGCGTCAGGTGTGAAATTATTCTAAACGGTTTACCGTTTAGAATAAGGCTTGTATTTAAGATTTTTTGTAGAAAAAGCTTAAATCAACGCCCACGCCGTTCCACGCCCTAAAAATCGCCCAGCAACCACCTTCTCAAATTGGGGAATACTTAGCACTACTTAGACCTATTTCAAAAGAAACAAAAAAGCAACCTTGGCGAAAAGGGCGCTGGTCCGCGTCAAGTAGACAGTTCAAATAATTAAAGTTTCTATGCAATTTCTTTTACGGCATGATTCCGGTA
>NZ_RHOT01000045.1 GCF_003946675.1 Lapidilactobacillus gannanensis | reverse complement strand
TAGGTGTTGTCATCGGAATGCCTCGATTCGTTTTTCCTCAGATTATACCTGAATTTTTAGTTTTCAGACAGTCCCTAGTCAGCCATGATTGATTCTTTCCGAAGTAAATGTTGGCCGCAACATTATGTTGACGAAAGTGCTAAAATAATCGCAAGGACTTTTAAGCTTATCAAAAGAAAGTCGATTTGAACTAAGGAAGCGAAGCAATCATAACTGTTTTTACAGCATACGATAATAATCAAATCATTGACTATTTAAAGTCACAAGTTCCTGATGGCAAAGTTACCACCGACACAAAAACATTAAAAGTAGCGTCATTTAGCCCTAATTTAACTGACGCTGATAGTAGCGTTGCCCTAGCCTTTGTCGCGGCCAAAAGCAACGCCGATATTCAAGGCGTCCTAGCCACGGCCCGCAAATTCCACTTGCCAATTGTCACGCAGAACCAATTTACTAGTACTGTGATTGGTGCCGATGGTTTAGATGGTGCCATTATTCTATCAACTAAAAAAATGAATCAAATTCTGGAAATTAGTAAAGCTGATTCATTAGCCGTCGTGCAACCTGGCGTGATCAACGGTGACTTAGACGCGGCTGCGCGTAAACAAGGGATGTTTTATGCGCCCGATCCTGGTTCCAAAAATATTTCTGGTATTGGTGCTAATGTTGCCACCAACGCTGGTGGCATGAGTACTGTTAAATATGGTGCCACTAAAGACAATATTCTGGGCCTGAAAGTTATTCTGGCTGATGGCCGTGAATTAACTTTAGGCGGTCGCACACTTAAACAAGCTTTCGGCTACGATTTAACTCAGCTTTTTGTGGGCTCTGAAAGAACTTTAGGCATTATTACTGAAGTGACCGTCAAATTGTTACCCATTCCTTTGGGTAAACCTTTAGCAGGTATTGCCTTCTTCAAAGATATGACAGCGTTAGCCAAAGCAGTGGCGGCAATTCGTATTTCTGGCGTATATCCATCCATGCTGGAAGCCCTCGATAATCAAACTGTGCTTGCCCTTGACCGCTATGAAAAAACAAATTATGCTCAGCAAAGCGGTGCCATGTTAATTTTCAAAATTGATAGTAGTTCTCAGGAAGCCATGCAAGTCCTGCGCAAACTATTAACTGAATACCAGGCCCAAAATGTGCAGTTGACCGATGACCCCAGCAAGCAAGCACAATTGCTGCAATTACGCCGGGATATGTTACCCGCAGTCTTTGCTGGTCAAAATCACATTATGGAAGACATGGCGCTGCCCTTGTCACAATTAGCACCAATGATGGATTATATTCAAGAAGTTGCCCAGAAGTTGGACTTAAAAATTTTTACCGCTGGTCATGCTGGTGATGGCAATGTTCATCCCACCATTGTTTGGCCTCAAGAAATCAAGGAAGTGCCAGCTAACGTCAACCAAGCCCTGCGCTTAATGTTCCATAAGACCCTGGAGCTAGGCGGAACCATTTCTGGTGAGCATGCCGTGGGAATGCTTAAAAATCAGTGGAATAACGAAGAACTAGGTAATGATGTTGACTACGTTCAGCATCAAATCAAAGCACTATTAGATCCTATGAATATTTTAAATCCTAAACGAAAAATTGATTAATTTGATTTCATTACCAATTTTTCATTGATTTTTAAATTCACATAAATATCCAAAAATTGCCCAGCATTAAAAATGCTGGACAATTTTTTTGATTACCTGATTGAACTTTTAAACAACACAAAAATGACCTAACTGATAAATCGGTATCAGTTAGGTCATTCTGAAGCGTAAAGAGAAACTAGATGCGACATTGTAACATCCTTAATATTTAACACCTCATGCTATTCAATTGTCACAAGAACCAGTTCGTAACGCATCTTACTATTAAACTGTCTGCTATCCACAATTGTGGCTATCTTTTCTCGCGATCAAATCGATCCTTGTTGAAACGTGCTGTCCGAAAGTTTTTCAGACATCCACCTCCACATGATACGTCTTTCAGAATTCTGCTTTTCACTCAGCTTTTCTGAAGGTATTACTGTCAGAACAATTCTTAACGAAACACCATATCCATGTTCTGTTAAACTGCAATCGTTCTACTTCTCTGAAACCTAATACATACTACCTAATACTAAACATACAAAAGTAACAATATATCTATCGTTGCTTCACTGTTGGTACAAAACTCAACATTGGCCTTAGTTGAGTATCGCTTGACTAATGATCATTAGTTCCACAGGTGCTAGTACAACAATCCTGTTGGTGACTAGCTAGCATCTGTTTCTCTTTACATTGTTATAGTAACACGGTTTGAAAACGGTTGCAAGCTTTTTCGACAATTATTTTTTACAGCAAGCGCAACTTTTGATCTGATTCGCTCGCTAGCCTAATTTGACGGGATTTAAGAGCTGTTTGGCCGCTTGGTAATTTAAAATATTAGCTAATGAACCTTGCACCATATTCTGTACGGCTACATCAGTGTGATAAGCAATATGCGGCGTTAAAATCACATTAGACATTGCCAATAAATCATGATAATACGGTGCCGTAATCGGCTGATGACTTTCACTGGCACGTTCAATTTGATTCTCAAATTCATAAGTATCAATCGCGGCACCGCCAATCTGCCCCGTTGTTAAAGCTGCCAGTAAAGCTGAGGTATCAATTAAATTACCGCGAGCCGTATTGATCACTAAGGCGCCTTTCGGTAGGCGTGCCAATGCTCGAGCATCTAGTAAATGATCATTTGCTTTGATTCCTGGGACATGTAGCGTCACGATTTGACTTTGCGCTAATAAAGTTGGTAAATCGGCCACATATTCTAGCCAATCCGGTTGATCAGTTCGTGGAAACGCATCGTAAGCTAACACTCTGGCACCAAAATTATGAAATGTTTTGGCCGCCAATAAGCCAATATGTCCGGTACCAATCACACCGATTGTTTGTTGATTTAACTCACCACCAACCAAATTTTGCACCTCAGCTAATTGATCTTGAGCAACTAATCTTGTCGTTGCTGGCGCTTGCCGCAATAATTGAAGTGCGGATAACACAACAAACTCTGCAATCGCAGCTGGTGAATATACCGGCACATTACTGACCTCAATGCCCTCTCGGTCAGCACTAGCTAAGTCAAGATTGTCTGTGCCAACATTACGAATTGCTAAAACTGGAATTTTCAAGGCAGCCATCTTCGCAAAAACTGCGGCGGAATAAGGTAAGGTTTGAAACGCACTGATACCAATACTGCCTCGGGCTAAATCAACATTGTCAGCAGTTAGCCAAGCGGCGGTTTGAATCAGTTCAAAATGATTCTTTTGGGCAATTTTAGTCAGCCAGGGCTGTTCTTCTGGGCGGACACCATAGGCGGTAATTTTCATTACTTAACGGGCTCCTTTCGTTGATAAATCCGACGCTGATCTGTTTGACCAGCAAAGTAAAAATCAGCATGCGGTGATTGTCGCTTGATCTGAAAATCATGATCATCAGTTAGGCCAGTTTGCATAAAGAACTGTTCATATTCAGCAACCGTTAAACGCTGACGTTGATGCAGTTGTTGTTGATGGCACGCTACTTGTAAGGTTTGCTGATAATTCGGTTGGACGACTGCTGTGAAAAACTCGGCCACAGCACCAGAGCCATAACTATACAAACCAATTTTAGAACCAGCGGCCAACTGCTGTTGATCCAATAACGATAATAAACTAAGATACAAAGAACCAGTGTACAAATTTCCAACTTGACGATTATAGCCAGTTGCTTGTTGGAAATAATCAAAATAACTTTCTTTAGTCGCTGCTGCCAAGTCAGTTGTTAATTGTCGCAAACCTTTTAACCCTAATTTAGTAAAGGGAATATGAAACAAGACAGCAGTCAAATCAGTTAATTGAGTCCCAGTTTTAGCCCGATAAGCTTGCCATGTCAAGTCTAAAAAGCGTAAATACTGCGCTGTTGAGAACTTACCATCTGCTAAAGCCGTATCACGATAATTAGGCCGCCAAAAATCCATAATTTCTTCACTATAGTAAGCTGTTGGTTGCTGTAAGCCCAGCAAACGTGGCTGGCGAGTGATTAGCAGTGCAACCGCACCCGCACCTTGTGTCACTTCGCCTGCAGTAGCAATGCCGTAGCGCGCCACATCAGCGCCAACAACTAACACTTTTTGACTGGTGGGATGGGCGGCCAAATGATCATAGGCAATTTGTAAACCTGCCGTGGCGCCATAGCAAGCTTCCTTAATTTCAAAGGCCCGCGCTTGGTGATTGATTTGAAGTAACTCTTGTAAATAAAGTGCAGCCGCTTTTGATTGATCAATCCCACTTTCAGTTGCGAAAATGAGTAAATCAATTTGCTGGCGATCAGCTTGATCAAGAATCTGGGCCGCTGCGTTAGCCGCCATCGTCACAATATCTTGATCAGCTGGTAAAACAGCCATTTGATCTTGGCCAATCCCAATTTTATATTTTGCCGGATCAACTTGGCGAGCCGTTGCAAGATCCGTTAAATCTAAGTAATACTCAGGGCTATAAAAGCCAATTTTATCAATTCCAATAATTGTTGCCACAGCCACTACTACCTCTTTTGTTGTCGTAATTGTTTGAGAATTAATTGGGCTCTCGCCAAATCAACTTGTTGTTCCTGATTGAGTAAAATTGTTAGTGGCTCAATTTCTACCGGCGTAGCGCCTGCCAAAATAGCCAAATTAGCAGCTTGCAGGCGCATATGCCCCGCCTGAATCCCCGTCGTCACTAGCGACCGCAGTGCCGCTAAATTATTAGCCAGACCAACACTCGCAATAATGCACATTAATTGTTCGACAGTGGGATGGCCCAATAATTCGTGGCTAATGGTTGCAGTTGGTAACGAATTAATTGCCCCACCAACTTGACCAATGGGTAATGGCAGGGTTAACTCACCCTGTAATACTTGTTTAGCCGATAAATTCTGCCAGCGACTTAAAACCAATTGCTGGTGTTCAATTAGCCAAGCAGTTGTCGCAGCACTAATTGCGCGCAAATCATTCCCGGTTGCTAAAGCGGCTGCGAAAACACCATTTAAAATTCCCTTGTTTTCAGTACTTGCTCGCTCTGGGTCCTGCTGGGCAAATTGGTTTAACTGCGCAATACGTGCCGCCACTGTTGTCCCAGAATTGGTTGTGGTTGCTAAGGCTCGCCAAGGAACCTCAGCCCGAATTGTCACCGTCATTTTGGCCCCAGAGTTACTTAAAATGGCCGCCAAAACCTGTTCAGCACCCTGCAGGACTTGCGTTTGAACAAAGTTACCAACGGCTTCAGCCACAGTGTTGGCAAAATTTGCACCAAAGGCCGCCTGAGGATCTAGCCAGAGACTGATTTTAGCCTGATCGGCACCAACGGCAGTGACTTGCCATGAACGTAAACCACCACCACGTTTGACCATACTGGGATGAGCGGTAGCCGCCACTTGGAAAATTTGCCGATCAACTGCCTGTAGCCGCAACCGTAAGTCCGTAAACTGGGTAACCCCAGTTAAAATCACTTGGGCTAAAATTAAATGATTAACAACAACGGTCTGAAAACCACCGCCTTGTGCAATTCGCTGTGCACCATTGCTTGCAGCAGCAATCACCGATGGCTCTTCCGTGACCATGGGCACATAATAGGGCTGGTTATCAATTAAAAAATTAGCGCCAACACCATATGGCAACACAAATTGGCCCACATCATTTTCAGTAATTGCGGTTAAGATTTCATCCGCTAATGCTGGCTTTGCTTGAAGAAAATCAGCACTAGCGGCTGCCAAATAACCAGCTTTAACTAATGACTGCAAACGTTCCTGCCGTGATAATTCATAGAATTTGGTCATTTTGTTAATCCCTCACGACTTAAATGCCAAGCAATCCCTTGACCACCACCAATACAAAGGGTTGCAAGCCCATGTTCAGCATGCTTGGCCTTTAAAGCAGTGATTAACGTGGCAATCATGCGAGTCCCGGTTGCTCCTAGCGGATGTCCTAGCGCAATTGCGCCACCTAAAGGGTTTAATTTATCATCAGGAATTTCTAAGGCCTTTTGGACGGCTAAGGCTTGAGCAGCAAAAGCTTCGTTTAATTCAACCACGCCAATCTCGTTCATGGTTAGCTGCGCTTTTTCTAAAACGACTTGCACTGCCGCAATTGGCGCCAAACCAAACTCCGGTGTGGGAACGCCAACTTCAGCAAACTCTTCCAAGAAGGCTTCAATTGGCCACTGATGCTCGCGGGCAAAAGTTTCAGTTGTTAACAGCAACATACTAGCACCATCATTAATTGGCGAGGCATTCCCGGCAGTGATCGTGCCGTCAGCTCGAAAGGCAGGTCGCAACAAGCCTAATTTTTCTAGAGAAGTTTGTCGACGAATCGTTTCATCACGTTTTATTAACTGATCAGCAACCGGTATCGGCACGATTTCATTTTCAAATAGACCCGCCGTCTCTGCTGCGGCCGCCTTTTCTTGCGACCATAAAGCAAACTGATCTTGAGCAAAACGACTAATACGTTGTTGCTTCACTAATGCTTCAACTTCTAATCCCATCTCCTGATCAGTCAGGCTATCAGTTAAACCATCATGGAATAAACTATCAACAGGCGCTTGCTGATTTTCTGGCTGCCCCTTTCGTGCTGGTCGCGATTGTAGAATAGGTGCTTGCGACATATTCTCAATGCCACCGGCCACAACAACTTGTGCTTCATTCAATAACAAACTCATCTGGGCCAACCGTAAAGCTTTCAAACTTGAGCCGCAAACGTCATTGACAGTTGTAGCTGTGGCAGTTACTGGTAGGCCAGCCCGCAATAAAACCTGCCGTGCTGGGTTCTGTCCTAAGCCAGCGCCAAGAACATTTCCTAGCCAAACTTCCTCAACTAATTTCTGTGCTTGCGGAATATCAGCTAATAACCCTTGTAAACAATACTTGCCTAAAGTAACAGCATCAATCTGGCGAAATTGACCGCCAAATTTACCAATCGCTGTTCTTTTGGCAGCGACAATAACAACTCGTTCCACACAACTACCCCTTTACCTAAAAACCTGAAAACTGTTAAACTATAGAATAACTTACCACTAAAAAATTGTCTATTTAAGCTGATTGAGCTTAATAAATCTTAAAAAATTTAGGAGACGTGTCATGCTGGTGCTTGATTTTTTACAGTTAATTGCGGATTTGCGCAAAAAAACTACTTTTTATTATCGAAGCGATAACCAAAACTGGCCCTTATTATTGGCAGAACCCCAAACTGAACCCCAAGCTTGCCTCCTATTAACAACCACTACGGGTAATAAAACCTTACACCAGTGGGAATTACTTTTTCTACTGAAACAACCAGACTATTATCAACTGCCGATCTATGTATACCATGATGGCAAACAATATCCCATCTTTGGCTTTCGCATGGTCAATCAACAGGCTTGGCTACATTAATTATACTTGATAATAATCACGTTCTACCTAGTCTTAACAATAAGTTATTATTTAATTTACAGTTGTGCAATCATTTTGTCATTTAAAAAGCTCTCACGATGACTATCTGCACTAAAAAGTGGCTATGACAGCAGTCACAAAACAAACTTTAGCGGCTGAAATATGCTTTCAAAAGAAAATCATTCCGCTTGATACCAAAAAAACGAGCAATTCTTCTGACGAATTGTTCGTTTTTTACATTAGAAATCACTGGCTAAACCTGCTTAATAGGTTGCCACTATTTTTTAGTGTTATTCTTAACGGCTTTTTGTTGATCTTCAGCGGCCAATTTTGCCCCAAGATCAATAATTAATTGACGCAAATCGTCTTTTATTTCGGGATGCTTAAGGCCAAATTCAATACTTGTTTTAACGTAGCCAAATTTGTTACCCACATCAAAACGGCGACCTTTAAATTCATGGGCAAATACTCGTTGTGTTTTATTCATCGTATCAATGGCATCAGTTAATTGAATCTCATTACCTGCGCCAGGCTTTTGTGTTTCCAGAATATCAAAAATTTCCGGTGTCAATAAATAACGGCCAATAATAGCTAAGTTACTTGGTGCATCTTCAACTTTTGGTTTCTCAACGAAGCGTCGCACATTATAAAGTCCTGGCAAAGTTTCACCCTCAGGATCAATTACCCCGTAAGCAGATACTTCATCTTTAGGAACTTGCATGACGGCTAAAGTTGAGGCGTGCGTTTTTTGATAATCGTCAATCAACTGTTTGGTTAACGGTACTTTATCCTGCATCAAATCATCACCAAGCATCACCACGAAAGGTTCATCGGCAACAAACGATTTCGCCAAACGAACAGCATCCCCTAGCCCATTAGGATGAGATTGACGCGTAAAGTAAAGGTTCACACCCATTTTTGTGGTCTCTTGGACCAACTCTAGCATCTTAGTTTTCCCTTTTTCTGCTAAATCATGTTCGAGTTCAGGGACAGAATCAAAGTGGTCTTCAATTGGCCGTTTACCTTTACCCGTAATAATTAAGATGTCTTCAATCCCTGATGCTTTTGCTTCTTCAACGATAAACTGAATCGTTGGTTTATCAACAATTGGTAACATTTCTTTAGCCATTGCCTTGGTTGCGGGTAAGAAACGGGTCCCAAAGCCAGCTGCGGGAATGACTGCTTTACGAACTTTCATCAAAAAACCTCCTAAGATAACCTGTTGGTGAAGTAATGATATTTTTCCAATAGGCCTAAATGACTCACGATTAAGCATACCATATTTATGAGCAAGTGAGAATAGTTACACAAGTTTCCTAACGGTTTCTTAAAAAGCGGGCAATTCGGCTTGGTGACTGACCTGATGTCCCATGCCAAGCCTCATTAAAAACAGCATTGATCACGACGCCGATCATCAATAAAGTTGCCGCAAAATTCAACCACAATAGACCAACGATCACTGTCCCAATCGTGCCATAACTATTAAATGATTTGGCGAAATATTTGACATAGAGCGTAAAACCTTGAGTCAATACCAACCACCCAATAGCTGTAAAAGTTGTACCTGGTAATACTGTCCAAAATTTGAAATGCACATTTGGCAAAATATACTGCAGAAATAATAGTACTACTACAACCACGGTCACAATTACAGGCCATTTCCAACGCGTAAAGGTAATCAGAATTTTTTCCGACCAATGAAAAGTTGGCACGACCCATTCTAGAAATTGTTGACCAAAGGTAAAGGCAACAATAATTAACAGTAAACTCACGATGAAAATAAAAGTAAGAATGAACGCAAAAAAGCGTCGCACAATTGCATTTTGAAAAGGAACATCACTGTAAACAGTGGCATTATCGACCTGATAAGCATCATTCATACTATAGCGGATTGCATTTAAAGCCCGACTACCAGCCCAAAGCGTAGCGATTACCCCAATAGACAATAAGCCGCCGTTACTCTTACCGAGCAAGGAGATCACAATTGGCCGCACAACAGGTAATAATTGCTCTGGAAAAGCCATGTCTAAGTAAGTCATAACCGTTTTTGCATCCAAACCTAAATAAGGTAGCATATTCCCCACAAAAATCACCATTGGGAAAAACGCCAATAACACATAATAGGTAATGACTTTAGCGGCATTACCAATATTGCTAGAAATAACTCGCGCTACAATTTGCTGAATAAAGGAAAATAATTTACGATACCAAGGAATTGGCTGTCGAAATAAAGGCAGGGCCGTCACATCTGTTTGGGTCATTCATAAGCCTCCGTTGTCAAACTCAATAACCTAAGTATACAAAAGCGGGCGATTGTGAGCAAGAGTGAGAAGAGTAGCGGACTTTTCGGTAATCGCCTCAAGTCAGGTTTAAAAGCTAGTAAGGATAATCAAACAGAATTAGTTCTGACGCCATTACGGCTTGCTGATTGTGGAACGCGGCCGACAACCACGCGCTCTAAATCGCTGGGCCCCTGCCGTCCCTTAGCTAAGGAGCGACCTAATCAATTCTCACAGTCCCAATCTTTGAAAGAAAAACTTTAGTGTCAAACCACAGCAAAACAGCGTGTGACCAAAGTCGGTGAGCCGGTGAGCATTAACGTAAAATGCCGAACAATTCTACGATAGAATTGCTCGGCATTTTTGCGTTAAGCGGAACTAGTTGCCTTTTGAGACCACTTTTCAGCAACGAAAATTCGTATTATTTTTTGAAAAATAGACTGATGTCCCGGACTTTTTAAACAAACACTATTTATTTTTGATCACGTTTAGCAAGATAATCACGTGCCCAAGCCAAATATTGGGCATCTTCAGCAGCATCTTGCGACGTTAGAATTTCGGGACCGTTATCAGTAATCGCAAAAGTATGCTCATACTGGGCGGACCAACTGCCATCAGCCGTGACGTAATAAACCCAAGGATCATTAGGATCTTTGACTTCTTTTTCAGCAATTTGCCAAGTGCCTTCGTTGATCATTGGTTCAACAGTAATCGTCATGCCATTTTTCAAGCGTAAGCCTTTGCCAGGTTCGCCATAATGTGGCACATTGGGCTGTTCATGCATCGTTGGTTGAATTCCGTGGCCAATTAAATCACGAACGTCACCATAGCCATGCTCATCTTCAGTGTAATGTTGAATCGCATAACCAACATCGCCTAACCGATTACCAACGACACTTTCAGCAATACCTAAATACAAAGCCTTTTTAGTAACTTCCATTAAATCTTTGGTCTTTTGACTAACGTTACCTACAGCATAACTCCAGCAAGAATCACTTTCGTAACCATCTTTGTTAACTGTCAGATCGACTTTAACTAAATCGCCGTCTTTCAAATAAAGATCGCGCCGTGGTGTGCCATGAGCAACCTCATCATTGACATCAACACAAGTCGCATATTTATAACCTTCAAAACCCTTTTCTGAAGGTCGTGCGCCATGACTAGTAATATAATGATCGGCAAAAGCTTCAATATCATAAGCAGAAATACCTGGTTTAATAATATCGCGTAAGCCTAAATGCACCCCAGCTAAAACTTCACCAGAACGCCGCATCCCTTCAATTTCTCGAGCTGATTTTAATGTAATCATTCAACTGCCTCCGTTCAAATAACATTATAACGCAAAAACAACAAGTTGTGAGGGGTGCCGGGTTTTTGGCGTAGCGTAATTGCGATAATTTACTTGAGCGATGCAATCGATCGAGTGAATTATCGAATTAGGCCTAGCCATTTGGCAACCCGAACACAATTCAGACAAGTTGTGAGGGTCGGTGGGCCTTTGGCGTAGTGTAATTTCAAATATTTGCTTGAGCGGTGCTAACCGATCGAGTGAATATTTAAATTACACCTAGCCATTTACCGACCCGAACACATTTCAGACAAGTTGTGAGGGTCGGTGGGCCTTTGGCGTAGTGTAATTTCAAATATTTGCATGAGCTGGTGCAACCAGATCGTGTGAATATTTAAATTACACCTAGCCATTTACCGACCCGAACACATTTCAGACAAGTTGTGAGGGTCGGTGGTTTTTTGGCGTAGCGTAACTTCAATTATTTGCTTGAGCGGTGCTAACCGATCGAGTGAATAATTAAGTTATGCCTAGCCATTTACCGACCCGAACACATTTCAACAAGTTGTGAGGCAACCCGGGTAACTCTTGAGCATTAACCTGAATTAAGGCAATAATTGGGCAAACAATTTTGACTTAATTCGCGGTAGGCGGAAAGAGTTGTGAGGGTGCCGAACACATTTTCATTTTCCAGAGTTAATCAATTATGACCTGATAGCCAAGCACCAATTGGTCGCGGGCTGGTAAAGTTAAGTTGCCCTCTTTTCGCAGCAGCTCAGAACTAATTCCCTGTTTATCTGGCAGTCCATTCCATAAACCCAACTGAATTAACTGATTGTTAGCATCATATTGCACGCTAAAGAATGGAAAATCTGCTGTTTTTAAGCACAATGACTGACCAGTCTGCTGATTATTTAAACAAAGCGACTGCATATCACGATTAGTCAGAATAAATAACTTCTGATCAATCTCGGGCGTTGCTAAAGACATGCTGCCGCGGTGAAAATAGCGACTCGGTAAAATAGCACCCGTTCGAAAATAATCAGGATCCACTTCTCGGGTTAATGTCAAAGCCTTCTCAGGAGCCAAATCCAGTTGATAATCCGTCAAATTAATGTCTGTGCGCCAAGGCAATGCCGATTCAATCAACGCACCTAATGAAAAGGCCATTGTCACATTTCCCATGTTGGTCAAATGATATTGGACGTCAATACCATCAGCTAATAAGCGATAAGTAACTAGAAATTGAAAATAAAACGGATAATTGGCTCGACTAATTTCATTATCAGTCAATTTCAAAGTGACTTGGTCACTACTTTGACTGAAAATCTGCCAAATCGCATCCTTGGCAAACCCATGAATTGGCATCTGGTAGTGCCGATCCTGATATTCATAAGTATCTTGATATGATTTACCAATCGCTGGAAATAAAATCGAATCTGATTGCGTAGCTACATAGTCTAATTGATTTTTTAAAGCCGTTAATTTTTTTAATTGAGCGCCTTGTTCGGTGATAGTTGCGGTGACCGTACTATTTTTTAGTGTAATCATAAATCTCACCTTTGTTTTCTAAATAATAACTTTATTATGACACAGACTTCTTAACTTAGCTTTGCAAAACTGTTAAAAATACCTAAAAATAGCTATTGGCCTAGATTGGCTCACCTCCACTTACACAGCCTGCGACAAGAGGTTGTCTATTGAGAACACAGTTCACCTGTCAAAACTCGTTTTACTTTTGCAAAAAAGAACTGCTGTCCCATCCTCAAACAACAACAGTATGATTATCACCAAAATTTGTTATTATTGGCTGACAATCGATTCAAAATATTCAAAAAAATAATCGTCGTTAGCTGCTAATTATGACTAATTCTAGCTTTTTTATTTTGATTTTTTTATTTTTTGCTAATTGCTGAATAGGTCGGGATTTGTAAGTGCTTTTATCAAACAAGTAAATTTTAGAGCAAGTTGTTTCACTTTGTAAAGTTTGCTAACTCGTGTAGAATAGATAGTTAGTCATATTAGCAAAACAAAATACGATCGGTTACGGCGAACGAGCAATCGTCCAATGAACCCGGTCGTTTTTTATTGTTAGTCAGGGGTTCGGTGACTGCTTAAATTCCGATGACAACTTGAGTCATCATCCCGAACATCCAAAATTGAGGAGGACCTGCTTTAATGTTATTAGAAATGTCGCACTTACGCAAAGAATACCCCAATGGCAAAATGGCCGTTGATGATTTTAATTTGGAGGTTGATCGAGGCGAATTTATTTGTTTTATCGGCACATCTGGTTCTGGTAAAACTACAACGATGCGCATGATCAACCGCATGCTTCACCAAACTTCAGGTACAATTAAAATTAATGGGCATGATATCGCCAAAATGGACCCGGTTAAATTACGACGTTCAATTGGGTATGTGATTCAAAGCATTGGCCTAATGCCTCATATGACCATTCAAGAAAACATCGAATTAGTGCCTAAATTGTTGGGCTGGTCACCTGAAAAACGCGCGCAACAAGCCCATAAAATGATTGCTTTAGCGCAATTACCTGACGAAATGTTACAACGCTATCCTGGTGAATTATCTGGTGGACAACAACAACGAATTGGTGTTGTCCGTGCCTTAGCTGCTGACCAGGAAATTATTTTGATGGACGAGCCATTTGGTGCCCTTGATCCAATCACCCGAGAATCCTTACAAGATTTAGTCAAGCACCTTCAGGAAGATCTCGGCAAAACTTTTATTTTTGTCACTCATGATATGGATGAAGCGCTGAATTTAGCGACCCGCGTTGTCATTATGAGTCAAGGCAAGCAAGTTCAAGTTGATACGCCAGAAAACATTTTACGGCATCCGGCAAATGAATTCGTGACTAACTTGATTGGTGAAGAACGCTTGATTCGCGCACAGCCAAATATTTTAACTGTCAGTCAAATCATGAAACCACATCCCGCAACGATTCACCCCGAACAAACCTTAGCCGATGCCATTGATACCATGCATGAACGCCGTGTTGATACCCTATTAGTGATCGACCAAACTCAGAAGCTTGTCGGTTATTTAGACATTGACGATGTTAGTCGGAAGACTGACGTTCAAACACCTGTTAGTCAGCTAATGAATCATGAAGTCTCTTATGTCCAAGCGAAGGCTTTAATTGGTGATAGCGTGCAGCGATTACTCAAACTTGGTGTCAAGAACATTCCTGTTGTTAATGCCACCAAACAATTAGTGGGCATCGTTACGCGAACCTCCTTGGTTGATATTGTTTATGACGCCCTGCGCGGGGCCCCGGCAACTGATGAACAACCAGCCTCGCCAATTAACGCTAACATTCATGCAGTCGCTAATCATGAAGGGAGCGCTGATGCCTAATGATTCACTTTTTTACAACTTACGGTAGTCAATTAATTGCTAAAATTGGTCAGCATCTCTACATCTCGGCAATTGCTTTACTGTTGGGGATTATTGTCGCTGTTCCCTTAGGCATTCTACTGACCAGAATGAAACATGGTGCTAATTTTGTCATCACTTTAGCCGGTGTTCTCCAAACTATTCCCGCAATGGCCTTACTGGCAATCATGATTCCAATTTTTGGGATTGGTTCAACGCCAGCAATTGTGGCACTTTTTATCTATTCACTGCTACCAATTTTACGAAATACTTACTTAGGTATGAAAGGTGTTTCGCCCGCAGTTCAAGATGCTGCTAAAGGAATGGGGATGACTTGGTGGCAAGCAATTATCCAAGCCGATTTGCCGTTAGCCGCCCCAGTAATCATGGCTGGAATCCGTTTGTCGGCAACTTATGTTATTGCCTGGGCTACTTTGGCCTCATACATTGGTGCTGGTGGTTTAGGCGATTTTATCTTTAATGGTCTAAATCTTTATCGGTCTGACTTAATTCTCGGTGGTTCAATTCCCGTGATTTTATTGGCTTTACTCGTTGATTATTTATTGGGCAAGGTTGAAACACGCGTGACGCCACGTCAAATTTTACGTTAGGAGGCCGCTATGAAAAAACAACTTCGCAATTGGTTTATCGGTTTATTTGCCAGTCTATCAATAATTCTCTTAAGTGGCTGTAGTCTGCCCGGTTTAAGTGGTGGCAGCCAAAATACGATTCGAATTGCCGCCCAGAACACAACTGAGCAACAAATTATGGCTTATATGATTCAAGGAATGATTCAGCACAACACCAAACTGGACGCTTCGATTATTAATAATCTTGGCTCAGGAAATGTTAGTTTCAACGCTTTAAAAAATGGTGATGCAGATATTTCCGCAATTCGTTTCTACGGCACTGATTTAACAACTATTTTAAATGAAAAATTCCAACGCGATCCTCAAAAAGTGGTCAAAACAGTCACCACTGACTTTCAGGACCGTTATCAAATGACCTATTTTAAAACTTATGGTTTTGCTGATACCTATGCTTGGATGGTTAAACCTGAATTCGCCAAAAAACATCACTTAGAAACTGTCAGTGATCTTCAAAAATTGGCGCCACAAATGACAGTCGGCATTGATCAAATCTGGCAAAATCGCCAAGGTGACGGTTATCCGGCCTTTCAGGAAACTTATGGTTATAAGTTTGGCACTGTTCATCCGATGCAAACTGGCCTGCTTTATGATGCCTTAGCAGCCAATAAAATGGACGCTATTCTTGGTTACTCTACTGATGGTCGAGTCGCCAGTTACCACTTAAAACTGCTGAAAGATGATCGCCATTTCTTTCCACCTTATGATGCTAGTGCTGTCGCGACTAACGCCGTCCTCAAGGCCCATCCAGAATTAACTGAAGTGCTTGATCGCCTCGCTGGTAAAATCTCGTTAAAGACAATGCAGCAGTTAAACTATCAAGTTGACGATCAGCTCCAAGAACCACAGACTGTCGCTAATAATTTTCTCAAAAAAAATCACTACTTCACAGGAGGTCACTAAATCATGAAAGATCTCAATTTAATAAGTCAGTTGACCTACTATTTCACTCACAACGGCCTTTACGTGCTCCAACAATTTAATCGGACCTTTCTAATGGCAATTTACGGCGTATTATTAGGGGCAATTGTTGGCATCCCCATCGGCATTTGGATCTCTCAGCATCGTAAATTATCACCAGCCATCATTGGGATTGCCAATGTTATCCAAACAATTCCTTCACTAGCAATGCTCTCGATTCTGATGCTAGGGCTGGGGTTGGGGGAAAATACCGTGATTGTGACTGTATTTCTCTATTCACTACTACCAATTATTAAAAACACCTACACCGGCATGCTAAGTGTCAATCCTCATGTATTAGATGCTGGTAAAGGGATGGGCATGACTCGTTGGCAAGTCCTGACAACCATTCGGATTCCCCTATCGCTAGCGGTCATGATTGCTGGCATTCGTAATGCTTTAGTTGTCGGCATTGGTATTACCGTAATCGGCTCCTTCATTGGCGCTGGTGGTCTTGGCGATATTATTATCCGCGGGACTAATGCGACGAATGGTGGTGCGATTATTCTTGCCGGTGCTTTACCAACCGCCCTAATGGCAATTATCACCGACATAGTCTTATCATTAATTGAAAAACGACTCACACCCAAGACTTCTTCAGCTAGATAATAACCACAAATTCTTAATTTTTTCGACGACCTTTCAAGAATGCTTTAAGGTTAATTAAAATTCACTTAGGCCAGCGCTACAGCAAAAACAACAAAGCCAGTCTGACACCCTCTCGTTAACTAGAGAGATTGTCAGGCTGGCTTTGTTGTTTGGCGCACTAAACTCGACCACTTACTTCAAACATTATTAAACAGTTAAGCGCTAACTGAACATATTATCAATAATCTAAAGTAACCAGCAAGTTATTGATTGCTAGCAGCAATATTAATATTCAACTAATTGTTGCAAGTTACGCCAGCTGATAGTTACTTTAAATTTAACACTGCAACTGATTCCACATGCCGCGAGCTGAGTTGGTCAATTACACATTGTTAATTAACCGCTACGCTAGGCATCTTTTATTACCTACGTCAAACTAGCACAGTTATTAACTCAGGGCCATAATACCAGATTTTGATAAAATTTTGAGATGAATTATAGAGCTCAGATTTTATTGGTTTGTGGGAAACTATAGTCCCTAAAAAGGTATGCTCCTATCCTAGTATTTGGTACATAAATTTCTGAACAGTTGTGCCATAATTAATAAAACAAGATAGGAGCATTCC
>NZ_RHOT01000044.1 GCF_003946675.1 Lapidilactobacillus gannanensis | reverse complement strand
AAAGTTCAAAACACCAGCCGAAGCTTTTGAAAGAGAAGTCAAGCGTGCTCGCAAGGTTCATACTGCTTAGCTTTCTTCAATTGAAACTCACTGAAACCTTTCCGCCAGCTGTCTTCGCCTGCGCTGGCTAACTTGCACTTGCAATTCGCGATGAACAAATTTATTCAAAAAATTAATTAGCAAAAGAATCAGCAATAAACATAGTCCGTGAACATTTTAAACAACTTGGCTAGGATTACGGGTAAACTTTTTATATTTTTTATTATTAAGGTAATTGATCATTGCTTTTATTTTATGGGCAGTTTTAGTATTATTAATTACATTGAGTGTAAAGGAGGAGGCCAACTTTTGCGGAAAATTAATCAAATAGCAATTGTGCTTATTTTGTTATTACAAGTTTCGTTTTTTTCTCTAGGGCACACATCGGCAACAATGTTTCTGATTAATTCCTATGTGTATAAGACATTAACAATCTTTTTCATCATCTTTTTAATCGCTATTAATCTGATTTTTAATTTTGACACCGCTAATGAAGTTCGTGAGTATCATTTTCTAACCTTAATGATTGGCTGGTTTGTAATTTATCTTTTCATACTATGGGGTTCACAGATCGTTTACAATCAAGGATTAGTGACGACATTAAAAAATAGCTATATTTACTTTATGATAGCCCTATATTTTTTATTAGTATTATTCTATAACGATCAGAAAAGTTTTGACTTTATTTTGAAGAGTGTCAGTTATATCGGTGCTGTCTACTCCCTTATTCTGATTGTTCAAGCATTTTTAGAAAGGGAGGGCATAGTCTTTTTGGATTTCGAAAATTACGGTTTAAATCCAATTTATGACAGTTTTGGTCCAATTTTTCACTTTATTCGTATTGCCGGACCAGCAGATTTTATTTCTTTTGCATTAGTAGTCACAATTATAAGATTCTTAATTAATCGTTCTAGGTATTCTATTCTTGGTTTGTGTATGATGATTTTAGATTATATATATAGTTTTAGTTTCTGGAACACGAATGTATATGATTATTGATTTTATCCTGTTGGCATTGTTTGTCTTAACCATAATCTATCAACATCATCAAACCTTTGTTTATGCTGCTACTACCTGTGGCATAATTGCAATTATTGCAATTATGCCTAAGATAATCCAAAGCTTTGTTGGTGGAAAACGCGGGCTGAGTTTTGAGATTAGAACGAACGAAATCAATTATTATTTAGAGAAGATTACATATAATCATTGGTTTGGTTTAGGCTTCCCTGATTCGAAAAGGTATGATCAGTTAATTCATGGACCATCAAGTACTCATTTAGCGACGGTGAATGCAAATTATTATTTAGAAGATATTGGTTTTTTAGGAGTAATATCAGTGTTCGGCTTTTTAGGAATTGTTGGTTTAGTCTGGTTTCTCATCAAATTATTATCAGCGTTTATTAGAAGTCAGTATAAACGCGAGTTGCTATTAATTATTGTTTATTTGGCAACAACCGTGGGGACACTGTCATTATTGGATCCTCAGAGAATTTTTTATTTGTTCACATTGATATATATAATTGAAATTTTAGCGAAAAGCAAAATTGGTAATAATTTGGAGGAAGTATTATGAATATTTCAGAACAAACACAAACAATAAAAAATTTAGCAAAAAACTTAGTTAAGTCCTGGCGAGTTTTTGTCATATTCTTGGTTTCTTTAACTTTAATATTAGGTCTAGGGAGTTACTGGTATGGGCATCATCAGACTAGTACAGTGACGTATAAGGCGACTAGTAAGATATTGATAACACCAGATAAGAAGAAAAATCTTGATGGCGGTAATTTACAAGTTTATCTAAATACCGAAAAAACAATTATTGGTTCAGATAAATTTAGTAGTTATTTGGGTAAAAAGCTGTTTAATAAAAATATTGCAAAAACTCGGAATATTGACTATCAAGTTGAAAGCGAAAATGGTACTTCCATTATTTCAATTCATACTGTCGATAGTAACAGCTCTGATGCGCGGAAGATTGCCAATGGAATCAGTAGAGAAATTATTAAAAATCCAAAAAATATTCTTCAGGGTGGATCTGCAGAAATAATTAGCACTAACATAGTTACTCAAGTCGCAAGTTCACGCAGCTTAAAGAAACTTTTGATTCTGTCAATTGCGATTGCTTTAATTATTAGTTTAATTATTACTTTTATTTGGGCATTTCATCGTGGAAATATATACGACTCGACAATTTTGGCTCAAGCATTTAAAACATCTGTAATATATAATGTGCATGATGAACATGCTTTGGAAGATGCGTTTAATAAAATATTTCGGAGAATTACGCAGTTATCATCAGAAAAGGTTCTTGATTTATCAATACTATATTTTAATGATTCTCAAAATTTTGTGCCAACGTTGTTAAAAGTTTTAAATGATAAACAAATTAATCCATCAGTTTACGTATACACAAATGATGAGATTACAACTAAAAGTGATTATGTACAGCAATTGAAGATAAATGATCTGTACGAAACTAATTTTGAAAAACCTAAAATTGATTTAATAGATTGCTCAGATGTTGTTAATAGCGGGTTGGGTTCATATGAACTAGTGATTGTAAAAGATGGCATGCTTACTAAAAAGCAATTAGCAAAATTACAGATTGAAATTGGCCAGGTACCAAATAAAAAAATGTTCATTATTTATTATAGTGGGTTATAATTATGGCAAAATTAACCGTGATAGTGGTCACTTATCAAAGAGATTTTCGAACAACACCAAGTGCTGCAGTGTTACTTCAATATGCCCAACAAGAAAAGATAAATTTGATTGTTTTTGATAATAAATTTGTTGGCAAAAAAATAACTGGTATAAATGTGGTGAATATTCAAAGTAGTGAAAATCTTGGTTTGGCCAAAGCGTATAATTTTGCGTTTTGTCAGAGTAAAAAGGCACAGTCAAAATGGTTGCTGCTATTAGATCACGACACAGAAGTGAGTCAGGATTATTTAGAAAGAATTTTAAATAGCGCTCAAACAATGACAAAGGCTATCTTGCCCTTTGTTGTCAGCAAAAATACTGTAGTATCTCCTTTGATTGCGAGTAAATATATTTCGTTACGCGATAAGAATATACCAAAGCCAGGAACTTATAACGGGGAGCTAATGGCAATTAATTCTGGTAGTGTTTTATCAGTAGCGGCCATGGACGAGATTGGCGGTTTCAACGAAAAATTTCCGCTAGATTTTTTAGACCATTGGCTTTTTTGGCGACTAAATCAATTAAAAAGTTTAAATTATTATTTGATTGATGAAAAAATTGGTCATGATTTGTCCGTTCAATCACCGAATAAAATGAATTTTGATCGCTATATTGGTATTTTACAAGCCGAAGAAATTTATTATACGGAATATAATCGTGTTCAAAAAGAAAATTATGTTAAAAATCTTAGGTTAAGGGCAGCAAAACAATTTTTAATCATGCATAACCGAAAATTTTGGCGGGCAACGGTGCACCAATATTTTACTTTTAGGAGGGAATTGAAAAAATGATTTCAGTTTGCATGGCCACGTATAATGGTGCTAATTCAGTTAAACGACAGCTGGATTCTATTTTAGAACAGCTTCCCTCTGGCAGTGAAATTGTTATTGTAGATGATGGGTCTACAGATACGACCTTGGAAATCACTACGAACTTGCAGGGAACAAGTACTATTGATATCCGAGTATTCGTCAACAAAACAAATATGGGCCCGATTAAAAGCTTTGAAAAGGCGCTGAGTTTTGCTAGGGGTGACTATATTTTTCTATCCGATCAAGATGATATTTGGCTTTCTAATAAGGTTTCTGAGGTGATGCAAGCCTTTCATCAGGGCGCCGACTTAGTTGTTCATGATGGCATTGTAGTAGATGGTGATCTCAAGGTGATTGATCAATCTTGGAATCATTATAATCATAATGAGCTGAATCAAGGAATTGTTAACAACATTTTAAGAAATGGTTACACAGGTGCCATGATGGCAATTTCAAAAAGCTTGGTTCATTTGGCATTGCCCTTTCCAAATGATATTCCTATGCACGATCAATGGCTGTTTGCAGTAGCTAAATTGAACAAGTTAAAAGTAACGATTATTGATGAGCCTTTGATGCAATATGTTCGTCATGGAAATAATGTTACTGGAATGAAGAAACGACGTAAAATTGTAATGCTGCAAGATCGATTAACTTTAATAAAGCTAATAGTAAAGTATCGGTTAAATCGTAGTCATTAGCTTGGTACTTGCTTGTCTATCACTATCTAGTACTTTATACTATAGAGGTAGTTTGTCATTTATGAGTTCTATATAATTTGTATAAGGGGTTGTTTTGAGATGAAAGGTATCATTCTTGCTGGTGGTTCAGGAACCCGTTTGTATCCAATCACTCGGGCTTTGTCGAAACAATTAATTCCGATTTATGATAAGCCAATGATTTACTACCCAATGTCTGTTTTGATGTTGGCGGGCATTCGCGACATTTTAATTATTTCAACGCCGACTGATACACCACGTTTTGAAGAATTATTTGGTGATGGTCATGATTTAGGTCTAAATATTGAGTATGCTGTTCAGGAAAAACCGAACGGGCTCGCTGAGGCTTTTGTGATTGGTGCTGATTTTATTGGCAACGATTCGGTCTGCTTGATTCTTGGTGATAATATTTATTATGGTGGCGGATTGTCCAAAATGTTGCAAAAAGCGGCTGCCAAAGAATCTGGCGCCACTGTCTTTGGTTATCATGTTAATGATCCAGAACGCTTTGGTGTGGTTGATTTTGATGAGAACATGCATGCTAAATCAATTGTTGAAAAACCAGAACACCCCGCTAGCAATTATGCAGTGACTGGTTTGTATTTCTATGACAATCAAGTGGTTGATATAGCAAAGAATATCAAGCCATCACCTCGAGGCGAATTAGAGATTACTGATGTTAATAAGGCTTATCTTGAAAAGGGCGAGCTGGACGTCGAGTTAATGGGGCGTGGTTTTGCATGGTTAGACACCGGTACTCACGAATCACTTCAAGAAGCAAGTAGTTTTATTGCCACGGTTCAAAAACGGCAAAACTTAAAGGTTGCTTGTCTTGAAGAGATTGCCTATCGCATGGGTTATATTGATAAAGACAAAGTCATTGAGCTGGCGCAACCACTTAAGAAAAATGATTATGGTCAGTATTTGTTAAGATTAGTATCAGAAGATTAAAAAAGAGGCTATTAAATTGGGAAAGTTAAAAGTTACGACAACAAAATTACAAGACGTTAAAATCATTGAACCAGCTGTTTTTGGTGATAATCGTGGTTTCTTTACAGAATCATACTCAGAACGCGATTTTAAAGAAGCTGGAATTAATATTGATTTTATCCAAGATAATCAATCATTATCAGCACAGGCTGGCGTACTCCGTGGTTTACACTTCCAACGTGGTAAGGCTGCTCAAACTAAATTAATTCGGGTTGTCACTGGTGCTGTCTTAGATGTTATTGTTGATGTCCGTAAAGGTTCACCAACATATAAGCAGTGGGAAGGTTATATCCTTTCAGCTAGTAATCATCGCCAATTGCTAGTACCCAAGGGTTACGCCCATGGTTTTGTAACGTTGACTGATAACGTCAATTTCTTATATAAGTGCGATAATTATTACAATGCAGAAGCTGACGGTGGCTTTAAGTTTAATACTCCTGAATTAGGAATCAATTGGCCAATTGATTTTGATCAAGCTATTACTTCAGAGAAGGATGCTAATCAACCAAGCTTTACTGAATTTGAAAAAGACAATCCATTTGTTTATGGTGAAATTTAGTGTGGCAATTGTTCGAAATAATTGTTGTTAAAACAGAAATAAAATAGCAGTATAATAAGGCGATGCTTGTTTAGCATTGCCTTTTAACTTATTTCAGATGAAGTGAGGAAATTTAGTTGATATTTAATTACTTGTACAATATGGTCTATCAAGTTTTTGTACTAATTGTGCCCTTGATTACAATGCCATATATTTCTCGGGTTATTGGTCCGACAGGTGTTGGTGTTAATACTTACACATATGCTATGACGCAATATTTTGTGTTATTTGCAACTTTGGGTATTAATTTGTATGGTAGTCGTGAAATAGCCTATCAACGTGGTAATAAAGAAAAACTTAGTAAAACATTTTGGGAAATTGAAACATTATTAATGACAACGGCCATTATTGCCAGCCTTGCATTTTTAGTGTTTCTGAGTTTTCCTAATAAATATCGACTGTATTATATCGCCCAGGGTGTTGCAATCATTGCAGTTGCATTTGATATTTCATGGTTTTTCATGGGAATTGAGAATTTCAAAGTGACTGTGACGCGAAATATTCTCGTGAAGGCAATTTCGCTAGCTTGTATATTTATTTTCGTTAAGAGTAAAGATGATTTATTTATATATATTTTGATAACTTCGCTGTCAATCTTGTTTGGTAATATTACTCTTTGGCCGTATCTGAAAAAGCATGTTGAACCGATAAAGTTGTCTTATTTACATCCTTTGAAACATTTAAGACCCTCGTTGGTTCTATTTGTACCTCAGATTGCAATTAATATTTACGCTATTCTAAACAAGCCAATGCTAAAGATTTTTAGTTCGGTTGAATCGGCAGGCTTTTTTGACAGCTCAGATAAAATTGTTAAATTATTGGTTGCCTTGCTAACCTCATTGGCGACGGTTGTAATGCCCCGTGTAGCAAATAGTTTTATTCGCGGCGATAATAAACAAATTGAGCGATTGTTGACGAAGAGTTTTGATTATATTTCGTTTTTATCGATTCCGTTGATGTTTGGTATTGCAGCAGTAGCAAGAGAATTTTCAGTTCTCTTCTTCGGAAAAGCCTTTTACTCAGTAGGTGACATTTTATTAGTTGAGTCAATGGTTATTCCAGTAATTGCCTGGGCGAGTATCACGGGTAATCAATACCTATTACCAACTAATCATAATAAAGAGTATACAATTTCCGTGATTGCAGGTGCAGTAGCAAATTTGCTATTAAATGTCCCACTTATTATGTACTGGGGAGCAGTGGGCGCCGCAATTTCAACGATCATTTCCGAACTAGTTGTGACGACAATTCAACTTCATTTTGTTAATCGTGAATATAAAGTCAGCAAACTGTTCAAGGGGATTTATCGATATCTATTATCCGGTGTAGTCATGTTCGGGATTGTCTATGTATTAAGTAGTCGATGGGCACTTTCAGTTAAACATTTAATTATCGAAGTTGTTCTTGGCGCGGTCATTTATTTCGGATTATTATTAATTATGAAAACACCAATATTATATGAAATTATTCATCGTGGATTGGACAGGTTTAACCAAATCAAGGGGGGGAAGGCTCATTAAATCTAAAGTGTCTATTATTATTTTAAATTATAATAATTTTGCCGATACCATCGAGTGTCTTAAAAACGTTCGTCAAATTGATTATGATAATTTTGAGATAATCATTGTAGATAATCATTCAACGGATCATTCGATCATGGAGCTTAGAAAATCTATACAATCGAATGAAGTATTACTGCCAGCACAGATAAATTATGGGTATGCTGCGGGAAATAATATTGGTATTAAATATGCACTAAATCAAGGAACTGATTATTTGTGTATTTTGAACAATGATGTAGAAGTTGATAAGCATTTTTTGACGGTTATGGTTGATACACTTGAAAAGCACACTGAAATTGGCATTGCTGGGCCTAAAATATGTGATTATTACGATCGAAATCGTATTCAATCCGCTGGTGCTATGGTGAATATGAATTTGGGTCGTGCTACTGATTTGTATAAAGGCCAAAAGATTAGTGAAGTTTCTCAAAAAATACTTTCTTGTGATTATGTGGGCGGGGCGTGTCTTGTTGTGCGCGCCAGTGCAATAGACAAAGCTGGATTAATACCCGAAAATTATTTTCTTTTCTATGAAGAAAATGAATGGTGTGCACATTTTAAGCAGCATGGCTATCAGGTGGCCGGCCTAACTGAGGCTACTGTTTGGCATAAGGGTTCCCATACAATCGGTAAGATAAGTGGCTTATCTGAATATTTTATGTACCGTAATTTGGTTATTTTTATCAAGCGTAATGGTAATCTAAAAAATAAGATTATTTTCAATTTATATTTTATCGCTTTCTGTTTGAAGTCGCTTTTTACCAAGAAGAATGGGATTCGTTTTTTTAAGTATTATTGTGATGGACTTACTGGTAAGAATAGTTATCAGTATTTGCAAAAGTAGAAAAGTGAGGTTTGTTCTCAAGTGAATTTAGTAAGTATTATCATACCTGTATTCAATGGTGAAAAGACGATTGAACGTGCAATTAATTCTTGCTTAAACCAAACTTATCAAAATATTGAAGTTTTAGTGGTAGATAATTGTTCAACAGATGAATCCAAAAAAAAAGTTGCCAATTGTATGAAACGTGATAGTCGAATCAAATTATTGGATTGCCCAATCAAAGGACGTAGCAGAGCGAGAAATGTGGGTTTGGATCAGGCAAAAGGAGATTATATTCAGTTGCTTGATGCAGATGACGTTTTAGCAGTGGATAAAATAAAAACTGCTATTCAGTTTTTTGAAGAAAATCCAGAAGTATTGGCATACTCGACCGCCGTACAATACGTAAAAGGTGATGATACTTGGACAATTACTCCGAGCATTAGTTTTAAGAATGAATTGCTGGTTCATAATATTTTTCCAATCAATTCAATTATTTATAAAAGCGTTTCAACCAGATTTAAATCTGATCTTGAGTATGATGAAGACTGGTTATTTTGGGTTGATTTATTTTATACACAGTTACCACTGCCGAAAATTGACCCAACAATTGGTGGGAGCGTTTATGTCACTGGTGTCAATACCATGAGCAATACTGCATTAATGCTATATTATGAAGTTATTGTTCGTGGGATGATCAAACAGTCCTATCCAAAAAACAGCGTAAAAATTTGCGTCAGTGATTTAAAAAAATCAATTACGGTACATGTTTTATATAGTCAAGACAAAATTAGCAAGCAAGAATTAATTGATGCAAGTCGCTTCTTTGGCTCAATTAACTTAGTAGCGCGCTGTTTGATTAAATTACCTGGTATTGGACGTCGCTTGATTGATCAAGTAAATAATTTAATACAAAAAGAAAATTTCAAATAAAAAAGCAATATTAATTATGATGTAATGTCAATCATATTTATCTTCTACTACTTGATAAAAAATTATCTCAAGTGGTAGATTTTTTTTGAAAAAAACGGCTTTACTGCTTTCTGAGGATCTACTGATGTTTTGATAATATTGTAGTCAGTTTATTTTAAATAAGTAATTTACTATGAATTAGCATAAACTACTTAATTGCCAATTAGATTAGAAAACTAGAAGAAAATGCGTTATCATAAATAATGACTTTATTTTTAGTTTTGTAAAAAAATGTGGTTACAAGTCTACCTCACATATTATTAATATCAATAAAGTCTCTCTGACTAGTTTCTGGTTATAAGCTTTATATTCGCGTTGTATTACAAGAGAAGGGATTAACGAAAAGCCATGATATATATTAGTTTTTTTATTGCATATGTGAGCTTAGTCTTACCGCTTATTTTTGCATTTATTAAGAAAGATGTTAAAAAGGTAAATTATTTATTGCGTTGCTTGGCAAATTTGATTTTTGTTCTATCAGGTATTATTTTGATTTTTAAATACTTTTTTAAATTGCCAATTTTCGGAAATACACAAAGCCCGTTTGACTTTCCTTTTACAATGAAGTTTATATTCGCACTGATGGTCGCAGAAATAATCATTATTTGCGCTGAGCATTTTTTGAGAATATCTAGGATTTTTGAAATTGAATCAATTCAACTTTCAAGTAAAAAAGCCTATGTGCGAACAAGTTTGTATACTTTTTTAGTTTTTGTTGCAATTCTGGTTTTCTTATCTAGTAAATGGACCACTGGTTTTTTTGGACAGTTGTATCCAAAAGGACTGCTTTATCCGGAACAAATCATTTATAATTTAACGCAGCCGATGGAGGGAACGGATCAAGGTTTCTTTGTGGCTTTTTTGAGTGGACCACTGTTGAAAAGCATCATGTCTATATTTATTAGCTTTCCAATTTTACTGATTTTACTTAATAGTAAATTTACCATATTTAAAACTGGTAAAGTATTTTCACGCGTGTTTGTGTCATTAGTCGTTTTAACGAGCGTTTCTTTAATTGCTTTTGCTGCAAATAATATTGATGCAATTGGATTTATAAAGTATTTCACATCATCCTCTGACTTTATTGAAAAAAATTATGTTTCTCCTACCACTACAAAAATTACTTTTCCTAAAAAGAAAAGAAATCTGATATATATTTACGTTGAATCTTTAGAAGCGAGTAGTTTAGATAAAATGACTGGTGGTCAAATGCAAACTAATCTTCTACCAAAACTAACGCAGTTATCAAAAGATGGCATTAACTTTTCTGATACTAATAAATCACTCGGTGGTGCACACCAATTTAGTGGAACGGGATGGACAATTGCTGGGATGGTTGCGCAAAGTTCAGGATTACCGCTGAAAGTTCAAGCTGCGGAAAATAACTATGGGCTTAATTCGAATAACAAATTCTTGCCTGGAGCAACGACGTTAACTGACATTTTAGCCAAAGAGGGTTATCAACAAAAGCTGTTGGTAGGATCCGATGCCACATTTGGTGGTCGTCGTTCTTTTTATACTCAGCATGGAAATGTTAATATTGATGATCTTTTAACTGCCAAACAATTAAATCGAATACCCAGTGATTATCATGTTTGGTGGGGTTATGAAGATTCAAAGCTTTTTAAGTATGGTAAGGATGATCTTAATTCGTTTGCTGCAAGTGATAAACCCTTCAATTTGACAATGTTGACTGCCAATACTCATTTTCCTGATGGTTATCCAGAAAAAAATATGCCACAAAAATATAGCAGCCAATATTCTAATGTAATAAATTATACAGATACACAGGTTACTGATTTTGTTCGATGGATTCAGAAACAACCATTTTATGATAATACAACGATTATAATTCAAGGTGATCATCTGTCGATGGATGAAGAATATTTTACTTCTCAGAACGTGCCTATTAATGACAGAAGAACTTTTAATCTTATTTTAAATCCGCAGGTAGATACCCATAACATCAAAACAAAAAACCGTACTTTTGGGACTTTCGATATGTTTCCCACAACGCTTGCGGCGCTCGGTGCTAAAATCGATGGTGATAAACTTGGTATCGGAACTAATCTTTTTTCGGATAAAAAAACACTTGCGGAAAAATATGGTTTTCAAAAAGTTAACGATCAGTTATCGCTTAAGTCAAAATTTTATGATTTGAAAATTAATTCAGAGAAAAAATAGATTAATAAAATTATATTAAAAATTAGCCTACTCTTGATATTCCTAAAAATATTAAACTATAAGGCGTTGTAATATTTGAAGCAGATGGACGACTTGTCTTGAAGCTTCTTTTTCTGTATCATCAATTTTTGAGTATAAAAAAAAGCAGAGGTGAATTAATCACTTCTGCTTTTTTATTGGGCTAGCTGGATTCGAACCAACGCATAACAGGATCAAAACCTGTTGCCTTACCGCTTGGCCATAGCCCAATGAAAGTGGAGGAGAGTGGATTCGAACCACCGAACCCGAAGGAGCGGATTTACAGTCCGCCGCGTTTAGCCTCTTCGCTACTCCTCCGTTAGCACTAACCGACTTAAATATAATAACGAAAAATCGACTTCATTTCAAGTCAATTTGCAAATATTTTGCGTTAAATTACTAAAACTTTCAAAGTTCGTTGCCATTCGGTTAAAAAATCTGGTTGTTGCCACTCAAACGCACGACGGACACCATAGCCCAGAGGTTGGTGAATATAAGTTGTATTGGCAATTGTTTGAGGCAAGTTTCTAATGTGTAAATGACCGAAGGCGGTGTACTGAACTGGATATTCTTCAATTAATTCACCAAGACGCTTGCTGCCAAGGAGGGCATTGACTATTTGCCAACGAGGATGATCTAACTGATCAAAAATAAAGTTTTGCTGAGGGACAAAATGGGTCAGGAATACAATTTTATCGTGATTTTCCCTAGCTGTTTGAAAGTCAGCAGTAACTTGCTTTAAAACAATTTTCATGCGCTCTTGATCGTTTAAAGGCGAATCAATTTTTTGATCAACCCAGAATGATTGTTTCCAATGATTAATTTCAGGGGCTGTTTTTTTGCTTAGCTGATCGGGAAATGAGTAGTCATACCAGCCATTATTGCCAATAATACTTAAATGTTTCTCAGGAATGCGGAGGGTACGATGATGCAAATACTGGGGGTGCAAATTTGTTCGTTCCAGTTCCTGATAGGTGACGCCGTTTAACATGTCATGGTTACCGGCGATAAAATATACTTTTGTGGTCGAACCAACTTCTTGCTGTAGTCGTTCGACGTAATTTACCGATTCTTCAAAGTTATTGAATAAATCGCCAGTTATAAAGTAGTAATCGATATTTTTCTGAACAAGATATTCTGCTTGTAAAGGAATAATTGAATCGAGATCAATCCGATTAACATCGAAATGATTATCACTTGAAATCGCTAGTTTCATCTGCTCACCTGTCTATAAGTTTTTTTGAGTGGACATGATAGATTTAATGAAATATGTTATTCTAATTTATATATTAATTTGTAGATAAAAATAATAGAGGAAGATGCTAACGTGATCTATATTAGTTATTTTACGATATTTGTCGGAGTATTACTGCCATTAACCTTCATGGTAAAAAAACAAAATATCATTGCTAGTACTTGGCTGGTGAAACTTTTATTTAACCTACTAATCAATGTTGTTGGAACTTTGCTAACGTTTAAATTAGTTTGGCAAAAAGCAATTTTTGGTCCTAAAAGTCCCTTTGACTTATTATTTACGGTTGAATTTCTAGTAACAGTTGTTGTCATTGAAGGAATCATTCTTGTGGTCGATCACTGGTTACATCTATCGAAATGGCTAGACGTTATCAGCATTGATGCAATATCTGCTAAGGCATGGGTTAAATCAATTTTAGCTAGTGTTATTGTAGCTTTGACTGTATTCTTAACTACAGCCAGTTATTGGACCACTGATACTTTTGGCTTATTAAATCCAGAACAAATTATTTACAATTTGAAACAGCCCATGGAAGGGGCCGATCAGAGCTTCCTTGATTCATTCTTAAATGGCCCACTTCTATTAACACTAATGACTTTGGTTACTTTGTTACCAGTATTCTTAGTGCTTTTTAATACTAAATTTCGTGGTTTACCGAAGCCTAGAATTGTACGTTGGTCGCTAGCCGGATTAATTGCGGTTACGAGCGTTATCTCATTAAGTTTTGCTGCGAATAATATTAATATTGGTGGCTTTTATCGGTACTTCACTGCCTCATCAACGTTTATTTAAAAAAACTATGTTTCTCCTAAAGATACGAAGTTAACTTTTCCTAGTAAGAAACGCAATCTGATTTATATTTATGTCGAGTCACTGGAATCAACGAGTATTGATAAACAGAACGGTGGTCAGATGGCAGCCAATCTTTTACCAAAATTGACGGAACTATCAAAAGCGGGCATTCATTTCTCGGATACTTCCAAGGAATTTGGTGGTGCTCATCAGTTTAATGGGACTGGTTGGACAATTGCCGGAATGGTAGCGCAAACTTCTGGATTACCATTGAAGGTTCCCGTACAAGGCAACGATTACGCCAATAGTAAGGACGATAAATTTTTACCTGGTGCGACAACATTAAATGATATCTTGGCTGATGAGGGTTATCAACAAACAATTTTAATGGGTTCTGATGCAACTTTTGGTGGTAGGCGTTCTTATTTTACCCAACATGGTAATGTTAATATTGATGATTATCTGCAAGCAAAAAAAGATAAACGTATCCCTGAGGATTACAAAGTTTGGTGGGGCTATGAAGATTCAAAATTATTTAATTATGCTAAGGAAGATATAACCAATCTGGCATCAAAAAATCAACCTTTTAATTTTACAATGTTAACGGCTAATACGCATCATATCGGGGGCTTTCCCGAGAAAGGTATGCCACAAAAGTATGATAATCAATATTCAAACGTGATTTCTTTTACTGATACGCAATTAGCCGAATTTATTACTTGGTTACAGCAACAATCTTTTTATGATAATACCACTGTAATTATTCATGGTGATCATTTGTCCATGGACGCTAATTACTATAAGAAATTAGGAATAAAAGATAGTAAACGTCGGACTTTTAATTTAATTTTGAATGCACCGGTAGAAGATGCTATCGAGATTAAAACTAAAAATCGCCTATATGGTACCTATGATTTATTTCCAACCACGCTTGCTGCTTTAGGCGTTAAGATTAAGGGTGATCAATTAGGTTTAGGAACTAATCTCTTATCTAACAAAAAAACAATTGCCGAGAAATATGGATTTAGTCACGTTAACGATGAATTGGCACAATCATCGAAGTTTTATAATGATACGTTTATGTATGCAAAAAGTAATAATTAGCTAATTTTATGACGATTGATTAGGATTATTAAGAGAAAATAATCCTAATCAGCCGTCTTTATTTATTTTATGTTAAAATTGGTCTATAACGATTTATCAGGAGGTAGTAAGCCATGAAATTAGGATTTATTGGTGTTGGTCATATGGCCCAAGCAATTATTTTAGGATTAATTAAGGCCGAGGCGATTGCATCAGCTGATATTTTGGTCCATGGTGGCCATTTGGCTAATTACCAAGACTTTGCCAAAAACAACAACTTACAAATCATGACCGATAATCAGGCGGTCGTGGAAAAAGCTAATGTAGTTATTTTAGCCGTCAAACCACAACAAAAAGCGGCGGTTCTGGCAGATTTAGTTGATTTATTTCAAAAAAGACAGAAGCCTCTATTCTCATTATTATCAGGTGTTAGTTTAGCTGATTTGGCAGCAATTGTTGGCGAACAAGTACCAATTGTCCGCGTCATGCCCAACTTGAACGTTCAAATCAAACATGGAATCACTGCGTTAGCAGCCAATCAAAGTGCGCAAGAAAAAGCTTTACCAGTTGCTCAGAATTTATTTGGTGCGATTGGGTCGACGTTACCACTGGCTGAACAGGATTTCAGCACTTTTGTAGCTTTGGCGGGGAGTGCACCAGCTTTTGTTTACCTGTTTATTGATGCTTTAGCTCATGCCGGTGTCAAATATGGTCTGACGAAAAAGCAAGCTGTGGCGATTGTCTCGCAAATGGTGGCTGGTAGTGCGCAACTGGTTCAAGAGAGTGAGCAATCACCTTGGGATTTAGCTGATGCCGTGGCTTCACCTGGTGGCACGACAATTGCCGGGTTGCTGGCGCTTCAGGAAGCTGGTTTTGAGCCTGCAATTACCAAGGCTGTTGACGCAACAATTGCCAAGGATTCTGAATAATTATTTTTTGCTATTTTATTGAGTTTTCTTAACGATTGAAGTTTGCTTTTTTGGTCTATACCACCTATACTGTTATTGGAATACTAATAAGGAGATGTCTTCATGAGTGCAAAAGTTTTAAAGCATGCAAAAATCTACACCGGTGATCAAGTAATTGAGGATGGCTACATTCGTTTTGATAAACAAGTCTTAGCTGTTGGTCCTGTTTTTGAATATAAAGCTGAGGCTGATGACGAAATTCAAAATGTTCAAGGAACAACCATTATTCCTGGTTTTATTGATGTTCATGCCCATGGTGGTTATGGTTATGATGCCATGGATGGCGATCCTGACCAAATCGACACGATGGCAACTAAAATGATGCGTAACGAGGGTGTGACAACTTTATTTGCCACAACCATGACACAATCAAATGATAACATTGCTCATGCCATGAAGGGCGTTAAGGCAGCCGCTGCTAAAAATCCAATTATTAAGGGCGTCCATTTGGAAGGTCCTTTCATCTCACCAGTTTACAAGGGTGCTCAACCAGAACAATATATCAAGGATCCAAACGTTAAATTATTAGGTGAATGGAACGAATTATCTGGCGGCTTAGTTAAGCTAATTACTTATGCCCCAGAAGATCCAGGTTCAGCTGCTTTTGAAAATTATTGTATCGCCAATGGTATCGTGCCTTCAGTGGGTCACAGCAATGCCACTCGTGAACAATTATTGAACAGTAAAGCGACCCATGTCACTCATTTATACAATGCCCAACGTGAATTTAAGCATCGTCAACCTGGTGTAACTGGTCATGCCATGTTGGAAGATAACATGCATGCTGAATTGATCTGTGATGGTTTCCATATCGTTCCTGATATGATTCGTCTTGCTTTTGATCAAAAGGGTGCTGACCGAATTGAATTGGTCACTGACTCGATGCGTTCTAAAGGGATGCCTGAAGGCGAAAGTGAATTGGGTGGTCAAAAAGTTTTTGTCAAAGACAAGCAAGCACGTTTGGCTGATGGTACTTTAGCTGGTTCAGTTTTACAATTCATCGATGCTTTCAAAAACATTCAAAGCTTCACTGGTTGCTCAATGTATGAAGCTGTTTTAATGAGCAGTGTTAACCAAGCTGAAGAATTCCATTTGGATCATAAAGGAATTCTTGAAGTTGGTCGTGATGCCGACATGAACTTGATTGATCAAGATATGAACTTAAAAGCAACTTACAGCTATGGTAATGAGAATCATCCAGAATAGAGAGGCCGTTGTCAGTGGATTCACCTGTATATATTCAAATTCATAATCAAATAAAGCGGGATATTGAAGCTGGCGTCTGGAAAGTCGGCGATCGAATTCCTTCAGAGCGGGCCTTATCCGCTCAATTTAAAGTGAGCCGCATGACATTACGTCAAGCATTACAAACATTGGTTGAAGAAGGTATTCTTGAACGTCGTGTCGGTGCTGGAACTTATGTAGCCCGTCAGAAAGTTCAAGAAGTGATGTCGGGCACAACTAGTTTTACAGAAATCATGCGCTCCCAAGGAAAATTTCCCTCAAGTCAGACCATTTCTTATCGGATGGCTAGCCCTTCGTTAAGCGAGCAAGAGCGGCTTCATTTGCAAGAGAATGACCGCGTGGTACGGATGGAACGTATTCGGTTAGCCGATAGTGTGCCCATTAGTTTTGAAGTCACCACGATCCCAGCTAGTATGGTCAAGGACTTTAGTCGCGCTGAAGTGACCGACTCTTTTTACGCCACGATGGAGCAAAAGGGTGGCTATCAGATTGGGGCGGCCAAACAAACGGTCACAGCAACCTTAGCATCTGAAAATATTGCTGATTACCTAGACTTGAAACGCGGCGATCCAATTCTGCGTTTACGCCAGATTACTTATTTGTCTGACGGTCGTCCGTTTGAGTATGTGCGGACACAGTATGCTGGTGAACGATTTGAGTTTTATTTAGAGAAATAAACAAATATTGAAAGAATGCTTCAAAAGTAGAAAATTTTTTAATTTGAAAGTTTTCTACTTTTTTTGTGCCCGAATTGTCAAATCAAGTGCAACACTTTCGACCTATTCTTAGTTATTGGTCTAGTTAATCGAAGTCTGGCAGAAC
>NZ_RHOT01000043.1 GCF_003946675.1 Lapidilactobacillus gannanensis | reverse complement strand
TCGTACGCAAAGAAACCCCCTTACCTGACGCCAATCGCCCAGCAACCACCAGATGAAACTAACAGAATTGAGCACCACTAATTAGAAAATCGGATTGCAGTATACAATAAAGCCTGTGTGACAATCTTTCGAGATAAAATCGAAAGACATCACACAGGCTACTTTTGTCCTAATATTCTATTATTACTGCCAAGTGAACTAAATTGAGCAGTCCCACTAGCACTGCCTCAAACACTTGTAACAGTGAAAGTCACTAACTTAACTCCAGACGGAATGGAGGGACCGGGTTGTCAGCCAATGGTTTTTATTTGCGCCCGAGCTTGCGAGTAGCAGCCAAATTTGTCTTACTGCTTTAGCAGTTAGACAAAGGGTTGTATTTGAGATTGTTGCGTAGCAATAAGCTCAAATCAATCCCGGCCGCGTTCCACAACCCGCAGCCCGGAATGCAGTCAGAACCAATTCTGTTTTAACACCTTCACTAGGTTTTAACGTCTGTGGACTTGGGTTTGTAGTTGACTTAAATCAATTCCACGGTCCAGAATGGCGTTAAAACCGGCTCTGTTTTAACACTTAAAGCAATTTTTGATACCAAAACAGCGACAACTTATGAATCAGTGATTAAGTATGCTAAGATAGCTTTAACCGCAAGATATTGTTGTGGCCAGGTCCTTAGATTAAATTTTAAGTTTTTCTTATCTTTCCTATTGACAGTTATTCAATAGTCTTGTAAAGTAGCGGCATTGGCTTAGTTTTGTAGGTGCTGGCTTGACCTGAATCTTTCAGTAAAGATGATGTGACGTGGCACTTGATAAGATAGGCTTTTTTTAATGGCGGAGGGTTAAGCAATCGAACGAATTAACACTTCACATTTTACCTGGAGGAGAGAGTTACATGCGTTTAAATGCAAAAAAGCGGAGTACCATGTCGATGGCGGGCCTGCTGATCACTATTGGCATTGTTTATGGTGACATTGGGACTTCACCACTATACGTTATGAAGACAATTATTAGCGATAATGGTGGCTTGAATACCGCTTCTCGAGAGATGATTATTGGTAGCATTTCCTTGATTTTCTGGACGGTGATGTTACTGACGACAATTAAATATGTGTTGATTGCCTTGCGGGCCACTAACCATGGTGAAGGTGGGATTTTCTCACTGTATGCCTTGGTACGGCGCCGTAAAAAATGGTTAATTTATCCTGCCTTGATTGGTGGAGCGGCACTTTTGGCTGATGGTATGTTGACGCCTGCCGTAACGGTAACCACGGCGATTGAAGGGCTGAAAGGGATTAATTTTCATGGCCTTGAAATGGTTAATACCCAACAACAAGTAATTATTATTACGATTGTGATTTTGTCGTTTCTGTTTCTGATTCAACGTTTTGGGACTAGCGTGATTGGGCGTGCTTTTGGGCCAGTCATGTTTGTCTGGTTCCTGTTCCTTGGCGTTGTCGGTTTCTTGCATATGGCTGGCGACTTTTCAATTTTAAAATCATTGAATCCTTATTATGCAATTGATTTGTTGTTCTTTAGTAAGGATAATCATGTCGGTGTCTTCATTTTAGGTAGTGTGTTCCTGGCAACAACTGGTGCAGAGGCACTTTATTCAGATGTTGGGCATGTTGGTCGGATTAATATTCTTGGCAGTTGGCCTTTCGTATTTACGAGTTTAATGCTGAATTACTTAGGTCAAGGCGTTTGGGTGATGCAGAATGCCGATAATGCGAAATATTTAAATGATGCGACGTTCAATCATTTCTTCGAGATGTTGCCTGGTGAATGGCGATTGGTCGGGATTGTGCTGGCAACATTAGCCGCAATTATTGCCTCGCAAGCATTGATTACCGGTTCATACACTTTGGTTTCAGAAGCGGTGCGCTTGAAGTTCTTCCCAAGAATGAAAATTATTTATCCAACTGAAAAACATGGTCAGATTTATATTCCTTTAGTTAATAAAATTCTTTGGATTGCCTGTATTGCAATTATTTTCTACTTCCAGACGTCATCACATATGGAAGCAGCTTATGGTTTGGCGATTACAGTCACCATGTTAATGACGACCTTGCTGTTGTATCAATATCTTTGCCAGATCAATGTTAAAAAGATTTTTGCTTTGGCGATGGTCTTTTTCTTCGGTGTGATTGAAAGTATGTTCTTGATTTCATCGTTGGTTAAGTTTGTCCATGGTGGTTACGTGACGGCAATAATTGCTGGTTTGATTTTAGTAACAATGTATATTTGGTACAACGGTAATCGGGTTCGTGATCATGAAGAATTCCGGTCTGCCTATGTTAGTTTGAATGATTATAAGGACCAGTTAAGCCGCTTAAGCAATGATGAGTCATTACCGATTTATAGTGACAATGTGGTCTACATGGCTAAAGTTAAGCCTGGAAATCGTATTAAGCGAGAAATGATGTACTCGATTTTGGATAAACGACCAAAGCGGGCGAAAGCCTATTGGTTTGTTACTGTTAATGTAACGGATGAGCCATATACTGCTGAATATACAGTCGATACATTAGGCACACGTAATGTTATCAATGTTCAGCTCTATCTTGGTTTCCGGCGGGAGCAACGGGTCAACGTTTACCTACGGGCGATTGTTCATGAAATGATTGAACGTGGCCAAATCGATCCTCAGCCTAAGAAATATACGACGATTGTCGGCCGGGATGTGGGTGACTTTAGTTTCGTGATTGTACAAGATGTGATCTCACCACAAACCCATATCAAGTCTTATGAACGAACAATGATTCAATTACGGGTTGGTTTACAGAATATTACCAGTAACCCAGCTTCTTGGTTTGGTCTAGAATTCGCCGATGTGGTTGTCGAAAAGGTACCGTTGATTCTTGGTCAGGCGCATAAACCTAATTTGACGTACATGTCAAAACGGGCAGTCCAAGAGCAAATTGAAGAGCATCAGGCGGAAGATTTGGCTAAGCCAACGAAACATCAAATGCCTAAGATGGATGAAAAACCATACGAGCAATAATTGTGTCAAAATAGCTTGGACTAACTAACAGAACCTGATTGATAATCTCTACATATAGTAGAGCTATCAGTCAGGTTTTTTGTTATTTTTCAGTAGTGTGTGAGTTTGGTTAAGTCGGCGATCAATCACGGTGAGGTGATTGTGTTATAATGCTTGTCATAACAATGTAGAGGAAGTCTTGATATGGCACATGAATTAACACAAGCACAGTTAGCTGCTTTTCGTGATGAATTTGATAACGATCAGCATGTTAAACCAATTCAGCATGCAACGATGCGGAATGGTGTTTTGGAAGCAAGTTATAATCCAGAAATTGCGGCGAAGTTGAATCATACTTTTTCAGTTGAAGTCCCCACTGGAAAAGTAAGTAATCAAAAGCAAAGTGGGCGTTGTTGGTTATTCTCCTTACTGAATACGTTGCGGCATCAATTTGCAGTTGATTATCAAGTGAAGGATTTTGAATTATCACAAGCTTATCTTTATTTCTGGGATAAAATTGAACGAGCTAATATTTATTATGACAATATTCTCCGTACTGCCGATCGTCCCACTGATGATCGCGAGGTGGCTTTCTATTTAAGCATGCCTGGTGATGATGGTGGCCAATGGGCCATGGCCGCTAGTCTAGTCGCCAAGTATGGGGTCGTCCCTAAGGAAGCAATGCCAGAAACATTTAACACAGACGCCACCGCTGGTTTTGCGGAAGCATTGAATCTGAAGTTGCGTCGTGATGCGCTAGTATTACGCGAGTTGAAAAATAATGAGGCGACGGCTGGTGAAATTACGGCTCAGCGCCAAAAGATGCTCCAAGAAGTGTATCGGATGACAGCAATTGCGGTGGGTGAGCCACCAGTGCAGTTTGACTTAGAATATCGTGATGATAATCAGAAATATCATTTGGACCAAGATTTGACACCAGTAGCCTTTTTTGAAAAGTACTTCAAAATGAAGCTAAATGATTACGTTGTTTTAACAAACGCACCTGACAAAGCCTATAATCAGGCTTATCGATTAGCTTCTGAAGAAAATGTGGTCGGTGGCTTACCAATTGTTTTCACGAATATGCCAATGGCTAGTTTGCGGCGGGCGGCAATTGCCCAATTGAAAGCAGGTGAAACTGTTTGGTTCGGCAATGATGTTGGTAAGCAAATGAATCGCAAGGAAGGCTTACTGGATCCACAACTTTATCAAAAAGATGCGCTGTTTGGCGTTGACTTAAGTTTGAATAAGGCCGATCGGTTCCGCTTAGGTGAAGCTGAAGTCACACACGCAATGACTTTAACTGGTGTGGATTTAATTAATGATACGCCCTCTAAATGGAAAGTTGAAAATAGCTGGGGCGTCAAAAATGGCCTTGATGGTTACTTCGTCATGAGCGATGATTGGTTTGAGGACTATACTTATGAAGTTGTCGTGCAACGCCAGTATTTGACCGACGAAGAAATTGCCGCTGCTGACAGTGAACCAGTGTTGTTACCAGCTTGGGATAGTCTGATGTAAGTTTTTTTTGAATGGAAGAGCATCTTTAGTGGTCAGATAAGACTCCGAAAAGAGTTTGTCTGACGGGATCGAAGGTGCTTTTTTATTTTTGGCTGATGGGTTTAACCGCGATTATTAGTCAAATGTTCACGCAAGTTTCAAAAACAAACAAAAACCGTCAATGCTATTAAATCAGCATTGACGGTTATCAACTCAAGACAAAGAGCTATCAAAGCCACTTGCCGGATTTGAACCGGCGACCCCCACCTTACCATGGTGGTGCTCTACCTGCTGAGCTAAAGTGGCACTTGTTTTATTGCACAAGATATAGGTTACCGAAAAATTGTAGGCTTGTCAATTATTTTTAAGGTATCTGCGGGGAGCAAGTGGCTGATGTGGTCTTAATTCAATTGTTTGAATCATTGACGATGGTTTAGCGCGCATTAGGAAATTATTTTTGTTAAGATGACAGTAAGTTTAGTAAGGGATTTGAAGGGAAAGCAATGGATAGATTAATCGAGGCTCAGCAAGATTGGGATGATTTCGCAGCTGACTATTATGCTGGTGAGCAGGCGAGCCAAGTGCCGTATGTGTCAGCAGTGATCGCCTATTTACAAAAACAACATTTATTGCCGCGCCATCAGCAGCAACTACTGGATTTAGGTGGTGGCACGGGACGGTTTGCGGTACCCTTAGCCAAGCTAGGTGTTCAAGTTGAAGTTGCAGACTTTTCAGCAGCAATGTTAGCCATTCTGCAACAACGCCGGTTAGAATTGGCACAACCAGAACGGCTAACTTTTCGGCAAACTAGTTGGCAAGCGTTAGTCCAAAGCGGGCAAAAATTTTCGGTCGTTTTTATGAGTATGCTACCAGCTGTGCAACCAGCAGATTTGGCGGCCATCAGTCAATTGACGACGGCGCAGTTTTTGATTTTTAGACTGGTCAGTGTTCGCGATGACTTTTTCACGCCGCTGTTTCATGATTTGGACTTGCCACCGGAACGTCCTGAAGCTGATCAAGACCTGCTGACCGCCTATCAAGATCAGCATTTGTCGGACTTTACGGCGTGGCAGGCGCATGATTTCAACTTTTCAACGTCGGAAAGTTTAACTGCTAGGGAAGCTACCGATTATTTGGCCACCTATCCAGGAATGACCACTGACAAAATGGTAACGACGCGCCAACGATTACAAACGGTGTTAGTGAATCAAAAACTGACGGTAACGGAACATTATCGTTTCCGTCTCTTGAATACTCGGCGAATTTCGCAATGATTCGTGTAATAGTTTGTAGTTGAAAATTTACAAAATAATTTTGATAGTAAAAAGTACGCTGACTTTTGAATTGAAGTCGACGTGCTTTTTACTATTTGCTAAATGAGTTAATTCTGTTGGAAAGCTTTTTGCAATAAGGCCAGTACTAAAGCTGTTACCAAAGTGATGCCAATAACTTCTAATAGTAAGCTGATTGAAATCGCGGTGACGCCCCAGCCGGCTAAAGCTAGAATAATACTTAAAACAGTATTGGTGGCAGTGGCTGTAATCACGGCGTTGCTTGGTTTACTTTGCCAGAAGAATTTCTTGGTCCGAGTCATGAAGATGGTCATCATCGCACTGAAAATCAAATAGCAATACAAGGCGGTGCTGACTTGGCCCATGGGTAAGCCTTGCTGACGTAACCAGAATAAAATCGCGAAACCAACGGCAGTTCAGCCAACTGCTAATACACTAGCTGACTTACTCAAGCGCGCGAGGTGCCATTTTTCTGGCCGATAGCTGATGGTGGTATTGTCGGTGCCTAAAACCAAAGTGACTAAATCATTTAAAATCGCCACTAACACCATCGCGTTCAAGGTTAAGGGAATATAGCTGAGGAATAAATAGCCTAAGACTGGCAGCATCGTTAATTCGGCAGTCCGTGATAACTTGGTGATCGTCCAGGTCATCATCCGTTGATAAACGCGGTGACCACTGTCAAGAATTTCAATGACAGGCTTGAGACCTTCAGTTAACAACACCATACTAGCAGAGCGCTTGGCTAAATCGACGGCGTTTTCAACGGCGATGCCCACGTCGGCTTGCTTCAAAGCCGGCGCATCATTAACACCATCGCCAGTCATGCCAATAATATAACCTTGTTTTTGTAATTCTTTGGCAATCGCCAACTTGTCTTCAGGAACCACATCAGCAATTCCAGAGATTTCTTGAATATTACCTAAACTAGTAAGACCATGAAAAGAAATAACTTTTCCGTTCAGACCAACTTGCGGAGCGATGGCGGCGGCTGTCTTTTGATTATCACCAGTTAACATGATGACTTTAACGCCACGTCGTTGAATTTCCTGAATGGCCGCAGCACTATCGGCGCGTGGTGGATCTTGGAGAATAAACAAGCCCGCGAATTCATTGTTAACTAAGATGGCAACAGAACGCCCTTGACTAAAATCGATTTGCTCAGGTAACTTAATTGGCGTTTTGGCTAATAAACTCAGCCGCTTGAATGAACCTAACTTAAGATCAAGTGGCTGTTGCTCTACTGTCAAATGACTTTCGGAATAGCCAACCCCAGCATCAAACGGGACAAATTGATCAGCAACTGTTGCTGTTTGTTGTTGCTTTTGACCATATTGAATAATTGCGCGGTCAACCACGCTGGGGTTACGCTGATCGGTGGCACTTAAAGCGTATTGCAGCAGCACATTATCAGCATAACTTGAAAAATTGTGGTAGGCGATCACGGCTGATTTGTTGGCAGTAATGGTGCCAGTTTTATCAACCAGCAACAGGTTCAAGTTGGCTGCTTCTTGGATGCCAACTAAATCACTGACAAGAATTTGCTGCTTGCTTAAGACATTTGCTTCAACGGAGTTAGTCACGGCAAAGCTAGAGGGCATGGCAATCGGAATCGTGGCAATAAACAGCATGGCCAGGAATGGCAACATCTGAATAATGTTTTCGCCACGAATTAACGAAGCAATGATTAAAATGACTGCTAAGACTGAGTCAAGAATGGCCAAGTAACTGATAATTTTGCCAAGCAGGATTTGTAAGTGACCTTGGCGACGAGAATGATTGATCAAGCTAATGGTCTTACCGGAACGGCTATTCTTACCAGTGGCGGTTACTGTGGCTAAGCCATCACCATTAAGAACAGTGGTACCAGCGAAGGCTGACTCACTGGGCTGACGCGCCATGGCTTTAGACTCACCAGTAATTGAGCTCTCGTCGATTTCTAAATCCTGATTCAATAATTGAACGTCAGCGGGGATAATGTCGCCGCGTTTAAGACTGATTAAATCACCAACGACTAATTCTGGCGCTGTCAGCTTTTGCCATTTTTGGTCTCGTTTAACTGAAACTGATGGTGTTAATTTGTGCGAGAGTGAATGCAAGACGCTGCTCGCGCGGCGCTCCTGAATGGCGCCGTCAACGGCTGCAAATAATAGTAGTAAAAGAATGAAACCGGCTTGAATTTGTTTGCCTAGAATTAATTCCAGAATTAAGGCCGCTTCTAGAATCCAAGCCGATGGTTCCCAGAGCCGGCGAATAATGGCGTGGCGAAAGTTAAACGCTGGTTCGGCCACATCGTTAGGCCCGTCTGCTTGAAATTGTTTTGTGACTTCGGCGGTTGTTAGGCCGTCTGGCTCTTTGAATTTAACCTTTTGACTCATGATAATTCTCCCCCTTAAAACAAAAACGCCTACTGAGCAGGTTAAATAACCTAAACAGTAGACGTCATCAAATTGTCGAGCAATTGTTTACGGCGAACGTCATCACCAATTCACTTTGCTTTAATTGTACGGCAAAGCAGGTAGGGGTGCAATGAAATGGGACTAGGATACTTAGCTAGTTGATATGTAAATAGCATGATGATAATAAGTTTCAGGAATTATTAATTTTATAATTGTTCATTAAAAATCAATTTCATTTTTAAACAACTAGATTGCGCTCAGTAAAACTTAACTTGTGACATGATCGTGTTATTCATAAATGAATAACTGCCGAGCGTTATCTGATTGCACAACGGCCGTAAATTACCATACAAAGCATCGCCTAAGGTTGATAAATCATAGCCTAATAACGTCCCGCAGTCTTGGAATAATTGATATAAAATCGGTTTGATGACAATACACAATCAATAATAAATAATTATCGAAACTATAGTAAAGACGTATTGTTATTATAAATGCCGGATTTAAAATTAAAGATGCTACAATATCCTTTAGCTTATTGAATATTAATATTCAAATTGAATCGTGAATACATATAAAGGAGATCGAAATCATGAAGAAAAGTAGCACTTTATTAACAAGCTTGGTGGTTGGTTTGGTGGCACTGGGCGTGGTTAGCAATGCTGGGGTGGTACAAGCTTCAACCGCAACGCCCAATCCAACAACGGCTGATTCAACGGATAACACGCAGTTAACGGCAAGTACTGATACAACTGTTAAGGTCAATGGTGGAACAATGAGCTTATACAATGTCAAAGACTCAATCAACTTTGGTACGATTAATGTTGTTGATGCGTTTACTAATAACCTGTCGACTAAAGGCGATAGTAATTTGACGGCCAGTGTTGATGACTTTCAAGGTGTGTCAGATGCTAGTGACGCGTGGACGTTAACGGCTACTCTTGGTAAATGGCAAGCTGGCGATGGTGGCACAGCAGCGGGCGCGAAAGTTTTAGATGGTGCTGAGGTGAAAGCTAATGGTACCACAACTATCGGTACTGCTGCGGTTGATTATGCCACTGGTGCTGAAGGTTATACAGATTTGGCAGAACAAAGTATTAGTTTGGAAACAACAGCAAATACGCTTTTAAAAGCTGGCACATACACTAATCAAATTAATTGGCAATTAAAAGCAACTGTTGATTCTGAGCAAAAGTAAATGCTAATGGACAAAGAGAATCAATTAAAAAAGCTATTGATGGCATTGCTATTACTGCTCATCGGTAGCTTTTTTTTCAGACCACAGACTATTCAAGCGGCTGGCTTACCTTTTCAAGTCATGCCAGTTCTTCCAAGCAATCAACGTGAACCTGATGAGGCCTATTTTGATATTATTGCCCCAGCAAATTCGCAAACAAAACTGCAATTAAAGGTAAAGAATATTACGACACAACCGGTTAAAATTCGGGTAAAATTTGTAACACTGCAAACAAATAATAATGGTCAACTTGATTACAATATGAAACAAACCCGTGATCATACCCTGACCTATGATGCTAATCAATTGATTAGTGGGGACCAACAATTAACTCTGCCAGCAAACAGTACGACAATTTATGAAGCACAGTTGAGAATGCCGGCATCTAATTATGATGGCATTATTGCAGGTGGGCTAGTCTTGGAGCCAATCACGGCTGCAGCCAAGGTGAAAAAAGGACAGATTGGGATTACCAATCGTTTTAGTTATGCCGTACCAGTAATTGCACGCAATGAAGATAAAACTTGGTTGCCAAAGTTGCAATTAGCTAGCAGTAAGCTTGTTCAAATCGATTATCATAATCAGTTGAAAACACGTCTTAATAACCCCAGTGTAACTTTTGTTAATCAATTACGAGTTGAACAAGTTGTGACAAATTTAAACACCAAAAAAGTTTATCGAAAGTCTACTTCTAAGATGCAAATGGCGCCTAATTCGCATTTTGATTATCGATTAAACTTGCCAGAAAAAATACCAACGGGGACCTATCAAGTTGTGACGACTGCTTATTATGTTAAGGCAAAGCGAGCTGGATATCTTGCTGGCAATCAGCAGCGTTATCAGTATCGTCAGAAATCGGTTAATCAAGTGGTTGTCACTGGGTAATTTATGCGGTCGTTGGTGCGATTATTGCATCATTGCTAATTATTATTGGTTTACTGATTTATATCGTTCGTAATAGAAAACAGCAAACTAAGTAGCCGACTAAAGCAGGTGATTAGATGAAATGGTCAGTTAAATTATTACCCAAATTAAAAATAATAAGTACGTTTTCCGTTATGGTAATTATTTTGGCGGTTAGTAGTTTGCTGACCTCCTTTCTAAGTAACCGTAAAGTTAGCGCGGCAACTACTGCCTACAGTGATAATTTAGTAGCTGACTATAATATTCCTTCAGAAGTTATTCAGGTGTTACTCGACAATAGTCTGCAAAGTGATGGGCAAACGCCAGCCGCTGCAGGAAAGACAATCAGTAATTTTACGATAGCTGATATTGAGCAGTTAACAACTATTAGTTTGGCGCAGCGAACTAAGCAAGCAAATGGTAACTATGTTTCGAAACCGGCTGATGCAGTAGCCGATTGGGTTAAAACATTGGTTGGAAATGAAGATACGGCTAATGGTTATAGTATTGTTGATGGCGCCTTTAAGGCCAACAATGACCAAGATGGTTTAGTAACTGGTACTGCTGGCTCATTAGCAACTAAAACAATTTCAATTGATGGTGCTACCCATCATTATGGCTTTAACTTTTTAATGCAGATTCTTGCCAGTGCTCGGAGTGCAAAGATTGTCGATTTAACTGGGGTTACTTCAGAAATCACTGACAGTAATACAGCCCAATTTATGATGTCTTTGTTTCAGACCAATCATTCAACTGCGTTGGTTGAACTTAAACTGGGTCATAATAATTTAACTAATTTAAATGCGTATCCGTTGGCGAGTACACTGTTTAGTACAACTAGTAGTCAGAAAATCACCAAGTTGGATTTGTCTAATAATAATATGACTGAATTGAGTTGGAACAATTCTCTAGGTGACATGTTGTCTACTGTCACTACACTTGATCTATCCGGAAATAATGTCCAACAAGTTTTTGGCGATTTATTAAACGCCTTACGTAGTGTGGCCGGCAATGGTGGGTCAGCCGATATGAGTGATAGCGAGTTGAGCAAGGATGGTAATACAATTCGTAATTTGATTGATTTAATGAATAGTAGTCCTAGTACAATTACACTAAGTAATAATGGGGTGAATACGCTAATTGATCAGGCACTTAAATTGGGTGATCCCCCAAATAAAAAATTAGTTGAGAACTTAGCACCACAGTTGAATGAGGACTCAATTCGTAAGTTACTAAGTGAAGGGTTAGTTAGTAAAGAAGCGGCTAATATTATTGCTCGGACTCATGATGACTTAGACCCCGACTTATTAGACCAGTTAAAAGAAGTAGCTGGCGGTAGCTTTGATGGTGAGGTTAGCTCAATCAATGTTTCAACAGCACTTGCATTTATGCCGTTGGACTTGGATGTTGGTCGAACTAGTAGTACAACATCATTGGAGTTGAGTTATTCTTTGCCACCGAATACCCAAGTAACTGCTTCAATTTCTGATTGGACCACAACGGCAAATGACCGCTTTTCAGGCAACTTAGTACTGACATTTCCATTGCAAAGTTTTAGCTTAACAACTGATAATTTAACAATTGTTAGTAATTCGACCAGTAAGTTTGCAACAAATGAGTTGAGTACGACTGCGGTTGTGCTTACACTTAATAATGCTGAGCGTGCTGCCTTAACCGCCGGTGCCACCTACCATAACGTTATCACTTGGCAAATCAGTAATACTGTGACGGATCCGCAATGACTGATTGATTAGTTTTGCAATAATTCCGTTAATTAACCGCTAACAATCCGATTACATTCATGGTAAAATTAAATGTATAGACATTCGTAATTTCTATTTGGAGGCAGAACATGTCAGTTATTGTATTTGATTTCGGTGGTACTAGTGTAAAATATGGCGTTTGGGCCAAAAATAAATTAAGCCAACATGGTTCTTTTGTTACGCCAAAGACTTGGCCAGAAATGCAAGCCAACTTAAAATCAACTTATGACGCTTTAAAGCCAACTGCTGGTGAAGTGCAAGGTGTTGCCTTCTCATTGCCCGGTGTTGTTGATAATGAAAAAGGTGAAATTCGCGGTAAGAGTGCTATTCCTTACATTCATCGCTTTCCAATTAAAACGGCTTTTTCAGAGATGTTTGATCAATTGCCAATTGCCATGGAAAATGATGCCAATAGTGCGGCTTTAGCGGAACTATGGCAAGGTAGCGCCCGGGATGTTGATAGTGCATTGGTGATTGCATTGGGAACTGGTGTCGGTGGTTCAGTTATTATGAATCATGAATTAGTTCGGGGAAAGAACTTAGTCGGCGGTGAGTTCGGCTTTATGAAAGTTGGTCCCGAATTAACTTGGAGTACTGTTGGTACGGTAGTGCGGATGGCTGCTCGTTACAATGAACAAAGTCAAAAAGCACCTGTTACAGGTAAAGAAGTCTTTGACTTGGCGGCGGCAGGTGACGTGTTGGCTCAAGTTGAACTTGATAAATTCTACCATTACAATGCGATTGCCCTGTTTAATTTAATCAGTAGTTTCAACCCTGAACGGATTATTCTAGCTGGTGGTGTTTCAGCGCGCCAAGATTTACCAACTATTCTCACAGAGCGGGTCAGCAACTTATTAAAGTGGGCTGATTTACCAGAACCTGTTGTTGATATTCAAGTTAGTCGCTTCTCTAATGATGCGAATTTAATTGGTGCTGTTAAGAACTTCCTAGATTGGAATCCAGAAATTAAAGTAGATTAATTTCTGGAACTACTTGCTACTGAACTAATCATGAAAGCTGATTTTATCGCACTGGCTGATGACGCTGTTGTTAGCAGTTAAGTGAGTCAACCGATTTTAGAAATGTCAATTTTGAAAAGTATTGAAATTTAAAAAGACGCATCATCGTTCAGCTATTTTGACGATGATGGGTCTTTTTTGAAATTAACGTGACAAAATTGTTTGCTTAACGTTAGGTAAAAATAATGCACTTTACCACCATGCTTGCTATAATCGACTTACAATAATTATTACTGATTTGTGGTTGCTTATTTAGGAGGAGCTAACATGAGTACACAAACGAGTCGTCGGTTGATCAATACGACTACAGCCCTGTCATTAGCAGGTATTATTGCGTTAACTATTTATTGGTGGCAATTGGGCCTGTTTCAGAATCAGCAAGTGCTGCACACTTATATTCAACAGCGACAGATTGCCGGACCATTTCTATTTGTGCTTATTCAGATTATTCAAGTTGTAATTCCGATTATTCCAGGCGGAATCAGTACCGTTGTTGGTGTGTTACTTTTTGGACCAGTCCAAGGTTTTATTTATAATTACGTGGGCATTGCCATTGGTTCTTTCGCGGCCTTTTTCCTGGCACGTCGATATGGGCAAGACTTCATTCTTCACGTTGTTCCCCAGAAAGCCTATGACCGCTACATTGGTAAAACGAAAAATCAGAAAGCTTTTAACTGGTTTTTCGCGCTGGCAATTTTCTTACCGGTGGCGCCTGACGATATTCTAGTTATGCTAGCTGGTTTGACCAATATGTCTTGGAAAAAATTCTCGTTGATCATTATCCTCTTGAAACCATTCACGATTGCTGCCTACAGTTATGCCCTACTATATGGTGGTCAATGGTTGATGCAATTATTGAAATAATCATCGCATTAGGTCAGAAGTCAAGCTTAAGTTTTTAACCGCTTAATAAATAATACTACTGTCATGGCCAGTTGGTGGGAAAACGATGTTGCCGCTGATTGGCGATTGAGTAACAAAGTGATTGGCAAAGAAGCTAAGATTGTTCCAACGTCGTAACAAACAAAATGACACCAAACTAAACTAAAAAAACAGGCAGAATTACTGAAAAAGCCTAAGTAACAGTCTCTGATTGCTATCAAGAGCACTTGTTACTCAGGCTTTTTTGGTCTGATGATTTGGATTTAGTGTGTTATAAAGTTTCGCACGATTGTTCGATTTCAATCGTCACTTAGATTAATGTCAGTCGTTAAATGGCGCTGGTATTGCCAAAACTTCGTCTAACCACTCCGTTACTAAAGTCTGCCAATGAGCAACATGGACATCAATTTGGGCTGCTTTGCGAGCAGTCTGCTGATCAGCCAAGGCCATCCCGTGAGGCCCCTGATGGAAAAGATGGTATTCAACGGGGATGCTAAGTTGCTGTAAAGCCGCAACATAATTAAGCGAGTTGCTAGCAGGAACAGCGTGATCAGTGGCAGTGTTCCAGACAAAAGTCGGACAGTGACTGGCCGTCAACCACTTACTTGCGCGATAATCATTGGGCTGGGTGGTAATTGGCGGCAACTCAGCTGCAGTATGTGGCCAACCAGCAGTCAAGTCAGTAACAGGGTAACCGAGAATCAAGGCTTGACTTGATAGTGGCAAATTTTGCAACCGATGAGTAGCTAAAAATTCTGAATTTTCTGGTAGGTCAGCGAGCAGACTTGCCAATAAGCCACCGATTGAAAAGCCCATCAAGGTGATTCTTTGATCGTCTAAATAATATTCTGTGGCATGAGTATGTAGCCAAGCTAAACCAGTTGCCAAGTCAATTATTGGCTGGGGCATTAGTGGCGCTTGATCAGCAAGAAAATGATAATCCATGTAAAAGGCATTGAAACCACGACTATAGAAGAATAAGCAGATATTAGTGGCAATGTCTGGTTCAATGTGAGTCAAGCTACCACCAGGAATAAATAAAAGTCCCGGCCATTTTTGCTCAGGCAAATAAGGACCAGGTTCATGAATGAAACCAGTCATTTTAATCGGTTTCCCATCCTGATGAGGTGCTAATGGTAAGACGATTTCTTTTTTTAACAATTCAGACACTCCTTTAAGCTGATTGGCGCTGATTATAGTAGAATAAAATCAATAGGCCAAGCTGGCAGGCAGATGAGCTCGTTGAACGGCCAGCAATTGGTGCTATCTTAGGATAAATATCGAGGTTGAACTTATGACGTTAACAACATCACGACTGCTATTACGGCGCTTCAATGAAACAGATTTAGCTTTCATTGAAACATTGGGAACAACGCCACTTTATCATCAAACAGCTGGTTTTGCAAAAATTCAAAGTGAAGCGCAAGGCCAGCAAATACTGAATGTTTATCAGCGGCGAACAGAGAGCTATCTCATTATAACGCAAGCAACTCATGAAAAAATTGGCCTAATTGAGCTTAGCGAACGCAGTGTTGACCCGCAAAGTGAACTCTATGCGACACGCGAGCTAGGTTTTTTATTGTTGCAGTCGGCGTGGGGCCAAGGTTATATGACTGAAGCAGTGACGGCACTGTTGGATGATGCTTTTCCACGCTTGCAATTACGAGAAATTTGGGCTGGTCATTATGAAAATAATCAACCCTCGGCAATTTTTTTGCAGAAAATGGGTTTTCAATATCGTTATGAAGTTACATTGCCCTTTTATTTTTTTGAGCAAACCGTGGAAAAATATTATTTATTGACGGTATCAGATTGGCAGCGTTTCCGTAATAAATAGCGCTGCAATAACTAGTTTGTCTATGATATACTAGCTTGTGAGAGAAAAAATATGGAGTGATTGGATGACAGTTAACGATCCCTTTCAGCAGCGGATGCAAATGCTCAATGAAAGCTCTGAATTGAAAGTCTTACGTAGCGCTAATAGTGAAGTCCCTTTAGTAGGGCAACAAATTCAACAATACATTGTTTACACCGATTTTCATTACGATCAGCGAATGGCGAAAACAAATTCAATTTTTGTTTACACACCTTGGATGAATACTGATTCTCAAGGGCGGCCGCGGACAGATTTTCAGAATCAGCTGTTATTTGATTATGACGGTTGGCAAAAACAGATCCATATTGCTGTGCTAGAGACTTTAGGTGCGGCTTCAAAATTAGCCTTTTTTGATTATCAGAACCATGGCTTAGCAAAACTATCACTGCAAGCTTTGATTAAACTGGCCCAACGTCTGGAAGTCAAAACGATTGATGCCTCGTTGTCATCATTTGATGGTGGTGATGATGGCCAACGAGTGATTAAATTGTTTGAAGAATGCGGCTTTGTTGCTAACAACCAAGACTTAACTAAAGGGATTGCTACTTTTGTTTGCAAGCTAGGCTAGAAGTGTTTTGATTTCTGCAGAGACTGCAGGCTGCTATGGCTAACTCAAATATTTCAATGATCGGTTGACACCGCACATTGAAATATTTGAAGTTATTTTACGAGCTCCTCGCACTCTACTAAAACGTGTTCGGGGTGCCAAATGGCTATGGTTAATTTAAATAATTCCTCGATCTGCTGGTGCAGCTCAAGTAATTATTTGAAATTAGCCTACGCCAAAAGTACGGCACCCCTCACACTCTTGTTGAGACGTGTTCGGGCTGGTAAATGGCTAGGTACAATTCAAATATTCACACGATCTGGTTGGCACCAGCTCAAGCAAATAATCGAAGTTAGGCTACGCCAAAAGTGCGTTGCCCCTCACACTCTTGTAATTTGTGCTTGATTTTTATGAAAAAGATGGTAAATTTAAGGTAAATAGTAAACACGTTGAGAGAATTTTTCGACTGCGGTCAGAGAGGCAATGGTTGGTGTGAATTGTCGGGCAGTTAATTCCGGTTCTCTATAGTGGGCGGCGATATAAACCGCACGGCCTAGTCGTTAATCAGTTGAGTGCAAGCATTTGCTTGAATTTGGGTGGTACCGCGAATAAACCAGTTCGTCCCTTTATGGGATTGAACTGGTTTTTTTATATCTTATAAAAAGGAGTGCTATTCTATGTTAGATTTAAAGTTAATTCGTCAACGTCCTGATTGGATCAAAGAGAAGTTAGCTTCACGGAAGGTTACGGCTGAACAAATTGATGAATTGTTAGCTTTTGATGCTGAGCGTCGTGAAAAGATTGTGGCAGTTGAGGATTTAAAGGCTCATCGTAATGATGTTTCTGACCAAATCGCCGCAGTTAAACGTGCTAAGGGTGATGCCAGCGAGCAAATCAAGGCTATGCGTGAAGTTGGTAGTCAAATTAAGGCGTTAGATCAAGAAGTAGCTGACTTAGATGAGAAAGTTGAACATATTCTAGTGCGGTTACCTAATATTCCTGCCGATAATGTGCCAGTTGGTCCTAATGAGGACTACAATCAAGAATTGCGGAAATGGTCGACACCGCGTAAGTTTGACTTTGAACCCAAAGCTCATTGGGAAATTGGTGAAAATCTTGGTATTTTGGATTTTGAGCGTGGTGCAAAAGTCGCCGGGACTCGTTTTGTCTACTATAAAGGACTAGGCGCTAAGCTTGAACGGGCACTTTATAACTTCATGCTGGATGAACATGCTAAAGAAGGTTATGAGGAAGTCTTGCCACCATATTTGGTGAACAATGATGCCATGTTTGGGACCGGCCAATTTCCGAAGTTTACTGAAGACGTTTATACAATGATTAATGAAGGGGAACCATTAACACTGATTCCTACTGCTGAAGTGCCATTAACAAATTACTATAGCCACGAAATCCTTGATGAATCGCAACTACCTGTTTATTTAACGGCACTGACACCATGCTTCCGTTCTGAAGCTGGCAGTGCTGGACGTGATACTCGGGGATTGATCCGGCTCCATCAATTCAATAAGGTTGAAATGGTGAAGTATGTTAAACCAGAAGATTCCTATAAAGAGTTAGACAAGTTAACAGACAATGCTGAGGATATTTTGCGTAAGTTAAACTTACCTTACCATGTCATCGCCTTGTCATCTGGGGATGCTAGCTTCTCATCGGCTGAAACTTTTGACTTGGAAGTTTGGATTCCTGCTCAAAATACTTATCGTGAAATTTCAAGTTGTTCGAACTGTACTGACTTTCAAGCGCGTCGGGCCCAAATCCGTTACCGTGATGCCAATGGTAAAGTACAATACCTGCATACTTTAAATGGTTCTGGCCTAGCTGTTGGTCGGACTGTTGCCGCCATTTTGGAAAACTACCAAAACGAAGATGGTTCAGTTACGATTCCAGAAGTATTAGTGCCATACATGAATGGGGTCACTGTCATTCCTGCACCAGCTAAATAACGTTATTAAAGGGTGTTTGACAAAATCCGGTGATCGTTAACCCAAAATAGCGAACAATTCTGCGATAGAATTGTTCGCTATTTTTGTGTTAGGCGGAACTGATTGCTTTTTGAGAATACGTTTCGGCAACCAGATTTCGGCCTAAATAACTGCCATCTCGGTCTTTTTTGTAGCTTTATAAAGGAATAGCACCAATAATTATCGCGAATTTAGTTATTTTTCTAAAAAAATTTGAGCAGCTTTTTCAGAAAATAGCGGTGTTGGTTAGTTGATCGTTCGCTAAAATAACTGCTACTTTACGAAATATACTATTCGACAGATGAATTGAGCTTAAAAACTTTACTTTTCGGCGTAAATATAGCAATTTTGTTCAGCTAAATATTGCGCTAATTGCTTATTGACGAAACGGCCTGAAGTTGATAAGATAGTTTGTGTTGCAAAACGAGCTGCTAACTTGCTTATCTCGTTGAA
>NZ_RHOT01000042.1 GCF_003946675.1 Lapidilactobacillus gannanensis | reverse complement strand
TAAAGTAGAACTATATTTAGTCAAAAAAATACCTCACAATCATTAGACTCTTTGTCTAACAATTATGAGGCACTTCATTGACAATTTGTCAATCAGGCTATTTTGGTTTTACTATTCAGTTGTTAGTGGTTAAGACGATTAACGCAGGGTAGCTCAACTCTGCTAGACTCATGCTAATCTTGAACTGTTAAAACAAAATAGTTTACTTGAATGTCACCACTTTTCAATTGAGGTAGTCGGGGGACTATTCCTATTTTTATAAGCTGTAATTGATTTTCTAAGTCTCCGGTAAATTAATTTATTGCAATCCGCGGTGGGTGGCCCATTGGAGAAGTCCCAAGATAATGATGAGATCGAGCACAATAAAGAGGACAGTTAACTGGTGCCACAGTGGTGTTAGTAAGCCACTAATCAGGGCGCCAAGCATAAACGCTAGGACAATCAACAAGCTTTCGCCAGCTTGATGTAATTTCTGTGGCTCGCGTTTTAAGAGCGCCAACCAGAGAAAAACGGCAATATTACGAATATTACCAGTGGCCATGATTGTTGTAAAAGGTCGACCTTTTATTCGCCGAAATGTTTGGTATTGTAAAGCCGCGACTATTGAAATCAAACAAGTGATCCATAAGTCTTGCCAGTGATTATTAAGTAAAGCGACCGCAATCAAGCCAATAATTTCTAAAATCAAAACAATTTGTTGCCATTGAAACTGGCGATTTTTTTGAAAGTAATGCTCAATTGAAACTGTGGCAAAAATACCAATAGCGAAAGCTAAAATTGGCATTAAATAGTGACCTACTAAGGGCCAATTGCCATTAGCTAAATGGAGCGTTAGCAAAATAACGTTGCCTGTTTGTAAGCCGGCGAAAACTTGACCGTGATTTAAATAAGTATAAGCATCTAAAGCACCACCGGCTAAAGTCAGTAGGAAGCCAATTAATAGCCGCTCGTGGATTGGGTCGTGACGTTTGGGCAAGATAGTTCCTCCGTTCAAGGTCATTCTGATTTATTATACTATTTTCAGGAGTTGATGAGAAATATCCTGGGATTTGCTAGCAGCGAATTCGTGATTATAGGTGGACCAATTGCGTCAGTTTTACGAATGATGAATAATTATTAGCGGTCTGAGATGAAAATCCACCCTAAGGCCTATGACTATTTTTCTGGAAGCGTGCATAATAGTACTTGTAATCGAGATAGAATTTAACCATTGACCAATGGAGGTTATCACAATGAACGAACGCGAAAGAATTCTAGATTTAGTTAAAAAAGGTGTTATTTCTTCCGAAGAAGGTTTAGTCCTATTAGAAAACCTATCCAAGAAAAATGCTAATACAACTCCTAATACACAACAAACAAATTACTCTGATCAAAATGATGATGAAGCTGCTGACCGTGAAGAGGCTGAACAAGAAGCCGCTGAAGCTCGTGAAGAAGCCGAAGAGGAACGTCGAGAAGCTGAAGAAGCTCGGCAAGAAGCTTTAGACGATCTTGAAGATCAATTAAGTGATTTGAAAGATGATTTAGCTGATCATAATGAAGATTTAGCCGAAACTGAACAAAAAATTGCTGCTGTCAGCAAACAAATCCAATTGGATCAGGAACACATTACTGTGATTGATGCTATGGAAGATTTAGACAGTCTAACAGATGAGAAACGTCAAGAACGCGTAGCTGCTAAATCACGGGTTGTTGAATTACAACAAACTGTTGATAACTTGCAATTAACTCGTGACGAATTACAAGGTCAAATTGATCAACTCAATCAACAAATTAGTCAAGTTAATCGTAAACGAATCAAAATCAATTTGAATTTTGACCATATTCGCGATAATACCAATGCTACTTTAAACGATTTTGGCGAAAAGCTGGGTGACTTCGGTACTCAATTTGGTAATAAGTATGGTAAGGAAATGTCAGACTTCGGCGAGAAAGTCGGGGACCTTGGCAGTCAATTTGGCGGTTATATGCGTGATGCCTTTAAGAACGTCATGGACAACATTGATTGGAACGATGTCACTTTTAAAGTGCCAGGTTTAGCTACAACTAATTTTAAACATGATTTTGTGTTTGAAAACTGTGGCGCTACAATTTTAGATGTGAAAAATGCTAATGGTGATGTGACGTTAAATCGTTGGGAACAACCTGATATTAAAGTAGCCGCTAATATTAAGCTTTATGGCAAAATGGACGAGGATGATAAGCTAACGGCTTTCACTGATCGTAGTCGCATTGATGTGAATGATGATCATTTCATTTTCCAGGTGCCTAATAAGCGAATCCAAGCTAATTTGGATATTTATTTGCCAGCTCGGGTTTATGACCATATTAATCTGAATCTCTTGAATGGTTCGATTAATATTGGGGCGTTACAAGCTAAGGATGTTTACTTGAAGACAACAAATGGTAAGATTTCAATCACTGACTTACAAGCAACGATGGTTGAAGCCGAGGATGTTAATGGCACAATTGATGTGTTGAATGCTGAGTTGCGTGAATTACTGTTAAGTACTGTTAATGGCAATGCCACTGTTGTTGGACAATTACAAGCTGGTAAGCTTTCAACAGTTCACGGTAATGTTAAAGCAACGTTAAACAATGATGATTTGCATCGTCTCGAAGCATCTTCAGTTAATGGCAATGTTAAAATTGCCGTCCCTGCTAGTTTGACTTTCTCTGGGACTGCTAAGACTAGCTTCGGGCAAGTCAATACGCGTAGCTTTGGCTTACAAATCGATGATCAACGCTCAACGACAGGGGCCAACATGTCCTTCACTCGTGGTGATCATCCTGAAACTAAATTACAATTGTCAAGTACATCTGGTTCAATCTATTTAAAAGATAATCAATAATTTGTCGTTCGTCCTTGGAGGGTTCGTTATGGAAAAGAAATTATATCGGTCAGTAACTAATCGAAAATTTGCTGGTGTCTGTGGTGGTTTAGGTGAATACTTTAATGTTGATCCAACTTTGATTCGGATTATCTTCGTTATTGCGTTCTTCTTTGCTGGTGTTGGGTTATTACCTTATATCATCTTAATGATCGTCATGCCTAATCCACCCCAAGGCTACGATCGCCAATCATCTACTGACCGTCATCACGGAACCAGCCAACAGTCTGAGCATCATGATGATAATCAGTGGAGTGACTTCTAAACCGTTATTAACAATGAGGTGTTAAATGTGTTAACTTTATTATTACTTTGTCTATTAGTACCACTACTGATTTTAATCGTAGTTTCATTGATTGCTGGCACCATCGGACTTTTTATCGGTCTCTTGAAATTTATTTTGCCAGTGATCATTATCGCAGCAGTGGTCAGTTGGTTGCTTAATCGTAACCATCATCAAAGTCATCATCATTATGATGGTCAGCAGTCTTATCAACATTATCAGCAATCAGGTCACCGGGCCCGCAAAGAGTTGCATAATGTGCAAGAGCGCGATGAACACCATGATGAGTGGGGCGACTTCTAATAATAACTAAGTCGATTAGTGAAAACTAGTCGGCTTTTTTGTTTCGAGTTTTTATTAAAATGCTAGGTTAATAGGTGTAAGTCGCTCCTTAGCTTGGAGCCGGCAGGTGCCCAGTAATTTATCAATCTGGAACTAAAAAATAGTGCCAAGACTTCCCCAATTGGGGTGGTGGTGGCTGGGCGATTAAGAGGGCGTGGAACGACGTGGCCGTCGATTTGAGCTTTTCTGCGAAAATCTCAAATTCGAGGCTTATTGTAAGTGCTGAAGCACCAAACGTGTTCGGAGCAGCAAACGGCTATGAGTAACTGAAATAATCACTCGATCTGGTTGCACCAGCTCAAGCAATTATTTGCAGTTACTCTACGCCGAAAGACCGCTGCTCCTCACACTCTAACAATAATTTCACTGCTTCTCGCAAAATCGCTCGTACGCAAAGAACCCCCCTTCTCTGACGCCAATCGCCCAGCCACCACCAGGATAAACTAACAGAACTGATTACCACTATTTAGAAAAGCAGGTTGAGGTGAACTAGTAGTTTGATTGACAAGTTTTATAGAGTTGGCGAAATCAGCGTGTTACAGAATTGGAGAACGATTGCTAATTAAACAGTTTTGGTCCTACTATTCAGACTTAACACCAGTCAAACGGAATTGAGTTGTTCCACAATGATTGCCTTAACCACTAGCAATAGTGAAATGTGCAAGCTTAACTCCAGACGGAATGGAGGGCGTGGTTGTCAGCCAATGGCCTTTATTTGCGCCCGAGCCTGCGAGTAGCAGCCAAATTTGTCTTGCTGCTTTAGCAGTTAGACAAAGACTCGCGGTGAAGACAATTTGATTTGTAATTGGCTTCAACCGATGCCGGCAGCGTTCTACAACCAGCAAGCCTGGAATGGCGTCAGAACTAATTCTGTTTCAAGGCATTTACTAGGTTTTAATGGTTTTGGATTTTTGCAGGTAATTGTCAGCAATCAATCCTGACAACTTTCGCAACTTGCTATAAAAAATGTTAAAATTAAAAATAAACGTTTGGTAATGGAGGCAATTATGGCTGAAGGTATCTTAGTTAAGCAATTAGTGGATGCATTAAAGTTGCACGTTATTTCTGGTGCAGAATTTCTAAGTCAGCGGCAAATTACGATTAGTGATATTTCTCGTCCTGGTTTGGAGTTAACTGGTTATTTTACGTATTATCCACACAATCGATTACAAGTATTTGGGCGAACTGAATCAGCCTTTGCGAATAGTCTGACTGGCGAAGAGCGTAAAGTTGTGGTTCGTCGGATGTGTGAGAAAGATACGCCTGCATTTATTATCAGCCGTGGTTTACCAGCAACTCAAGAAATGATCGATGAAGCAACTCGCGGCGGGGTACCTATTTTGGGCTCAGAACTACCAACTACGCGTTTGTCCAGTGTGCTGACAGAGTATCTACATACGCAATTGGCTGAGCGGCGAAGCATGCATGGTGTCCTAGTTGATGTTTATGGCCTAGGTGTCTTAATTATTGGTAACTCTGGTGTTGGTAAAAGTGAAACGGCCTTGGAATTAGTTAAGCGCGGCCATCGTTTAATTGCGGATGATCGTGTTGACGTTTATCAACGTGATGAAAATACGGTCGTTGGTGAAGCACCGCGAATTTTGAAAAACTTAATGGAGATTCGGGGAATTGGTATTATTGATGTGATGAATCTTTTTGGTGCTGGCGCCGTCCGGACCGAAACACCGATTTCCTTAATTGTTAATTTGGAAAATTGGCAGAAAGATCGTAATTATGATCGATTAGGTAGCGACGAAAAGGCACAGATGATTTTTGACGTGCCAGTTCCTAAAATTACAATTCCTGTTAAAGTTGGTCGTAACTTGGCGATTATTATTGAAGTTGCTGCCATGAATTTCCGGGCGCGTTCAATGGGTTATGATGCTACGAAGGTTTTTGAAACCAACTTAAGTTCGCTAATCAAAGAAAATTCACTTGAAGACGAGGGCCCAGCTGCTGGTCAATCAGATTCAGATCAGCCAAAGCCCGCGGCCAAGAAAAAGGATGATCCTCATGACTAACTTTTTGTTTGCATTAAATCCAGTCGCTTTTTCCCTTGGTAATTTACATGTTCGCTGGTATGGCATTATTATTACTTTTGGTGTGATTCTGGCCGTTTATTTAAGTATGCGGGAAGCACGGCGCCGGCAAATTGATCCTGATGACATTGTTGATTTACTTTTCTGGATGTTACCTATTTCTTTGCTTGGGGCCCGACTTTATTACGTGATTTTTGAATGGGGTTACTACTCACAACATCTAGGTGATATTATTAAAATCTGGAATGGTGGCATTGCCATTTATGGCGGGTTAATCGCAGCAGTAATCGTGCTACTGGTTTTTTGTGCCAAACGAGCCATCCCAGCTTGGTTACTATTAGATGTTTTAGCACCGACCGTTATTTTAGCGCAGGCAATTGGTCGCTGGGGAAATTTCATGAACCAGGAAGCCTTTGGTGCAAAAACTACTTTAGCATTTCTGCAATCGTTACATTTACCGCACTTCATTGTTCAGCAAATGTTAATTGATGGGGCTTACCGGCAACCAACTTTCTTATATGAATCGGTTTGGAGTTTGGTTGGCTTTATTTTGTTGGTGAGCTTGCGCCATCGATTACATTTGTTTAAACAAGGCGAGGTCTTTCTGAGCTATGTAGTCTGGTATGCGTTTGGACGAATGTTTATTGAAGGTATGCGGACCGACAGTTTATACTTATTTGGTCAGATTCGGGTGTCGCAGTTATTGTCAGCAATTCTTGTTGTCGGTGGCATTCTCTGGATTTGGCTACGGCGCCGCAATGAACCACAATTGAAGTGGTACTTGGATGGCAACTACCAAGCTAGTAAAGAACAATAATCAAATTGTGTTCAAGTCGGTAAATGGCTAGGTGTAATTTAAATAACTGTTCGATCGGTTTCACCGCTCAATCAGTTATTTGAAATTACACTACGCCAAAAAATCACCGACTTTCACAACTAATCTCACTAAGGAGTGAATTTTTTTGTCAGTAAAAATTGCAGTTTTAGGTGCTGGTTCGTGGGGCACTGTTTTAGCCGATTTACTTGCCAATAATGGTCATGAGGTCAGACTTTGGGGGAATAGTGCAGAAACAGCTGCTGAAATTAATGACCATCACACTAATAAGCACTATTTACCTGATTTCAAAGTCAGTCCGAAAGTGGTCGCTACTTTAGACTTGAAGTCAACTTTAGCTGGAGTTCAGGCAATTTTATTTGTCATTCCCACTGCGGCTATGCGAATTGTGGCAAAACAAGTGGCACCAATCTTAGCTGAAACTGGAGCTAAGCCGATTATTATTAGTGCGACCAAGGGATTGGAACAAAATACGCATAAACGAATTTCGCAAATTATTGGCGATGAATTTCCAGCTGAATTAGCAGAAGGTTTGGTGATTTTCTCTGGTCCTAGTCATGCTGAAGATGTGGCAACTCATGATATTACGTCATTAACAGTAGCTTCCCAGAATATTGGTGATGCGGAATGGGTTCAAGCTATTTTTATGAATGATTATTTCCGCTTGTACACTAATGATGATATGGTTGGTGTTGAATTAGGCGGCGCTTTGAAAAATGTAATTGCGATTGGTGCCGGGATTCTTCATGGTTTAGGCTACGGTGATAATACTAAGGCAGCCTTGATTACCCGAGGATTAGCTGAAATCAGTCGCTTGGGAATTGAAATGGGCGCCAATCCGTTAACGTTTATGGGATTGTCAGGAATTGGCGATTTAATTGTGACTAGTACTAGTGTTCATTCAAGAAACTGGCGTTGTGGCAATGCGCTAGGCCAAGGTCAGAAACTTGATGACGTTTTAGCTAATATGGGTCAGGTCGTTGAAGGTGTTGGTACGGCAAAAGCTGCACATGAATTAGCCCAACAACATCATGTTGAGATGCCAATTTCTGAAAGTATTTATCGCGTTTTATACGAAAATGCGAATGTTCAAGATGAGATTAATAAATTAATGCAGCGTCGTGGTCGCCGTGAAATGGACTTTCAACGTTAATTCATCTGAGTTTCTAAAGAAAAGTTTTTTTGACAGAAACAATTTAGTGGACATTTTGGCGCGGAGCCGTTATAGTATTACTTATAAAAAGTAAGGGAGATTTGGCCATGGTTAAAAAATATGATGTGATTATCATTGGCGCCGGTCCTGGCGGGATGACGGCTGCTTTATACGCCTCGCGAGCTAATTTATCCGTGTTGATGCTGGATCGGGGTATTTACGGTGGTCAAATGAATAATACCGCTGCGATTGAGAATTACCCTGGGTTTGCGTCAATTTTAGGACCAGAACTGGGTGAAAAAATGTATGCTTCAGCAACACAATTTGGTGCTGAGTATACTTATGGCACTGTCAAGTCAGTGGTTGATCATCAAGATCATAAGACGATTATTACTGACGACGGTGAATATGAAGCAAAAGCGGTTATTATCGCTACCGGCGCTGAGCATCGTCATTTAGGTGTGCCTGGTGAGGAACAATATTCTGGCCGCGGTGTATCTTACTGTGCGGTCTGCGATGGTGCCTTTTTCAAAAATAAAGAAGTCGCTGTCATTGGTGGTGGCGACTCGGCTGTTGAAGAGGGTATTTATTTAGCGCAATTAGCTAGCAAGGTGACTATTGTTCATCGTCGGGATAGTTTACGGGCTCAAAAGATTTTACAGCGTCGGGCTTTCGCAAATGAAAAAATTGAATTTGTTTGGAATGCCGACGTTCAGGAAATTGTCGGGGATGATCAAAAAATTACCGCTGTCCATTATCGCGATAAAGTCACGAATGAAGAACATGATCTACCTGCTACTGGCGTTTTCATTTATGTTGGTGTTGAGCCAATGACCGCACCATTTAAGGATTTAGGTATCTTAGATGAAGCTGGTTGGATCAAAACTGATGAAACAACTCATACCGCTGTTCCTGGTATTTTTGCAGTTGGCGATGTGCGGCAGAAACACTTGCGTCAAATTGCTAATGCTGTTGGCGAAGGTGGCCTAGCAGGTCAGGCAGCTTTTGATTATTTGCAAGAGTTGCAAGATGAAACGCAATCAGTTGAAGCTTAATAATGATTTGTTAAAACAAGTTTAAACGGAGTATTGTCATTCAGAGCGAATGGCAATACTCTTTTTTATGTCAGTTTAAGTAAAACACGAATATTATATTTTGATTTTTTGTTTACATTCGGATGATATTATATTATGATAGTAAATGGCTTTTAAAAAAAGCAAAACACGAACATTAATTAAGGGTGGTTCAAATGCGGACACAGTTAGAAAAATATTTTCAATTTGAAGAATTAGACACTTCTTGGCATAAAGAGTTAATTGCTGGATTAACAACTTTTGTCAGTATGTCGTATATTTTATTTGTTAACCCCAGTGTTCTAGGTGCCGCCGGGATGGATAAGGGCGCAGTTTTTACTGCAACTGCTTTGGCTAGTGCCTTTGGTTGTTTAGTGATGGGTATTTTAGCACGCTATCCAATTGCTTCAGCCCCAGCCCTAGGTATTAATGCGTTTTTTGCTTATACCGTCGTAATAGGTATGAAGATTCCTTGGCAAACAGCTTTAACGGGTGTTTTTGTGGCTTCACTGATTTTTATTCTAATTACGGTTTTGAAATTGCGTGAGAAAATTATTAACGCAATTCCAGCTGATTTAAAATTTGCTATTTCTTCAGGTATCGGCCTGTTTATTGCTTTTATTGGCTTGCATGATGGTGGTCTGATTGTTGCTAATAAATCAACGGTTGTGGGCTTAGGTTCACTGCAAACACCTAGCACTTGGTTAACAATTTTCGGCTTGTTGATTACGGTCATTTTAATGATCCGCAAGGTTCCTGGCGCAATTTTTGTGGGTATGTTTGCGACAGCAGTTTTAGGTATTGTGACTAAGATGATTCCGTTACCTCAGGGTGTTATTTCAGGTGCACCTAGTCTGGCACCAACCTTTGGCGTCGCTTTTAAAAATATTGGTCAGATCAATACCTTACAAATGTGGGTTGTTGTGCTAACTTTTCTCTTAGTAACTTTCTTTGATACCGCTGGCACCTTAGTCGGTTTGGCACAACAAGCTGGTTTTATGAAAGATAATAAAATGCCTCGAGTTGGCAAGGCCTTGGCAGCAGATTCCTCAGCGATGTTTGTGGGTTCAATTTTAGGAACATCACCAGTTGGCGCCTATGTAGAATCTTCTGCTGGGATTGCAGTTGGTGGTCGTTCTGGGATGACGGCTGTCTTCACAGGTTTATTTTTTGTTTTAGGAATGTTCTTCTCGCCACTGTTATCAGTTGTGACCAGCCAAGTAACGGCACCAGCTTTGATTATCGTTGGTGTTCTGATGGCGTCATCTTTAACTAAAATTGATTGGGCTCATTTAGAGATTGCGGTGCCATCATTCCTAATTGTCATCGGCATGCCGTTAACTTATTCGATTTCTGATGGGATGGCGTTAGGCTTGATTACTTATCCAATTTTCATGATTGCTGCTAAACGTGGTAAAGAAGTTTCCGCGGTCATGTACGCTTTGGCAGTAATCTTTGTCGGTTTCCTATGGATTTTAAATGTTGGACATTAATGATTGAAAAAGTTGAACTTGGAAAATTACTGTTTTGAGTCTTTATAAAAAATCAAAGTATTGCCGAGACTTTCTCAATTAGGTCTGTTGCTCTGAAGCTGGCTTAAGTCGCTCTTTAGTTAGTAAAACGGCAGGGGTCGAGCAATTAAGTTGGCGTGGAACGCAGTGGCCGTTGATTTGAACCAATTCAAAAAAATACAAGGCTTATTCTAAGCGATAAATCGCTAAGAATAATTTCACTAAACGTGTTCTGCCAGGTAGGCTCCTCCGCTTAAGATAGCCCTAGCAATTGTCTAACGACAATCACTAGGGCTATCTTAATGCTCAGAACCTGACCACCTTGCGTCACACTCTGGTATTGACGCCAATCGTTTGACCTCTGCCTAGATAAACTAACAGAATTGAGTACCACTGCATTGAAAATCGGATTGTGGGAACTAACTAAGCCTGTTTGACAAGCTTTCTGGGTCTAAACCAGAAACTGCCAAGTAGGCTTAGTTTTTTACACGATTCAGTTGTCCGAGCAATTTAAATAGAGTTGATCAATCCCACTACAATAGCCTTAACAACTAACAATCAAGAAACGCACAAAATCAACTCCAGACGAAATGAAGGGCGTGGTTGTCGGCCGCGTTCCACAGCCAGCAAGCTCGAAATGGCGTCAGAACCAGTTTTGTTTTAATACGTTTATCAGTTATTGACGATTTTGAACTTGTTTTAAAATTGACCTTAATTAGCGAGCATCGCCTTTCATAACTAGTAAATTCATCATGGTGTTTGAAATCAGTTCGCATTCAAATTCAGATAGTTTTTTTGTCAGTAACAGGCGGCGAAGCAGTAAGATAGTATAAAGGCTTTTCATTGGGACAAAATCCGTTATAATAGAACTATTGATGAAAGGTGGTATTTGGGATGAGTTGGCAAGAAAATTATCAACGCTGGCAACAAGCAAGTTTAACCGCAGATTTAAGTAAAGAATTGCAAGGGATGGCTGGTGACGAGGCTAGTTTACAAGAGGCCTTCACTAATCCAATGAGTTTTGGTACGGCAGGGATGCGTGGGGTCATGGGACCTGGAATCAATGCCATGAATATTTTCACTGTTCAACAGGCTACTGAGGGCTTAGCGCAATTCATGGATCAACTCGATCCTGCCCAAAAGAACGCTGGTGTTGCCATTAGTTACGATTCTCGTTATCATTCTCAAGAATTTGCTTTTGCAGCGGCTGGTGTGTTGGGCGCACATCAGATCAAGAGTTATGTTTTTGATAGTTTACGGCCAACACCAGAACTGTCTTTTGCTGTTCGGCATTTACACACTTATGCTGGCATTATGATTACTGCCAGTCATAATCCTAAGCAATATAATGGTTATAAGATTTATGGTCCTGACGGTGGTCAAATGCCACCAGAAGAAGTTGGCCAAATTGTTAAATATATTCAAGAAGTAACTAATATTTTCGACATCAATGTTATGAGTGTACCTGAATTACGAGCAGCCAAGTTATTGCAATTAATTGGCGAAGATATTGATGAAGCGTATTTAGCTAAACTGGCAACAGTTACAATTAACCCAGATTTGATCAAGAAAGTTGCAGCTGATTTATCAGTTGTTTATTCACCACTACATGGTACTGGTAAAGTTCTTTATGACCGAGTTTTCCGAACAGCTGGTTTGACTAAAATCAGTGTGGTACCGGAGCAAGCAATTTTGGATCCGGAATTTGCAACGACACCATTTCCTAACCCAGAATTTGCCCAAACATTTACTTTGGCTGAACAAATTGGCGCTGAAAAGTCAGCTGATTTATTAATTGCTACTGATCCTGATGCTGATCGATTGGGTGCTGCAGTTCGTCAACCAAATGGCGATTATCAATTATTAACGGGTAACCAAATCGCCGCGCTAATGGTTAATTATATTTTGGATGCTCATCGTTTAGCGGGTGATCTACCAAAAGATGGCCGCATTGTTAAGTCAATTGTTTCCAGTGAATTTCCAGCCAAAATTGCTGCTCATTATGGCATTGAAACTCGAAATGTTTTAACTGGTTTCAAATATATCGGCGAGCAAATTGAACAGATGGAAGTGACAGGTCAAGGCCACTTTATGTTTGGTTTTGAAGAAAGTTACGGTTACTTGGTTAAACCGTTTGTTCGCGATAAAGATGCGATGCAGGCTTCAGTGATGTTGGCCGAAGTTGCTGCTTACTATCGTGAAAAAGGAATGACCATGTATGATGGCTTACAAAGTTTGTATGCTGAATACGGTCATTTCCAAGAACGCACTGTTTCGTTTGATTTTGAAGGCTTGGCTGGTCAAGAAAAGATGAAACAAGTCATGGCCGCTTTCCGTAAACAACCACTTGAAGAGGTTGCTGGTGTTAAAGTTGTGGCTCATGAAGATTATTTAGCCCAAATTCATACTGAAAACGGTCAAGTAAGTCCGTTAGCGTTACCACAGGCTGACGTTTTGAAATATTATTTGGCTGATGATACTTGGATTGCTGTTCGGCCATCCGGTACCGAACCAAAAATCAAGTTATATTTTGGTGTCGTAGCTGAAGATGAAGTTGCCGGCAAAGCTAAACTAAATAGTTATCAACAAGAATTAAGTACCCGCTTAAAGTAATTCAAGTTGGCTACCAGGTATGCTTAATGCGAGATTAATTTGTAAACTTTAAAAAGATAATTGAACCAAGCAGGTTTGTCTAACTGCTTAGATGACAGAAGTTAAATCGTCATTTAAGTTTAGACGAACCTGCTTTTTTGGACAGATATGTATAGAACTGAACCTGCTGATCGTGTCTTTAGTAGCTGCCAGTAAATGGAAATTAAAAAAAGTCACGTTAGCAATTTCAGTGCTGAACACCTAAAAGGCCCAATTCGGATAAATTGTTTGTTTTCTTACACGAGGCTGACTGGCTAGCCGCCTTTGCCACATTGTTTGACTAAACTTAATAAATTAAAACGCTGTCGTCGAGAAATATTAGTTTACGGGCAAATTCAGTTATGCTAAGATAGAAAAAATTTATCAAAAAATCGAATGGGGGGCTTTTTTATGAGCATGCACGCATATATTCAAGGATTAGCGAATCTAGAAAGTTTAAATCGAGCACCGGGTTTCTTCAAGTATCAGGAACATTCAGTGGCGGCTCATTCGTTTCGAGTGGCGGAGATTGCCCAACTATTAGGCGATATTGAAGAGGTCAATGGCGCGGCGGTTAATTGGCAGCTGTTGTACGAAAAAGCGCTGAACCACGATTATACTGAACGATTTATTGGCGATATTAAAACACCCGTTAAATACGCTACGCATGAATTACGTCATCAGCTGGCTGAAGTGGAAGAAAAATTAACGAGCAACTTTATTCATAATGAAGTGCCAGAATTCTTACAGGAACGTTATACGCGTCGCTTAAGTGAGGGCAAGGACGATACATTAGAAGGGCAAATTTTATCGATTTCTGATAAAGTTGACCTTTTGTATGAGTCATTCGGTGAAATTGAAAAGGGAAATCCACAGTCAGTTTTTCTGGACATTTTCCGTGAGAGCCTATCGACAATCCTACTATTCCAAAGTCGCCCTTCTGTACAATATTTTCTGAAAGAAATTTTACCGGATTTATTGAGTGAAGATTTTGCCGATCGCGAGAAATTAATTGGTGTGACTAAGGAACTAATGCCAGAGCAGGCTTAATGATTGAAGTGACCGCTATAATTTAACAACCGCGTAAAGAATGTGAAAAGGTTAAGACAGAATTGGTTGCGGCTGTTTTCTAAATGGGTTGTCGTGGCATCTCGGTCGTAAGATAGCCAAGCAATAAACTTGAAATTTCGCGCTATTCGCAGTTGCCAAATCGCTTAGCCTGACCAAGCAAAAATTATTTTTCAAAAAGTAGCGAAAATATGTTCGCTATGGTAAACTATATCTTGTTGAAATTAGATTACTTTTAGTAGGTATCACTACTAAACAAGTTTGATATGTTGTTGATTGCTCAAGCCCTTCATGGTCGGATAAGACTTCAAGGGCTTTTGTGTTCGAATGAGAAGTTTGGGGGCAATAGCTTGTTAAAACGCGAAACAAATCATCATTTTGAGTTAGTCTCAAAATATCAACCTGCTGGTGATCAGCAGCAAGCCATTGATAAGATTACGGCTGGTTTTGAAGCAGGCGAAAAAGAAGAAATTTTGGAAGGTGCCACTGGTACTGGGAAAACATTTACCATGGCGAATGTGATTGCTAAATTAAATAAACCAACCTTGATTATTTCTCATAATAAAACTTTGGCTGGTCAATTATATGGCGAGTTTAAGGAGTTTTTCCCCAATAATCGAGTTGAATATTTCGTGTCTTACTATGATTACTACCAACCTGAAGCTTATGTGCCATCAAGTGATACTTATATTGAGAAAGATTCGGCGATCAATGATGAAATTGATAAGCTGCGGCATAGTGCGACTAGTGCTTTGTTGGAGCGTAATGACGTGATTGTTGTGGCTTCAGTTTCATGTATCTTTGGGTTAGGTGATCCCCGGGAATATCGTGATAGTACGTTGTCATTACGAGAAGGGATGACAATTGAGCGTAATGAATTGTTGCGGCAACTAGTTAGCTTGCAATTCGACCGTAATGATATTGATTTTCAGCGGGGTCGTTTCCGAGTACGCGGTGATGTGGTCGAAATTTTCCCAGCATCACGTGATGATCATGCTTTGCGGGTTGAATTCTTTGGCGATGAGATTGATCGAATTGTTGAAGTTGATGCTTTGACTGGTGAAGTAATTGGTGAACGGGAACAAGTGTCGATTTTTCCAGCGACGCATTTCATGACTAATGATATTCAAATGACCGAAGCAGTTAAACGAATTAAGGCGGAACTAGATGATCGGCTCAAGGAATTACGGGCCGAGAATAAATTGTTGGAAGCACAACGCCTTGAGCAGCGGACAACTTACGATATTGAAATGATGCAGGAAATGGGTTACACTTCCGGGATCGAGAACTATTCACGCCATATGGAGGGCCGTAAAGCCGGTGAGCCGCCATTTACGCTGTTAGATTTCTTCCCCCAAGATTTCAATATTATGATTGATGAATCTCATGTGACCATGCCGCAGATTCGTGGGATGTACAATGGTGACCGCGCGCGGAAACAAATGCTAGTTGACTACGGCTTTCGCTTACCAAGTGCTTTGGATAATCGGCCCTTAACATTGGCTGAGTTTGAAACACATGTCCACGATATCCTGTATGTTTCAGCTACGCCTGGGGATTATGAATTAGCGCGGACCAATAATGTGGTTGAACAGATTATTCGGCCGACTGGTTTGCTGGACCCTAAAGTTGACGTACGGCCAATTATGGGTCAAATTGATGATTTAGTTGGTGAAATCAATCAGCGTGTTGAGCGCCATGAGCGGGTGTTTATCACCACCTTGACGAAAAAGATGGCTGAAGATTTAACTGATTATTTGAAAGACTTGGGAATTAAAGTTAAGTACTTACACAGTGATATTAAAACGCTGGAACGAACTGAGATCATTCGTGATTTACGACTCGGTAAATTTGACGTACTGGTGGGTATAAACTTATTACGTGAGGGAATTGACGTACCAGAAGTTTCTTTAGTGGCTATTTTAGATGCGGATAAAGAAGGCTTCTTACGTTCTGTACGACCATTGATTCAAACAATTGGTCGGGCGGCTCGTAATTCTCATGGTGAAGTAATCATGTATGCCGATAAGATTACCGACTCAATGCGACTAGCAATTGACGAAACTAATCGGCGACGTCAAATTCAGGAGCAATTTGATGAAGAACATCATATTACGCCAACGACGATTATTAAGCCAATTCGCGATGCCATCAAAGCGACAAAAACGAATGACGAAGATCAACCTAAAGAAGAATCAGCTCAAGTGGCTGATCTTGATTTAGAGAATATGTCTAAAGCAGAGAAACAAGATTTGCTTAAGAGTTTGACACAACAAATGGAACAAGCTGCTAAGGAACTTGATTTTGAAAATGCGGCTAATTTGCGTGATATGATTCTTGAGTTGAAATCAGAGGTGAAATAAATTTGGTTAACGATAAAATTGTGATTCATGGCGCCCGCGCCCATAATTTAAAAAATATTGATGTGACTATTCCTCGTGATAAATTAGTTGTGGTTACTGGGCTATCAGGTTCGGGAAAGAGTTCGTTAGCTTTTGATACCTTATATGCTGAAGGCCAACGACGATATGTTGAAAGTCTATCAGCTTATGCTCGTCAGTTCTTGGGGCAAATGGAGAAGCCTGATGTTGATTCAATCGATGGTCTTAGTCCCGCAATTTCAATCGATCAGAAAACAACTTCAAAAAATCCCCGTTCAACAGTGGGGACAGTTACCGAAATTAATGATTACTTGCGCTTACTTTGGGCACGGGTGGGGACACCAATTTGTCCCAATGATGGCACAGTAATTTCTAGTCAGTCAGTTGATCAAATGGCTGATCGAGTTTTACAATTGCCCGAACGAACTAAAATCCAAATTTTTTCACCAATTGTGCGTCAAAAAAAGGGTCAACACAAGAAAGAATTCGAGCGAATTAAGCGTGAAGGTTACGTTCGAATTCGGGTTGACGGCGAAGTTCATGATATTAATGATGAAATTGAACTAGATAAAAATAAAAAACATGATATTGATATTGTGATCGACCGTATTGTGATCAAATCAGGGATTCGTTCGCGGTTGTTTGATTCTTTGGAAGCAGCTTTAAGATTGTCTGAGGGTTATGCGAATGTAGATGTGATTGGCGGTGAGATGTTAGTCTTCTCTGAACATTACGCTTGTCCACTCTGTGGTTTTACTGTGGGTGAGATGGAGCCTAGACTGTTTTCGTTTAATGCGCCTTTTGGTGCCTGCCCTGATTGTGATGGTTTAGGGGTCAAATTGGCTGTTGATTTGGATTTGGTAATTCCTGATCCAACATTAACCTTGAATCAAGGTGCATTGGCACCATGGAATCCGATCAGCTCGCAGTATTACCCTGAGTTATTGAAGCAAGCTGCGAAGGCATTTCGCATTAATATGGATAAGCCTTTCAACAAATTAACTGATCGCCAACGACAAATTGTGTTGTATGGTTCTGCAGGTAAGAAATTCCACTTCCATTATCAAAATGATTTCGGCGGGGTTCGTGATGTCGACGTTGAATTTGAAGGTGTCATTCCTAACGTTAAACGACGTTATAATGAAACCAACAGTGATTTTACGCGTCAGACAATGCGCCAGTATATGACTGAGTTAACTTGTGAGACCTGTCATGGCGCACGCTTAAACTGCCAAGCACTGGCCGTTAAAATTGGTGGCGAAGATATTGCTCAGGTGTCCGATTTGCCAGTTAATAAGGCGTTACCTTTTTTTGCACAGTTAACGTTGTCAGAACAAAAGTTGACGATTGCTAAACCAATTTTGAAAGAAGTTCGTGATCGCTTAACCTTCTTGGAAAATGTTGGTTTAGATTATTTGACGTTATCGCGGTCTGCTGGCACTTTGTCCGGTGGTGAGGCGCAGCGAATTCGTTTAGCAACCCAGATTGGCTCAAATTTATCAGGTGTGATGTATATTCTTGATGAACCTTCAATTGGGTTGCATCAACGTGATAACGATCGCCTGATTAGCTCGTTGAAGAAGATGCGTGATTTGGGCAATACGCTAATTGTGGTCGAACATGATGAGGACACAATGCGCGCAGCTGATTATTTAATCGATATTGGTCCTGGCGCTGGGGAGCAAGGCGGTCGCGTAATGGCAGCCGGTACGCCAGCCGAAGTTGAAAAAATACCAACATCCTTAACTGGCCAATATTTATCAGGTCAGAAGTTTATCCCACTACCATTAACTCGGCGTCCTGGAAATGGCAAAAAAGTGACTGTTTTAGGGGCAGCCGAAAATAATTTAAAGAAAATTGATGTCGATTTTCCTCTTGGTCAATTTGTGGTTGTCACTGGGGTTTCTGGCTCCGGCAAGTCAACCTTAGTTAATATGATTTTGAAACGGGCATTAGCACAAAAACTTAATCGTAATTCGACTAAACCAGGTGCTTATCAAGCAATTAAAGGTTATACCAATATTGACCGGTTAATTGATATTGATCAAAGTCCAATTGGCCGCACGCCACGAAGCAATCCCGCCACGTATACTGGGGTTTTTGATGACATTCGCGACTTATTCGCTCAGACCAACGAAGCCAAGTTGCGTGGTTATAAGAAGGGCCGGTTCAGCTTTAATATTAAAGGTGGCCGTTGTGAAGCTTGCAAGGGCGACGGGATTATTAAAATTGAAATGAATTTTCTACCTGATGTTTTTGTTCCTTGCGAGGTTTGTCACGGTAATCGCTACAATTCTGAAACCTTGGAAGTAACCTATAAAGGTAAAAATATTGCCGAAGTGTTACGAATGACCGTTGCTGAAGCACTGGACTTTTTCGCGGCTATTCCTAAGATTCGTAGAAAATTACAGACGATTGTTGACGTTGGCCTGGGCTACGTTCAATTAGGACAACCAGCGACTACCTTATCAGGTGGCGAGGCACAACGGATGAAGTTGGCGTCAGAACTGCATAAGCAGTCGCCAGGTCATAACTTTTATATCTTAGATGAACCAACGACTGGTTTGCATTCTGATGATATTAAGCGTTTATTGGAAGTCCTGAATCGCTTAGTCGATGACGGTAATACTGTCCTGATCATCGAGCATAATCTGGATATTATCAAGTCAGCCGATTATTTAATTGATTTAGGGCCTGAAGGTGGCGAAGGCGGCGGTAATATTGTCGCCACAGGTACCCCTGAAGCAGTCGCTCAAGTTAAGGCTAGTTATACTGGTCAATATTTAGCACCGATTCTGAAACGTGATCGCGCTCGAACGGTAACTGCTGAACCAACTAATAATTAAAACGAATTTTTGAAAAAGCTAGTATGTTATTTAGACGGCGCTGGTCCGCGTCAAGTAGACAGTTCAAATAATTAAAGTTTCTATGCAATTTCTTTTACGGCATGATTCCGGTA
>NZ_RHOT01000041.1 GCF_003946675.1 Lapidilactobacillus gannanensis | reverse complement strand
GAAAATACAAAATACCCATCAAACGCGTGATGCATGTGTTTGATGGGTATTTTGCATATCTTTGTGAATAAATCAGGATAAAGATTGATTAGATTGATTGGTTTTCTGTCGTCGTATCGAGCAAGTTTTGCTAACTATTCATGGAGTTGAATGATTAAGATGGTTAAAGTTGATAAAACTACTTTAGTCCTGGTTGAGTTACTCATTATTTTCGGGATTTTTTTCATTTTCCAATTTATGAGCAACCTTTATATGTCCAAACATTCAAATGAAGCTGTTTGGGTTGGGAAAATGGATTGGCGATTGCGAACAATGGCAATGGCCTTTTTCTCGTTAGTTGCTGTTTATATGTTGTTCTTTCAATATTTTCACTCAACAGGTGATAGCTTAATATTCACTAATATTAAAATCTCCTTTTTAATTTTAGTGATGATGTATGTTAGTCCTGATGTGGTGACAGTCGCCTTTGACGTGGCAGCCATCACCTATGTTGGGTTACATGGTATAGAACCCTATGTTCTGGCTTACGTTGTTTCATATGCCATTCTGTTCGCGTTGATCATGGTGATTGGTTATGGTCATAATATCAATCCTTGGTGGCGGCTGGTACTCTATAACTTAGTGGGCCTAATATTCTGGATTGCAACATTTATTTACGCACCGCATAGTTCTCGGTATCAATTATCACTTGGTCAAGCTAGTGAGTACTTGTTGCAAATGGTCGTTCTAGTTAGCGTTCCTTATGTGGTGACCTACTTCCTACAGCAAAATCAGCAAGTTATTTTTAAGCAAACGCAAAAGGCCTTCATTGATGGCTTAACACAAGTACTGAATTATCATGCTTTTAATTTAAACGTTGAGCACGCTTTTCAACGGGCTAAGGAGAAGGACCTTTCGCTTTGTATGATGATTTTGGATTTGGATCATTTTAAGGCCATCAACGATACCTATGGTCATTTAGCAGGCAACTATGTGCTAATTCATTTCTGCCAGATTATTAGTCAACAAATTTCTAAAAATGTTGATATTGCTTTATACCGAATTGGTGGCGAAGAATTTGCGTTGGTCTTCAACGAAACGGAGCCAGGGACAGCTGCTGCAGTTGGACAGCGTATGTTGAATACAATTCGCGAGAAAGATTTTGTTTATAAAGGACAAGAAATTGATTTAACTTTTTCAGCGGGAATTTCGAAGGTACACTCAAATAATTATACCTCTAAGGATTTCTTTGATCAGGTTGATCAATTGACCTATCAAGCAAAAAAAGCTGGCGGTAACCAGGTACGAACTGATTTTTAAGCTGATTAGTAATAGTAGTTATCGAAATTGTGACTCAGCAGGTGACAAAAGGCGGTCGGCCGGTGAGCATCAACATCAAAAAGGAGTTATTCTGATAAGTTTGTCAGAATAACTCCTTTTTTGGTGCAGTGCGCGAAATCGTTTGTCTTTTTAAGAACATGTTGCGACTACAAAAGTTAGGCTTGTTTTTGGTAACTGGACTTATGTCGCAGTGTCAAGTAGTTAGCTGAACTGGTGTTAATAAATTAGTTCGTCAGAGATTCATGCTATACTGTTGGCAACCATTGCTTTAAATAAGGAGTTGTGGACACTTATGATGAAATTCTTGCTGCAGAAGCTGGCTGTTAAAACTCGTCACCAGTCGGCGATTACCGCGCGGACAAGCTATGGTATTACTGCCACTGCGATTGGTGCTGGATCGAATCTGCTGCTGTTTGCAGCTAAAATTGCCATTGGTCTTTTATCAGGCAGTGTGGCAATTGTGACTGATGCAATTAATAATTTATCTGATTTGTTGTCATCTTTAGTAGCCTTGATCGGCTTTAAAATAGCGGCTAAGAAACCTGATCGCAGCCATCCCTTTGGTCATGAACGCTCAGAAACAATTGCTGGCTTTATTATTGGCATTGTCATTATGTTTGTGGGATTGCAATTTGTATTGACATCAATTAATAAGATTCAAACACCAACCCTAATTCATTATCGCTGGCCAGTTTATTTGATCTTGGTTTTGTCAATGGCTTTGAAGCTCTGGCAGGTAACTTTTTATCGTCAAATTGGCCATCAAATAAAATCAGACACCTTAATGGTTACTGCTAAAGATAGTTTAAATGACGTTTATACAACGGGTGCAGTTCTAATTTCAGCGATTTTGCAGAATCTTACTCATTGGCCGTTAGACGGCTACGTGGGCTTGGGCGTTGCTATTTATATTCTGGTCAGCGCAATTTCAATGTTGCATACTTTTATTAACGACTTATTGGGTCATCAGCCGGCACCGGCCTTATCGCATAGAATAGTTGACCAATTAAGCCACTATCAAAATATACTAGGTTATCATGATTTGATTGTGCATCAATATGGTGCCAATACCATTTTCGCTACTGTTCATATTGAACTAGCTAGTTCGTTATCATTGACTCAAGCCTACAAGATTATTGATAAAATTGAACACGATTTTTGGCACCACTTAGAGATTCATTTGGTTTGTCAGATTGATCCAATTGATATTCAGCATCGACGAACGGCCCAAGTTTATGAAACAGTTCAGGCAGTCATCAATCATTATAATCTCGGGCTAAAAACTCATGATTTTCACATTGAACGGTTGGTTAATCATGACCACTTAATTCAGTTTGATTTGGTAGTTCCTGAGCAGGTGACCATCAGTGACGACGAGTTATTGGTCGCCATCAATCATGATTTACGAAAAATCTTAGGGGCCGTCACTGTTGAGGTCACTTTTGATCATAATTATTTTAGTGAGAACCACACCTTAATTTAAGAAAAACTGGCCTGACAATTTAAGTGGTTACTAGGATATGTAGGGAGTTGTTGAAACGTGTTCGGGGCAACAAATGGCTAGGCCTAACTTAAATAATGCTTCGATCTGGTTGCACCAGCTCAAATCATTATTTGAAGTTAGGCTACGCCAAAAGGCCACCACCTCTCACACTCTTTGGACTAGAGACTTGTGTCTGGGCGATTAGACAAGTAGAATAAAGAGGATAGGTTTCAGAGATGATAAGGAGGCTCGTTATGGAACGAGATGCAATTAAACAATACGCGGATTGGTTACAAACGAACACAGATGACATTATTGCTCAGCACGTTAAATTTGACCCTGAGAAAGTTTATGAAATTATTGATCAGCTTAAAATTTTCAAAAAGCCAGTTACTGAAGTTATGGCAATGACTGAAGAAGATTATTATCAACAATTATCTGATCATAAATTGACACTGCAGGGAGAACACGATGTTTTAACACATTTACAAGATCGGGTGCTAGTTAATCACGTTGATGGTTCAATTACCCAACGGCAGATTCACTTCAGCTACAATCATGAAGATAATTTTGCTGGTGGTTATTCTGCTCGGAAAGATTTACATCTATTGACTTACGGCATGAAGGTAATTGGTGCGATGGTAGTTATCAGTGATTTTGAACTTGTTCAAGAGAATTTGTCAGCTGATGCTGCGGTTAGTTTAGCTTTGGCAGCAGATATGATTGGCCGTTGGCAAGACGAGCAATAAATGCTGCCGGCTCATGCAGACAATCTGCCAGCATTTAGCAACTGTATTTTAGGTTTTAGTAAGTAGTTTTATAAATTAATAATAGCAAAAAAGCCATGTCAGCTAAAACTGAACATGGCTTTTTTATTGTAACTTATTGTTCGTTATATTCTTCAGCACTTGCTTGGTATAAGGAAACTTCCTCATCAGTGGCAAGTACGAAATGACCTGGCACGATTTCCTTTAAAGAACGTTCCTTGCCATCATGTTCGATACTATCATCGTATGGTTTACGATGGCGATTGCGCTCATACATTGGATCAGGTAACGGTACAGCTGATAACAAACTCTTGGTATAGGGATGTAAAGGATGATCATAAACTTCACTGGCCGTTGATAATTCCATTAAGCGACCATTATGCATGACGGCAATCCGATCACTAATGTACTTCACCATGGATAAGTCATGGGCAATGAAGAGGTAGGTCAAGTTTTGTTCCCTTTGAATATCACGGAGTAAGTTAACGACTTGCGCTTGAATAGACACGTCTAAGGCAGAAATTGGCTCATCAGCGATGATAAATTTAGGCTCAACTGCCAAAGCACGGGCAATCCCGATCCGTTGCCGTTGACCACCAGAGAATTCATGTGGGTAACGAGTGGCATGATCGCGGCTTAAGCCAACTAAATCTAATAACTCATTGACGCGAGCATCACGTTCTTGGTCGTTTTTGACCAAATGGTGAATGTCGAGACCTTCAGCAATGATGTCTTTGACTTTCATTCGTGGGTTTAAGGATGCGTAGGGATCTTGGAAAATCATTTGCATTTCTCGGCGGAATTTCAGCATGTCTTTATGCTTGATCTTACTGATATCTTCACCGTAGAATTTGATTTCGCCACTTGTTGGATTATACAAGCGGATAATACTACGACCTGTAGTACTCTTACCAGAACCGGATTCACCAACTAAACCGAACGTTTCGCCTTCGTAAATATCAAAACTAATATCGTCAATGGCCTTAACTTCATTAGGACGGCCAGCATTAAAGTATTGCTTTAAGTGTTTAACTTCGATTAACTTTTTAGGTGTTTTTTGCGAATCATTCGCCATCTTTAGCGCCTCCTTTAACTGAGGATTGAATCTTACCTTCGGCAACTAACTGATGGTATTCTTCTTGGCGTTTCTTAATTGCTGCTGGTGGCTCAACTTTTGGTGCATTAGGGTCAAGCAACCAAGTTGCCGCATAATGCGTATCAGTCACCTTGTAAAATGGTGGCATTTGTTCGTAATCGATTTCCATTGCGTAGGGATTACGGGGCGCAAAAGCATCACCAGCGGGTGGATTCAATAAGTTAGGTGGTGTCCCAGGAATGGCATACAAACGATCTGAGCTAGTATCTAAAGTTGGCATTGAATTCAACAAGCCCCAAGTATATGGATGTTGTGGATTGTAGAAAATCTCATCTACAGAACCATATTCAATAATTTTGCCGGCGTACATCACCGCAACGCGATCAGCAATTCCAGCCACAACACCTAAGTCATGGGTGATAAAGATAATAGATGTTTCAATCTTGTTTTGTAATTCTTTCATTAAATCGATGATTTGAGCCTGAATTGTCACGTCCAGTGCCGTTGTTGGTTCATCAGCGATTAAAACTTCAGGATAGTTAACAATCGAAATCGCAATGACGATCCGTTGCCGTTGACCACCGGAGAATTGATGTGGATAGTCTTTCATCCGGTTTTTAGCGTTAGTGATCCCAACTAATTCCAAAACTTCTTCAGCACGAGCCATGGCCTTTTTCTTGGACATACTGCCGTGAATCAACAGTGGTTCAGCGACTTGCTTGCCAATTGGCATGGTTGGATCCAATGAAGTCATCGGATCTTGGAAAATCATTGAAATATCGTTACCACGAATACTTTCTAATTCGCGGGGTGATGCTTTAAGTAAATCTTTGCCTTTGAAATCAATTGACCCATTATCAACGTGAGCGTTGTTTGCCAGTAAGCCCATAATACTGCGGACAGTAACTGACTTACCAGAACCAGACTCACCAACGATTGCAAGGGTTTCCCCTTTATTTAAGTGGAAGCTGACATTGCGAATAGCTTTGACTTGCCCAGCAAAGGTATCAAAATTGATTTGTAAATCTTTTACGTCAAGAATTTTTTCCATTGCTATGCTCCTATTCCTGTGTCTTGGGGTCAAAGGCATCACGGAGACCATCAGCTAATAGGTTAAAAGCAATCATGATAATACTGATTGCAGCTGCTGGATACCACATTTGATATGGTAAGAACCGGAATGTCTTCTGACCATCAGACAATAATGTCCCAAGTGAAGCGTTTGGTGCGGGAATCCCAATACCAATGAAGCTTAAGAAGGCTTCGAAGAAAATGGCAGTTGGAATTGAAAACATTGTCTGAATAATGATTGTTGAGGATAAATTAGGTATTAAGTGTTTCATGGCAATTTTGAAAGGTGATTCACCTAAGGTGCGAGCAGCCAAAACATATTCTTGGGTCTTTAAAGTTAAGGTTTCCGCTCGCACCAACCTGGCCATGGTAATCCAGCCAGTGATTCCCATGGCGACAACAATTGAGCCTAAACCAGGGGTAAAGAGTAGCAACATCAGAATAACAATAACTAAGTTAGGAATTGAGGAGATGATTTCAATAAATCGTTGCATTAAGGTATCAACGCGACCACCTTTCCAACCAGAAACCACCCCATACGGTACCCCGATGACTAAGTCAAACAGTGTGGCCAAGAAGCCAATCAATAATGATAGGGCAATTCCTTTCATTAGACGTGAGAATAAGTCACGGCCAAGATAGTCAGTTCCTAAAACATAGTAAGTGCCGGCTGGTACTTTAGCTTGGGCATACTTATCAACAATTCGACCACCAACATTAGCTTTCCCCGTAAACCCAGGGATTTGGCCGTTGGCGATTTTAGGTGGTAAGTTAGCATAAGCAACGTGCTGGGCATTAGGATCACTTGGTGTCCACCAAATTGAGATAATCGAGAAGACAACAATCAACGCTAATAACCATAAAGAAATAACGGCAGCTTTGTTTTTCTTCAGCCGACGAACGGCATCTTGGAAGAAGGTTAATGATGGTGCCGAAATTTTTTCTTGTTCGTCAACATTATGTTGTTCAATCCGTTTAAAACTATTCTCTTTGAATTTAATATCTGTTGAATTATCAGCCATTAGTTTGATCCCTCGTTTCCGCTAAGTCTGATTCGTGGATCAATAAACCCATAAAGAATATCAACGACTAAGATAACAACAATCAACATAAATGAGTAGAGCAAAGTCAAGCCCATGATTGTTGGGTAGTCGTTAGTTGTAATTGATTTGACAAATTGATCACCAATTCCGGGAATCGAGAAGATATTCTCGACAACCATTGACCCGACCATTAAGTCGACAGCCATTGGGCCAATAATAGTAATGACAGGAATTAATGAGTTCCGTAAAGCATGTTTAGCAACGGTTTGCCAAGGCGTGTTACCTTTAGCCCGGGCTAATTCAATATAGTCAGAGTTCAAGACGTCAACCATTTCGGTCCGCATAAAGCGGGCAGTCGTAGCTAATGGTGCCATGGCTAAGGCAATTGTTGGCAAAATACTTGACGAGAAGCCGTCCCACAAAGCAATTGGAAAAATCTTCAATTTGAACGCTAAGAAGAACTGTAGCAAAACTGCGAAAACGAAGTTAGGAATTGAACGGCCTAAAATCGCAAAGAATGTTGCAACAGTATCAACCCAGCTGTTCTTGCGGATAGCAGCAATAGCGCCAAGCAAAATACCTAAAACAGTACCGAGAATAATCGCCTGAACCCCAATTTGCATTGAAGGCCCGATCCGACTAGAAATCAAGTATGAAACTGGTTGGTTATTAAATTGGAAAGAAGTTCCAAAGTCGCCGTGAAGCAGGCCAACTAGATAAATGAGATATTGTTGGAATACTGGTTTATCCAACCCATATTGCTGGTTCATAATCTTGATTTGTTCCGCCGACATCTTCGCTTGGTTAGCGTATGGCGAGCCCGGCATTAATTTCATTAGAAAGAAAGTTGCCGTGGCAATGATGAACAAGGTCAAAATCATGTAACCAATCCGTTTGAGAATATATTTTCCCATGATTTTTCACTCCCTATATATGCTGAGAAACCCAAAGGCCAATAGCCTAAATAACTACCGATACTTAAAATTTCGCATGTTACTATCTTACAGTAAAACCGCCTAATTGTAAATTGGGTTTTTAATTATTTTCTCATCTTTTTGCTGGATTATTTCGTATAATCTTGCTCTGATTGAGATAATGTCATGCACTTTTCCTAAGTAAAAAATGAGAGTGTTCATAAACAACTTCTTTGAATACTCCCATGCTATCCAAAATAACTAACCGTTTAGAAAGCAGAAACTTAGTACATCAGCATGAAATTATGAGTGCTAATTTGAATCTAGGACATAAGTGCTAAACTGAATGGCGTCTGACTGCATTACGTGCTTGTTGGTTGTGGAACGCGGCCGGCATTGATTTGAGCTTATTGCTGCGCAACAATCTCAAATACAAGCCTTTGTCTAACCGCTGACGCAGCAAGACAAACTTCGTTAGTTATCAGCAGCTTAAAACTATTTTAGAAATAACAAAAAAGGTTTGGGGAATATCCCAAGCCTTTTTATATGGAAGAAAGATTAGTAAATATAGGAGGAAATTTGGAACCAGATTGATTGGTAAAACGGTTAGTCAGCGATATAAGCACCGACGAAGTTGTACATATTAGCTGGCGAGTAGTGAAGATCTTTAATCTTACTATTAACTAAGTGACCTTGAGCCCGTTGATAAATTGGGATGACACCTTGTTCTTTAGTTAAGATTTCTTGAGCCTGTAAAAGATCATCAGAACGTTTGTCATCATTTGTAGCATCAGTCGTCTTGCTAGCTTCGATCAACTTGTTGTATTCAGCATTGTCCCAGTTACCATTGTTGTAACTGTTACCAGTTGTGAATAAATCAAGGAAAGTAATAGGATCAGGGAAATCAGCACCCCAAGCCGTCATGACAATATCGAAGTCACCTGACTGTGAACGAGTTAAACGTGACTTAAATGGTACGGTTGAAATAGAAATCTTCAAACCAGGTAAAGTCTTTTCTAATTGGCTCTGGAAGTATTCAGCAGACTTCTTGGCACCATCAGTATCATCAGTTAAGTATTCAACTGATAGGTTGGAGATCCCAGTTTCTTTCAAGCCTTCTTGCCATAATTTCTTAGCTTCAGCCTTGTCATATTTGGTTTCATCACTAGTTGCTTTAGCAGCAGCTTTGGAGAAATCTTGACCATCGGCAGTTTTTGCTAAGTTTTGTGGTGTCACGTTAGCTGCCGGAATTGAAGAATCACCAAGGACGTTCTTAACGAATTCTGAACGATTGATGGCTTTAGAAATTGCCTGACGAATTTTAACATTCTTAAATGCTGGCACTTTCTTTTCATTTAATTCCAAATAGAAGACAGTTGACTGAGCTAATGGTTTATAACTAGCATCGTTCTTCATTTGCTGTGCTGTTTCACCACTAATTGAGACATCGTCCATTTTGCCACTTTGGAAAAGATTTAAAGCAGTTGAACTATCCTTTACCACTTGCACTTTAACTTTTTCCAATTTAACTTTGCTGGCATTCCAGTAAGTCTTATTTTTGACTTCAGTCCAACTGTTATTAGTACCAGTCCAACCAGTTAACTTGAAGGGACCATTATAAACAGTCTTTTCAGAAGTGGTGCCGTACTTGCTACCATATTTTTCAACAACTTTTTGGTTTTGTGGGAAGAAGGCTGGATTGACAACCATCGTCTTGAAATAAGGGATGGCGTGGTCGAGTTCAACGACTAAAGTATGTTCGCCTTTAGCAGTTACACCTAAAGTGCTAGGTGCTTTCTTACCATTCATAATGTCATCAGCATTTTTAATGCCTGAGTAGAGGTAAGCGTATTGCGATTTGGTTTTAGGATCAACGGTTCGTTGCCAAGCATAGACGAAGTTTTGAGCTGTGACGGGATCGCCGTTGCTCCACTTAGCATCTTTCCGCAATTGATAAGTATAAGTTTTACCACCATTAGTTGGTTCAACAATCTTCGTCGCAATTGCTGGTTGCAGTTCGGAGCCATTATAACGATATAAACCGTCCATGGTATCAACTGCAGCTTGCCCAGAGATGGCGTCAGTCATCACGGAAGTATCCATTGAACTGATAACGTCACCTTCCATTCGTGTTAAAACCTGATTGGAATCAGCTGAGCCCGAGCTTGATTTCTTAGTGCCACATGCTGCTAGCAGTGTTGTCACTGCTAAGGCAACGGCACTTAATTTTGCTAATTTTTGCCATTTCATAGTTGTATCCTCCTAAATGAGACTTATTACCAACAAAATGAGATTAGAACGTCATTCTCATTATTGCCGTGCCAATTCCAGTTAAAAATTGGCTTTTTTCTAACATTTAACTTTATAAATTAGTATAATACCTGAACTAAATTAAAAAGTAAAGTAATATTCTCATATTTATTTTAATTTAGCAAACCTATTGGTCCCATAGTGTTGCTTGGAATACATGTAAACGATTGCTTTGAATAGATGAGAATTTGAAAAAGGACTCTAAGATTAAACTTAGAGTCCTCTTTCAGCATTAAGGAGATATAAATAATTATAAAAATAATTATTTATCGATTTTTATTAATTTACGGCAGTAAGACTTAGCCAATAACCGGCCAATGAAAGTCTTGCAAGATAAGGATCAGATTAAAAGTTAGTCATTAACTGATCCACAAAGGTGTTATTAGGTTACGAATAATTATAATACACTGCCATTATTAAAAAGTAAATAGCAATCTAATTATTTTTTAATTATTAGCTCAACTTGATTATATCAAGGCATACTCGACTAGTATTTAAAAAAAATCAAAAAATATTTATTGAAATCATTTTGATTATGAGTGTTTATTTTTTAAACTAATAAAAGGGTCATTTGTTGCTTTTGTGATTGAAATTACGGCGCTGAGCAACATCATTATGAGAATGCGCGAGTCCGGGAGAACGAAATTGCATCTGGCTGTGTCTCTGTTGATAATCAAAACAAAACGTGATAAAAGGCGCTCAGCCGGTGGGCATTAACGTAAAATACCGAACAATTCTGCAAGAGAATTGCTCGGTATTTTGGCGTTAAGCGGAGCCGGTTGCCCTTTGAGAACACGTTGCAGCAATCAAAGCTCGGCCTGATTTGAAAGTATTACTTGATATAAGTGTGTACGAAGTTGTATTGATTTGATGGTGAGTAAGCCAAGTTACGAACGTTAGCATTAATCAAATGTGCTTGGGCAGTTTGATAAACAGGGATGATACCTTGCTCGTTAGTCAAAATTTCTTGAGCTTTCAAGAGGTCATCATAACGTTTCTCAGTGTCGTTAACATCAGTCGTCTTGCTGGCTTGGATCAGGCGATCATATTCAGCATTGGACCATTTACCATCGTTTTGACTATTACCAGTCGTAAATAATTCAAGGAAAGTGATTGGGTCTGGGAAATCAGCGCCCCAGATACTGATTGACATATCGAAGTCACCAGATTGAGAACGAGTTAACCGAGACTTGAATGGTAATGAAGTGATTTTAACCTTCATACCTGGTAAGACTGCCTCTAATTGACTTTGGAAGTATTCGGCTGATTTCTTAGCATTTTCAGAGTCGTCATTTAAGAATTCGATGCTCAAACTGTTAATACCAACTTCTTTCAAACCTTGTTTCCAAAGTTTACGTGCCTCAGCTTTACTGTAGTCAGTTGGGTAACTGTCATTTTTAGCTGCTGCTGAGAAATCAGTGCCATCAGGCATTTGGGCAATATTCTTAGGTACAACGTTTTGGGCAGGGATGGAAGCATTGCCTAAGACTTGGCTCGTGTATTCTTTCCGGTTAATTGCTTTCGAGATTGCTAAACGAATGTTTTTGTTCTTGAATGCGGGTACTTTTTCTTGATTTAATTCTAGATAGAAAGTTGATGACTGTAATTGTGGCTTGAATGAAGGATCATTCTTCATTTGCCGAGCTGCTTCACCACTAAGAATGGCATCATCCAAAGTGCCATCTTGGAATAAGTTTAAGGCAGTTGATGGTTCCTTCACGACTTGCACTTTAACTTTGTCTAACTTAACAGCTTTAGCATTCCAATAAGACTTGTTCTTAACTTCAGTCCAGCTCAAGTTGGTACCAGTCCAAGTTCTTAGTTTGAATGGGCCATTGTAAACCGTCTTATCCCAAGAAGTACCATATTTATTACCATACTTTTTAACGATTTTTTCGTTTTGTGGGAAGAAGACAGGGTTGGTGACCATAGCTGAGAAATAAGGAATGGCATGATCTAGGTTAACAACCAATTTGTAGTCGCCGTCTGCTTGGACACCCAATGTGTCAGCAGCTTTTTTACCATTCATGATATCGTCAGCGTTTTGAATGCCAGAGTACAAGTAAGCATATTGTGACTTAGTTGCAGGGTCAACGAGTCGTTTCCAAGCGAAAACGAAATCATGGGCTGTGACAGGATCGCCATTGCTCCATTTGGCACCCTTACGTAAATTGAAGGTATAAGTTTTACCATCATTAGTTGCTTTAACTAATTTAGTGGCAATTGCTGGTTCCAATTTTTTGCCGTTATAGCGGTATAAACCATCCATGGTGTCAACTAATGCTTGCCCAGAAATCGCATCGGTGATTGAGGCAGCGTCCATACTACTGATGACGTCACCTTCCATGCGAGTAAATACTTGCTCGCCACTAGCTGAGCCGCTTGATTGTTTGTTGCCACCACAAGCCGCTAATAAAGAAAGGGCAAGTAGGGAGACAACACCCAATTTGCCTAAATTGCGTAACTTCATTTAATTTTCCTCCTTAATGCAATAACACTATGAATTTTACCTGTTTTAATAACCTTTGTAAATTAGTTCTAAGAGAATCGTGACGAATGTTTTCATTATAATAAGAAAATAGCGCCGAAGAGCTGATTAAATCAAGCTTTTATCGTTCATTCTTTTTTAATCACTAAACCCATTATTGTCACTTTATTAGTGAATTTAGCCAGCTTAACGCGAAAAAAATCGGTTAAAAATGAACTAAGATTAGAATTCTTCTGAAATTATTGCGGGGAAGTTCAGACTATCGTTAGATTTAAAGCCAATTGTTTAATTTATCAGATTTTAGTGATTTTAAATATTGATTGGCAATTCGTTGCAACTACGGCCGACAATGTTCTGCGCATAGCGTTTGAAATGAAGGCAGAACCAATTTATTTTTGGGGATACGAACTGGCACTCAAATCGGGTTAAAATAGGCAATGTACGGCTGAAATGATTGTTGAAAACTTTTTTATACGAATTAAAATCGAATTTTTTCTGAGCTTTTTCTTGCCAGACTTACTATTTTTCAATTAAGATAAGATAAAGCATTGTTCGGTTATCACTAATTCGCTGGTTAGTGATTACTAAAAAAACATTAATCACTTAGCAGATCAGCGCTCATTAACAAGGAATAATTGGAGGAAAATAATATGTCAATGATTGAATTTCATAGTGTTGATAAGTACTATGGCAAGTTTCATGCCCTGAAAGATATTAATCTAACGATTGAGCGGGGTGAAATTATCTCGATTATTGGGCCATCAGGTTCTGGGAAAAGCACCCTTTTACGAACAATTAATGGTCTGGAAAGAATATCATCTGGTAAATTGATTGTAGATAATTTTGATTTAGCTGATTCCAAAACAAATATGAATAAAATCCGCAAAAATGTCGGCATGGTTTTTCAACATTTTAATCTTTATGCCAACAAAACAGTTTTGGAGAATATTACGTTAGGGCCAATTAAAGTATTGAAAAAATCCAAGGCTGAGGCTGAAGCTGATGCAAATAAACTGTTGAGTTTAGTGGGCTTAACAGATCAGGCGGCCAAACTGCCGAGTATGTTGTCTGGTGGTCAAAAACAACGCATTGCGATTGCACGCTCCTTGGCGATGAAGCCTAAAGCAATTTTATTTGATGAGCCAACATCAGCGTTAGACCCAGAAGTAATTGGTGATGTCTTAGAAGTTATGCGTAAAGTTGCGAAACAAGGAATGACCATGATTGTGGTGACTCATGAAATGGGTTTTGCACGGGAAGTTGGTAATCGCGTCATCTTCATGGCTGATGGGCAAATTCGCGAAGATAGTCATCAGCCTCAAGAATTCTTTGCGCATCCTCAGGATAGTCGGGCTAAAGAATTCCTAGGTAAAATTATTCATAACAGTTAAGGAGGACAACTAATGAAATTAAACCGTTCAAAAATTAGGCCCTTATTGTTACTGGGGTTAATGGTCACCTTGCTAACTGTTCTTAGTGGTTGTGGTGATAATCTAGCCCAGCAAGATGTTATGGCTCGTGTGAAGCGGACCAATCATATTACCTGGGGTGTTAAAAACGATACCCGCTTATTTGGACTAATGAATATTAAGACCGGTGAAATTGAAGGCTTTGATGTTGATATTGCGACGGCCATCTCGCAGGAAATTTTCGGGAAAGATGTGGACGTGAAGTTTGTCCCAGTCACTTCAAACACGCGGTTACCATTATTGAAAAACGGTAATATTGATGCTTTGGCGGCGACAATGACAATTACGCCAGAACGGAAAAAAGAAATTATGTTTTCCGACACGTATTTTAATGCTGGTCAAGCAATTATGGTAAAAAAAGGTAGCAAAATCAAAAGTGTTAAGGATTTAACTTCTGGAACGAAAGTCTTAGGTCTGCAGGGATCAAATTCAGTTGCCAATATTAAAAAATATGCGCCTGACGCTAAAGTATTACAATTGGCTGATACTGCTCAGGCCTTCACCGCTCTGAAATCAGGGCAAGGTGATGCGATGACTAGTGATAATGGGATCTTGTATGGATTAAACCGTGATGATCCTAATTATCAGGTCGTTGGAGGGACTTTCACTAATGAACCCTACGGTATTGGCATGAATAAAGGACAAGAAAAATTTGCCAAGGCAGTGAACCAAGCATTGAAGAAAATTGAAGCTGATGGCACTTATCAGAAAATCGTTGATAAGTGGTTTAGTAAAGTCGCAGGGTTTGATGGGAGTGTGATCAAATGATCTCAATTTTAACAACTTATTGGCCTGATTTTGTTGAAGGCTTAAAGTACACTTTAAGTGCCAGTATTTTGGCACTGATTGGTAGTCTGATCATTGGTTTGATTTTTGCATTATTCGTCATCAATCCTTTAAAGCCACTTCGCGTTATCGGCCATGTTTATATTGAAATTTTTCGAAATATTCCTTTATTGGTCGTGGCCATGTTCTTTTATATTGTGATGCCCCAATTCATTCCACATTTGGATGGATTTACTGCCGGTACTATTGGTTTGATTATTTATACGTCGGCCTTTATTGCCGAAACAATTCGCGCGGGGATTGAAAGTGTTGATTTAGGGCAAATGGAAGCGGCACGAAGTAATGGGATGACTTATTTACAAGCCATGCGCTATATTGTGCTACCACAAGCACTGAAGATCGTGATTCCACCATTAGGTAATCAGTTTGTCAATTTGGTGAAGAATTCGTCTGTTTTGGCTTTCTTGGCTGGTTTTGATTTGATGTATCAAGGTAATCTTATTGCGTCAACGACTTTCAAAACAACAGATACTTATTTAGCAGTCGGCTTATTATATTTAATTCTGACCATGCCACTCAGTTATTTCATGCGCTATTTAGAAAAACGTTGGTCTCAAGGGACAGCAGAATAAAGGAGGTTGTTGCTCGTGCAAAATTTTATTGATGCTTATAGCTGGATCAACCTACGCTTTCTGCTTGAAGGTCTCTGGGTGACAATTTATGTTTCAGCAATTTCGGTAGTTTTAAGTTTCATTATTGGCGCTATTCTAGGTTTTATTCGCTACATGAAAATTAAATACGTGTCGGCAATTGTGGGTTTTCTGATTGATGTGATTCGGAACTTACCACTGTTGTTAATTATTTTCTTCATGTACTTTGGATTGCCAAGTACGATTGGCGTGCGATTGAGTACAGTTAATGCCGCAATTGTGGCGTTGACCATTTTCGAATCAGCAATGTTGGCAGAAATCATTCGAAGTGGGATTGGCGCTGTAGATATTGGTCAAATGGAGGCGGCGCGAAGCAATGGCATGAGTTATCTGCAGGCGATGTGGTATATTATCTTACCTCAAGCATTACGCCGCATGGTGCCACCAATTGTGAGTCAGTTTGTTTCCTTGGTGAAAGATTCCTCATTAGCCACTATTATTCTCTTACCAGAATTAATGTTCCATTCGCAAGTCATCTATGGCCAAAACACTAATTACATGATACCAATGTTTGTGGCCTTAGCCGTGTTATATTTCATCGTGTGTTTCTTACTCAGTCAATTGTCACATTTATTGGCGCGGAAGTTGGGTTGATTGCTCTGAGCTCATTGGGCCATAACAATTCAGCTGTTAACCTTATTTTAGATAATAATTGCTAAAAATAATTTCACTGCTTGCCACAAGTCTATTCGTCCGAAAAAAGCTCTTCATTAACAACTTGGTCCTTCCGTTCAGTCATAAGTGACGGTGGTTTACAATATATTGTTAATGATTATGTCAGTGCTGGTGGCTAGATTAGCAGAATTAAAAGTGAGGTTGTACTCTAATAGTCAATTAAAATAGCTTGTGTGCTAGTCACTGGTTTTATCCAGAAAGATTGGCACACTGGCTTTTTTTGTTACATGCTAAGTCTATTTTTGACTAAGCCAGTAAGTGCCATTTATTGTGCTTAAAATGCTATAAAAGTTGAAAAATTCAGATGCAGGATAATAAGCGGAATGTTTGCGAGCTGTCTGTCAAGGCAGGATTATGCTGATTCTTTACTAAACTAATGATATTTAGGTTAATAATTGTAAAATAAGGATTGGAGGGAACAACTTAATGACTGTGGTAGAAATGATTGTTTTGGCAGTTCGCTTTTTGCTTGAGGTTGTAACTGGATTGGGTTTATTAAGCGGTGTTTATTTTGCCCAAGGGAACGTCGTCAAGATTTTATTCCTGATTGTTGGCCTGGGGATTATTCTTTTGTGGTCGCGGTATGGTGCGCCTAAGTCAGTGCATGCATTGTCAGGAAGCAACAAGTTATTATTAGAGATGTTTGTTTATAGCTGCGGTATAGTTAGCTTTTTCATACTATTTGGCAGCAAAATTGGCTTTGTGTACGCCACAATTGTAGTCATTGATTTAATTTTAATGTACCGCTTAAAGCTTCAAGGTCACTAATTTATTTTGTAGTAAACTGGTATTAATTAGTCCGGCACGAGATAGGGGATGGAAGAATGAGTATTACTGTGACACAGATTACTGCTAAAAATGCGGCGGATATTAATTTACCTAATGAACCATTTCGGATTTTTGGCCAGATGTTGCCGACTTTTGATGGTCAACAATGGGCGTATACTACCAGACAATTACCGGAGAGCCAAGTTCATGAGATGATTTTTCCTGATGAACATTATGATTTTGCGGCCATGGCACCAGATTATTTCTTTGTGGGTGCATATGATAACGCCGATAATTGTATTGGGTTGGCGATCTATCACCGGGAAATGTTTAAGTACCTTTACTTAGATGATTTGAAAGTTAATCGCGATTTTCGTGGTCAAGGTGTGGGTCAACAATTACTTAATGCTGGTAAAAGGATTGCCAAGGCACATCAATATCGCGGTATTTACACAATTGGTCAAGATAATAATTTAGCAGCATGCTTATTTTATTTACATTGTCACTTTGAAATTGGTGGTTTTAATACGCACGAATATTTTGGCACTAGTCAAGCAGATAAAAGCAATATCTATTTCTATTGGGATTTCTAGAGAAGTGCACTGATAAGTCTGGGACATCAGTCATTTAAAAAAATCAGGCCGAACTTAGGTTGCTGAAACGTGGTTGCAAAAGGTAATTGGTTCTGCTTAATACAAAAAATAACGGGCAATTCTATCACAGAATTGCCCGTTATTTTTGCGCTAACGCTCGTCCCACTTGCAAGCTCAGATCGATGTTTATCATATGTCACGCTCATTCCATCACTGGATCCTGCTGGCTTCAACTAGGAAGTGCCTTAGACCAAAGCACCGCACTTTCTTGAAGAAAAATATTAAAAATTCATTATAAAAATGTCCAATCTTGAGCATTACTTTCGTAATAGTAAGTGTAGGACAAAATAAAAGTAGGTGAAGGTATGTTAGAGGAGGAGTTAATTACCAAATTACGCAGTCAAGATGAGGGTGCCCTGACTGCATTGATCACCCAATATGGCGATTATGTTTTGCAAGTAATCTGGCATCAGTTACCTAGCAGTTATGAACGTAGTTATACGAGTGATATTGCGAACCGTTGTTATTATCAAATTTGGTCAAAAATCGGTAGTTTTGATGAAACTCGTGGTAATCTTAAGACTTGGTTGGGCGCGATTGTTAAGCATCAGGCGATTGATTATCAGCGTGGTTTAAGTGCCACTTTTAGTCAGTTGGATTTAACAGGTGTCGTCATTGCAACGCCACCGCCTGATGAGCCTTTGGAGTTAGGGCAATTATTGAATGTATTATCAGAGAAAGAACGTGCCATTTTTCAATTGTATTTCGACAAAGATTTGACACCAGAGGAAATCGCTCATCGCTTGCACATGCGTCGTGGTGCTGTATACAAGCAACTCTCGCGAGCACGTAAGAAATTAAAACAGGAGGCGGATAAAAATGATTTCTGAACTCAATCCTTATGTAGCCATCATCAATCAAATGAATGGCTTTCCTGATCAGACGGATCTAAGTGACGCTGATCCGCAACTACGCATCAATTACCAAGCGCGTCAAGCCAATTTATACCTAACGATGCAAGCTATTTTAGCCAAATTAAAGCAGCAATTACACCCTGAAGAAATGATTGTTAATTTAATGCCGATTACTAACGAGAATAGTAGTCAAACCGCAACTAATGGTTATTTAGGCATGTACGCTGCTAAAAGTGATCAAGCCGCGGCCTATATTAAAGCACAACGAAGTTTACGTGGTAATCGGTTATTAGTTTTCACTGATCAGCGGCTGATTTTCTTGGTGCTCGTCGAGTTTTTAGATGATCCAACCAAGTTTTTCTCCTATGACTACGATAAAATTAAGTCGATTAAATTGAAAGAACACAAGGCTAGCGAACCTGGTGAATTAGCGCGACCATGGAAACGTAAGCATTACAAATGGTACACGCTTGATTTTCAGACTGATGATTTACAAGTATTTACGGAAACACTTGATGTGACTAATACGAAATTATTTAAACGTAATTTACTGACAATTCCCGGGATGCAACACATTGAAGTGAGTCGTTATGTGCGTCGTAAAAATGTCTTCCAATTTATTTTCAGTAACATTAATTTTTTGATGTGGTTCATACAAATATTTTGGATCTTGGTAGTAGTTGGTATCTTGGGTACGGCTCTTTACGTATTCTTAAATTATGGAGGTTGATTAAAATGATAAAAGTTAAAAAGGTGGCAATGTTACCTGATTTATTTATTGCAGTCACATACGACAATGGTGAACAACGTTATTTTCGTAGTAAAAGTAATGAAATGGTGGTTAACAGCTTGAATGGTAAGGCGCATAATCATTTGGGCCTAAGTCAAATGACACCGGGTTTTTATTGGATCGGTGAACAACCGCAAGTTGAAAATGACCGTTATTTTACTATCAATGGCCAACGTTATGATGGTGACGACATCTACGTAACTGGGTTAAAGCATCTTCATTAATCATTGGTGTAGTCGATAGTGAACGAATATTTAATTATCCAGATAATAGCTAACCCATAAAATAGCTGAGAACAGTTTCTGGTAGCAAAGAAGCAGCCTTGGCTATACTCCTTCTTGGGTAGACAAGCAAATAATTAAAGCTTGTCTTCCTAGGAAGGAGTTTTTGTATGGGCCGGA
>NZ_RHOT01000040.1 GCF_003946675.1 Lapidilactobacillus gannanensis | reverse complement strand
GTTCTGCCAGACTTCGATTAACTAGACCAATAACTAAGAATAGGTCGAAAGTGTTGCACTTGATTTGACAATTCGGGAATATTTCTTTTTACATTTTTAACTAGATTATCCATAAGCCTCAACCTCCATGTTCATTATTATTTTCGCAGAAAGTGGGTCGTATCTCATCAATCCTCAGACTGATATTTCCCGGCCGCAAGTGCCAGACGAGCAACATTTAACAATAAAGAGGGAAGGAGTGATGTCACAACTCCTTCCGAAATTAAAAAAATAAATTTAACAACTCGCGAGGTGTCCTCAAAAGATTCGACGTGGCGAGTTAGCGTGTTTGGACATGATTCCAACTACTGCCGGCTGTTTTTACCGCGATATCTGCCGTCATCTGGCGGTACCAATTCTGCCAATCTGCCAAGGTGCGTAATTCATTGATGTGTGGATCGTGCTCGGCCAGTTCATGATAAAGCGCCTGTAATTCAGCCTGCTCGTGGGCAACTAGCGTATCCAGTAATTCTTCTTGTGTTGGCGACGAAACATCAATCAAGAAGAGATTGATATCGATGATTTGATGCTGCGGATCGCGTGTTGACAAAGTATCGAGCTCACCTGAACGGAATAACTGCAGATAGAACTCAAGAAAGGCGTGCGCGGTTTGATCTTGACGGTAATTACTGATGATGATTTGCTTTAATAACATAGTTTCCTCCTTATTTAGTTTGGCAAATACGAATCGACCGGAACGTTATTTTGGACACGGTCAAGTCATCATGACTTCAAAAATAGAAGTCACTCATCAGATTGAGGATAGAGTGACTTAGAAAGGTCAAACATCTTCAAAAAAAGTCGTGCTCAGATCGCGTTTCAATCGATACTACTGACAGAGTGGATATTTGTCCCAAATATTACCGCCTTTATTATAGGCTTGTGGGGGGATTTTGGTAAGGAAACTGTTTTCAATCACAGCTAGATTCATTTTTCGAAAGAATTTTTATTAAATCATGAACGTTATGGAATCAATTTATGGGCTACAATAGTTTTTGTTGATACAGGGATTGTGTTTAACACTATTGAGAAGTGATCAGTGATCTTCGGGGGAGATCGTGATGACGTTTGTTATCTCGAGTACATAGATAAGATAGTTCGTAACTATCGGACTGAAAGAGCTGCGCAGAGCGCGGCTCTTTTTTTGCGTCCTGAATCGGAAGTGCTGTTAACTGAAGTTGCTGTGGAAATAGTACGCTACAGGAAAAATGGGTGACATGCTTGTGGGGCCGGTTCCAGCTCTTTAGAAGCAAGCTTCTAAAGGAGCTTCCACCTTAAAATTGAGCCTTCGTGCAACGAAGTCTCAATTTTATCCCATGTTGTCAGATCTGCATCACGAGTGACGCAGATCAACAACATTTTCACAGCGTGTCAACCATTTTTCCCTCCGCTACCAGAAATTAATGGCTAAATCGGTTTGACGCAGCTCTTCACATTTTCATAACAGTCATTCTTTTTTGAACATAATTATGCTACACTACATACTAGGTGCATTTTAGTGATTATGAATACAAAGGAAGTAAATTATGGATAGCAATCATAATGACGGTCAGCTTCAAAGACCAGCTACACCACATCATCATCACCACCATCATCATCGCAAACATACTTTGCGTAAAATAATCATTTGGGCATTGGTTGCCATCGTTGTTGTTGTGCTAGGCTATGCAAGCTGGTTCTTCTTCACGGCTAAGCATGCACTCGATTCTAGCTATAAATCTGCGGGCGAGACGCAAGCGGCTAAGACAGTTATTGATGCTAAGAAGCCATTGAGTATCTTATTAATGGGTGCAGATACCGGCGCCTTTGGTCGTGACTATCAGGGCCGTACGGATACGATGATCATTGCAACAATTAATCCTAAGAAGAAACAAACGACTTTAACGAGTTTAGCCCGCGATACAATGGCAGAGCTTGTTGGGACCGATAAATTTAATTATCAGCGACTTAACGCAGCTTATGAGGTTGGCGGTTCTAAGATGGCACTTCGTTCGATTTCCACGTTAGTTAACGTGCCGCTAGAGTATTACGTCACCATCAACATGGGTGGTCTTTCGAAAATTGTTGAAGCAGTTGGTGGCGTTGATGTTGACGTGCCGTTTACATTTACTTATGAAAAGAAGACCTTCACTAAAGGCAAGATGCATTTGAATGGTGAGCAGGCACTGGCATACTCACGGATGCGTTACGATGATCCTCAGGGCGATTATGGTCGTCAAGCGCGTCAACGCCAAGTGATCACATCAGCAATCAAGGCGGCAGTTTCAACGCGGACCTTGACGAATTTCCAAGATGTGCTGAAGCAAGTTTCTAAAAACATGACGACCAACTTAACGTTTAATGATATGGTCAGCATTTTCAAAGATTATCGGGGTTATGCGAAGACAATCAAAGATGATCACCTTCACGGCGTGAATGCCATGTGGGGACAGGCAATGATCCAGATTCCATCGACGACAGAGCTTCAACGATTATCTGACAATCTACGTTCAGAGATGGGCTTATCGAAAGAAACACTTGATAATCAAGAGACGCGTCAGAATCGCCTGAATGTTCAAAACGGTTTCAGTTTCACAAGTACTGATTCCAAGCAACAATTCCACGTTTATTCGCCACAGAGCGACACGGCTGAGACCACGAAGTAAATTAAACGGGTTCTATCAAACTCAACCCTGTTAAGATAACTTATTCAATAGACCAATTCTAGGAGTAAATCATGGACCAAACAATTAGCATTGAAAGTATCCTCAAAATTCTACGCAAACATCTGCGCCTGATCATCGCTTCGACAATTGCCTGCCTGCTGGTTTCAGCTGTGGCAACGTATGTCTTCATGACCCCTAAGTATCAGGCGGGTGTGGATATCTTGGTGAATCGAAAGCAAGAGAACAATATCAACAATCAACTGAGTGATCAACAAGCCGATGTTCAGATGATCAACACCTATAAAGACATCATCACGAAGTCAGTTACTCTGGCGCCAGTGCGCAAAGAAGTTCGCGAGCAACTGGGCTATGATATTTCGACTTCCAAATTACAAGGCATGATCAGTGTGACGAACCAACAGAATTCGCAAGTTTTTACGGTTAACGTGACCGACACAGATGCGGCTCGTTCCGCAACGATTGCGAATATTATCGCCAAGACTTTCCAAAAGAAAGTGAAGCAGATTTTGTCGATCAATAACGTCACGATTATTGCCAGTGCAACGAAGCCTAAGTCAGCCGTTTCACCACGTAAAAAGTTAAACTTGATGATTGGTTTTGTTTTGGGTCTATTGATTGGTGTTGGTCTGGCCTTCCTCCGGGAATTGACCGATCATAATGTTAAAGATATCGATTATTTGACTGACGAATTAGGCTTGACCAAGTTAGGCATTGTCTCTCATTATCATACGGGGAGTAAGAAGTCTGGTCACCGCAAACATCAGAATCTTCGTCCGCGCGAACAATTCGTGCCGCTCTCACCGATTGTTGATCGACCTGAGGTGAAAACGACAACACCGACGACAGGTTCGACGCCAATTGAGCCATTACGTCGTACACCGACAAAGCGTGTCTAAGGAGGTCAAATAATGTTCAATCGAAAAAATAAAGGACCAGAACCCGTTGCACCTGCAAATTTATTTACGGTCAACGAACCATCGTCTGTCATTACCGAACAGGTTAAAACAATTCGAACCAACGTCAGCTTTGCCCAACAAGCACAAAGTTTACGAACAATCATGGTCACTTCAGCGATGGCTTCAGAGGGTAAATCGACTGTGACTGCTAACTTGGCGGTCGAATTCGCCCAAGCTGGTAAACGTGTGGTGTTGATTGATGCCGATTTACGCCGTTCAACCGTTAATCGTACGTTTAGAATTCGGGAAGCTAATCGTGGCTTGACCAACTATCTTGTTCGTCAAATTGATAATATTACCGAAGTTTGCCATCCAACGATGGTTGAAAACTTGGCGGTTATTCCGAGTGGCCCGACACCACCGAATCCAGCCGAGCTGATTGGCAGTCCATTGATGGCAACCGTCTTTGATCAATTGAAACAATATTTCGATTTGATTATCGTCGACGCACCGCCAATTCTGCCGGTGACTGATGGTCAGATTCTTTCAAACATGGTCGATGGCGTGATTTTAGTCGTTCGTCAGAACTACACCGATAAACGTGCTGTGGTAGATACCAAGGAACGTCTCGAACAAGCACAAGCTAACATTCTAGGTGTTGTTTTAAATGATGTGAGATCAGAGGGCCATTCGGGATACTACAACAACGGAGATGGTTACTATGGCTACGAATACTCCGAGAAAAAATAGCCTCATCGACCTACATTGTCATATCTTACCTGGCCTCGATGATGGCTCAAAGAGTGTTGAAGAATCGCTTGAGCTTGCGCATGCCGCCGTTCGAGAAGGTATCGGTTATATTCTCTGCACACCGCATCACCTTGACCGCAATTATACGAACCATGCACTTGATGTCGTTCAAAAAGTACACGACTTCCAGAAGATTCTTGATGAGCAGGCTATCCCTTTAACTCTTTTCCCGGGACAAGAGGTTCATCTGAATGGGGATCTTGACCAGCGTGTTGAGGACCTATTAGGCATTGATTCCGCCATGCGCTATCTCTTAGTCGAGTTACCACACGAAGAAGTGCCAACTTACACGACGGAACTTTTCTTTCAACTCAGCATGCGGGGAATCACGCCAGTCATTGCACACCCTGAACGCAACGCGCGCATCAAGGCGGATCCCGAAATTCTCTATGATTTCATTAGCAATGGCGCCTTAGGACAATTGACCGCCACCAGTTTAGTCGGTGTCTTTGGTAAAGGCGTTCAGAAATTCTCACAAGAATTGATTACCCACGGTCTCGTTCACATTATCGCCTCAGACGCCCACATGTTGCCTAACCGCCAGTTTGCACTCAAGGAAGGGTATCTGGCACTCGACGCATTAGACCGCGCGTACGGGCCACAATTTTACGAAAATTCGAAGCACCTGATCAACGGGGAGGACATTGATCATCGAATTCCACTCACATTACTGAAAAAACGTAAAAGGTTCTTCTAAACCACTGTTTAATTCATCACATCAAAAAAGTAGCCGATTGAGATCTAGAATCAAAGCCTGAACAAGTTCAGTTTTATTCAGATTAAAACGACTATATTTTTTTGGAATCAAACTTGTGAAATACCCGAAAAGTCGAATGCGCAAATAAAATAAATGGTAGATAAACACTGGATTCACGTCACTTATCAAAAGTTACATAAATGTAATAATGGGATAAAGGTTAATCAATCGACATTTGAGAGAGCTTACAGAAAACGAACGTTATTTATAGTCTTTTCACAAGTATAAAAATCATCTATAATGTAGATACAACAATTTCGGATATATTGATAAGGGTTTCTATATTGAACCTGTATTTGAATCTTTAGATAATCGTGTGATGGTTATTGGTAACATGGGTCAGGGTAGCTATTTGGAGGAATAAGAATGAATCGTCGAACTAAAAAATTGGTTTTGATGCTAGTTGATGTCATCTTGGTAGTTTTAGCTAATGAGATGGCTTTCTTTTTTGTGGATCGATATGTTTCCTTATCCGGTATTTATTTTGTGTTAACAATTATTTCAGAAGCCGGCTTGTATCTAATCATTGCCAATTCTGTTCGTGTGTTTTCGAAAATAAATCGATACACAAGTATTAAAGAAGTAAGTTCAATTGCCTTGGCGGTGACAGCGGCCTATCTGGTCACGCTAATTGGATTGATTGTTTTCCGAACAGGTTTCAGCGCGCGTCACTTTGTCCTTACATATTTATTTGCATTGTTGTTTATCGCGGGCAGTCGATTAACGTGGCGTTATTATGTTGAATTCTTAATGCATCGCAATGGGTTAAAAAATGGTCGACTAATTCCGACATTATTAGTTGGCGCCGGTGATGGTGCTAGCGTGTTACTGAATCGCCTTTCTTATGATCAACCTGACGTAAACGTGGTCGGCTTAGTTGATGATGACGCGGATAAGCAAGGCACTTGGATCCATGGTGTCAAGGTGTTAGGAACCTTGAAGGATTTGCCTAATCTGATCAAACAAAATGAAATTGAACAGGTTACTATCGCCATTCCAAGTTTGCCTGCAGCTGGTTATGATCAGTTGATGACGGCATTACGTGAGACAAAAGTCACAATTAATAGAATGCCCAAGCTGGATGACATCTTAAGCGATAAGAGTAATGCCGGTCAACTTCAAGATATTAATGTTGCCGATCTCCTCGAACGGCCCGAAGTTCGACTGGATATGAGCCAAATTTCAGATCGAATCACTAAAAAGGTGATATTAGTTACAGGTGCTGGCGGTTCCATTGGTTCTGAGATCGTGCGCCAAGTTTCTAAATTCAGCCCCAAACAAGTACTCTTGCTCGGTCATGGCGAAAACTCAATTTATATGATTACTCGTGAAATGCGGAAACGTTATCCAGATGATCATATCAAGTTTGTACCGCTTATCGGTGATATTCAAGATCGGCAACTCATGTTCGACTTGATGGCCGAGTACAAACCAGATATCGTCTATCATGCGGCTGCGCATAAACATGTCCCTCTAATGGAATACAACCCACACGAAGCCATCAAAAATAACGTCTTTGGTACTAAGAACGTCGCTGATGCTGCAAAAGCTGCAAACGTGACGACCTTTGTTATGATTTCGACGGATAAGGCAGTTAACTCCTCTAGTGTCATGGGTTCAACTAAGCGGATGGCCGAGATGATTGTTACCGGAGAGAACGAACCTGGCAAGACACATTTCGCCGTTGTGAGATTTGGTAATGTTCTTGGTAGCCGTGGTAGCGTAATTCCACTGTTTGAACGCCAGATCAAAGCAGGCGGTCCGTTAACCTTAACCGATAAGCGGATGACTCGTTACTTCATGACGATTCCTGAAGCCAGTCGTCTGGTAATTCAAGCCGGCGCGTTAGCTAAGGGCGGCGAACTATTCATCCTTGATATGGGTCAGCCAGTGAGAATTTTAGATCTCGCTAAGAATGTTATTCGTTTGTCTGGACATACAGAAGCAGAAATCGGGATCAAAGAAGTCGGAATGCGTCCTGGTGAGAAACTTTATGAAGAATTAGTTACTGACGCAGAAAAAACGAACAAAAAAGTTTACGATAAAATTTCGTTGGGGCATGTGTCACATTACAACATTGAAGACATCATCAATGTTGCACAGCATTTGTTAACACTAGATGATGACAGTCTCTCAACAGAAATCGTTGAATATTCAAACCAACATAACGGGCAAGAGAAAACTCGAACTGAGTAAAACAGGGAGAATTAATATGTACATTCATTATTTAAAACGGGACATTGATTTCATACTGGCATTACTGGGGTTAATTATCTTATCGCCGTTGTATCTGTTCATCATTATTGCGATTAAATTAGACTCTAAGGGGCCAGTCTTGTTTGAGCAAGAACGAATCGCAAAAGACAAAGCCATATTTAAAATTTATAAGTTTCGTACGATGAGAATTGATACACCCCACAATATGCCTACACATATGCTAGCTCATGCTGGTAATTATATTACCCGTGTAGGGGCAATCTTACGGAAGACCAGTCTCGATGAATTGCCACAACTTCTAAACATTCTCAAGGGCGATATGAGTATTATTGGACCACGCCCAGCACTTTGGAATCAAAACGATTTGGTCAATGAGCGCGATAAATATCATGCCAATGATGTTAAACCAGGGTTAACCGGCTTAGCGCAAATCAGTGGACGCGACGAATTGCCTATTCCTGTGAAAGCAGGATTTGATGGTGAATATTGTAGACATATCACATTTGCGGGTGACGTAAAAATTTTCTTCGGCACGATCACATCGGTTATGAAGCACGATGGTGTCAAAGAAGGAAAGACAATTGTTCGACCATAAGGAGCCATAATTAATGAAGAGAGTTTTAATCACTGGAAAAAATAGTTATATTGGCGAAAGTTTCAGAAAATATGTTGAAGCAAATCATAGAGAAGAAATTCAGATCGATGTAATTTCTGTACGTGGGAACGCATGGAAATCACGCGATTTTTCTGTATATGATGCAGTATTTCATGTTGCTGGTAAGGCACATGCGGACGTGAGCCATGTTTCCGAAGCAGTTAAACAAGAATATTACGCAGTTAATCGTGATTTAGCCGTTGCCGTTGCTCAGAAATACCGTTCTGAGCGCAACGGCTTTTCACAGTTCATCTACATGAGTTCAATTATTGTGTATGGACATACCCATGAAACAATACAGGAAACAACACCCACTAACCCAAGCAATTTTTATGGAGATAGCAAGCTCCAAGCAGAAATATCTCTTCGCCAAATGAGTAATATAAATTTTCAAATACTTATTTTACGTCCGCCAATGATTTATGGCCCTATGAGCAAGGGAAACTTTCCCATTTTAGTAAAAATGGCTAAAAGCTTTCCGATATTTCCAAAAATAGATAATCAGAGGTCCATGCTGTTTGTCGATAATTTATCAGAATTTATTTGCCAAATAATAGCGTTTCGTCTGCATACCAATATTTACTTTCCGCAGAACAAAGAGTATGTTAATACATCCTGCTTGGTAAAGACCATTCGGGATTCATTGAATCGTAGAACATTATTGCTATCTGGTTTTACTGGAATAATTAATTGCTTTGTGAAGCAACATAACGGATTTGGTATATATGCAGATAAAGCATTTGGATCAGTAATTTACGCCAAGTCTCTTTCTTCAAATTCTGCAGTGCGTCTGAATGGATATCAAGTAGTTGAGTTTGATGAGTCAGTTAGGAGGTCTGTCCTGTGACTCGAAATATGTTGATGGTTACCTCTGTAGCATCGATGATTAAACAATTTAACATGGAAAATATAATGATCTTACAGAAAATGGGCTATCGGGTCCATGTTGCAACAAATTTTGAGTATGGAAGTACAATGAGTCTAGAAGAAAATCAAAAGTTAAAAAAAGAATTAAAAAGTTTGGGGGTAGTGTCGCATCAAATTGATTTTCCACGGGGAATGTGGTCAATAAAATCTTTAAAGCATATCCTTAATCAAGTTACGAGTGTAGTTAAGAATGATGATTTTTATTTTATCCACGCTCATTCCACAATTGGAGGAATATGTAGTCGACTAATTGGGCATAAGTTTCATATAAAGACGGTTTATACAGCACATGGTTTTCAATTTTTTAAAGGAAGCCCTCTGAAAAGCTGGTTAACTGTTTACCCAATTGAAAAATTTTTGTCACGATATACGGATGTGTTACTAACTATCAATCAAGAAGATTTTAGATTAGCAAAATCAAAATTACATGCGAAAAAAGTGTATTATGTGCCAGGCATTGGTGTTGACGTTAACAAAATTTCTAAAGTGAAAACTGATAAATATAGTACAAGAAAGGCGTTGGAAATTCCAGAGCATGCTATTTTTCTTCTATCCGTGGGTGAACTTAGTAATCGGAAAAACCAAGAGGTCGTGCTAAAAGCTCTAGGTACGCTCCAAGATAGTAGTAATATATACTACGGAATTTGTGGAATTGGTGCTAACCAGCAGAAACTTTTAAGTATAGCTGAGACACTTGGATTAAAAAAAAATCTCAGGCTGTTTGGATATAGGACTGATATCATAGAAATAATGAAGGCCGCCGATGTGTTTGTGTTTCCATCACTATTAGAAGGGTTGCCGGTTTCGCTGATGGAAGCAATGGCTGCCGGGCTACCAGTTGCTGCTTCAAATATTAGGGGTAATACAGATCTAATCACCAATGATGTTAATGGTTATTTATTTGATCCCAACGATATATCAAATGTTTTGTCAGACATTTTCAATCTTGTTCAAGATAGTCGTAAAACGGAGGCTTTTAAAATTAAAAGTAAAAAAACGATAAAACGTTTTGACAAAAAAATTATCAATCAACAAATGTTGGATATTTATCAATCATTATGATTAAGGAGGTACAATCATCACTGAGCCAATTCGGGTTTTACACGTCATCGGTAGCATGGAACAAGGCGGAGCACAAGCAATGATTATGAATTTGTATCGAAGAATAGATAAAAATAAGATACAGTTTGATTTCATGGTTCATAGCAACGGAAAAGGCTATTTCGACGATGAGATTAAAAAATTAGGTGGCAAAATATTCCGCATTGAAAAGTTTTATGTTTTTAATACCATCTCGTATTATTTCAAATGGAAGAAATTTTTGTTAGATCACTCAGAATACCAGGTGATTCATGGACATATCGGGAGCTCCGCTATTGTTTATCTGCAAGTTGCAAAAATGTTAGGCCGGAGAACCATTGTTCATAGTCATAGTGCCTTGCCGGATAAATTTGATTTACATTCACGAATCATAAGTTTACTCAATTATCCGAATAGACACATTGCCACGGTCGTTCTAGCTGCTTCAGAACGTGCAGGTAGCGACAGATATGGCAAGAAGGTGCTCAAACAAGAAAATTTCCATGTATTTAACAATGCGATTGACACTCAGAATTTTATGTATTCAGCAATAAGGCGCAATGAAATTAGATCTAAGCTGGGAATATCAGAAGAAGCGCTTGTAATTGGGAATGTCGGCAGATTAGTTGAAGAAAAAAATCAAACAAGATTGATTAATATTTTCAATGAGTTAGTTAAGTTGGTTCCAACTGCCCATTTAGTTGTAGTGGGTGAGGGGCAACTTCGGCCTAACCTTGAACACCTTATCAAACATTTAGGATTGAACAGAAATGTGCACTTGGTTGGTTCGAAAAAAAATGTGGCAGATTATTTGAGCTCTATGGATATGTTTGTTTTTCCCTCGGTAAACGAAGGTCTTGGAATCTCATTAATTGAGGCACAATGCACAGGTTTATTCTGTATTGCATCAGATTCAGTTCCCAAAGAAGCTAAGGTATCTCCAATCATAGTATTTCAGTCGCTGAGTGATTCGGATGTCGAATGGGTAAATACTATATTGGCTAATCAAAGTCAAAAGTATGTTGTCAATAGAAAATCAAAGATGGCCTACGTTAAAAAAGCTGGCTACGATATACAGCAGACAGTACCATTGATTTCGCGGATTTATAATGATTTGTATTGGAGATAAATATGGCAGTATTAACACTGATAACACCAACTTTCAATCGTGCAACAACTTTGATACGTTGTTGGGAATCTTTACGAAGACAGACTAGTAAACAGTTTCAATGGTTAGTTATTGATGATGGAAGTACTGACAATACTGCAACCATCATGGGACAATTAAAGCAACAAACCACTGATTTCATAATTGATTATTATCATAAACCAAATGGTGGGAAACATACCGCATTGAATTTCTCACATCCTTATATTGAGGGTGATTTTGTGTTGATTCTTGATAGTGATGACTTCTTGTCAGACGATGCAGTTGAGATTGTTTTGCAAGAGTGGAGCAAAGTGCTCAGACATCAAGAGATTGGTGGGATTACTTTTATGTGCGGCACAATAGGGGGGGATTCACTAGCAAAAATGCCATGTGACTCTGTATTATCTAATCACATAGAATTTAGAATTAATCAGAAAATTCAAGGTGATTGTTGTGAGACACTTAGGAGCCCAGTGTTCAAAAACTTTTTGTTTCCTGAAATATCTGGTGAAAACTTTCTAGGTGAGGGAATGTTATGGACAACCATCGCCTTAACTTACCAAACTTTATATCTAGCAAGAATAATATATATTGTCCCTGAATACCGCTCAGACGGATTGACTAAGTCAGGAAGAAAAATGCGGTTGCGAAATTTACGTGGTGCACTATTAAACAATGAATTACACATGAATCATAAAATAATATTTCGTGTAAGGATAAAGAATGCTCTGTTAAAGACATGTTACTCGTTCTTTTTAAAGAAAAATGTTATCCAAATGCTTAAGGAAACACAACATAAAGCTTTGGTTACTGCTGTAAGTCCATTTGGGTATTTACTTTATCAATATTGGCATAGAAAGTATAGTGGTGAATAATAGTGATCGTATATTCGTCTGTTTTTTTTATCTCTTCTGTGATCCTATTTATCAGTATGCTTGTACCAAAAAAAAAGTATCGTAATGTCATGGCGTTGGTTCCGCTAGTTATGCTTGCAGTTGTGACTGGGACTCGATATTACATGGGTGGGTACGATATATATAATTATGAATATACTTTTAACACTATACCCTCATTAAGTAATTTTCATTTGTGGGAAACATTTAAAACTTATGGCTTTTTTGGCTCTGATATTGGATATCGATTTATAAATAGTCTAATTAAGTCGTTGGGGTTCAACTTCTTTGGCTTTACATTAATCGTTTCATTCTTTTTTTATATTTGTGTGTATTTCGGCTTGTCAAAATTTAGTAACAATATGAATATTGTTGTGATCATACTAATGTATAAAGAATTTCTTGGCTTAACATTTATTTATATGCGGCAATCTATTGCAGTTGGATTTTTTTTGTTATCACTTAGGTTTCTGTTTACCAATCGACCGTTTCGATATGTATTGACTATATTAGTTGCATCTACAATACATTTTTCGGCAATTTTTTTGTTGCCCCTCTATTTACTAAAGTTTGTCAGACTGACAAAAAAAGGGATAATCATCTATTCCTGTGTTTTTACGGTGTCATATGTGGTTTCCTTATCTAATATTAATATACTCGGGTTCATGAGCCCCATTGCAGAATTATTCTCTGGATCTGCCCAAGAAAAAATATCTTCGGTAGCCGGGGATAGTGACCTATATCAGGGCGGAACCAGTATACTTCACTTGGTTGAGTTTTTAGTTGTGGATATGCTTCTTATATATATTTTTAATCATCTCACGTTGAACCAGACTAGAGAATGGATGATAAAATTATTTTTGTGTGTGTTGCCATTTTATTCTATTCTCGCAGGAGAAGGGATTTTAGCTAGAATACCGTTCTACTTGTTGCTATCATATGCTTTTATAATTGATTATTTTGTTGACAATTCAAGGCATGCCGTTAGAGCCCTTACGTACTTGGCGGTAATAATAGTTTGTTTTGGTGGGATGTATATGTTTGCTCAAAAGTTTGACGGGGGTGAAATGCTTTTATATCGTAGTTTCCTTCACTATAACTTGTCAATATTTAATTAGGAGTATTTATGAAAGTATTTAAGAATTTTATATATACATCGGGCTATCAAATTTTTTCAATTATTGTTCCAATAATCACAGCCCCCTATATTTCCCGTCAATTGGGACCCTCTGGCGTTGGAATAAATGCCTTTTCGCTTTCATTCGTACAGGTGTTTGTCTTGTTTGCATACCTTGGAACTCAGAAATATGGGAATAAAATGATTTCTAAGGAACGAAATAACGTCATTCAACTCACGACAAATTTTAAGTATGTCTATTTCAATCAACTCGTTACAACCACGTTGACGTTATTTTTGTATATCTTATATGTTGAGGTTTTTATAGATAAGTATCGTAGCTTATACTTTGTTCAAGCTATATATATACTTAGCGTTTATTTTGATGTATCTTGGTTTTTCCAAGGTAAAGAGGACTTTCGAACAACTGTTGTTCGTGGAATGGGTAGTAAAGTGCTTGGAACTATCTTAATATTTATTCTCATACATGATCCGCAAGATATTACGCTTTATGCCTTAATACTCGCTGCATCTGGGTTAGTTGCCAATGTGATAATGTGGATGTATTTATGGAAAGAGATTGATTGGACACGGTTTATTAAAATAAGAATACAGCTTAAACCATTTTTAATACAGCTAAAGAATATTTTTACTTATTTTGTTCCTGTCGCTTTTTTGCAAATTACTGTTCTGATGTATCAACTTATTTTAGGCTGGCATGCAAGCAATATCGAAGTTGCATATTACGCAAATGCAAACAAGATTATTACGATTCCACTTTATATTATTACTTCATTTATTACTGTGATGTTCCCACGTATGTCATACGAGTTCGGGAGCGGTAGAGAAAATCATGCCAATGAGTTATTGAAAAGTTCAGTGGAGACCACGATGTTGTTAGCAATACCGTTAACTTTTGGCATGATTGCCATTTCGTCTAATTTTGTTGGTTGGTTCTTTGGCGCCGGATTTACTAAAGTATCGCCTGTCATGATCATTTTGAGCCTACGGATTGTTCCAGCAACTTTGAATGAAGTGTTTGGTTATTTATTGTTAATGGCCAACGGGAAGGCGACACTTTACAGCCGATCTCTTAGTATCGGGGGTGCTGTCAGTATTGTATTAAATTATCTAGTGACCTTTCATTCTGGTGCTGTGTCGACGGCTTGGGTCTCAGTAATTTCTGAATTTTTAATAATGATTGTCATACTTCTTTTTGTGCGGTCTCGAATTGGAGTATTAAAGAATGTAGTTATTTTACATGCGTGTATTTTTTCGGTATTAATGTTTATTCCGGTATATTTATTTGGAAGTGGCTATGAACGTAATATTACTGTTACAATCGTACAAATTATCTTAGCAGTTGTTATTTATTCTGCCCTATTAGTAATATTTGACAGAAAAAAAATAAGGGAGATACTTGCTACTTTCAAGAATTAGTTTTGCAAAAGATTTTGTAGAATAGGTTATGATTAAACTCTGTTTTCTGGCTTTTTATTACACGTTAGGTTTCTATATATGGGACTAATTTTGATAAATGGCTAAGACAATGAACATTGCGAGTAGTTTGGAGATACTAGAAAAGATTATTTTTCTTATGTAATTTGTGATTGCAAGGATAATGATGGCTGCATTTAATGTTAGGTTGCAGGATAGTAATAATAGTTTTACTTTTAATGAAGAAAGTTGGATAAAGTATGGGGTTTGATATAGATTTCGTGGTTACGTGGGTTGACGGAAGTGATCATAGTTGGATAGAGAAACGCCAGCAATATACTGCTAGTAACAATGATGAGAGTCCTGTGCGATTTCGAGATTATGGTACTTTTAAGTATTGGTTTCGTGCGATTGAAAAATATGCACCATGGGTTCATAAAATATATTTAATTACTGACCACCAGTCTCCAGATTGGTTGAATGAATGCAATCCAAAATTAGTTTTGGTCGATCATAAAGATTATCTGCCAAAAGAAATTTTGCCCACTTTCAATTCTAATGCAATAGAATTAGGTATTCCTGATATCGAGGAATTAACTGAACATTTTGTTGTATTTAACGATGACATGTTTCTTAATGCCCCAGTTAAACCAAAAGATTTTTTTGATTCAGAGGGACTGCCAAGAGATTCGGCAGTTCAAAACGCTATTATGCCAATTGAAGATTTTGACCATGTAAGTGTGAATAATTTGTTAATTATCAATAAGCACTATAATAAACGTCAGGTGTTGATAAATAATTTCTTTAAGTTTTTCAATCCAAGGTACGGCTATCTAAATCTAATAAGCATACTATTATTACCTTGGCCACGATTCACTCGTTTCTATGATCCACATATTCCAATCTCTTTGCTAAAGAGTGTGTGTATTCAGGTATTACAGGAAAACAAAGGCATAAAGTTGAAAACAATGAAATCTCGTTTCCGTAGTATGACAGATAACACGATCTGGCTGTTTCGGTATGAACAATTAGTGAGCGGGAAATTTCATCCGAGATCTGTGCGAATTGGGAAAAAATATCAGATAGATCAAGTTGATAAAGTATGTAGTGACATTACTAGGTCTGATCACAAAATGATTTGCATAAATGACGTTAGTCTTTCGGAACAAGATTTTCAATTAGCGTGCACGAAACTATTAAAAGCTTTTCAAAAGGTTCATCCTAGAAGCTCTTCGTTTGAGATGACACAACAGAGTATTAAGAAATGAAATTAGATAAAATGTGCGCAACAACGATGGAATATTTCATATATAGTTGGTTGATTATTTTGATATCAAAATATTTAAAATGATTTTAAAATTCGGTCGCGTATATTAGAATGAAAATTATCATTGTTCAGAAGCTACGAAAAGAATTTATTAGTGGAGGCTCTTTCCCATGGCACTTATCCCACCAAAAGCCGGTTTTAATCTTTTTTCCGGTCTGGATGTCTATCAATATTTCGACATTCAACATCAGGCAATGGTCCACGAGATTGTCGACTTAACCGATGCTGAGTTTGTCAGTCGTTCTATACCAGAGTGGCGGGCGGATTTTCTGGCGCGGTATACGATCGAGCCGTTGCACTTGTTTGTGACTGAGGTGAAGTTTTCTTATGAGGCTGCGATGGTGGCGCCGATTTCTTTGATGGATTGGGTGCCTGATGTGGATCCGCATCGTGGCGATCCGCCTGAACCTGGGTATATTGTGACGGTGCAGTATCCGTTCACTGGGGATGATGTGATGGTCTATATTCGGCCGGAGCGTTTTCCATGTCGAACTTATCCAGCGACACGTGTGGTTGCGCCGGTTGGCAATCAGAAGGGTATGGTCGAATTCAAGCGGGAGTTTCAAGCTTTTCGGGTGCCTGAGGAAGATACCGAGTGGGAGGCTGAGCGTTTGGTGATGGAATTGTCCAATCATTTCCACCAACTTTTCTCGATCAGTGCTCACAATACGCGCGAACACAATGGACATTTGTTGCCGCTGATCGATCAGGCGTTGGCAGAGCGGGCGGAAATCGATCATCCGTGAATAATTAATAGACACTAAACTATATTAAAAATCCCGTCAAACTAATAAATGTTTGACGGGATATTTTTAGTATGGTGGATGGTAGTTATTTTAACTTAGAATTCAGTAACTCCGAAAATTTCGGTTAAATAAGTGTTGATGTTTGTATAGGGGTTTCGATTATACCAAGGATCTGGCGATACTTGAAGTAATTTATCTGCATTTGATTTAGCGATTTTAACACGGTCGACTAATAATTCATCGTAAGGACAGCCTTTGAATGCAGCGTAATCAGTATCGAAATATTTTTCTCCCGAAAGGATACGATTAAGTTCTGGTCTCGTAAATGCGCGCATAACTGGTTGGAAATGCATCAGAATCCAGATTTCAATGTTAACACTCGAAAAGATGATTTTAATTTGATGATCCTTGGCATAGCTTTCACATTTTTGAAGCTCTGATACCGTGAGATCATCACGGTCGAAAACGACATATGCTTGATCGACTTGTTTACGTTGAGGAAGTCGTTCAATGCGGGTGACTGCAGTTGTGAGCAAATCCATACCTTGTTTACCCATTGGCTTGATGTTGATCTTTTCTGGATGAACATTTGCACTGTGATACTTATGCTTAAGCATTTCGAAATAGGCTTTTTCAGAATCTCCTTCACAATAGATCGCAATAATTGGTTTGATGCGAAGATTGCGTGAACGTCGGGCCATCTTATTTCACCTCAGATCCTGGGGCGTTTAATGCACTTAGCATTTCGTCGACTTGTATTTGTGGCAATGCACCAAATCGACCTTCAATGTAGCGCCGCATGTATCTGATGTCGTGGCGTTTTTCTTTTGGATCTTTAAAGTCGAAAATCGATTTTAAATCGCTCCGACCTTGAAAGTCTTTTTCCATTAAGTAGATTTGATCTGTACGTAAGTTCGCATCGAGTAATTGAAGTTCATGCGTGGTTAGAATGAATTGATTTTTATTTTGTTTAGAATTGAAAATTTGAATCAACGCTTTGGATAATTCGAAGTGTAGTGAATCATCGAATTCGTCGAATAGGAGCGTCTTACCGTTGCCATTCAATTGCGCATTAATGATCGATAAGGCAATAAGAAAAACTTTCTGGGTTCCACGAGATTCCATTGATAATGGAATTTCCTGAGTACCAACAACGTCGCCAGTCTGATTAAACTTTTTATGAACGGCGCTCAATTGTTGCGAGGACGTTGGAATTTCAGCATTTGGATTAATAATATCGAGTATTTTTCTCAAGTCATCAGGGAAGGTTGGAACTGGCACTTCGCGAACAGTCACGTCGGTAATATTGAAATCTGCGAATTGCAAAAAGCGTAAGAACTCACTCTTAATATCTTGACGTTTCATTAAATTCACGAGTTGATCGGGAATCTGAGTATCATCTACGAAAATCAAATCATCTTGAAACCAGCGCATGACCGCGATTGCCTGTGGGTCATTAGCTTGCTGTGCGTTATATAGTAATAGTGAATTTTGTTTTGTGTTCAGCGCGATCGTTTTTAAATTATCCGGTAAAATAGGATAGTCTTGATCTTGACGAGAGAAATATATTTGCTCAGTTGTTTTTTTGATCAGTTTTAATTCTTCCGTAACAATTTTGTCTTGAAGAAATGTAAAGGAATACTCATAGGTGTTGCCAGAATAGTTGAATTTAATCTGAAAACCGATGGCATTGTCCTGTGAACCTTCAGAAAGTATGAAAGGACGATAGCGCAGTTGATCGGTGATGCGAGTTGGATTATTAAGCACCATGCTCTTCATTAAATGCAGACCATCGATCAAGCTGGACTTACCTGAACCATTGGGACCAATGATAACCAAGCTCTTTAGTAACGAAATGTGATTTTCTATTAAGGTGTTGGATCCCTTAAGTCGGCTTAAATGTTCGCCAGTTTCAGCGGATAATGTCATTTTGTCTTTAATTGACGCGTAATTTTTAATCGAAAAATCAATTAACATTTTATTGACCTCCTTTATTTATGAGGAATCGTAATTAATTGTTGTACAGGCTAATTATAGCATGCCATTCGTTACAATAAAACGGAAAAACGTTATTTATAATAATATAATTCACTTTAAGTGATTTTTTAGTGTCATTTAAACCAAAAAAACGTTTTTTGATAATACATTTGGTAATTAATTGTATGATACAAAAAAATTCATTTATTGGTGTATATCAATTTTATTTTTATTGATTCTTGCATTAGGAATGTGTATGATTAGATGTAACTTCACATGAGTTTTGGAAGTCGATGTGTGGAGCTTTTTTTATTTAAACAAGGGTATTGGGGAATACGTTATGGTAAAAGTTACTTTTCAACTATGGGCTGATCAGCGCGAGACCTATCTTGCACAATTGGCGGATATTGAACGGATTTATGAGCGGACGCAATTCGATTCTGAGCGGTTGGCTGAGGAATTTCAGACCAGCAGCTTCGCCGATTTGGCCGGTGTGGAGGTCAAGGTGCACTTGTATACGCATATTCTGATGCTGGCACAGCAATGGGAGTATCAGGTGCATACATATTTGCAGTAGAACTTGCAGAAGCAGCAGCTGCCTGCTGAAGGGCTTTATTTCCACACGGTCATTCGGCGTTTCGCCAGCGATTTATTGACGCCGGAGCTAACTCAACAGCTTAATATTAAACGAATGCAACAATTATTCTATCTCGCCGAAGTCATTAAATCGGGCGACCGTTTCGATGTGCGCCGACTATATCAATTGCGCCCGGACTTTTTTAGTCGTGCCAGCGATGTCAGCGTGAATCTCCAAGCCAGTTTATTTTCTCAAGGTGGCGGATCCACGGCGTCTGCGACCAGTGGCCGGCTAGATGTGTTCGCGTCGCTGTACAAGGGCCAGGCGGCGTTGCGCGTGGGCGAGTTAGATTTCCACAACTTTGTTCAGGCCGCGCGTGAATTCTGGATGCAGATGCCAGACAAAGTGGATGTCGAGCGCGAGGCGTTGGTTGGGATGATTGCGTGAGGGATAAGTCGTAAGCCACGAGTGCGCTCGATTGGGCTGATTATAAACAAATAAATATTAATTCGAGAGTGCCTGAGGGTGCTCTTTTTTTATGGTTAGAGATCAGTGGTAAAGGCGGATTTTCATGGATTTTGAGCTAAAAAAATGGCTTAATGAGTGATAAAAAATTAATTTGTTATGGAAATTAAAGATTAAATGTTGTATGATAAAAGCGAACGTATGTTTGCGTTTTTTAAAATCTAAATATATAGGAGCGATAACATGGATAAAGACGTTACTGCGTTTACAGCCGGAACATCTGATGAGCACCATAATTGGGTTAATGCGACATACGACGTACTAGATTATGATGATTATATTGAAATTATTTCAATGATCGTGGATGACATGAAGGATGATGTTCGCAAGGTCGACAGCGAACAATTTACGGACGATATGGAAGATATTATAAGAACTGTCACTAAAAAGTCGAAAAATCCTCGGAAGCCTAAAACGCCTGAAGATATTAAAATTCCAGAATTAAGCCTGAAAGAAATCGCCAGCAATAAAAAGGTGAAGATAGTGATCACGTTGGAAGATCTCAATAAAGTTTCCATTCACAACAACAATTTATCAATAGTGACTCGAGATAGATTTATCAATCTAATGCCTAGGGATACATATCAGACATTTATTTCCTTGCTAAGTAAACGGGAGGTGAATGAGATGATTTTGGAAGACAGTGTCCAATATATTGCCTATTCATATTCTTCGACAATTGCGTCGATCCAGAAAATTGTTGGCTTTGCTTCTCAATACAACTTGCTTGAGGACGATCGGTCGACAAAAGACATGCGACACGTTTTCGATTCACTCGGTGACAGCACAACGCGCAGCCAGAGCAAAGCAAATATTATTGATTTTAACAAGTGTATCAAGAAAGAATAACAGTGAGGTACAATTTGTCACTCGCTTCTTTTCAAATTTGAATATATTTGCAAGTGTGTCCTAAATAATCATTACGGAGAAGGTCCTGATGCGGCAGTATCAGGGCTATACTCCTACTTAAGTAGACAAGCAAATAATCAAAGCTTGTACACTTAGGAAGGAGTTTTTTATGGGAAGAAA
>NZ_RHOT01000004.1 GCF_003946675.1 Lapidilactobacillus gannanensis | reverse complement strand
TGCGTGTCTAAATATTAATGGTATAGAAAAAGAAGCTTCAAGACAAGATGTCTATCCACTTCAAATATTGTAGCGCCTTTTTTTTGCGATGTTGATTTTGTTGGTGTCAATTAACTTTGAGTTGCTAACGGTGGAAATTATTTATTAGCGACAAGAAAAAGTTAGCTAAGAATCAGATCAGTTCCTAAACATCCGCGTTGCCGCGACGGCATTTTGCCAGCTGTGATAAAGTTTTTCACGTTCGTTGTTTTTCATCAGCGGTTCAAAGGTTTGGCCGATTTTGAAAATATGCTGGATTTCTTCAAGATTTTGCCAGTAACCTACTGCGAGGCCAGCCAAGAAGGCGGCACCCATCGCGGTGGTCTCCAAATTCTCAGCTCGTTCAATCGGAATATTTAACAAATCAGCTTGAAATTGCATTAAGTAACTATTTTTAGCAGCGCCACCATCAACACGTAGGGCAGGAATGCTTAAGCCAGTGTCGCGATTCATAGTGTCAACGACATCGCGGGTTTGATAAGCTAGCGACTGTAAAGTGGCTTTAATAAAGTCCTCGCGGGTGGTACCGCGGGTTAGGCCGAAAACAGCCCCACGCGCATCACTATCCCAATAAGGTGCGCCTAAGCCCGTGAAGGCGGGGACGACATAAACTTCATTTTTACTTTGGGATAGCCAAGCAGCTTGTTCAGATTCCGGTGCTGAGTTTAACATTTTCATGCTATCACGGAGCCATTGTAGTGCTGAACCAGCCACAAAAACTGAGCCTTCAAGGGCGTAATTAATTTGACCGTCTAGGGCGTAACCAATCGTGGTCAATAGCTTGTTGTGAGAAATTGTCGGTTTAGTGCCGGTGTTCATGACAATGAAAGAACCAGTGCCATAAGTGTTTTTAACCATGCCTTTATGTAGCGCCAGCTGGCCAACAAGTGCTGCCTGCTGATCACCAGCTAAACCAGCGATTGCCACGGAATTGCCATAAAAATGGCGCGGTAAAGTATGACCGTAAACTTGCGAGTTACTGACAACCTCGGGTAGCATTTTCCGAGGGATATTCAGTAAATCTAGAATTTCTTGATCCCAAGTTAAGTCATGAATGTTAAATAACATGGTGCGACTGGCATTGGTATAATCCGTAACGTGAACTCGTCCGCCAGTTAATTTCCAAGTCAACCAACTATCGATCGTACCAAAAAGCAATTCGCCTTTTTCCGCACGCTCTTGGGCGCCAGGTACTTTGTCGAGCAGCCAGCGTACTTTAGTTGCCGAAAAATAAGCGTCAATTAGCAGGCCAGTCTTTTGATGGATTTTTTCTTCCCAACCGTCAGCTCGTAATTTTGCGGCAAGCTGATTAGTTTGCCGCGACTGCCAAACAATTGCATTGTAAATTGGCTGGCCAGTCGTTTTATCCCAAATGACAGTAGTCTCACGCTGATTTGTAATGCCGATTCCTTGGATTTGATCAGACTGAATCCCAGAATCAATAAATACCGTGGCGATTGTGGAAAGCACGGCTGTCCAAATTTCATTAGCGTTGTGTTCCACCCAGCCAGGTTGTGGGAAATACTGAGGAAACTCTTTTTGAGCATCAGCAACTTTACGCCCTTGATGATCAAAAATAATTGCCCGCGTACTTGTAGTCCCTTCGTCAATCGCCATCATATATGACTTGCGCATCAACAAGTCCTCCGTTTCAAATGAGTTGTGAAAATTAGTGTTTTTTTAGAAAAAGCTTAATCAAGTTGAGGATAGCTATTATCACTTCGAACACGATTTAGTCAGCAATTGGACAGCGCCAATCACTAGATAGATACCTGCCAACTATTTTACTCCATTCTGATATCGCTGCCAAAAAGAATTCAGTTTTATTTGTGGAAAATTGGGTTTAAGTCGCTCCCTAGTTTAGAGAATGCAGGGGCTCAGCAATTTGGTTTTGAAACATAGATAGTGCCAAGACTTCCCCAATTAGGAGTTGGTGGTGGCTGGGCGATTTTATGGGCGTGGAACATGGTGGGCGTTGATTTGAGCTTATTGTAAGTGCTAAAGCACCAAACGTGTTCGAAGCAGCAAACGGCTATGACTAACTGAAATAATCACTCGATCTGGTTGCACCAGCTCAAGCAATTATTTGCAGTTACTCTACGCCGAAAAAACGCTGCTACTCACACTCTAACAATAATTTCACCATTGACGCCAATCGCCCAGCCACCACCGGTAGAAACTAACAGAATTAAGTACTACTATATAGAAAATCAGATTAAGGTGAACTAATAGCTTGACTGACAAGCTAAATAGAGTTGAAAAATCAGCTTGCGGCAAAGTTGAACATCCTGAATCAGACTATTTTAGTATTACTGTTCAAGATTTAGTCGCAGTCTAATAGCGTCGTTGAGCGACTCCACAATGTTTGTCTTAAACACTAACAAACGTGAAGTGAACTAAAATTAACTCCAGACGGAATGGAGGGCGTGGTTGTCAGCCAATAGTTTGTATTTGCGCCCGAGCCTGCGAGTAGCAGCCAAATTTGTCTTGCTGCTTTAGCAGTTAGACAAGGGCTCGTGTTGGAGACAATTTGGTTTTCAATTGGCTTCAACCGATGCCGGCCGCGTTCCACAACCAAAACGCCCGCAATGCAGTCAGACGCAAGTCTGTTTCAAAACTTCACCATGGTTTTAGTGGTTTTGAACTTGTAATTGACTCAAATCAATGCCGGTTGCGTTTCACAATCAGCAAGCCCGCAATAGCGTCATCCGCAATTCTGTTTTAACACATGAACTAGGTTTTAGTGGTTGGAAGTCGCAATTATCACGGTATGCTAGAATAAAAGTAGGTTTATACGAATGAAAATGTAAGGAGTTCGAACATGACAAAACTTTTTATCGTCCGCCATGGCGAAACTGAAAATAATCGCCTGAATTTAATGAATGGTGGTAATGTGGACAGTCCTTTAACAGACAAGGGTGTTGCAGGGGCTAAAAATTTAGGGCAATTTTTGAAAAACCAATCTTTTGATCATGCCTATGTTTCGCCGCAACAACGTGCCCAAACGACGCTAGATTTGATTTTACAGCAGCACGCGCAACCAGTGGCAACCACGATTCTGGAAGATTTGCGTGAATTTAATATGGGTCGCTGGGATGGCTTGCCCATTGCTACTTTGCCACAAGGGCAATTATTAGATAACTATTTGCATCATCCGGAGCAGTATGATGCCCAGTTAACTGGTGGTGAAAGTTATCAACATCTAGTAGATCGTGGTCAGCGGGCTTTTGATCAAATTGTGCAGGCCTACCCACAAGGCCGTGTTCTCGTAGTTGCCCATGGCGTTATTTTGCGGGCAACATTGAATTATTTACAGGGTACCCCCCTAAGTAAAATTCGTGACGGTGTTTCCTTGGTGAATTGTAGCGTTTCGGAATTTACAGCAAGTTTGAATGACCAAAAAATAGATTATCGATGTGATCACTGGAATCAATTACCGCCAGCAGTTAGTCAATCTGCTAAGTAATCAACTAACCATTAGTTTTATTTAATTACTCGTGGCAGTTCAGAAGACGTGCAAAATTGGATGTTGCTGTTAAAATGAGCATGGTGAGATTATGAAATCAACTAAAAATCGTTTTTTACGTCTAGCCATTATTTTTGAGGTAATTGGCTCGCTGATGCTACTGAGCAGTTGTACTGCCACGAATAAAAAGAAAATGGCTACTAGTTCCCCACAGGAAGTTCTTAATGATGGGACGAATGTGTCGCCTAGTATCTATCGAACTGATGAATTTTATCAGAAATTAACAACTGCGTATCCAGCACTTAAGACGCTGATTGATCGTGATGCACAGCCAGCTTGTTTCGCAATCCCAGGGTTAGACCAAACGCGGACATTGACGATGGGGCGGCCACCACGACTAGCAACCAGTACGCAAATGGATCCTCAAGGCCTAGCCATTACTGATAAGTACCTGGTTATTTCGGCGTATAGTCGTGATCATCGTCACCATTCGGTACTTTATGTATTGAGTAAGAAAACGGGCTTGCATGTTAAAAATATTGTTTTACCAGGGGATCCACATGTTGGTGGACTGGCCTATGATCCCCTTAATCGACGATTATGGATCGCCACCCGAAAAAAACATTTAGCAGCCTTAGCGGCGTTAGACGAGTCCACACTGGATCAAGATAATTTTGCAGTTAGCCGGCGGTCGGTGGTTTACGATGCGCGGGTTTCATTACCCATGCTCAACGACGCCTCTTACTTGGCTTATCACGATCATCAGTTGACTGTTGGCTATTTTGATAAAAACGCCGCTGGAATTTTGGTAGACTTGCCAATTACTGATAATGGTCAGGTCACTGCGCCAACTGAGATTGCCACCAATGGTGCGCAGCATTTCTTCACGGAGAAGGATATTCAGGGGATTAGTTATTATAAAGATTATCTGATTTTCTCCCAATCGTATGGTCAGAAAGATTCGAAACTATTGGTATTCAAAAATCCTCATAATAGTCGGGACTTGAATTTAGACAGTGACGAGGTTGTTGCCAGCGTAGATTTACCGCCATATCTTGAACAAATCAAATCAGTTGGCCCAGATGTGTATTTACTATTTGAATCAGCTAGCTTACGTTACCGTGATACTTTTAGCGGCTTTCACGCTGACCATGTTTTTAAAATCAAATTTGCGGCGCTACTTAAACAGGATGCCAGTAGCTCATCAAGAAATTAGTAGCAGTGAGAAACTGCCAAGAATCCGTAGAGAACAACTTCAATCAATCGCTTTAGGTTAGTCGTTAAGATGGTTTTACGACCACGATGACTAAGTTTAACTTCATGGTCAGTTTGAGCCTTAACTGCGTGATACTCACCAGCTAAGCGATGAACCTCATTAAAGATAGTGGTTTTACTAAAGCCTAAATAATCGGCAATATATTGAAGTGAGTGCTTTTCATGATGAAGTGTTTCGATGACAACGCGGTCTTCAAATGATAAAATAGTGGTGCCCATAAAGGTCCTTCTTTCTAGTGGAATGTTGTGGTGACACCATTAAAGACCTTTATGGGTTTTTCTGCCCACTAATATGTTCAACTTAAATTTTACAATCTACCATAAAAATTAACCAGCATTAATTAAAAGCTCAGTATGGTGATATTATTTCGCCATACTGAGCTTTTATAGAAATATCAGTACTTGCATTATTGTAATTGAAAAAGATAAGTGATTGGCTAAGTATAGCGTTAGCTTTGAGTTAAATAAAATAACCGATTTTTAATGTAGTTCAACATTCTTTTTTGCAAAATCAGTTCATATTAAGTAAGATTAGCCTTAGATAGATTCAACTTAACCAATTCGACAAATCCGAAAAGATAGGGACGTTACAAATGGCTGATTTAGTTTATCGCCAACTTTTGAGTACCTTAAAGAAACAAATCGTTGCTGGCGATTATCCCAATTTAAAATTACCGGACGAGCGCTCGCTGAGTGAACAATATCAGGTGAGCCGCAGTACGGTGAAACGTGCGTTAAGTATTTTAGCAGATCAAGGCATTGTTTTTAAAAAACGTGGGTCAGGGACTTTTATTAACCCACTTTATTTGAAGAATGACTCCGTATTTCATTATAATAATGGCTCTAATTTGGGTGTCACTGATAGCTTTCAAATGAATGGTCGTAAACCGGGGATTTCTTTATTAAATTTCGAAGTAGTTCGACCGCAAGCTGAGTTGAAACGAGATTTATTCCTGAAAAATGATGATTTCGTTTATGAAATTAAGCGGCTACGGTTATTTGATGACGAGCCTTTTATGATTGAAAGTGGCTATATCCCAATAAAAATTATGCCTGAACTGTCACGACAAATTGTTTCTGGTTCTATTTTTAATTATTTACAGAAGGAAAAAAATCAGGCCGTGACAAAGTCCTATTTAACAATTTCGGCAGAGCCTTCAACTAAGGAAGATCAGCAACAGCTGAAGTTGCAACCCAATGAGCCCGTTGGGGTAATGGCTGGTGTGTTTTTCTTAGATGACGGCACCCCTTTTGAGTATTCACGTATGCGGCTCCACTACAAATATATGAAATACAATACTTTTGTCACGATTGATGATTAATTTGTTGGTAAAAGTAAGCGATTGTCGTTAAGGCAGTTTGCTTGCTTTTACCTTTTTTATTTAGGTAGAATGTTGGTGTAGTTGCTTAGAAAAGGGTTACATTAATTGGAACGTATCAATTTGTAAAATGGTTGACTTTTTCAATATTTTTAGTATGATAAAGATGTTGAATGAAGTTAAGTTAAATTGTCAGTAGGAGGCAAATTATGGATTCAGTAAAGACAAACGTCGATTACTCATCACCAGCATATTTAAAACTCGTTGATGAATACTGGCGTGCAGCTAACTATATTTCAGTTGGTCAATTGTATTTAAAGGCTAATCCTTTATTACAACGGCCACTTGAAGCAAGTGATGTTAAAGTTCACCCAATTGGTCATTGGGGAACAATCGCTGGCCAAAACTTTATCTATGCACATTTAAACCGGGCTATTCTGAAATATGGTTTAAATATGTTCTATATTGAAGGACCAGGTCATGGTGGCCAAGTCATGGTTTCTAACTCATACTTGGATGGCTCGTACACTGAAATTTATCCAAATATCACTGAAGACACTGAAGGTATGGGCAAATTGTTCAAGCAATTCTCATTCCCAGGTGGTGTTGCATCTCATGCTGCTCCTGAAACTCCAGGCTCAATCCACGAAGGTGGCGAGCTAGGTTATTCAATTTCTCATGGTGTTGGTGCAATTTTTGACAACCCAGAAGTGATTGCGGCAACCGTTGTTGGTGATGGCGAAGCTGAAACTGGTCCATTAGCTACTTCTTGGCAATCAACTAGTTTCATTAATCCAATTAAAGATGGTGCAATTTTACCAATCTTGAACTTGAATGGTTTCAAGATTTCTAACCCAACAATTCTTTCACGTAAAACTGACGAAGAATTGACGAAGTACTTTGAAGGTATGGGTTGGGAACCAGTCTTTGTTGAAGGCAATGATCCTGAAAAGATGCATCCTGAAATGGCTAAAGCCATGGATACAGTTATTGAAAAAATTAAAGCAATTCAAAAACATGCTCGTGAGAACAACGATTCAACTCGCCCTGTCTGGCCAATGATTGTGTTCCGTGCACCTAAAGGTTGGACTGGCCCTAAAGAATGGGATGGCAAGCCAATTGAAAATTCATTCCGAGCTCATCAAATTCCAATTCCGGTTGACCAAGGCGATATGCAACATGCTGACAAATTAGTTGCTTGGTTGAAATCTTATGGCCCTGAAGAATTATTCGATCAAAATGGGACTTTAAAACCAGAAATCAAAGCCACAGTACCTGAAGGAATTCAGCGAATGGCAGCTAACCCAATTACCAATGGTGGCCTAGATCCTCGGCCATTGAAATTACCAGATTGGCGCGAATATACTTTGGACAATTCACAACATGGTGAAATTGAAGCCCAAGATATGACTGTCTTTGGTAAATGGGCACGTGATGTCATTGTCAAAAATCCAGATAACTTCCGCATCTTTGGCCCTGATGAAACAATGTCAAACCGTTTAGCACCTATCTTCGAAGCTAGCAAACGGCAATGGGAAGAAGGCATCAAGGAACCTAATGATGAATTCTTAGCACCTGAAGGTCGTATTATTGATTCACAGCTTTCAGAACATCAAGCTGAAGGCTGGTTAGAAGGCTATGTCTTAACTGGTCGTCATGGCTTCTTCTCAAGCTACGAAGCTTTCTTGCGGGTAGTTGATTCAATGTTGACCCAACACTTCAAGTGGTTGCGTAAGGCTAGTGAATTACCTTGGCGTAAACATTATCCATCATTGAATATTGTGGATACTTCTACTTCTTTCCAACAAGACCACAATGGCTACACTCACCAAGATCCTGGTATTTTAGGTCACTTAGCTGACAAGAAACCAGAATTCATCCGTGAATATTTACCAGCAGATGCTAATAGTTTATTGGCAGTTGCTAATAAAGCTTTTGCTAGCGAAGAAAAGATCAACTTGATCGTTGCTTCGAAACATCCACGGCCACAATGGTACTCAGCTGATGAAGCAGCTGTCTTAGTTGAAAAAGGCTTAAAGATTATTGATTGGGCAAGTACTGATCATGATAGTGAACCAGATATTGTCATCGCCGCTGCTGGGACAGAACCAAACTGGGAAAGTTTAGCTGCAATCTCTATTTTGCATAAACAATATCCTGATTTGAAGATTCGTTTCATCAACGTTGTCGACTTATTGAAATTACAATCACCAAGAGTTAATCCTCGTGGCTTAACTGATGAAGAATTTGATATGTACTTTACTAAGGACAAACCAGTTCTCTTCGCATTCCACGGCTTTGAAGGCTTGATTCGTGATATCTTCTTTGATCGTCACAACCGTAATGTCTTAATTCATGGCTATCGTGAAAATGGTGATATTACCACACCATTTGATATGCGGGTTGTTAACGAATTAGATCGTTACCACTTATCTAAGGATGCTGCCGTAGCTGTTTATGGTACAAAAGCAGCTCAGTTTGCTCAAAAGATGGATGATAAGATTTCTTATCATAATTCTTATATTCGTCAAACTGGTACCGATATGCCAGAAGTAACGAACTGGAAATGGGAAGATTTGAAATAACTTAAGATAAGTTGATTAAGGACACAACTGTAGTAATGCAGTTGTGTTCTTTTTCGGTTTTTTTACTTAGTTATAGGCGCAATCAGCGTGTTAAATCTAAGTTATTATTAGGCAGAATAGATAATAACTCCGTTGCGGCCGGCGGGTTGTGGAACGGCGTGGGCATTGATTTAAGCTTTTTCTACGAAAAATCTTAAATACAAGCCTTATTCTAAACGGTAAACCGTTAAGAATAATTTCACTGCTTCTCGCAAAATCGCTCGTACGCAAAGAAACCCCCTTCCCTGACGCCAATCGCCCAGCCACCACCAGATGAAACTAACAGAATTGAGCACCACTGTAAGAAAATCAGATTGCAGTGAACTACAAAGCCTGTGTGACAATCTTTCGAGATAAAATCGAAAGACATCACACAGGCTATTTTGGTCTTGCTATTCAATTATTATTGCTGAGTGAATTAAATTGATCAATCCTACTAACACTGCCTTAACCACTTACAACAGTGAAGATCACTAACTTAACTCCAGACGGAATGGAGGGACCGGGTTGTCAGCCAATGGTTTTTGTTTGCGCCCGAGCTTGCGAGTAGCAGCCAAATTTGTCTTACTGCTTTAGCAGTTAGACAAAGGGTTGTATTTGAGATTGTTGCGTAGCAATAAGCTCAAATCAATCCCGGCCGCGTTCCACAACCCGCAGCCTGCAATGGAGTCAAAACTAATTCTGTTTCAAAAGGTTTCACGATCCTTAAACTAAGTCTGTAAGTGATTCAAAGATTTCATGACCACAGTTCAGAGAATAACTAGAGGTGAAACTGGACTGAAACATACTTTTTGAATAACTTGCAAATCATTAGTGAATTCAGTCGTGTTTTGCGTAGCTGACAGTTATAATGAAGAGAGTGAATGTGGTTATGAAATGCTATCTTGAAGGGAGTTTTGGTAATGCCAGTAGTTGCACCCTCGTTATTAAGTGCAGATTTATTTCAATTAGGGAATCAGATCGAACAAATTGCAGCGACCACCGCTGAATATTTACACGTTGATATCATGGATGGTCATTATGTACCAAACATTAATTTCGGTGATAAAATCGTTGGTGAATTGCGGCAACATACTGAATTAACGTTGGACTGTCACATTATGGTTGATCAGCCTGAACAAGTGATTCATGATGTTGCGGTTGCTGGTGGCGATATTTTAACTTTTCATCCGGAGACCAGTGATCATCCTTATCGGCAAATTCAAGAAATTCATCGTCTGGGGAAAAAGGCTGGAATTGCCTTTGATCCAGGGACTGCAATTAGTACTTATGCTGATTTGTTGCCAATTGTTGATCAAGTGTTAGTGATGACGGTTAGTCCTGGCTTTGGTGGCCAAAAATTCTTACCTGAGATGTTAAATAAAATTGCGCAAGTCAAGCGGATTCAACAAGCCAACCAATATCAGTTTGATATTGAGGTCGACGGCGGGATTAATGATCAGACTGGGCAACAGTGTGTTAATGCTGGCGCTAATGTACTTGTGGCAGGATCATATGTTTTTAAAAATGGGATTACACCAGCAATTATGGCTTTAAGTCAACTTCAACAGGAATAGGTGAAATTATGCAACGTGTCTTAGTGGTTGGCAGTATTAATGTTGACCGAATTTTACAAATTCCTCAGTTACCATTACCCGGGGAAACGATTAAAATGACCGGCTTAACTTCGGCAGCTGGTGGCAAAGGTGCTAATCAGGCCGTTGCTGCAGCCCGTTCGGGGGCACAAACGACCTTTATTGGTAACGTCGGGGCAGATGCTGATGGTAAAATGATGCGCCAAACGTTACAAGATAATCAAATTGAGATTGGCGCTGTTGGTGTTACCAGCTCAACTGTGACTGGGCAAGCTTATGTACTTTTGCAAGCATCAGGTCAAAATTCCATTATTATTAATAGTGGTGCCAATGATCTGCTTACGGCAGCGACGGTGACAGCTCAAGCAGCCATAATTGAAAAACAGCATTTCATTGTGGCTGAATTAGAAACGCCGGTAGCTGCGACGATAGCCGCATTTCGAATTGCTCATCAGGCACGAATACCGACTATTTTAAATCCGGCGCCAGCACGCGCTAATTTACCTGCTAAGCTGTTAGCCTCAACGGATTTGATTGTGCCTAATGAGACCGAAAGCGCTAGTTTAACCGGAATTCAAATTACAGATCAAGCTTCAATGCAGGCTTCGGCGACATTTTTCCATCAGTTGGGTATTCCGGCAGTGGTGATTACGCTTGGTGCTGCTGGCTGTTATTATTCGTACGCGGATCAGCAAGGGATTATTCCTGGATTGACTGTGCCTGTTGTTGATACAACTGCCGCAGGGGACACGTTTATTGGGGCGCTAGCGGCAAAATTGACGCCTGATTTCAGCAATTTGGTGGCTGCTTTACAATATGCTACTCAGGCCTCAGCGTTAACGGTCCAACAAATGGGCGCGTTACCTTCAATTCCCCAGCAAGCTGCTATCTTGGCGGCGCTTGCCGATAATCAAAAATAAATTATCTAAAAAGCGCTCGTTACTGACCAATTGAATCAGGTCGGCAACGAGCTTTTTAATTTGAATTATGAGAAATTTACTAAATATTTTGATTAACGGCTACTGTCACGTAAAATCAAGTCAGTCCCAATGTTTAAGTTGATTGGGGTTTCGCGTTGGTTTTCTAAGCGATCAAGTAGTAGCTCAACACTTTTTTGACCCATTAATTTGGTATCGACTTTGACGGAGCTGATTGGCGGGCTAAAATACTTGGCAATGGTTGTGTCGTTAAAGCCAATAATTGAAACTCGTTCTGGAACTGGAATATTGGCTTCCCGGAGTGCACGAATTGCGCCAATTGCTAGGGCGTCATTAGCCGCAAAGAAAGCATGGGGCAATTGATCACCTAAATCAATAATTGCCTGGGCCATCATCTTTTGCCCAGAGTCAACACTAAAAGCACCTTGTAAAATAAACTCCGGATGCAATAATTTGTGGTCACGCATGATGTTACGGAAGGTTGTTAGCCGCTGATCAGTTATTTTTAATTTATGATCACTGGTAAGCTCCTGCCCAGCAATCATTCCAATATCTTCAATGTCCATATCCATAAAATATTTAATAATCTTTTTTACTGGGTAATGAAAGTTAGTTGTTACACTGTCAAAACCAAAGGTTAACGTATTAAAATCAACAAAGACTGTATTTAGGTTAGTATCTTTAATACTTTGAATTTGCTGTGGACTGAATTTACCAATAGCAATCATTCCAGCGAAATTATCAGAATTAGGTAGAGGTTGATTAGGAGAAATCTGTTGCACAGAAAAACCGGCTGCTTGAATTTTTTCTTCAGCGCCTAAACGAATTGATAAATAATAAATATCGTTAAGTTCTTCCTGCTCATTGTACCAAGTAAGTAAGGCAATTTTTTGGGCAGTTTTTTCTGCTCGGATTTTTTTGCGATAGTTTAAGGCTTCAGCAGCTGCGAAAACCCGTTGTTTGGTATCATCTGTGACAGATAAGTCTTGATCATAATTTAAAACACGGGAAACTGTTGCCGGAGAAACTTGGGCTCGAGCGGCAATATCTTTAATTGTTGCCATCAATAACATCCTAACTAGTTTAGTAATTACTTAAGCTTAATTATAGAATTATTTAGTAAACTTTTCAAACAAACCGACAGATTTTGATTCATCAAGTTGCACAATTATTAGCGCTGGTTTTGGGCAATTGTTTAAGATGGTAAAGTCATGATAAAATCAACTTTTTACAAAGATTTTGAGTTTTTTGGCTAAGGGTTAATTTTTATAGTAAACTTAGAATGGTCAGCAAATTTGTAAGGAGTACTTGCAAGTTGAACTAAAAAATGGTATAAAATATTTAGTAAATATTTTATACCATTTACTAAATTATGAGGTGATGTCAAAATGGCAATTTTAGTCACAGGTGGCGCTGGTTATATTGGTTCACATACAACCAACCGCTTATTGGATCAAGGACAAAAAGTAGTAGTTGTTGACAACTTAGTAACTGGTCATCGGGCAGCAATCGATCCCCGAGCGAAATTCTATCAAGGTGATTTACGCGATCGGGAATTTTTAAGTCAAGTTTTTGAAAAAGAAGAAATTACCGGCGTGGTTCATTTTGCCGCCAATTCTTTAGTTGGCGAATCGATGGAGAAGCCATTGAAGTATTTCGACAATAATGATTATGGTTTTATCGTGTTATTAGAAACGATGATTGCTCATAATGTTAAGAAAATTGTCTTCTCTTCAACAGCCGCAACTTTCGGCGAAGCTAAAGAAATGCCAATTACCGAAACAACACCACAAGTACCAACCAACCCTTATGGTGAAAGTAAATTGGTCATGGAAAAATTCGCACACTGGGCTGATGTCGCTGACGGCTTACGTTGGGTTGCTTTGCGCTACTTCAACGTGGCTGGTGCTAAGGCTGACGGTTCAATTGGCGAAGATCACCATCCAGAAACTCACTTGATCCCGATTGTGTTACAAGTTGCTAGTGGTAAACGCGAAAAATTACAAATTTTCGGTGGCGATTATCCGACTAAAGATGGGACCAACGTTCGTGACTACGTTCATGTGATGGACTTGGCTGACGCTCATATTCTTGCATTGAATTATCTAAATGATGGCAATGATTCTAACGCCTTCAATTTAGGTTCAGCGACTGGCTTCTCAAACTTAGAAATTGTTGAAGCAGCGCGTAAAGTAACCGGTGCCCCAATTCCATACGAAATTGCTGGCCGTCGTGCTGGCGATCCAAGTACGCTAATTGCCTCATCACAAAAGGCGCGTGAAGTACTACATTGGCAGCCTAAATATGATGATATTGAAAAAATCATTGCGACTGCATGGACATGGACTGAAAAACATCCGGCAGGTTACGACGATCAAAAATAGAGTGTGAGGAGTGCCGGTCTTTTGGCGTAGGCTAATTTCAAATAATTAATTGAGCGGTACAACCGATCGAGCAATTATTTAAATTAGGCATAGCCATTTACCAGCCCGAACACATTTAAAAATAGAGTGTGAGGGTTGGTGGTTTTATGGCGTAGCGTAACTTCAAATAATGATTTGAGCTGGTGTTAACCAGATCGAAGCATTATTTAAATTAGGCATAGCCATTTACCAGCCCGAACACGTTTTAGCAAATCAAAAAACTACGGGGTACGTCAGATAATTATCAGCGAGTCCCTAGCTACTAACTCAGCGGTCGGATTTTTCGGCCGTCATACATAATCGTTGCCTGGCGCAAAAAAGAAATAGGCGTGTTAGGCGATAAATTTTAAGAAAATGAGGCGTTTTCGAAGATGAATTTAGCAACTCTTACGCAGAATTTTGAAAAAACTTTTAATCAGCCAGCAACGGCATCCTATTTTGCACCTGGCCGGATCAACTTAATTGGTGAACATACTGATTATAATGGTGGTCATGTTTTCCCGGCAGCAATTAGCTTAGGAACTTATGCGGTGGTAGCGCCACGGACTGATCAAACATTACATTTGTTTTCAGCTAATTTTGAAAATGAAGGCATTCGAATTATTAACTTGGCCGATTTGAAATTCAAACAGGCAGATGGTTGGACTAACTTTATCAAGGGTGTTTTTACCATTTTGCAGAAGCAGGGTCAGCAATTTAGCCATGGTTTAGATATTTATTTCTACGGTAATTTACCAGCGGCTTCAGGATTGTCTTCCTCTAGCTCAATTGAATTACTCACAGGTGCTATTTTAAATGATGTTTATCAAATGGGCTGTTCTCAACTAGATTTAATTAAATTAGGCCAACAAGTTGAAAATCAATATATTGGTGTTAACTCTGGAATTATGGATCAGTTTGCCATTGGCATGGGCCGTAAAGATCAGGCCATTTTCCTCGACACCAATACCTTGGACTATCATTATTATCCGCTAGCTCTTGGTGATTATCGGATTGTGATCATGAATACCAATAAGCCACGGAAGTTAAGCGATAGTAAATATAATGAGCGACGAGCAGAGTGCGAACAAGCTTTGGCTAATTTGCAAAAAGTTAGCGACATGCCCAGCTTAGGTGCATTCGATGAAAATACTTTTGATGAATATAGTTACGCAGTTGGTGATGGGACGTTGTTAAAGCGCGCTCGCCATGCGGTTTTTGAAAATCAACGGACGATTTTAGCAGCAGCGGCTTTGGAAAATCATGACTTAGCGAAGTTTGGTCGGCTGATCAATGCTTCCCATGTTTCTTTGGAATATGATTATGAAGTTACCGGGATTGAGTTGGATACGCTAGTGCATACAGCTTGGCAACAGCAGGATGTGCTCGGTGCCCGAATGACTGGTGCTGGGTTTGGTGGTTGCGCGATTGCTTTAGTCAAACAAGCTGCCATTCCCGCTTTTATTAAAAATGTCGGTCAAGTTTATGCTGAAACAATTGGGTATGAAGCTAGTTTCTATGAGGCTAGTATTGCTGATGGCCCTCACAAAATTACAACAACTGATTTGGAGATTGAATAAATCATGGCCGCAAAGATAAATTTAATTTTTTCATTTTTAAATTGGATCATTAAGGATAATCAACAATATCAAGACTTGGATCGAGTTTATTTGCAAAATCGTTTGCTTGCTTTGGTTGGCGGTGCTGATGTTGCCGAGGTTGTTGCTGAAACGGCCGATGAACCGATTGCTTTAGCGAATGCCTTAGTTGATTATGCGATTGGTCAGCAACAAATTACTGACGATCAGAGTTCGCGAGACATTCTGGAGGCGCAATTACTTGATTTCATCACGCCGTTGCCGAGTGAAGTGAACCAACATTTCTGGAAGATTTATCACCAGGACTCAGCCCAAGCAGCGACCGATTATTTTTATCAATTGTCGACGCGTAATGATTACGTTAAAACTTCGCAAATTGCGAAGAACATTAAATATGAAGTGGCCACTGATTATGGTAATTTGGAAATCACCATCAATTTAGCCAAGCCAGAGAAAGATCCCAAAGCAATTGCCGCCGCCGCTAAAATGGCGCCTGCTACTTATCCAGCTTGCCAGTTATGCGTTGAGAATGAAGGTTACTTAGGTCGCGCCAATTATCCTGCCCGCAGTAACCATCGCATTGTTCGCTTTGATTTGAACGGTCAAACTTGGGGTTTTCAATATTCACCTTACGCCTATTTTAATGAGCATTGTATTTTCTTAGATACGGTTCATGAACCAATGCATATCAATCGGCAAACTTTTGCCAACTTGTTTACGATTTTATCCCTGTTTCCACATTACATGGCTGGCAGTAATGCTGACTTGCCAATTGTTGGCGGCTCGATGCTGAGCCATGAACATTATCAAGGTGGCGGTCATAAATTTGCGATGATGAAGGCGCCGATTGACCATGAGTTTGCTTGGGCCAAATATCCTGATGTTAAATTTGGTACGGTTAAATGGCCAATGTCAGTTATTCGTTTAATGGGTACTGACCAAGCCACCTTGATCAATGCCGCTACTGAAGTACTTGATGCTTGGCGAGGCTATTCTGATGCTAGTCAATCAATTCAGGCCTTTGCGGCAGATGGTACGCCTCATCATACGGTGACCCCAATCGCTAGTAAAAATGATGATGGCGATTATCAACTTGATTTGGTTTTACGTGATAATCAAACTTCAGCTGAATATCCAGATGGTATTTTCCATCCTCATCAAGATGTCCAACACATTAAACGTGAAAATATCGGTTTGATCGAAGTCATGGGCTTGGCCATCTTACCAGCACGGTTGTTAACAGAATTGCGCGAAGTTGAGAAATACTTGTTACAACAACCCAACGAAATTGCTGCTTATCATAAAACTTGGGCCGACCAATTGGCGGCTAAGTATCAAGGTCAATTAACTACAGATAACGTTGAAAATATCGTGCAACAAGAAGTTGGCCACGTTTTCGCCCGCGTCCTTGAAGATGCCGGTGTCTTCAAACGGACCGCTAATGGTCAGGCTGCTTTTCGGAAGTTCATAACTGCAATGCAGGCAGATTAAGCCTAGTAGTATTCGGATAAAAGTAAAAACAGTGGATTGGTGCCAAGTCTTCCCCAATTGGAAGAAGGGGTTGCTGGGCGGTCTTGCGGACGCAATCAGCTGGTTAAATCTAAAGTTGGTTTTGGACAGAATAGGATGACAACTCCGTTGCGGGCCGCGTTCCACAACCCGCAGCCCGCAATGGAGTCAAAACTAATTTTGTTTCAACAACTTCACCAGATTTTAGGGGTTTTGAACTTGGGTCTGAAATTGGCATCAATCAATGTTGGCCGCCGCGTTCCACAACCCGCAGCCCGGAATGCGTTCAGCACCAATTCTGTTTCAACAGCTCCACCAAGTTTTAGCTTTTTGAACTTCACTCCCAAAAATGACTATCCAAAAAGCCACCCAAATTCTATCGCAAATTCTATTTAGAATTGTGGGTGACTTTTTAATTATGCACCAGTTTATTTAGCAGCTTCTGCAACTGCAGCGCCAGCTAATGCGTTGACGTAGTTAATTGGTTGATCATAATTTGGTTGGAAGAACATATCGACCATTGATAAATCATCGATGGTCATTTTTGTTTGAATTGCTAAGGAAATAACGTTAGCAGACTGTGCGCAATCGTAGGAGCTATAGAAGGCGCCACCTTTAATTTCACGAGTCTTAGGGTCCCAAGTTAATTCCATCAGAATTGGGGTGGTGGTCAACATGAACTCAGGGCGATAGTCTTGTTCCAAAGTGACATGAGCAACTTCGACGCCACGAGCAGCAGCACCGTCCACTGTTAAGCCAGAGGAGGCAATTGTCATACCATAAAGTTCAACGGCCGATGAAGCTTGAGTGCCTAGATATTTTTCGGTTGGTTGGGCAATATTTTTACCAATTAAAATACCTTGGCGAACGGCATTCGTTGCTAATGGAATGTAGTCATCTTTGCCAGTTGGGTTATATTTAACCACAGATGAGTCACCGGCAGCATAAATGTCAGGATCACTAGTTTGCATGTATTCGTTGGTAATGATCGCACCATTAGCAATCATGTCAACTTTACCCTTCATTAGGCCAGTGTTAGGGCGGAAACCAGCAGCTAAAATGGCAATATCAGCAGTGTAGCTATCTTTACCAGTAGTGACCGTGATTTCCTGGTCGCCGCTAAATTTAACAACTTTTTCACCCATAGCCAATTTTACGCCGTGATCAGTATATTCTTTCTCAACGCGGTCAGTAATTTCTTTATCAAAGTTCTTAGCTAACACGCGTGGTAGTGCATCAATTAAAGTGACCTTTTTGCCGATCAATGATAATTGTTCAGCTAATTCGGCACCAATGTAGCCAGCACCAATAATAATCGCTGAATTGATTTTAGCTGATTCTTCTTTAATTTGGTTAGCATGAGTCCAGTTCTTGCAAAGTTGAACTTTTGGATTGTCAATGCCTTCAATTGGTGGAATCACTGGTGCTGAACCTGTTGTGACGACTAATTTATCATAACTTTCGGTGGATTCTTCCCCAGTTTTTAAATCCTTGACCCGAACAGTCTTAGCATTAGTATCAACATCAAGTACGTCGTGCTCCATCTTCATTGTTGCGCCTAAGCTTGTTAAAGCTTCAGGACTTGAATAGAACATCTTCTTTGGATCTGAGACGTGACCGCCGACCCAAAGTGCAATCCCACAAGATAAGAATGACAAATTATTATTGCGTTCGTAAACAGTCACTTGCCAATCTGGATGTTCAGTTAAAATTTGTTGTGTTGCAAAAGTTCCTGCATGTGTACAGCCAATAACGATAACTTTCATGAAGACCCCTCCGATTTTCTGTTTTCCAATAATTTTAAATTGAATACAACCTAATTGTAGCGAAATATCCTTTAATGTCAACGCTTACAACTTGTCTAGTGCGATTGCACAAGTGCAAAGTTAAGTGTATCTAGACGAAATTATTAGGATTGTGAAAAATCAGGCGACCATATTTTAGTCAGGTGTTTTTACTTAAAATGGGTTACGAAAGATCCGCAAAATTTTCTGAAAAAATGTTAAGATAGGTTTTAGTTAAGTAAATAAAAATTATGTTCTTTCAATATGTGTTTATAAGAATTGGTTTAGGTCGCTCCCTAGTTGAAGTGCGACAGGTGCCCAGCGATTGAATGGGCGTGAAACATGGTGGCGTTGCTCTGAGATTACTGCGTTCAGCAACAAGCTCAAACCGATATCGGCGGCGTTCCACGACAAGCAGCCGGAACCCAGTTACAACCAGTTCTGTTTCAAAACCCTCTGATCCACATGATTGAGTAGAACCTAAATTTATTGATCCTAGTTTTGATAATTTTATTAATTGAGGCGATTTTTGATGACATTAAATGTAACAATTCCAGAAATTATTATTCGCTTATTCTCGGCTGTTTTAATTGCTGGTTTGATTGGCTATGACCGTGAGCAGAAGAATCATCCTGCTGGCATTCGGACGCATATTTTGGTTTGTGTTGGGGCTTGTGTGGTTGCGATGATTCAGCAACAAATTGGTTTTCAGGCAATTGATTTTGCCAAGGCTTTTCCGAAATATTCCGGCGTTGTGCGTGCTGATGAAGCCCGACTGATTGCTCAAGTTGTTAGCGGGGTTGGTTTCTTAGGTGCTGGGACAATTGTTGTCACACGGCATTCAGTTACAGGTTTAACAACAGCAGCGTCTTTATGGGCCACTGCGGGCTTGGGGCTGGCTGTTGGGATGGGTTATTATCCAATTGCGTTCATTAGCGCTGTGGTTGTTTTACTAGTATTGGCATTATTGAAGAAAGTGATTAAGGTCCAGCATTATCAACGAATTGAAGTTAAGTACACGCATAAGGCCGAGACCAAGGCTATTATTAAAAAGTACTTTGCCGAGCATCAAATTCAAGTGCGTCGGTTCAGTTTTAAAGCTTCCGAGGTGAATCACGAAAAAGTTTACACGAATGTTTACTTTATTGAGATTCCCCGGAAAATGGATTATGTTCAGATTGTTGATGATTTATCTGATGGAGAGCATATTCAACAAGTGCGGTTGATTAATTTGTAGGAGCCGCGACGAATTTGGGGTGACGATTTTGGTAAAACAGCACGAGACTGGTATTGAAGAATATGATCGTTTGTTTGGCCAGCCGACGCATGACAATCAAATTTTATTCGAGTTATCAATTGTAGCAGTTTTTCAGGCTGGCCTTAGCTGGCAAGTAGCGGCTAGTAAGTTGCCGGTTTTTCGACAGGTTTTTGCTAATTTTGATTATCAACAAGTGGCCGGTTTTGATGAACCAGAATTTGAAGCCCTATTACAAAATCCAGCCATGATTCGCAATCCTCGTAAAATTCAAGCCATTATTATGAATGCTCGCGCAATTTATCAGTTGCAGCCAGAGTTTAAAGACTTTGCTGATTATCTCTGGCATTTCTCAGAGAATCAAACTTGGACGATGGCAGTACCAATCGGAGCGCCTTTAAATCGGCGGTCAAGTTTTGGGGCGATTGTAGCCAAAGATATGAAAAAACGGGGGTTTAAATTTTTGGGGCCGACAACAGTTCAGTTGCTATTGCTGGCTTGCGGCATTATTCAGCGCCAGGAAACCGACGAAACTGAAGCTTAAGGGAGGTTGATGATCATGCAAACCTTGATTATTGTGGCTCATCCAGAAGTAGATAATTCACCAACGCAGCAGTTTTTACAAGCCAGTTTACCAGTTACTAATAATGATGCAGTGACCTGGCATGATTTAAATGCCATTTTTACTGAGACTGGTTGGCAGCGAGAAACTGAGTTGGCTTTGTTAAAAAAAGCCGAGCGGATTATTTGGCAGTTTCCGCTGTATTGGTATAGTGCACCAGCAATTCTCAAACAGTGGCAAGATGCCATCTTTACTGGTGAAGTTAGCCAGTATGAATTTTTGGCAGGTAAAGAGTTGGGCCTAGTGGTCAGTGTTGGTGAACGGCTAACTAGTTATCAGGCTGGTGCACGAGAACAGTTCACTTTAAGCGAAATTTTGCGACCTTATCAAGCCTTTGCCCAAAAGCTGGACTGGCGTTACTTACCACCATTAGTCATTGAACAGTTTGGCTATTTGACTGAGCCAGCCAAGCAACAGTTATTAATTGACTATCAGCAATTTTTAACGCTAGCACAACCGGCTACTTTTGCCCAAAAAGGTCAATGGTTGCTGGCGCAATTACAACAGGTGACCACCAATGCCAAGCTAACTCAGGAAACGCTGACCTTGGTGCAAGAACAATTAATGACGCAATTAGCAGATTATCAAGAATTACAAAGTCAACTGCAAGAGATTCGGCGAGGTGAACATGACTAATGGCAACTGATGATTGGTTAACCACAACGCTAACAAAGCTGGCCCAGCAAAGTACTACTTACCAAGACCGAGCATTATTAATTCAAACGGCAAAATATGCGGCAGCGTTGGCGCAACGAATTGAACAAAATGAAGGCGAATTAGACGGCCGAATTTGGAATCATGAACAATGGTGATTTTTTTGAATTTTTTAGCTTGACCCTGACGTTAGGTCAGCCTTTATGCTAGTAATTGTTAGGAAATAATCACTTTATCAGGAGGCCAACAGATGGTGTATCAAACCAGTGAATTGGCGAAACTGGCAGGTGTTAGTCAACGGACGATTCGCTATTACGAGCAGCAAGGCTTGTTACAGGCGCATCGTGATCTGCAGAATAACTATCGCTGGTTTGACCAAAAACAAGTTGATCGGCTGCAACAAATTCTTTTTTATCGTGAATTAGCTTTTCCGTTAGCCACTATTAAGCAAATCATGTTGGCGCCTGATTTTGATATTGATGATTCCTTACAGCAACAAGCCCACTTAGATCAGTTGCTGGTTTTGTTGCAACAGACACAACAAGCACGAAAGGGGAAAATAACCATGTCAGATTAAGCAAAATTCGCGGCTTTTAAGCAACAGCAAGTCGCCGAAAATGACCAACTTTATGGTTCAGAATTAGCAGAAAAGTATAGCGCCAGCCAACTAGAGGCTGCTAAAAAACATTGGCTAGGATTAAGTCAGGCCGAGGTAGCCAAGTTGCAAGACTTGGAGGCTGACTTAACGCAGCAATTACAAAGTGTTTTGGCTTCAGGTGATCTTGAATCAACTGCTGCTCAGCAAGCTTTCACGGATCACCAACAATGGCTGCAGTTAGCCTGGGGACGAAGTATGACTTATTCAGCAGCGGCTCACCGGGGCCTGGCTGCGATGTATCAAGCAGATCCACGTTTTCAGAAGCACTATGATCAACTGGCAGGTGCTGGTGCAACGACTGTTTTGTGACAATTGATTGAAAAATATGCGCGCTAGTTTTGAGTGGGCGATTAAAGCCCATTACAAAACTAAGTCCAAAAAAGTTAAAACCTAGTGAAGCTTTTGAAACAGAATTAGTTTTGACTGCATTGCGGGCTGCTTGTCGTGGAACGCGGCCGGCATTGATTGAAGCCAATTACAGATTCGAGTTCAAAAGCGTTAAAAATCTAGTGAAGTTTTTAAAACAGAATTGGTTCTGACTGCATTGCGGGCTGCGGGTTGTGGAACGCGGCGGCCATCGATTTGAGCTTTTCTGCGAAAATCTCAAATTCGAGGTTTATTGTAAGTGCTAAAGCACTAACAATAATTTCGCGGCTGACAACCCGGTCCCTCCATTCCGTCTGGAGTTGAGTTAGTGATCTTCACTGTTGTTAGTGGTTACGGCAGTTATAGTAGGATTGATCAAGTTGATTCATTCGGCAATAATAGTTGAATAGTAAAACAAAAATAGCCTGTGTGATGTCTTTCGATTTTATCTTGAAAGATTGTCACACAGGCTTTGTTGTTTGCTGCAAGCTAGTTTGCTTATAGTGGTGCTCAATTCCGTTAGTTCTATCTAGTGGTTGCTGGGCGATCGACAACTAGTCCTGTCAGCACTGCCTTAAGATCGATTAAATCTAAAGTGGACCAAACTAGCTCAAAACGCAGTGGAAGCCGCCGGGTTGTCAGCCAATGGTTTTAATTTGCGCCCGAGCTTGCGAGTAGCAGCCAAATTATCCTTGGCGCTTTAGCGCTTAGGATAAGGGTTGTATTTGAGATTGTTGCAAAGCAATAAGTTCAAATCAATCCCGGCACCGTTCCACAACCCGCCGGCCGCAACGGAGTTGTCATCTATTCCGCCTAAAACTAATTTTAGATTTAACTCACTGATGGCGTTCCAAAAATCGCCCAGCAACCACCTTCTCAAATTGGGGAAGACTTGGCACCTTGGCGTTCTATCTAAAACCAGTTGTTAATTAACTGATTTGTCTAGTGGCTAGTGACAGCGCTTGCGGGAAGCTTTATAGTTAAAGTGATAACGCTTGTAAGCGAATTCTTAGCTTCGAATATCTGAAAGGCATTAACCATAAAGAGAGGTAGTAAAATCGTGATTCGATTATTTCAACAACATCAAATTCGTAGAACACAGGATTTGTCAGGTATTTGGGATTTTAAAGTGAAAGATAAACCTGAAAAATATCAGATCACTGTTCCTGGCTGTTGGAAACAAGTTCCTGCGTTAAGCACTTATCGCGGGCAAGGAATCTATTCGCGAACGGTCGTAATCAGTGAATTGACTAATTTACGTTTAGTTTTTAAAGGGGTTAGTCACACTGCAGAGGTTTATTTTGATAATCAATTCATTGGGCGTCATTATGGTGCTTATACCCCGTTTGACTTGATTGTGCCGCAAGTGAAAGCCGGCCAACATCAGCTGAAAATTGTGGTTGATAATCGCTTTAGTGAGCAGTCGGCGCTGCATGTACCTAACGATTACTACACATATGGTGGCTTGACGCGTGGTGTGGTGCTTGAGTACTTATCTGATACTTATTTGCAGGCATTAACGTTTACATCTCATTTACAGGCCGACCAGCAATGGCAAGCCGAATTAACGGCGACCATCGTTAATTTAGCGGCGCAGACTAAATCGCTGACATTGGCTTGGACATTAGCTGATCAGCGATATCAGCAGACAGTGACGTTAGCGGCTAATAGTCAGCAGAAGTTTACTTGGTCGGCCGATTTTCCTGAAGTAACGGCTTGGTCGCCGCAGACACCACAACTGTATTTCCTGCAGGCAGAACTGATTCAGTCGGCGCAAAAGCTTGATGATTTAATTGAACGCGTCGGCTTTCGTGAAGTTACAATGAAACAAACCCAGCTTTTATTAAATGGACGGCCTATTTTTTTAAAGGGATTTAATCGTCATGAAGATTATCCAGGTGTTGGTTGCTCACTACCACTTGCCTTAATGAACCGTGATCTCGATTTGCTTGAGGATTTAGGGGCTAACGCCGTACGAACCTGCCATTATCCCAATGATGAGTTGTTCTTGGATTTATGCGATCAACGAGGATTTTTAGTTTGGGAGGAGAACCATGCCCGTGGCTTAAGTTTGGCACAAATGGAAAATCCGAATTTTAATCGTCAATCAGCGGCCTGCATTCAAGAGTTTATTCCAGCTCATTATAATCATCCTAGTATTATTATTTGGGGGCTCTTGAATGAGTGTGCTAGTCAAACTGCGATTGGTCGAAAAAAGTATCAAAAGCAATTTAAACAGATTCGGCAGTTAGATCAATCGCGGCCAGTGACTGCAGCAACGCGACAACACTTTACAGATTTATGTTTGGATTTAGATGATATTGTTTCGGTAAATATGTATTCTGGCTGGTATGATGACCATCCGGTTGCAGCACAATTAGATCAAGAATATGCTTGGATTCAGCACGCTGGTGGTGACAACAAACCTTTAATTATTAGTGAATTTGGGGCGGGTGGTATTTATGGTGACCATGACTATTTTGCTAAAAGTAAATGGAGCGAGGAGCGTCAGGTCGAAATTATTGCTGCTAATCTCGAAACTTATTTACATGATGAGCGCATTACCGGGGTTTTCTTGTGGCAGTTTGCGGATTGTCGAGTAACGGAGCAGGAATGGTTTGCGACCCGACCGCGGACTTACAATAATAAAGGCGTCGTTGACGAATATCGGCGGCCTAAGTTAGCCGTATAGTACGGTTAAAAAGTACTATCATGAAAAATAGTCAATTATCTGAGAATTTAAAAAAATTGCTATAACGGTAGGGGCTAACTGCATGCGGGCATAAAGTTAGTGGCTAATGAAAAGATGGTTTTGCGCGGGTAGCTGGTGAGAAAGAATCTAAAATAAATGGCGAGCAGCTGCACAGCTCGGGAAAAAGCCAGTTATTTACTTTATGTACCGGTAATCAAATAGATATTTTCGAGAGTTATCAGTCTTCCGATGGTGGTATTGGCAGTGGGCTATGATAAAATTAGCATGTACAGACAAGTTTTTGGAGGAATGGCATTTTGGTGGAAACATATCATGGGCGAACGTCTTTTTTTGATGGTGGTTTAGTACAATTGATTGGTTGGACTATCTTGGGTAGTTTAGTCACGATTGCCACTTTAGGGATTTGTTATCCCTGGGCTTTGACGATGATTTATGGTTGGAAAATTAATCATACAGTGATTGAAGGTCATCGGTTGCAATTTACTGGTAGTGCGATTGGATTATTTGGTCAGTGGCTCAAATGGTTGTTACTGTCGATCCTAACCTTGGGAATCTATAGTTTTTGGGTGCGAATAAAACTAATGGATTGGAAGGCTAGTCAGACAAGTTTTCGTAATTAATGGGGGAGTCACTTAAATGAACAGTTCAGAGTTAGTCTCACGGTCATCACAAATCGTTTTGCAGCAAGTGGCGATTTATGGGGGCCTGGCAACTATTTTATTATTCGCACTATTTCTATATTTTTGGTTAAAAGAGCCACGGCGTTTAATTAATGGTATTTTATTTACTGTCTTTTTCGTAGCCTTTTTGGCTGAATTAGCAGTCATGATTTTTAGTACGGCAAATATTCCCTTTATTGTAATCATGGGAACAATTTTTGTATTATTAATGCTGGCTTTAGCGGCGGTCTCACTGTTTGCTTGGGCCCTACTATTGTGGAATGCCTGGATTGTTTGGCGACGTGAAAGTCATACCTTAGCCAACATGCTGACGTTATTATTAGGTCTGTTTTTGATTGGACTTTGGGTAGTTAACTTGTTTATGGCCAGCCACAGTAAATTTTTGCCGGATTGGGTCAACGCGTTACTATCAGGGTTGCCAATGATTGGGGCTTATCTGGGTCTCTGCTCTTTCAACTTCTTAGTCAACTTAATTTTGTATCAATTTGTGCCCAAAAGATATCGGGCAAATTACTTAATTGTTTTAGGTGCTGGCTTGATTGATGGTAACCAAGTTTCCCGACTATTAGGTGCACGGATCGATCGGGCAATTCGTTTTGCTAATAAGCAAATAGCTAAGGGTCGACCAGCACCGAAAATTATTTTTTCTGGTGGTCAGGGGCCAGATGAGAAATTATCTGAAGCTCAAGCAATGGCAGACTATGCAATTGCTCATGGCTGGGATCCCGAACTTGTTGTTCTAGAAGATAAATCACGGAATACTCTAGAAAATATGAAGTTCTCCAAAGCCATTATTGATGCAGATCATAGTGTTAGCAAACCTAATGTGAGATTCTTTAGTAATAATTATCATACTTTTCGAGCTGGTATTTACGCTCGTATGGCTGGTTTACCGGCGAACGGCGTTGGTGCTGCTACGCGGATGTACTTCTTGCCGAATGCGATTATTCGTGAATTCGTGGCAGTTTTTCTAATGAATAAAAAGCGACATATGATTTGGATTCTTATTATCTTCCTACTGTTCTCTGTTTTGTTGGCGGGCTTTAGTGTTTATAGCAATGGCTGGTCAGCTAGCGCCTTACCATTTTAAAACCTAATTTTTAAAAATATTTTGTAAGCCAGTCACGATGATGTTGAGTCATGGTGGCTGGCTTTTTGTGTCCCTTCATAATTAATTCTCATTTTTATCCGCAAATTTCCACATTGCCGCCATAATTCAATCCTTTTTGAAGGATAAGCTAGAAATGTTGTTGGTAAGTCTATGAAGGCAGTTGCTTCCTAGCTAGCTGACAATATTAGTTATTTTTTTGAAATTATTTGTTCGGTTGCTTTTCTAAACGTGTTCGGTGTGGTAAATGGCTAGGTACAATTTAAATATTCACACGATCGGTTGCACCGCTCATGCAAATATTTGAAATTGTACTACGCCAAAAGCCCACCAGCCCTCACAACTTGGTATAAACGTGTTCGGGGCAACAAATGGCTATGCCTAACTTGATTATTTACTCGATCTGGTTGCACCAGCTCAAGCAAATAATCGAAGTTAGGCTACGCCAAAAGTGCGTTGCCCCTCACACTCTACTTAATCGGAGGTTTTATATGTTAACTGTTAATGAATTGGGATATTGGTATGATCAGCAGGTCAATAGTCTTTTTGAAAATGTGAATTTAAGTTTTGCTGCTGGTGAGTCTTATGCGATTGTTGGTCAGAGTGGGACTGGCAAGACGACGTTTTTGTTGTTGATTGCTGGACTGGATAAGCCCAAAGCAGGAACAATTGAATTGGCTGGTCAATCAATTGCTAAGATCGGTTTGACAGCTTATCGGTAGCGGCATGTCGCGATTGTTTTTCAGTCGTATAATCTGTTAACGTACATGTCGCCCTTGGAAAATTTATTGACGGCAATGTCAATTACTCGGTCAACTCACCAAGGTGATCGAAAATATGCCCAGGGAGTGTTGCGTCAGCTCGGAATTACTGATGAGCAAATGACGAAAAATGTTCAAAAGCTTTCTGGTGGGCAGCAGCAACGAGTCGCCATTGCTCGCACAATGTGTTGCGATGCTGAAGTGGTGGTGGCTGATGAACCTACGGGAAATCTTGATGAGAAAAATACCAGCGAGGTTGTTCGTTTGTTTCAAAAAATTGCCCATGAACAAGGTAAATGTGTGATTATTGTGACGCATGAATCTGAGGTTGCAGCCGCCTGTGATCACGATTATCGGCTGGCTCATCACAGATTTACTGTGGAACGTTAAAAAATAAATCATCATTATTATTTTCTTCTCATATTTGTTTAATTTAAAGGTAAGTGCTAAAATTATGCTAATGACAAGTTTTAGTTTGAATGAAGGGAAGTCAGCGTAAATGATGACAGCAACAAAATTGCGTGCCGTTCGTGGCGGTGCCGGTGATACGACCGCTGCTGAAAGTGCACGAGTTCAAGATAATTTATATTTATCTGTAAATGGTGAATGGGCGAAAACAGCCGAAATTCCGGCTGATCGTCCGCGGACAGGTGGTTTTTCTGACCTTGATGAAGGCGTTGAAAAACAAATGCTTGCTGATTTTGCTGGCTTTCGGGCGCATCCAGAAACGATTAAGAACCCACTTTTAAGTGAGGCTGTTAAATTAAATGAATTGGCTTTGGATTTTCAAAAGCGGGATGCTGATGGTGTTAAGCCGGCAGCAACTATATTGGCGCAAGTCAAGTCAATTAAGAGCTGGGCTGATTTTAATCAGCAACTTAGCCAGCTGATTTTAAATGGGATTGTCAAGCCGTTCACGTTAGATGTTCAACCTGACATGAAAAATACCGCAGTTAATTTACTTTATATTGATGTGCCAGGTTTGATTTTACCTGATAAAACTTACTATGCCGCTGACAATGAGAACGGCAAACAATTACTCGCTGTCTGGACACAAATGGCTGAGGCTGTTCTACAGAAATTTGCTTATTCAGCAGCCGAAGCAACCAAACTAGTTGACCAAGCGAAACAGTTTGATGCGTTGATCGTGCCATTAGTTAAAAATTCTGAGGAATTGGCCGACTATACGAAGCAATATAATCCTTATACCTTTGCAGACTTTTTGAAATTAGCGCCAGAAGTTGATTTTGCAACTGCAATTCCAGCTGTTTTAGGTGAAACTCCTGAAAAAGTTGTGGTAACGCAGCCGCATTACTTCGAAAACTTAAGCCAATTAGTCACAGCTGCTAATTTCCCATTCTATCAAAGCTGGTTGCTGGTTAATGAACTCTTAGGCACAACTGGGTTCTTAACGGAAGAGCTACGGCAATTAGGTGGGACATACGGTCGCGCTATTGGCGGTCAAAAAGAAGCGCCAACACAAGAAAAGCATGCTTACCGGTTAGCCAACGGTTATTTTGATGATGTAGTGGGCCAATATTATGGTGAGCACTACTTTGGTGATGCTGCTCGTCAGGATGTTGCTAAAATGGTTAAAACGATGATCAATGTGTATAAGAATCGTTTGGCTAAAAATAATTGGTTATCACAAGCAACCAAAGACAAAGCAATTCTTAAGTTAAACATGATTGAAATTAAAGTCGGTTATCCTGACAAACTGCAACCTGTTTACCAACAATTAAAGGTGACGCCAGCTACTGAAGGTGGCGATTTACTCAATAATTTATTGGCGTTAGACAAAGTATTGCGGTTAAACAACTTTGCTAAAGTTAAAAAACCAGTTGACCGTAGTCGTTGGGCCATGCCTGGAAATTTAGTCAATGCTTGTTATGATCCAAGTTTCAATGATATTACTTTCCCAGCCGCTATTTTACAAGCACCTTTCTATAGCTTGGAACAATCAAGTTCTCAAAACTATGGTGGGATTGGCGCAGTGATTGCGCACGAAATTTCTCATGCTTTTGACAACAATGGTGCCAAGTTCGATGAAAAAGGTAACATGACCAATTGGTGGACTAAGGAAGACTATTCTGCTTTTGAAAAGCGGACTCAAGCCATGATCAAAGAATTTGATGGTATTCCTTACGCTGGCGCTAAAGTAAACGGTAAGTTAGTTATCAGTGAAAACGTGGCCGATGGTGGTGGCTTAAGCTGTGCATTGTCTGCAGCTAAAGAAGAAGCTGACCTTGATTTACAAGCCTTCTTTATTAACTGGGCCATGGTTTGGCGCTTGAAGGCAACCAAGGCGTTCAATCAATTACTCTTGTCAATTGATGTCCACGCCCCCGGTCCACTACGCGCTAACGTCCAAGCACAAAACATGGATGAATTCTATGAAGCCTTCAATGTAACCGGCAAAGATGGCATGTGGCTGGCACCAGCAGACCGGGTTAACATCTGGTAAAAGTAGTTCCTTAACTCAAAACCTTAATGCGTTCGTGAAAACAAAACTGGTTTTGACGCCATTGCGGGCTTGCTGGTTGTGGAACGCGGCCGGCATTGATTTGAGCTTCTTGCTGACGCAACAATCTCAAATACAAGCCTTCTACTAAGCGATAAATCGCTAAGTAGAATTTGGCTGCTTCTCGCAAGCTCCTACGCAAATACAAAACAATTGGCTGACAACCACGCCCTCCATTCCGTCTGGACCTAATGCAGCTCACTTCATTGTTGTTAGGAGTTAAGTCAGTGATTGTGGGACTAATCAACATTACTATGATTGGTGACACAACTTAAATGGTTGAAATAAATAGTCTGTTTGACATTCTCTTTAGAATTGTCGAACAGGCTATTATTAATTCAGTTTCCAAACAGTTAAAATCTGTTTAGCACATCGGAACGCCCATATTTTTAACTGAATTAATAAAATTAATCAGCTCAAATTCGAAATTGTAAACCATTCCAATCAATTAGCCTGCGTGGCAATCTCCCACACTGTTTAAATCGGAGATTATCACGCAGACTTTTTGTTTTGCAATGCAATTTCTAGTGCTGACAAAATTAGTTGATGAATTTCCGCTTTCACTGACTTAAGCTCTGGCAAGCATAAAATGTACCAATTCAACTCCAGACGTAATGGAGGGCGTGGTTGCCAGCCGCCAAATTTGTCTTGTCGCTTTAGCGATTAGACAAAGGCTCGTATTGATGACAATTTGGTTTGTAATTGGCATCAATCGATGCCGGCAGCGTTCCGCAACCGTAAGCCCGGAATGGAGTCAGACTCAATTCAGTTTGTAATCCTTCATTTAAAATCCGGTTTTGTTTCAAACCAGGCCACCAATTTTCAGAAACTTACATTTTTGTAAGATAGATGTTCGTTGGATAAATGGTCACTAAATTAAGACAGACCTATAATGAAATCGTTAAATTAAGAAGGGAGCTTACGATGAAGCGACTAATATCAGGAATCATTTTGGCGTTAGCAGTAGTCCTTGCTGGCTGGTTTTTTACACGGCAGTTTTCAGAAAGTGATCGGGTGTTTTACACTCAGATTACAACCTCGGGACAACAGCAACGAATTCAAGCGGCAAGGAATTCGACTAGCACACCTTATATTTATCATCAGGTTGGTTACGATGCGGCTGGCAAGCAGAAGTTCTTAAAGCTGTCTAGTCATAAGGACAAGCCACTTCAGCGTAACTCTTATTTAAAAATTCACTGGCAGCGTGGGAAAATTATCTCCTGGCAGTCAGTCGATCGTTGGCAAGTACCGGCTAAGGCATTAACACAATTACAATTGGCCCAGGAATGATGTGGGCGTCGTTTACTTAAAAAATGCTTGGTTCCACGGGGGGCAAAATGCTTGACATCAAATTGTAATTTTGTAATATAAAGTCAACAAAAGCTTGAGAAATGATACACATGTATAGACAAGTGGATGACTTCTAAAGCAGCATGATAAAATCAATTTGCCATCTGGGGGGATGGTTGGATTGAGCAATTACTTGAAGGGGGTAATTCAATGACAGACGGTAAACAAGAAAAACGCGAAAAGAAGAGTCAAATTGGCCGCTTCATTTTAAAAACGCTATTCTATTTTGCAATTATCTTTATTCTGATTTATTTATATGAATATAGTGGCGTAAACGGTGGTCACTTTATTTATAACGAGTTTTAGGGGGGTGTTGGCATGATAAAAAATATTATTACTGCATTTGATCACATTAGTCAGAAATATCCGAATAATTTTGCTTATGATTATTTAGGTGAACAAGCAACTTATAGTGAGTTACGGAAAAAAGCTGATACTTTGGCTGCTCATTTGTTGAAAATGGATTTACCAGATAAAGCGCCAGTCATGGTTTATGGTGGTCAAACTTTAGACATGGTCGTTGCCTTCTTAGCATTGGTTAAGTCGGGCCATGCCTACATTCCAGTTGATGATCACTCATCCGAGGATCGTTTATTAATGATTCAAGATGTTGCCCAGCCACCATTGGTTATTGCTGTTGATGATTTGCCAGTGGCACTAGAAAATATCGATGTTCTGGACAAAAATCAATTACAGACAATTTATCAAATTAAACAGCCAGTTGCGACGACGAACTACGTAGGCCCTGATGATAATTTCTATATTATTTTCACTTCGGGGACGACGGGTAAACCTAAAGGTGTGCAAATCAGCCATCGTAATCTATTAAGCTTTGTTAACTGGCAATTGGCAGATTTCTATTTCCCTAAAGGTGCTAATGTTTTGGCTCAGGCGCCATATTCTTTCGACTTATCAGTGATGGGCTTGTATCCAACACTTGTTACTGGTGGCACGCTGAAAGTCTTGCCTAAAGATGTCACAGAGAACTTCAAGGCCTTGTTTACGACCCTACCAAAGATGGATTTGAATATTTGGATTTCAACGCCTTCTTTAGTTGAAATTTGTTTATTATCACCTGATTTTAACTGTGAGAATTATCCTAATCTGGTGACATTCTTATTCTGTGGTGAAGAATTAAGTCATAAGACCGCCGCTAATTTGAAGAAGCGGTTTGCTAAGGCACATATCTACAATACCTATGGTCCTACAGAAACGACTGTTGCAGTGACAGGCGTGGAAATCACACCGGAGATTTTAGCACGCTACGATCGTTTACCGATTGGTTATGTTAAATCTGATACTGATATTTGGATCGACACAACTGATGTTGACGGCGCTACAGCCGATCAAAAACAAGGCGAGATCATTATCAGTGGTCCTAGTGTTTCAAAAGGCTATCTCAATTTGCCAGAAAAAACTCATGAAGTCTTCCAGCAAAGCGGGGCGTGGCCAAGCTATGCCAGTGGCGACTTAGGTTACTTCAATGATGCTGGCTTGCTGTTCTATCGTGGTCGCAAAGATTTTCAAATTAAATTCAATGGTTATCGGATTGAATTAGAAGAATTGAATTTCTTCTTGAAGCAACAAGAGCTAGTTGATCAAGGCGCGATTGTTCCACGCTATAACGCTGGCCATAAAGTAACACAATTGATTGCATTAGTTGTGCCACGGCAAAAATCCAGTGTTGATGAGACTGCCTTGACTGAACAAATCAAGGGTGATTTGGCCTTACACATTATGCCTTACATGATGCCACAACGGTTTGTTTTCCGAACTGAGTTGCCATTATCAGCTAATGGCAAAGTTGATATTAAGTCACTTATTCAGGAGGTTAACGCTGGTGATTAACTTACAACCTTATAGTAGTCCTAGCTATTTTATCTTCCTGTTACTAGGATTATTGCCGATTATTATTGGGTTGTACAATGGTAAACGCCTGAAAATATATGAAACAATCTTCAGTTTAGTCTTCTTGGTGCTCACTTTTGGTGGGGATCATTGGGAGCAAGGGGTGACGTTGATTGGGTACATCATTTATCAGCTTGTGCTAACAATGGTGTATGCCAATTATCGTCATAAGACTGGCAAAGCTAATAAAACCAGTGCTTTCGTTATTGCAGTTGTTCTAGCGATTATCCCTTTGGCAATTGTCAAAGCCACGCCGGCATTCAGTCATGGCCTAAAAATTGGGTTTCTGGGAATCAGTTATCTAACTTTTAAAACTGTTCAGGTCATCATGGAAATGCGCGACGGCACCATTAAGAATTTAGACTGGAAGATGTATCTGCATTTTCTGTTGTTCTTCCCAACAATCTCATCAGGTCCGATCGATCGTTATCGTCGTTTTAAAGATGATTATGAGAATTTGCCGGACCGCGATGCTTATATCAATGATTTAAGCAAGGCAGTTCACTACTTGTTCCAAGGCTTTTTATATAAATATATTCTAGGTTACATTTTCGGCACGCTATTGTTGCCACAAGTTGCTCATTTAGCAATGCAACAACGCTCCGCTTTTAGTGGGCTCGGACTTTCCTGGCCGCTACTAGGTTATATGTATGTTTACAGTATGTATTTGTTCTTCGATTTTGCTGGTTATAGTGTGTTTGCCATTGGGATCAGTTATTTCATGGGCATTCGCACACCGCAGAACTTTAATCGGCCATTCCAAGCCCACAATATTAAAGATTTCTGGAATCGTTGGCATATGACGTTATCCTTCTGGTTCCGTGATTTCATCTTCATGCGCTTTACCTTCTGGATCATGAAGAAACGTTGGATCAAAAACCGGGTGCGGATTTCGCAACTAGCTTATCTGGTTAACTTCTTGGTGATGGGTTTCTGGCACGGGCTAACTTGGTATTATATTGTTTACGGGCTATTCCATGCCGCTGCGATTATCATTAATGATATTTGGCTTCGTTTCAAGAAGAAACATCAGGATAAAATTCCTAGCAATAAATTTACCGAATATCTCAGCATCTTCATTACCTTTAATGTGATTTGCTTTAGTTTCTTGATTTTCTCAGGCTTTTTAAATAAGCTTTGGTTCCGGTAAATGTGTTCGGGGTTGCAGTCGGCTATGGCTAACTTAAATATTTCAATGATCGGTTAGCACCGCTCATCAAAATATTTGAAGTTATCCTACGCCGACTCCCGCAACTCCTCACAACTTGATTAAAACGTGTTCGGGCTGGTAAATGGCTAGGTACAATTTAAATATTCACACGATCTGGTTGCACCAGCTCATGCAAATATTTAAAATTGTACTACGCCAAAAAACCGGCACTCCTCACAACTTGGTATAAACGTGTTCGAGGCGACAAATGGCTATGGCTAATTTGATAATTTGCTCGGTCGGTTAACACCGCCCAATCAAATTATCGAAATTATCCTACGCCAAAGGTGCGTCGCTCCTCACACTCTCATAAAAATAGAAGGGTTGGTATTAATTATGACTGATGAACAAAAAGTACTTTCAATTTTGAATGATTTAACTGGTGAAGATTTAAGTGGCAAGATGGATGAGAATATCTTTGCGACTGGGTTGTTGGATTCTATGGCAACTGTGCAATTGTTGCTTGATTTGCAAGATCAATTAGACATTGATGTGCCAGTTTCAGAATTTGACCGGAATGATTGGGATACTCCTAATAAAATTGTTGCGAAAGTTGCGAGCTTAAAATGAAAAATGGCAAGAAGCTCTGGCAGATTTTTGGACCAGTCCTCATTGCAATTGTTGCCGCCCTCGCGATTTTCTTAATCCCTTGGCAAGGACTGACACCAAGTAAACATGCCGTCGAAAAAGCAGCGGTTTCGATGTCAACGAATGTTTATCGCGGTGAAAAAATAAAAGATACTGCCATCAAAGAAAATTACGTCCCATTTATCGGTTCTTCTGAACTGTCACGAATTGATCCGTTGCACCCATCAGTTTTAGCACGCAAATATGACCGTAATTACCAGACATTACTTTTAGGTGGCCCGGGTAGTCAGTCATTGAATCATTTCTTCATGTTGCAAGAAATGAAATCAGAAATCCGTAATAAAAAAGTTGTCTTCATTATTTCACCACAGTGGTTTACTAAGGGTGGACAACGACCAGATGCTTTTGGCTATTACTATTCGCCTTTACAAGCGATTGATTGGATTTTATCGGCTAACGATACGCTGGCTAATCGCTATGCAGCGCGACGTCTCTTGCAAATGCCATCAGGCCAAGCCAGTACCACTATTAACACAGCTTTAGAAAAAATTGCTGCTGGTGAAAAGCTTAGTGGCTTCGAACGATTCTGGTTGAAGCGGCGTCAACAAGTGCTGCGTAATGAAGATGTCTTTTTCTCCAGTTTCCATCTTGATAATAACTTGCAACGAATTATTAATGCTGGCAAGAAGTTACCAGCAACTGATAATCAGCAACAGTTATATACGCTGGCAACAAAGCTTGGTCAGCAGGAGACTTCAAACAATGAGTTTGGCATCAAAAATAGTTTTTATAATCAGCGCTTGCGTGGTAAAGCAGTTAAGAATTTGAAGAACAGTCAGGGCTGGATCGACTATCGGAAGTCACCAGAATATGCTGACTTCCAATTAGTTCTACAACAACTTGCTGCTGAACATGTCGATGTTCAATTTGTTTTACCGCCAATTAATCAGAAATGGATTAATTATACTGGTCTATCTTTACCAATGTGGCGACAAACAACTGCTAAAATTAAGCAGCAGTTAACCAGCCAAGGCTTTAATCGCATTATTGATTTATCTGAGGATGGCGATCAAAGTTACTACATGGAAGATACGATTCATTTGGGGTGGCGCGGCTGGTTACGAATGGATGAGTCAGTTAAACCATTCTTGACTAAACACCAAACAACACCAACGTACAAAATCAATAATTACTACTTCACCAAGGCTTGGCAACAGTCGCTGAAATAAGTTGTCGTTGAGATTAAGCGGGACAAATACAGTTAGTTAATGGCATAAAATCTGTTACTGGATTTTATGCCGTTTGTTTAGAAATGGCTGCATCAGTTCTTGAATAAGGACTTGGTTTAACATTTTCCCCCTGGTTTATCAAATTAGAGGTGGTAAGGATGAAGCAGCAAAGTAAACAATCAAGAAAATTGCTAATTGTGGTGATCATTTTTTTTGCAATTATTTTTATCGCGGCTAATTGGTCAACTGGCCAGCGTAATGCTACTAAACAGCCAATCAATAATCATCGCGTGTTACCAACAAATAAGTTAAAAGCTAAGCCCCAAGCGTCAAAGGTTGAGCTTAAATTAATTGGCACAACGAATCAACAACTTCAAGCACAACTAAGCGCTAAGTTACAGAATATTGGGTTTATTGGGACGGGGATTATTGCTGAAAAGGGTCAAATCGGAGCCACATGGGCTAATGGTGATGCCAATGCGAGTACTGGCCAGAAGAATACTTTGAATACGCCATATAATATTAATTCAATGCAAAAATGTGTTACCGGTGTTTTAATGATGCAACAAATCCAGCAAGGTCGCTTGCAATTAACTGATAAATTGGCCGATTACTATCCACAAATTGCCAATAGTCAAAACATTACGATTGCCCAAATGCTGACGATGACTTCAGGGCTGACCATGGCTTCCATGGGTAGTGGCACATATGTTAGTGATCAGGCGACGATTGCTGATGATATTGCGCGGCTTCAATTTCAGCCGCAGTGGTATAATAAAATGACTTATCAACCGATTAATTATGTTTTGATGGCGGGGATTCTGGAGCAAGTGACTGGGCAAAGTTATCAGGAATTATTTGAAAAAGGCATTGCCGAGCCGCTGAATCTAACTGACACCACTTTTGGCTATGATCTCGGTACGATGACAGTGCCGTTAGGTTATGGGGGACCACTCAGTAATCCTTACCGACAAGTTGTGGCACTGGATCCAAATCAGCAACATTTTGAGCTAGGAACTGGACAATTATATATGTCGGCAGCGGACTTCTATCTGTTTATAAGAAGTGCGCTAAATGGCACTTTAATCACAGTAGCGAATGCAAGTCGAGTGCCTATGGTGGTGGTCTTTATAATCAGACTAATGGCATTAAAATTGCCAATGGTGCCGGCGTGAATTTTGGTTCGACTGTTCATGTTAGTAATGATGGTCAAGCCGCGATTATTACATTGTCGAATTATATGACAAACTATAATGATATGAAGGCTGTTGTTGGCCAGCTAGAAGAATTTGTTTTTACAGCAAGCAATAAATAAGGGTGGCTTGATGAATGAAACGACCGAAAAAGCAAACTGGCAAACTATTGATTCCAATCGCGATTTTTCTGCCGCTATTATTAGTGATTGTAAGTTGGACTGCAGGGCGACGGTATGCAATTAAGCGTGATAATCTTCCTAAACAGTCAATCAGAGCAAGTGTCAAAGCTAGCCCTAAACAAACACCAGCACCTAAAATTGCGCCAAATCAGCATCAGTTAAGTAGTCACTTAATGGGACCAACTAACTCCGAATTGCAAACTAAATTGGTGACTAGTTTGCGTAATATTGGGTTCATTGGCACCGGTATTATCGTCAAGCATGGCCAGATAGTGGCTGTTTCGGCCAACGGTTTTGCCAACCTGACAACGAATCGCCGCAATGGCTTAGATACAACTTTTAACATTAATTCCATGCAAAAGGCGATTACGGGAACTTTGATCATGCAACAAGTTGTTGCTGGCAAAATAAAACTGACAGATACCTTAGCCAAGTATTACCCTGATGTTTCGTATAGCCACTCAATTACTATTCGTCAAATGCTAAATATGACTTCAGGACTAACCATGGGCAGTATGGGTACGGGTCCATTTGTTAACGATGAGATGACCATTACACAGGACATTAAACGGTTACAGTTTAATGCTAATTTCTACAATAAATCGAATTACCAGGCTGTTAATTATGTACTTTTAGCAGGTATTTTAGAAAAGGTGACCGGTAAAAGCTACCATGATTTAGTTATGCAGCGAATTGTCCGCCGTTTAAAACTAGCCCAAACAGCTTTCAGTTATGAATTAACCGATCATGATTTAGCAGCAACGTCGTATAATGGTCCCCGTGAGGCACCCTATCAAAAGAGTTTGACGCTCGACTTGAATCAACAACATTACGAGCTTGGCACTGGTCAAATCTTTATGAGTGTTGGTGATTTCTATGTCACAGTTCGTAGTATGCTGGATGGTACTTTAATTAGTAAAGCTGACGCCAACATTCTTTTTGCCGGAAATTATGGCGGTGGTTTTTATAATCGCCCTCAATCTAAGCTAGCTAATGGCGCTGGCGTCTACTTTGGTTCGACAATTCATGTTAGTAAGGATGGGCAGTCGGGGATTATTCTGATGAGTAATTACGCTGGTGATTACAATCAACTTAAGTTAGTTGCCAATGAATTAGAAAAAGTAGTTTTTACTCCTGAAACAAATCACGACTAGTTTAATGCTTGCTTTCAAACTGAGAACGGTTTTAGCAGCCAGCTGAATAACGAGGTTACAATTTTGGCCGCCGAATATTTTTTGGAAAAACTAAAAAAATAGCGTGCGACCAAGGTGGTTAGCCAGTGCGGATTAACGAAAAATGCCGAACAATTCGTTAGAATTGCGCGGCATTTTTGCGTTAAGCGGAATCGGTTGCCTTTTGAGAACACGTTTTAGCAACTAAAGTTCGTTTTATTTTTGTATGAAGATTGATGTCACAGGCTCGTTGTAGTAAAGATTGTTTAACTGATCAGCGCAAGTCTGTGTTGAAACAGGCCACTTATTTTCCAAAAATACGAGTGCCGAAGATTTCGATAATCCCCATAACAACTAGCAACCAACCAAAGACGCGGAAGAGGATGGTGAAGCTTGAGAAAGGATTAAAAATCATTACAACGGCAGCGATTAGAATTAGGACACCGTAAATGTAACTTGGTAAAGTACTAACATTAACGTACTTACGATGACCGTGAACTTGAATCAAGAAATTAATACCATGAACTAATAGGATGATTCCGAGGACGAAAGGAATCATATTCAGAAGTGCGCGGGCAAAAATCCAAACGAAAATGGCGGCGACTGCTTCAATAATACCAACAATCATGTTACCGTTCATTGATTCGCCACTGTTACGTTCGCGTAACCCACTAACAAAATTGATGATCCCCATTACCAGTAAGAAACCAGCTGATAATTTAATGACTAAATTAATCATTAAATCTGGTTTGATTGCGACTAATAGACCAAAGAGAATGAAAACTAAGCCACGTAGCCACATATTACGTTTAATATTCTTTACTAAATTATCCATCTGCAAGCCTCCATGTTTACTACATATTATCTTAAGAAAGGTCACTTTCTTCAATTGACCTCAAGGCTGATTTTTCTTGTCCAAAAGAACGAGAAATTAATCGCGGGAAGTTCTTTGAGCAACTTGATCTAAAGTTTCAGTATACCAGTTATGCCAAGCTGCTGGTGTTTTCATTGTGGCAACATCGGGGTACTTAGCCATAATGTTTTTTAAAATATCAGTTAATTCAGGATGACGATTTTCCAGCAATTCTTGCAAGACATCTTCCTTCTTAGTATGAGGTGCTAAAGTTAAGAAATGATTGACCTCAGGAATCTGATTTTTCACGTCAAAAATTGTTAATAAGTCCATTTCATTACTCTTGAAAATATCTAGATAAAATGCTAAAAATGCCCGTCCAACTTCATCACTGACGATTTGTTCAGAACTAGTTGTGTCTGTCATGCCGAAACCTCCAAATATAATTATAACCTACTACTAGTATACCCTGAAACTGCTGATTTGGTAAGCGACTGCTGATGAACAGTGGCTCAGATTGTGGTGATGAAGTACACTACAGTCGTGTAATGACGTGAGTGCCGACTAATTGATCGGTTATCAGGTTGCCTTTTATGCTATGATAGGCATATTAATATTCGGAGGTTTAATGAATGCCGAAAAAACAACGACGTGATTATACAATTCTGGTGCTGATTGCTGCTCTTTTCTTTGCCGCCTATTTCTGGTTGGCTCGTTTTTGGCAAGCCAATAAGTGGTTTTCAATTATTGCCATGTTAATTTTAATTTTTATTATTAGCCTGGCACAACGAGTTCGTTTGCAACAACAACGAGAGAAAGTTAATCGTGTACTTACAAAAGAAAACTTGAATTTAAGTCAACTCGCTACCGCAGTGGGATTAGATCAATTAGAATTAAAGGGTTTCATCGAGCACGGCGCCTTACCAACAGCACAGCGCTATCGGCTTGAAGAATTTTTGGATCAGCATTTTCCTAATGATTAAGTTGGCTTTAGTAGACGCATGATTTAAATCTAGAGTTGGTTTTGGGCAAAGTAGCGGACAACTCCGCGGCCGGCGGAGTGCGGAATGGTTCTTAAACTGGTGTCAAGTCTTCCCCAATTTGAAGAGGTGGTTGCTGGGCGATTTTTAGGGCGTGGAACGGCGTGGCCATCGATTTGAGCTTATTGCTAACGCAACAATCTCAAATACGAGGCTTTGACTAACTGCTAAAGCAGCAAGTCAAATTTCACTGCTTCTCGCAAAATCGCTCGTACGCAAAGCAAGCCCCTTCCCTGACGCCAATCGCCCAGCAACCACCAGATAAAACTAACAGAATTGAGCACCACTGTAAGAAAACCAGATTGCAGTGAACTACAAAGCCTGTGTGACAATCTTTCGAGATGGAATTGAAAGATGTCATACAGGCTATTTTTGCCTTACTATTCAATTATTACTGCTGAGTGAATTAAGTTGACCAATCCTACTAACACTGCCTTAGCCACTAACAACAGTGAAAAGTACTAACTCAACTCCAGACGGAATGGAGGGATCTTGTCGTCAGCCGCGAAATTATTGTTAGTGCTTTAGCACTTACAATAAGCCTCGAATTGAAGACAATTGGTTTTTAATTGGCTTCAATCGACGGCCGCAGCGTTCCACGACAAGCAGCCCGAAATGCAGTCAAAACCAATTCCGTTTCAAAAACTTCACAGGTTTTAGCGCTTTTGAACTTTGATTTGTAATTGGTTTCAATCAGCCGGCCACGTTCCACGACAAGCAGCCCACAATGCAGTCAGAACCAATTCCGTTTCAAAAACTTCACCAGGTTTTTAACGCTTTTGAACTTAGATTTGTAATTGGCTTCAATCGACAGCCGCCGAGTTATTACTTGGCCTCATTTTGTAAGGCTTTCAATTGTTGCGCATACTTATCTAAAGTTGGCTTAATCTCTTTCCGCTGTACACAGATTTCTTGAAGAACATCATTTAAAATAGCCGTCTCGTCAGCCCAATAGAGTACATTTGGCAATGGCTCCGCAACCTTTAGTGCTTGATCAGTCGCTTGATAATATGGTTTTTGCCAGCCAGTAATTGCACCGGTGACGTCTTCACGGAAAGATGGCCAACCATTTTTTTCAAGTAATTTCTTCTGAACAGCTTTTGATTCCATATATTTTATGAAAGTTAAAGCTTCTTTGGTTTTGGTCGTGCTTTTAGTAATGCCCAGTACTTCGCCACCTAAGGTTTTAACTTCACCTTTAGGACCAGCGAATCCGGCGTCAGCTAGGATATCTTTACGGCCACCATCACCAACAATAATATTAGTTGCGAAAGGCCAATTTGGCATATAGTAAACTTCATCCTTGGCTAAAAAAGTGTTGGTGGTTGAGAAAGTCCCTTTTTGACTGTCTGGTGATAAATATGGCCAGAGTTTTTGTAAATAAGTGAAAGCGGTGATCGAGCCTTTATCGTTTAAAATTAGTGGGTCACCACCAGCACTACGAATAAATTCGACTATTTCAATTGCAGCGCCACTGCTGTCAAATTTAAGACCAACGCGGCCCAGCTGTTCTTTGTCCTGGAATGTTTTGGCAACATTCAATAACTCATCCCAGTTTTTGGGTGGTTGTAAATTGTATTCTTTGAATTTAGTTTGGTTATAGTAGTTGATCTCAACGTTGGGGCGATATGGTAGAAAATAAGTTTTGCCACCAAAGACGCCGATTGACTTTTGTTTGGCATAGGTGGCTGCCGGAATAATCTTGCGATCAGCGGTTAAGTCGCGCATCAATCCTTCGTTAACTAATTTAGCAGTCGTGTTTAAATCTTGAGCAATAACGTCGATCTGATTTTTGTTAGCGCCGGCTGAGGCTTCAAGCTTTTTTTGTACATCGGTGGATTCCATTTGAATTGCGTTTACTTTGATTCCGGATTGTTTTTCGAAGTCAGGCAAAATATCTTGGCGCATGACTTTCCATTCGTCTTCGCTTAGGCCCATTGTGACATTGAGTGTTTTAGTCTGACTACTGGTACTGGATTTTTGGCTAGTACTGCAGCCTGTTAACAAGAGTAAACTAGTTCCTAATGTTGTTGCCAAAAAGGCAAATTTTGCTGTTTTTTTCATTTTAAATACGCCTCCTATGCGTTATTTGACAGTACCGCTTAAATACTCGGATTTTAAATAGCGTTGCAAAATAAAAGTAATAAAAATAACCGGGATGGCTAAAATAGTTGAGTAAGCTGCCGTTTCAAAAAAGCTACCACGCTGGACATAGTAATAAACTTCCAATGGCAGGGTTTGCGTGGTTAAAGATAGATAAAGGGCAAAAGTGAACTTGTTCCAGGAATTTAACCAGACATAAAGTGCCGCCACAGCAATTCCTTGAGTAGCAACAGGGAAAACAATTTTTCTTAAAGTTTGCATTCTTGTCGCACCGTCAACCATGGCTGCTTCCTCCAAGGCCTTAGGAATGGCACTAAAAGTTGAGAGTAAAATCCAGGCCATGAAGGGCAGTTCGTTGATTAAGTGGGCTAAAATCAAGCCGACATCAGAATCAACCAAATTTAATTTAGTAAAGGTCACAGCGATTGGCAGGGCAATCCCAACCGTGGGAAACATTTTCGTAAAAAATAACGAACCAATATAAGCCAGCTTTACTTTACGGTCTAATCTCGAGATGGCGTAAGATGCTGGCGCCACAATGATAGTTGCAAAAATCATCGTTCCGGTTGCCACAATCAAACTTTTGCGTAAAGGTGCCCAGAGATTACCGGAAACTAAGACATCATGCCAATGAGAAAAATCGAAATGATGAACAAAAAATGTCGGATGTTGGGTCAGCACTTCATCTGGTCGGCTGATTGAAATTTTAAAAAGTAAATAAACTGGCACAACCATTAACGAGCTAATTGCTGTCACGAGTAGAATAAAGCCGAATTTACGCCAAGCTTTTTTAGTCATTTGCTCACTTCCTTAATTTGACTGGCATTATGAGTCATTACCAAAGCTGCCGCCACGATCAACAAACTTCAACCAGAGAATGGCGAAAACTAGAATCATTAATAAAAGAATTGTTGAGGCGGCACCAGAGCCGTTAAGATCGCCAATATCATATTCTTCATAAGCAAAAGTCGAGACAAAGGGGACAGATTTTCCAACTAATACTTGTGGCAATTCAAAAATTCGGAAGACATCAACTGCGCGTAATAGTACTGCCATGGTAATGGTTGGTTTTAATAATGGTAAGGTGATGAAGCGAAATGATTGCCAAGAATTAGCACCATCCAGCTCAGCCGCTTCATAGATATCCTGGCTAATGCTATCTAGACCAGCTAATAACAATAGCACTAGGGTAGGTAGGACTTTCCACATGTCAGCCAGTGCAATAATTAGTAGGCCTTTGAAATTACCGGTCAGCCAATTAATGGGCTTCGTAATTAAATGCAATTTGAAGAGTAACTCGTTAAAATATCCAGAAGTTCCGAAAACATAAAGCGCAATGATTCCTGAAACGATTGTGGGAATCCCCATCGGCATTAAAACAATCGCCCTAATGATTGAACGCCCGTGGAATCGTTGCTTCAATACAAGGGCAATGATAAAAGCAATGACGATTTGAATACTTAAGCTAAGCAATGCAATCACAAAAGTATTTGAAATCGACTTTAAAAAATCTGGTCGCGCAAATAGGGCTTGATAAGTTGATAGTGAGAATTTCCCGGTGTAGCGATTCTGAAAACCGAGAATGATGGTTCTAATTAGTGGTAAGAGCGTGAAACCAAGAATATAAAAAGTCATTGGCAAAACTAACAATAATTCTAGATGATATTTTTTGAACCATTTCATTTATTTCACCCCCCTAAAAATAGTTGCGAGAGTCTTGATGTAAGCACTCTCATCACAGACCAATCGTAAAATAGTGCCCTTTTAGGGTCAATTATTATGTATTATCTTATACACAAACTAGTCTAGTTATGAATAGATAAGTATCTAAATGATATTAATATGCATAGACAAGTGCTGGACGGTTTCGACTGGTAATGGTGAAGGGGGCAAAAGGATACTTTTTTGATCAGTCAATGAAAACTAGAGTGGTCAAAATTGCTTAAAAAAAGAGCGTGTGACAAAAGGCAGTCAGCCGGTGCGCATTAACGAAAAATGCCGAACAATTCGTTAGAATTGCTCAGCATTTTCGCGTTAAGCGGAACCGGTTGCCTTTTGAGAACACGTCTCAGCAACGAAAGTTCGTATTATTTTTTGGGAAATAGACTTATGTCCCAGACTCGATGACAATTAAATTAATTATTATTAGCATGTTTTTGCTGAAGCAGTAACAGGCATTACGCTACTGCGGTTATTTACTCAAGTCCTGCAACATTTCTTGGCGCTTGGCATCAGAACGAACGACAATGACCGAACATGGTGCGTAGCGTGTAATATAAGCAGCTTGCGTCCCAATTGTTTTACGATGACCAGGCTTTGTTTCTGAACCGATCACTAACAAATCAGGTTTAAATGATGGCACAACTTTTTCAACGATTTCATGACCAGGGGTACCTTCGCTAAGGAACGGTTGAACTTCCATTACCCCAAAATCACGGGCCTTATCACAATAACTATTTAAGTCCCGTGAGATTTCTTGACGGCGTTTGCTCAAAACGTCCGGAGATAACGACTGAAAAATATTTAAGTCGCCCGTCTCTAAAACCATCGCTACGCCAAGAGGGATATTGTAGATCTTAGCTACAGTACAAGCATAATCAAAAGCCCGCCGTGACGAAACAAAATCATCGTCATCAACGGCAATCATAATTCGCGAATAATGCATCGTTGAAACCTGGTAATGCTCTAAATCTTCCATCTCACTCACCTCCGGCTTAAGTATACTACAATTCACTTTTTAAGCGCTGACTAGACAGTTATTTTTCAATGATTTTTTAAAATGTTTTAGGCCAGATCCTAAATGATAAAAAACGTTTTAGGCGGAATAGATGACACCACCGTTGCAGCCAGCGGGGTGCGGAACGCTGCTTAAACTGGTGCCAAGTCTTCCCCAATTTGAAAAGGTGATTGCTGGGCGATTTTAGGGCGTGGAACGGCGTGGGCATTGATTTAAGCTTTTTCTACGAAAAATCTTAAATACAATCCTTATTCTAAACGGTAAACCGTTAAGAATAATTTCACTGCTTCTCGCAAAATCGCTCGTACGCAAAGAAAACCCCTTCCCTGACGCCAATCGCCCAGCAACCACCAGATGAAACTAACAGAATTGAGCACCACTGAGTAGAAAATCAGATTGCAGTAGACAACAAAGCCTGTGTGACAATCTTTCGAGATAAAATCGAAAGGTATCACACAGGCTATTTTGTCTAACTATTCAACTATTACTGGTGAGTGAATTGAGTTGATCAATTCTACTAGAACTGCCTTAACCACAAATAACAGTGAAAAGCACTAACCTAACTCCAGACGGAATGGAGGGACCGGGTTGTCAGGCGCCAAATTATTCTTAGCGATTTATCGCTTAGAATAAGACTCGTATTCGAGATTGTTGCGTAGCAATAAGCTCAAATCGATGTCGGCACCGTTCCACAACCCGCAGCACGGAATGCAGTCAGAACCAATTCCGTTTTAAAAACTTCACCAGGTTTTAGTGCTTTTGAACTTGGGTCTGTAGTTGACTCAAATCGACGGCCGCCGCGTTCCACAACCCGCAGCCCGGAATGGCGTCAGAACTAATTTTGTTTTAACATCTTCACCAGGCTTTAGTTGCAATTAGTGAAAATCGCGCCCTTTATTGATCTGATAATACTTGGCAAAGCGCTTAACATAGTTATGATCCATATATCCTAACAATAGCCGCCGCTTTAAATTAAGATCTTGGTGGAAGTATAAAGTGTTGCCCCAACGTTCCTGCCGGATTAATTCCAAAGCCGCTTTTTTGGCGTCGTTGTCAACTGCATATTTCTTGAAAGTCTTGACGGCAACACCGAGCCAAAGCTTATGCTGGGCTTTATTCTTATTACCGTAGACTGTTGCTGCTTGGTCCAAATCATCAAGTACGTAATCACGGACATAATATTGAGCCAAATTGTAACCATTTAATGTGACATAGAAACTGCTCCGGCCTTGACGTAAATTAATTTCAAAAAATTTGAATTGGTGGTCGCGGCTATCATACTTTAAATCGAAATTAGCAAAGCCAGTGTAGTTGATTTCCTCTAAGAATTTCTGCACGGTTTCGTACATGGTCTGGTCATAGTCCGGCATGATTGCAACGTAATTACCAATTGCTTGAGGTGTCGGATCTTCCAATAAGGGATGACCAAGACACATCATTTTAACGTGGTGATGTTGGTCAACGTAGGCGTTTAGCACCCGCATATTGGAATCGTCGCCGGGAATAAAGTCTTGTAAAATCAAATGAGAAGTGTAGCCGTTGTCATAGATTTTACCAACAATATCGCGAAATTCTGTTTCTGAGTGAATCGTGAAAGCTTTCTTACGTCCTTCAAAATGAATATCCAACCATTCCACACTATTGGCTGGTTTTAAAGCGACCGGATAGTTAAACGGCTGAACCAAATTGCCAGCAGTGTAATCGTCCTTGGTAATAATTTTAGTTTCAGGATGAGGCAGATGATGTTCTGCAGCAATTTCATAAAAGCGCTCTTTGTTATTTAACTGTTTGAGTAAATCATAATCAACATAAGGACAGACGAAAGTTTTACTGAGTTCTTCTTTGTGCTTAGCAATCAACTCAGTGTAACCATCACTACATGAAACCAAAATAACTGGTTCAGAGTGATTCTGATAAACTTTAGCAAGTTTGCGCATTTCAGTAATGAAAACTGGATCTTCATTGAAGCCGGGACGCAAATCAATGTCAATAATCTTGCTATAACGTGTCGGCGCAAATTGAACGCCGGCAACCGCTTTTACCTTTTCACCATATTGCTCGTAAAAAGACCGGGCCATACCATAAACATTAATGTCACTACCTAAAAGAAGCGGCGTAAATTTTGGCGTTGTCAATATTTTACACTTCATTTCGTTGGAATTTGGAATAGAAAACTGTATCAATTACTCATTTTACTATAAATTCTATTTAAAGTGAAACTTTTCAGAAAATGAGGTAAAAATTTTATTTTTAACTGCAAACTTTGTCAAAATCTGAAATTAAGCTTTAAAAAAGCGAGTGTGACAAAAGGTGGTCAGTCGGTGAGCATTAACGAAAAATGCCGAACAATTCGTTAGAATTGCGCGGCATTTTTACGTTAAGCGGAACCGGTTGCCTTTTGAGAACAAATTTCAGCAACGAAAGTTTGTATTATTTTTTGGAGAATAGACTTATGTCCCAGACTCTTCGTTAGGTTTGATTCTTGGTTTGCTGTTAGCGCTCCCCAATGAAATAACCTAAATATATGACTGAATGATTTTTGATTCCATGCTAGGACGAGACTTCTTGTTCAACAGGAGAGTTGATAATTATAGATTACGATCCATATTGAATGTCAATTGCGATAAAGTAATGCCCTTAGTATACAAGCGACCCATAAAGTCAGTTGCCTTTTCACGCATTAATTTAACGGTTTCATAATTTTGCTTAGTTAAGAAGTCAGTTAAAGCTTCGCCAGAGTAGTTCTTGGCTTCAGCATCGATTTTGGCAACTTGAGCCCGTAATTCTTGACGGCATTCTTTCAAGTAATCTAAATCATCTTGGACAAAATGCTTGTAGTTAGATTCAACTAAAACTGACAATGACCGATACAACCAATGAGCATCGTCAAAGTTATAAGTTAATGATGTGTTGTTGAATGATGGGTCAGTATCAGTGGCATTGGTGAAGAATGGAATGTACGGTGTAAATGTTGGATAACCAATTGCTAACCACATAACAGCAGAAAATTCTTCAGGAACATCATTCCGTAATTGCAAAATGTGAGAGTTTTGGGTCCGATTTAAGCCGATTGGACGATAACGATATTTAGTATCCTCATTGCCCTTGCTTAATGGATCAAATTTAGTTTCGTTGTAGTGTGAACCTAAGATATATTCAATATCATCAGGTGAGATCTTATGGCTAGTCCGGCAGATGAATGGTAATTCACTGCTTTCAGGATCTTGTTCAATTTCTGGATTCAAGATATGTTGGCCATACCAAACACGTGGTGTGTTATAGTGACGGTCTTTTTCGTTTGAAGAACCAAAAATGTGGCGGAAATTCCAGCCTGTTTGGTCAACATTTAGATGATGTTCTTCGACGAATTCTTGAATACCCTCAGACCACATAAAGTTGTCAGTGTCACTGAAGTCAACTTGTTGGATGGCAACTTGGTTAGCTGCAATCACATAAGCATCGTCAGGAATCCGTTGCGCAACCCAATGATGACCAGTAACGATTTCCATGTACCAAACGTCATCTTTGTCACCAAATAAAACTGAGTTACCAGCAGGTGAACCAAAGCGTTTGATTAATGAACCTAAATATTTAACCCCGTCTTTTGCAGAGTCAATATATGGTAAGACAGCAGTTTGCATGCAGTCTTCGTCAAGACCATCTTTAACTAGTGGGTCAAAAGCTAACGTCCGTTCGTTACCATAAGTACTTTCGGTACAGCTCATGGCCACGTTCTTTTCGTTGATCCCACTTTCGTCGTAATAGCCTAAAGTCTTATAGTCGACGTTAGGAACGGCTGGGTAACGATAACCATTTTCAGGTAATTCCATTTGGAAGCCATTGAGATATGACTTCAAAATACGACCCTTCTCACCGTGAACGGCTGGGTGCATATAGAAACGATGTGGTGCTACAGCATGAAAAGTGTCATCATTGCGGGCAATCATTACTGAACCGTCAATGCTGGCATTTTTACCAACTAAAATTGTTGTACATGCGCGTTCAATGTTTTGTTCGGACATGAAAAAACCTCCATCATAAAAATCTTTTTCCCCTTACATCTTAACACAGGCGATAACGTTTTTCTCGTCAATCTGTCAAGTTGTTCTTCTGACAAAACAAGCAGAAAATAGCGGGATAAAAGTTGTTAGGACCAGCAAGCACGCTCAGCTTTAACGATGCCTTTGAAGCTGACGGTTAAACTCTTATGAACCCCGGAAACCCGGATATGATTGCCAAAAATCGAAATATTTTGGCTATTAGCACCAATTATCTGGCCCTAGTTGTCTAATGAGACGATTAAATTAGCAGAGCATTTAAAAAACGGCCGATATTAAATTAAAAGTCTGTTTGACAATTATTCTAGATAAAACTAGAGATTGTCAAACAGACTATTGGTCTTAACGATTCAATTTCTTTTGATGCCTAAATGAGGCCATTAAATTTGATTGTCATGGTTTAAATACGGACAATAAATAATAGATATTAGCTTAGGAATAGCGTGACCCCAATTAGGTCGTCTGGTCTGAATGAAAAACGCCTTAATCCAAGAAAGTTAACCGAATCAAAGGATTGTCACTGGCAGACATGCAAGTTTGGATAACAGCCCGATGTTGTTTCATTAAGCTCATAGTGCTACCAATGTTGCTATTCAAACTTGACCAGTTTTCTTGGTAAATACCAGAAACTGATAATTGTGCGCCGTCGATAGTGACACTGCTACCAGTGCCTAAACTTACAACAGCATTGTGGGCAGCACCATAGCCAGCGTCAACTAAGATAACTGATGGAATAACAGACCAACGATAGACTGTATCAGTTGGCACTGTTTCATTACCAGAAGTAGCAGTGAAAGAACCGCCGATGGCAAAATGTTGACCAGCAATATTTAAACCATTAGTTGGTTGTGCGGCAGTAGCTTGTTGTGCAGTCGTTGCAACTGTTGCTGTTGTTTGATTCTGGTTAACGGTGGCAGTGGCTGTAGTGGGCTCGGAAGTCGTCGCTTCATTGCTAGCAGTACTGTCAGTTGTTGTGCTGGCAGCTTGACTGTTAGTAGTGGCAGCGGCTTCTTCTTGTGCCTTGCGATTAGCAGCATCTTCAGTTGCCTGTTTCGCAGCTGCAGCAGCTGCCTGAGCTGCCGCCCGCTTCATTTCTACTTGATGCTGTAGCGCACTGTCTTTGCTGTTAACTAATTTGTTTGTGGTTGTTTTCTGATAAGCAACTTGTTGCTTAGCTGATAATAAAACGGTGCTATCTGGATCTGCTTGGGCATCAATTTTAGTAACCTGTGGCTTGATGGCCAAGGCTGTTAATAATCCGACACTTGCGATCAATAAAGAAATTGTTTGGAACTTTTTGCTAGTTTTCAATGTATTGTGCTCCCTTTTATACGCTAAAAGCGTTAATTGGCTATTATTGGCTACTAAATCTTCTCCCAAAAGATTTAGGCGACTTACCCCTCAGTAAGCAATAATTTTGAAGCACAATACATGAAATTAAACCGAAACGCTAATCTCCCCATTAGTTGCTGTTTACGGTGGTGATTCTAGTTGATCATTTCCTTAACTGGATTGGGGCAATGATGATTTGTTTAAACATTTTAAGCAAATAAATAGAGGGAATCCGTCAAAGATTCCCTCCAATAATTTCATCATTAGCTACGTGGAGTTTTTACCATAATGTAATGTAACTCGTACGCTTTCCCCAAAAGTTAATATACCACGATTTTAGATTGCCTACAATTAATATTTACTTATTATCAGAATATTTTTCTACATTTTAGCTGTTTTTTATCTAATTGACATGTGCTAATTCTTTTCCAATTATTAGAAAACAAAGCGTCGTTAATAACTAGGCCGGTGTAACAATTTTTCGAGATAAAAGATTAATTTTTCCAGCCAAAATGCTGCCGATCATAGTCACGCTTACGCATTTTTGAAACATAGGGGTTACCAGCAACATAAGCACGGTAATGATCTGACCAATCGTTATTTGTGCGAACGCCAATTCGTTCACTGAAATTGATTTTGGCAGGAGTTCGCGCTTGGTCGGCAATGATTTTTAAAGGGCTGCTTTGGAAGTCTAATTGATTCAGACTAGTGTCATGAATATTCAGAGCTTGCATCAGTTTTCCTGGCCCACTAGTTAGATTGAAGTCTGGTTGTTGGGGCCGATTTTGCTGCATTTGTGCGATACCAATGGCTGGCTCCAAACCACGAATGAGAATACCTTGTGGTTCCTCAGCTGCTTGCGTCACCACGTCAAAAGCATAGAATCCCCGAATCGCATAAATATAAATGGTGCCAGGCTGACCATAAAGTGGCTCATTAGAAGGAACACGTCGGCCTTGATAGGCGTGAGCGCCAGGATCCTTTTGACCTAAGTAAGCTTCAGCTTCGACGATGTAGCCGCCTACCTGCCCTTGAGGCGAGTTATAGATTAATAATTTGCCGAGCAACTCACTGGTAATTGTTAAAGTTGAACACTTTTCGAAAAAAGATGGCGTTAAAATAGTAGGATGCTGGATTGTTTGCATTTATTTAGCGAACCTTTATGATGGAATTGTTAGGGCAGTTACAGAACTTGTCATATAAAAATATTACCACAGTCTGAGTCGACGATTAGGTCATTAACTAGTCATTCCGAGATAATAAGACAAGTCTAGTATACTTCAGTATTTGATTGGAGGAATAATCATGCTAAAAATAGCACGTATTTATCAAAATACACCAGAACCAGGAAGCTATCGGATTTTGGTAGACCGTTTGTGGCCACGAGGAATTTCTAAAGTGAAAGCACAATTGGATCAGTGGGCCAAAGAGGTTGCGCCAACGACGGAGTTACGAAAATGGTTCAATCATGATGAAACAAAATTTGCTGAGTTTAAAACTCGCTACTTACAAGAAATCAAGGCTAATCCAGCAATGCCGGAATTTGTTAAGACTGTTGAAACACAATTACAAAATGGCGATGTGGTGCTCTTATATGGTGCTAAGGATCAACAGGATAATCAAGCACAGGTGTTGTTGAAGTATTTGCAACAACAGTTGGCTTTGTAATAATGGCTGAGGTTGATTGTAGCAATTACCAATCAAAGTTCAAAAAAGCTAAAACTGTGAAGCTGTTAAAACAGAATTGGTTTTGACTGCATTGCGGGCTGCTGGTTGTGGAACGCGGCCGACATCGATTTAAGCCTTTGCTTTGCAAAGTCTTAAATACGAGTCTTATTCTAAGTGGCACGGCCACTAAGAATAATTTGGCGGCTGACAACCCGATCCCTCCATTCCGTCTGGAGTTGAGTTAGTGACTTCCACTGTTGTTACGTGGTTAAGACAGTTCTAGTAGAATTGATCAACTCAATTCGCTCACAAGTAATAGTTGAATAATAAGACAAAAATAGCCTGTATGATATCTTTCAATTCCATCTCGAAAGATTGTCACACAGGCTTTGTAGTTCATTGCAAGCTGGTTGGCTTACAGTGGTGCTTAATTCTGTTAGTTTCATCTGGTGGTTAACTGGGCAATCAACAATTAGTTCCGTCAGCACTGCCTTAAGATCGATTAAATCTAAAGTGAACCAAATTAATTCAAAACGCAGTGGAGGTCGCCGGGTTGTCAGCCAATGGTTTTAATTTGCGCCCGAGCCTGCGAGTAGCAGTGAAATTATCCTTGGCGCTTTAGCGCTTAGGATAAGGCTTGCATTGAAGATTGTTGCGGAGCAATAAGCTTCAATCAATGCCCACAGCGTTCCGCACCCCGCCGGCTGCAACGGAGTTGTCCGCTATTTTGCCCAAAACCAACTTTAGATTTAATCCACTGCTTGCGTCCGCAAAATTGCCCAGTAACCACCTCTCCAAATTGGGGAAGACTTGGTACTATTCCGCCTAAAACCAGATTTAAATCAATGACGCCTAATCAGTGGTTGTTAGATCACGTGGCAAAGCCAAAGCTGCTGTTTGCAAAACATCAACTTCCAAATCACGATCAGTATTATCTGCAAGTACTTGCCAATCATGTTCGTCACCAACCAAAAATTGACTTTGTTGTGGATGTTCTTTGAGCAATGTGACCAGTTCTTTTTGTTGTTGGGGCAAACCAGTCAACAAAGGAATTACTGTTAACTTCGGTAGCGCCGTCATTAAAGTAGGATAGTAGCTAACATTTAGACTGCCGATCAAAGTATATTCGCGATCCAAAGTTTCCAGCAATGCTTGCAACCACCAAGTAATTAATTCGTCTTCAGTTGCAAAAACATGAGTGACTAAGCCATGATCGTCAAATAATTGAATTGTTTCCAAGGCTTGTTGTTTATTAAAGGTCTTCGTTAAAACAATGGTATTGTCTAAACGGTAATAATCGATTGTGGTCAAGCGTTCATGCTCGTCAAAAGTATAATGAGCTGATAATTGGCCTTTGGCATTATAAAGATTAGTTTTAACTTTTTTACCATTAGTAAAGTAATCAATTTGACTAATGTTTCCTTGCTGCAAGTGAACCGTCATTAATAAGTGCTGATCTTTATCAAAAATTGAAGTTCGATTGTTAGCGACGTCGGCCTTTTGAACCCAATTATCATTTTGTGGCAACTGAACTTGGGGAGCAGTATCTTCACCGCTACTTTGTAATTGGGCGTAAAGATTCGTAATCTCAATTTGTGGTAAATCAGCTTGAGCCAGTTGGTCTAGCTGCGCTTGTTGACCATTTTGTTGATAATCGGTGGTAATAATCATAGGTGCAACTGTTAATTGCTTAGTCAAATAATGTAACAGTGCTAATTGAACGGTCATCTTTTCGGATGTTAGTGCTGGCGTATAAACAACATATTGCCGTTGAGTGTCCAAAGTAAGTGGGCGCAATAAAAATTGGTTATCAAAGAGACTCTGGATATGATCTTGTAAGTCTTTGATACTCTTGGTGAGTTTTTCGGCACGACGGTTTGAACGGTTGGTTTCTTGCTCAAGCCGACCAGCATAGTTCTGAGCCTCAGTTAACTCACGTTGCCGCTGTTCTTGTGCTTGCTGTAAAGTCGCTTCTTGTTGCCGTTGCTGCTGAGCTAGTTTGCTTTGTTGCTGGTGCAACTCAGCCGTTTCGTTAGCAGCTTGATCACGCTGAGCAGCCAAGGCTGTAATCTTTGTATTGAGATCTTCGCGAGTACTGATTAAAACAGTCTTCTTTTGATAGAGGTCATCAACTTCTGGCTTTTGTTGGTTCATTAATTCATACATTTTCTGTAAATCAGTTTCAGCCTTGATGTCAGTTGATAAGGCGTCGCTTTGTTTTTCGTTCTGATCAATTGCTAAAATAACTTTCCGAATAGCTTCGGTAGTGTCATCTAGCTCACGCTGGAGGCTATCGAGATGAGCTTGGCTCTGATCAATCTTGGTTTGCAAAGCAGTTTGCTGCTGCTGTAAATCAGTAATTGCCGCCGTTGCCGCTGAATCATCAGCGTTTTTTAATTCTTGAATATGAGCGGCAGTTTGTTGGGTGCGATCAGCCAATAATGCTAATTCCTGTTGCGCCTGTTTTAATCCTTGTTGCTGTTCGGCCTTTTCAGCAAAAACTTTCAGTTTTAATTGACCTTTTAAATGGCGATAATCAGTCGCCAAATCAGTTAATTGCTGTTCAATTGCTGTTCGTTGCTCATGCAAAGTTTGCTTGGTTTCAGCCGTTGGTGCTGGCGTTTGAATTTGGCTCACAACAACTTCTTGAGTGGCCTTTTTTTCTATTGGTTCATTTTTTTCTTTTTTGCGCAAACTATCGAAGAATCCCATAAAAATACCTACTTCCTAATTATCGTTCTGTGAGAAATATGACGGCTAATTGCTTAGTTTAAATTAAATTCTAAGCGCGATTAATGTCTAATAAAAATAGCAAGACACAGTCTATTTTAGCATAGTTTCAGTTACCTGTAAGCAATGCTTCTGGCACCGCGGTATAAAAATAAGCAACAGTAAATTCCAGTTTAAACCAGCGGCGGTGCTTTTTCCGAAAATGGCGTCTTAGTTGTTGTTCTTAAAAGTAGGTATGTGATCGTAAGACCTTCAGCAAAATAATACTGACTGCCTTTTGCAAACAGGTTTCAGCTGCTAAATGAGATTGACAAAGCTGAGTCCTAATATTAGAAAATAAAATTTCTGGGGACAGCAAAACTGGCGTGACAATCCTTGAAAATCCTAAAATAATAAGCTGCAATTTCAGAAAGTGCCATCTTCGGCAATTTGCCTAAAAATTATCAATGATTATTTTTCCGGCTGAAGATTTGGGGCCAGGCAGTATCAAACTGATTTATTTTTAGGAGTGAACCATAATTAAAACCACTAAAAGTTCATTTTAGTAAGGTTATTATTGTAACAGACGATTAAAGACCGTTATTTAGCGGATACAGGGAGTAACGATTTTTCCGGTCATTATTTTTGGATAAGAATTCATTCGAATGAATATTAGTTGCTGCACGATTTTAAATGTATTTTTATTATAAAATTATTCGCTATGTAGATAATGCTAGCTATTACCAAATTATTTCAGGATAAATAATTCATAATGGTAAAGTGACGGTCGGGAAATAATATTCATAAAAATTAATAAAAATACCTGAAAACTGAAAGAATATTTGCTATAATTTTTTTACACTTTAATTGAACCTAAATAGACAGGTTAACTAAAGTGAATAACCGAATTATATGACAAGCTTTTAGCTGGGGGATAAAAAATGAAAAAACGGAAGTTCGCCACTGCGATGACAACAAGCGTTGCTGCTATACTTTTAAGTTCAGCGCTGAATCCCGCACTTGCGCAAGCAACGACGGTATTTGCAGCAAATGACTCAGCAACTGCCACAGTTACACAAGAACATTCAAGTTCGCAGGCAACTGGGCCAGCCGTAACCAATGAACAAACAGATCAAAGCGTTGCGCAATTAAATGATTCAACGTTGGCAAATGATTCAATAACAACAGCAGCTACTGCGACAATGAATGACGATGAAACGGCGGCAGCCACGCCAGAAATGTTTGCAACCAATATTGATGAGGGCGACCATCCTAGTGATGACCCGCAACCAGCAGTGGCTAAGACTGATGCTGTGGTCGGGGCTACGACCAAGTTACCGCTAGCCGAAGCGACCAATCAAGATATTAATGTTTGGTTACCTAACAAAACCCTACAAAAAATTGTGCTTTACTGGTTGAATCAAAATGCCGATACTGCTGGTAAGACCTGGACTGATGTAAGTCAGATCAGTCAAACTGACCTGCAATATTTAACAAAAATTTCTAACTTTGACGGTTTTCCAACTGATGGCGCTTATCAAGAACTGCGAAATACTTACATTGATGGTGAAAGTTCTTATTCATTAGCGGGCTTAGAATACGCTACTAATTTGACTCATTTGGAATTACGTAGTGGTGATTTAAATTATGCTGCTAATGATGCTATTCGGGGTGATATTACTGATTTATCACCACTAGCCGGTTTAACGAAATTAAAGGTGATTGAATTAACCGGTAATCGGATTACGGATGTCACACCAATTGCAGCGTTACCAGCCGTTAAAGAAATTCATGTTCAATACAATTCGATTGCTGATCTGTCAAGCTTAGATCCTAAGCGCTATGATCAACTAGAATATCATAATCAATTTGTAGTTTTACCAGTTGCTTATATTGATCCGGCTGTGGATCGTTACCAGATGCCAATGGATCAAATCAAACTTCCTGGTGGTCAAGTTGCAACGGCAAGTATTCCTGCTGGGGCAGGTACCGCCGTGCGAATTATGGTAGATGTTGCCCGCTATTTTTATAAAGGGGCCGAGGGAACGGTAACTGATGGTCAAGTTGTTTATTCAAAATTTCGCGAGCAAATGGCACCCGGCTTCACGGAACTGCCTAATTTACCAACCAAGGTCGTTCAAAATCCCTATTATTTTTATATGTCCAGTATTGCTGGTGAAAGTGCTGATGATACAACTTTCCAAGTATTCCAACCTTACTTGAACCAGAAAGATTTGGCCGCATTAAAAGTACATGACTCAACAATTTATGTTGGTGAAGATTGGCAGGCTGCGGCTAACTTTGACCAAGCTGTTGATCATAATGGCCAACCACTAGCACTTGATCAGGTGACTGTTAAAGGATCTGTTGACACGACTAGGCCCGGCACTTATCCAGTGACTTATGAGTATGATGGTGTTAGCCAAATCGCGAATGTTACCGTTCTGGCCAATCAAAGCGCATGATCAAACCTTAAAGCTTGGTGAATCGTGGGACCCTCAAAAAGGCTTTGATCAGGCGACTGATCGGGATGGCCAGCCGCCAAATTATTGTTGGTGCTTTAGCACTTACAATAAGACCTGTATTGATGACAATTTGGTTTTTAATTGGCATCAATCAGTGTCGGCCGCGTTCCACAACCCGCAGCCCGTAATGGAGTCGGAATCAATTTAGTTTCATAAACTTCACCAGGTTTTAGCGCTTTTGAACTTGAATCTGTAATTGGTTTCAATCAACAGCAGCACTGTTATTAATCAGTTTCGGCTTGCAAAACACGCTTGGTTTCGCGAGTCTTCCGTGCCCGCAATGACCACAGAATTGAAGTTGTGTCCACAACTTCCTGCAACATCGCACCAAATAATGCAGGAATAACCCCGAAAGCGGCAATCAACATTAAAGCCACACAGATGAAAATACCGATTAAAACAGATTGACGGGCAACATTCATTGTTTCCCGCGAGATCTTAATCGCAGTTTCGACTTTTGATAAATCGTCTTTTAAAATTACGGCGTCGGCAGATTCACTAGCCGCACTTGCACCAGAAGCACCCATCGCAATCCCGACGTCTGCGGCCGCCAAGGCTGGAGCATCATTGACACCGTCACCAACCATCATGACTGGTCGTTGCTCAGCAGGGGTATTGACGACTAAATTGATTTTATCTTGTGGTAAGCACTCTGCATGAACATCAGTAATTCCGACTTGCTCAGCAATATGTTCGGCAGTTTCCTGCTTGTCACCAGTAATCATGGCTAGGTGTGTGACACCTAAATGCTGCAAGGCAGACATAGTCGTTGGCGCTTCGGTCCGTGTTTTATCGGCTAGGGTTAAATAACCAGCAAATTTCTGATTAATCGCGACATAAATAATTGATTCGCCTTCGTTTAACTCAACCTGGGGAGCATCATCAACAGCAATAAAATTTCGACGACCAGCTTTAACGATTTCATCATGATAAGTACCACTCACACCTTGACCGTTAGTTTCACTAAAGTTAGTCACAGTTTCATGTTTGAAATCAGGTAAGTCATTTACGTAGCGGATAATTGCTCGTGCAAAAATATGTGCGGAGTTAATTTCCAAATTACCCAGTGCTTGAATAAGCTCAGTTTCACTAATATTAGTTGCAGGATGTACGCTAATAACATTTAAATGACCGGTAGTGATTGTCCCAGTTTTGTCGAAGAAAATACTTTTTGCTTGGGCCATTTTTTCAATGGAGGTACCGGACTTAATAATAATGCTATTCCGACTTGAGCGTCCCATACCTGAGACCAACGCAATCGGTGCAGCCAAAATTAATGGACAAGGAGAAGCAACAACCAATACTTCAGCGAAACGGTGAGGGTCACCAGAGGCAATCCAAGCAATTCCAGCAATCAACAAAGAAATAATTGTAAAAGGCACGGCATAACGATCAGCCATCCGCACAAAATGTGCTGGTTTATCGGCCGATTCTTTGACTAATTTAACAATTGTCTGGTACTGAGAATCAGTTGCCGTTCTAGTGACCCGCATGGTGATCACCGTATCGCCGTTGACAGTCCCGGAAAGCAACTCACTACCAATTTTCTTCGCAACCGGCCGTGACTCACCAGTCATTGATGACTCATCAAAGTTACCTTCACCTGCAATCACGATCCCATCTACAGGGACAGATTCGCCAGGTTTGATGACTGCAGTTTCATCTATTTTTACTTCGTCGATTTTGCGGTCGACTAATTTATTATCAATTTTAATATGGGCAATTTGTGGTGAATTATTTAATAAGTTCTTGAGATCAGCACCGGCCTTGTTAGCAGCGTAGTCTTCCAAAGAGTCGCCACCAGTTAGCATGACTAGAATCATCAAGCTGGCCCAATACTCGCCAACAATTAAAGTGGCGGCAATTGACATGATTGCCAGCAGATCCACGCCATATTTACCAGAACGTAATGTTTTGATCATCTCGACGAACATGGATAATGCTAACAATGCCCCAGTAACAGTCACAATAATTTGTGCTGCTAAACCTAAATTAAACCCAAACCTTAAAACTAACGCAATGACACCAATGGCTAAAACTGCAATAAATTTCTTCCGATGCGCCATTTTGCTTACCTCCAATTAATTACTATGACAATTACGACAACTGAATTGTCATTGACTTACAATGAATGCCAAAATAAAAAACCCGAATGATTTCATTCGAGGAAAGTATAACATAGTCCTAAAAAAAAGTAAATTATAATTAATATAAAATTAGATTGAGTATAATCTATTATCTCTGTTTTAAGAAGATTGTTTTATTGACGGCGTTTTATGTGATTGATAATTAAAAATCATTAGGGAATAAGCAAGCATAACTTTTTTTAATTATAATTAAGCTGATTATAATTAAAAAAAATAATAAGAAAAAAATAATCAAAACTACCTAGCTATGCTTATTCTAACATGCGCTACCTGATTTAGAAAGTTTGCTGACTTAAGACAGATAACCGGACTAGCAATTCTACTAATTACTGAGAATTCAGACCTCAGATGGTGTTATTTTAGGCGGATAAGTGTAAAATTAGTACCAGTAATGGAGGTGTTGCACTATGTTAATGTACATTCTAATTGCTGCCTTATTAGGTAGTATGGCATTTGGAATCTACTGGCAATCGCAAATTGTTATTCGTGCTCGATATAAGTACACCCCTGTGATTTTTAGTATTTTAATTGGATCGTGGGCGCTAAGTGTACCCACAATGAATTGGCCGTTTATTATTTTAATGGCGGCCTTCTTTACGTTAAATATTATGGATGGCGTTGGCGGAATCGGTGGCAAACGCTTAGTCACGAATGGTTTATTTTCTCGAGTTATTGACTATTCAAGCATTACCGCATTGAAAATGGTCCCAGTCACGTTGCCTAATGGGAAGAGTCGGGTGATTGTTTTGTTTGTGATTAATGAACGTCAACAAATCCAAATGAACTTCAATCAACATTTAGAGGTCTTAATGAAGGCCTTGGCCCAATTGTTGCCAGATTCTGTTAAAATTGAAATTGATCGGATTGAATAGTTGCTTTATAAAAGCTCGCTGAGTAGTACAACGTCATTTTGGCGAAGTGACTACCAGCGTTTTTTTGTTGGCTTGTTTGTTTCAAAGATATATGGGAACCATGATGACTTGAGTTTATTTCAAGCCAAAGTTCAAAGACACTAAAATCTGGTGAAGTTTTTGAAACGGAATTGGTTCTGACTGCATTCCGGGCTGCGGGTTGTGGAACGAGGCCGACATCGATTTAAGCCAATTACAGACCCAAGCTCAAGATACTAAGACCTGGTAAAGTTATTAAAACAGAATTGGTGCTGACTGCATTGCGGGCTGCTTGTCGTGGAACGCGGCCGACACTGATTGATGCCAATTAAAAACCAAATTGTCATCAATACAGGTCTTATTGTAAGTGCTAAAGCACTAACAATAATTTGGCGGCTGACGACAAGATCCCTCCATTCCGTCTGGAGTTGAGTTTGTGACTTTTACTGTGGTTAGTGGTTAAGGCAGTTCTAGCAGAATTGATCAACTCAATTCGCTCACAAATAATAGTTGAATAGTTAGACCAAAATAGCCTGTATGCTATCTTCCAATTTTATCTCGAAAGATTGTCACACAGGCTTTGTAGTTCACTGCAATCTGATTTTCTTACAGTGGTGCTCAATTCTGTTAGTTTTATCTGGTGGTTGCTGGGCGATCGACAACTAGTCCTGTCAGCACTGACTTAGGATCAATCAAATCTAAAGTGGACCAAATTAGCTCAAAACGCAGTGGAGGCCGCCGGGTTGTCAGGTGTGAAATTATCCTTGGCGCTTTAGCGCTTAGGATAAGCCTCGTATTTGAGATTTTCGCAGAAAAGCTCAAATCGACGGCCACGCCGTTCCACAACCCGCCGGCCGCAACGGAGTTGTCCGCTATTTTGCCCCAAACCAACTTTAGATTGAATCTGCTGATTGCGTCCGCAAAATCACCCAGCAACCACCTTTCCAAATTGGGGAAGACTTGGCACTATTTTACGTTCCGCATCCAGCCAGCCGTTATTTCGCCTGGAATCTACCACAGCTTTAAATAAATCAGCCACTACAAGATTGGTGAAAGTAGTCTTGAGAAGTACTGACGGAATCGTAACCAATGTGACTGCCGCGCAATAATTTCTGGTGTTAAAAGATACGATTTCTGCAAGTCATCACGGAATATCTGTTTTAGATCACTGGTGATTTTCGCATCATACAAGTAGGTATTACATTCGAAATTAAGCGAGTAACTACGGAAGTCCTGGTTCATGGAGCCAACAAAAGCAAATTGATCATCGCAAATTGCTGTTTTGGCATGAATGAAGCCATTTTGATAAATATAAATTTTAATGCCAAAGGAAGTCAGTAGGTTGGCATAGTATTGGGTAGCACGATAAATAAAAGGATGGTCCGGCATGCAAGGAATCATAATTCGCAAATCAACACCAGAGCGCGCGGCCACAGTTAGCGCACTGATCATCGAGTCGTCAGGAATCAGGTAAGGTGTCTGAATCCAGACTGATTTCTTAGCGGTGAGCAGCATTTTCATCATGCCACCCTTAAGAATATCCTCCTCACTATCTGGTCCATCAGAAACAATTTGAACAGGCGTATGTCCTTGGTGAAGCTCACTAGGATGGGGAAAATACTCTTCCTTGAACCAGATTCGCTGAGAATAATGCTCAATTGAAGCGTTCCAGTCCATAATAAAGCGCTCTTGTAGTGCCAGCACACTAGTTCCCTGAATTCGCAAATGGGTATCGCGCCAATATCCGAATTTCTTACTCCGACCTAAGTATTGGTCGCCGACGTTAAAACCGCCACTCCAGCCAATTGTCCCATCGATGACCACAATTTTGCGATGCAAATGATAATTCAGTCGCGTTTTTCGAATTAAATCTCGGGAAGTGATAAAGGGGACAACTTCACCACCAGCATTCTGTAAAGGTTTGAACCAGCGCCGACTTGCACCAGGTGAACCCCAAGGATCATAAATGAGACGTACTTCCAGTCCATCCTTGGCTTTCTCAATCAGTAAGTTTAGAAATTCATTGCCAATTTCATCATTATAAAATGAGTAGTACTCCACATGGACGAAGCGTTTGGCCGCAGCAATATCCTTGAATAGTGCGGCAAACTTTTCTTTGCCATCCGTAAATAATTGAACTTGGTTGTGATGTGTGAGTGGCGAATCCTCAGCACGGTCGAAATATTCGATTAGACCAGCTGCTTTTTGAGTGGTGTCCGTCGGATTGGTCGGCCCATCCTTGGCGGCCCTAGCATCTGCTAAGATAAGTGCTTTTAAATGGGCTAAGCCAATATGATCCTGATGATTCAGCGTGAAAATATTTTCGCGGGCAATTCCCCGGCCAAGAAACGCATACGCCAAAAAACCGACCCCAGGAAGCAAGATGAGCACCAGCAACCAAGCTAAAGTTGCGGCGATGCTACGTGGTCGGTGAAAGACGGTGATGATCGCGATAACCGTGTTAATGAGTAATAATCCAATAATGATCAACGTAATTATTCTTAAATTCATTTTACCTAAAAGAACCCCGATGTAATAGAAGTTAGCTTCATGAGCCCCATAAAGCTAGTGATTAGTCACGATTGCGATTGCCGCCGAACAAGATAACTAGCCGCAAAAGTTGTAGCAAACTGGATAATACAGCAGCAACATAAGTCATGGCTGCTGCAGACAGTACTTGGCGAACCATAGGCACTTCATTGGCCGTTAGCAGGCCGTCCTGGCTGAGAATCCGTAAGGCGCGTCCTGAAGCGTTAAATTCAACAGGCAATGTGACCAGTTGAAAAATTAACACTAACGCGAAACACCAAATACCAATGTTGATCAAGGTCTGGTTCCAACTAAGCAACATTCCGACGATAATCAATGGAAAAGAAATCGTAGAGCCAATATTGACCAATGGAAAAATCCCACTACGAATTCGTAAGGGAAGATAGCCCTGATGATGTTGTAAGGCATGGCCTACTTCATGGGCGGCGACCCCGATGGCTGCCACCGAAGTTGACTGATAAGTTGCTTCAGATAAACTCAAGGTTTTATTCCCAGAATTGTAATTATCAGTCAAATGACCACTAACCTCGCGAATAGTGACATCGGTAATCCCTTCAGCCGCCAAAATCTGAGCTGCAGCTTGCGCACCAGATAAATGATTTTCGCTTTGGATTTGATCATACTTCCGAAAAGTACCATTAACTTTGGCTGAAGCAATCCCGGTAATAATAATCCCGATAATTACCAGTATAAAAGTTGGATCAAAATAGAAGAACATCATTAATCACCTCTCGCAACATGTTGTCATCATTTTAACACGAATAAAAGTAAGTTGTCGCTAGTCCACTTTTTAAATGGCCCGGTGTTACTTTACGAACAACTTTATTTAGATAGCTATTAAGACTAAATGACGGTTGCGGCCGTCGCATGCCTAGTCGTCGTCACAGTTAGCGGTTAATGCTGACGGCTCGTTGAATCTGCCAACGACCGCTTTTATGTTGATAGCTATAACCTAATTCTTGAAGTAAATGCGATTTGGGAAAAGGTGTTTGTAAAGTGATTTGATTCAAATTCAATTCTGCAAAAACAAATGCTGTTAAGTAGGTCAACGTTTCATAGGCAATTTCGTCAACGGCTTCATCGGTTGATAGTAAAGCAATACGCAAATGAACTTGTTGCTGGTGAAATTCAGTGAGACTAGCCACACCTACTAGTGCTTGATTCGTTCGCCGAGTAATCCCCCAAACTAGCTTCTGATTGCGCATGACAGCCAGCATGGTTTGATTCAAGTAGTGAGCACTTTGACTGAAACTAGTCCAATGATAATTCGCTGAAAGCTGCGGTAAAGTTTGGTTAACTGTTTTGAGTGGTGTGACAGTTAACCAGTCTAAGGTATAGTGATCAGTCAGTAGTGGATGATACTTTTCAAACTGTTCCATAGTCAATCCCTCCCAGAATGAACTTATTGGCAAGTGAGTCTATAATTAACACTAAAAATATGTCATAATACTACAAGATGAACAATCAAAAGGAGCTTGATTTCTGTGGCAACACTATCAATTATTGTCCCTTGTTACAATGAACAAGAGTCTTTACCTTATTATTTTACCGCGATGGAAAAACTAAAACCACAATTACCTCTAGACTTCGAGTACATCTTCGTTAACGATGGTTCGCGAGATCAGACTTTAGCCTATTTGCGTAAACTCGCAATTGCTAATCCTGATTCAGTTCATTATATTTCTTTCTCACGAAACTTCGGTAAAGAGGCTGGCTTATATGCTGGTTTACAGAAGGCTACTGGTGATTACATCACGGTGATGGATGCTGACTTACAAGATCCACCCGAGCTCCTGATTAAGATGTATCAAGAAATTCAAGACCCAGAAATTGATTGCGTTGGGACTCGTCGTGTGACCCGAGCAGGGGAGCCTAAGCTGCGCAGTTTCTTTGCGCGGATGTTTTACCGTTTGATCAATAAAATCGGGCAAACAGAGATTATTGATGGTGCCCGCGACTTTCGCTTGATGACTCGGCAGATGGTTGATGCAATTTTAGAATTAACGGAATATAATCGTTTTTCTAAAGGATTGTTTTCTTGGGTAGGCTTCAAAACAAAGTATTTACCTTATGAAAATGTTGAACGGGTTGCTGGGACAACGAGCTGGAGTTTCTGGAAGTTATTTTCTTATTCAATTGATGGTATCGTTAACTTTTCAGATACACCTTTAAATATAGCCTCGGTCATTGGTGCCTTAGCTTGTCTAATCTCAATCGTGTCGTTGGTTGTGATCGTGATTCGGACATTACTCTTTGGTGATCCAACTTCCGGCTGGCCCTCAATGGTTTCAGTAGTGTTATTGCTAAGTGGGATTCAATTGTTAAGCCTAGGCATTATCGGTAAATATGTTGGCAAGATTTTCCTTGAAACAAAAAAACGCCCTCAATATATTGTTAAAGAGGACGAAAAGTTATATCGGCAATTTAAGCTTGGTGACCAAACAAAAAATGATTGATCATCGCTAAAACATTATCGTTATCATGCATCTTTGAGTGTTCAGCATTTTGCCCCCAAATTTCTACTTCTTTGAAGGTTTTAACAATTGGTGCGAGTAAATAACGAACCGACTTGGCTGAAATCACGCTAATATATTTGTCAGTATTACTGGCATCACCAACATTCCCGTAAATGTTCAGCACGCTGACATTGCTCGGGAATTTTTTTCGGTTAAGTAGCATTTGCAAGTAACGAGGATTCATAATAATTGGGCGACCACGGTGATTTAGCCGATTAACGTTAGGCCAGTCGCCGAAAGCAACTACACCGTCAAATGGGCCAGCCACTAAAACTAATTTATTTAGTTTGGGAAATTCGGGATGACCATAATTACGCATTTCGGCCATGACTAGGGCAGTTGCCCCTAAAGAATGACCAACTGCATTGTATTCACTAAAACCAAAGAGCGCTTTTAATTTCGGCAAGGCAATATCTAGCCAATTAACGATTTGCGCGGTGGGCATCCACTTGTCACTAAAGACCAGCTGAATCAGCGGATTTGGTCCAGCAGACCAAGTGCCTTCAAATGACAAGCGCCCTTTCCAATCAACAATGGCTTTCAAATAGGTTTCCGCATGGGTCGCTTCTTGGGCACTTAATACCATTTTATTGGTGGTATAATCGCCACCGCGAAAACCATGGACATAAATAGTGGGAATCTGTTTTGTTGCCGGTGTGGCCGGCCCCATTTTTTGGGTCGCCAAAAACGCCTGGTCTTGAATGCGCTGTTTGGCATTGCGGCGGGCATAAAGCAAAGTGCCACCAGCAATTGCACCACTGACTAGACCTTGGATAAAATTAAGGTGTTCTGATTTTTGTCGAGCTTGTCGTTTCAAGAATAAAACCATCCATCCTAATTAATAACTAATTGCTAAAGTTCACTTATTTTATTATATTAAGGGGAACCACAACTTACAACTTTATTGGAGTCTTTTTATGTCAAAAAATAATTTTTATGCGGTTGCTCACGGTCGGCAACCAGGAATTTATCGTGATTGGCCCACTGCTGAGAAACAAATAGCCGGCTTTCCCAAAGCACGCTATCATGGCTTTGTGACTGAAGCCGAAGCCCAGAAATGGCTCGCTGAAATGACTGTTCAGTTTCAACGAGTCGGTCAAATCAGTGCCATGAAAAAACAGCCAATAAATCATCAGCCCGTTAAAAAAGCAACTCCCCAAATTACAATTTCAGCTGATGCCATCCAAGTTTATACTGACGGCGGTTCTCGTAATACTGGCAATGTTCGTGGCGGTCATGTCCGCCAAGACGATTTTGCAGCGTGGGCGTATTTGATTGTGCTACCAACTGGCCAGCAACTCAGTGATACAGCCGGTGAAAAGGGCGCGACCAACAATAAGATGGAATTGACGGCCTTTGCTGCAGCGTTGACGAAATTAATTGCATTGGGTCAGCAAAAAGCTAAGATTCAACTAACTAGTGATTCGCGCTATATTTTGGATGCCATCCAGAAGAATTGGTTAGCTGGCTGGCAACGCCGAAATTGGCGCAAAGCTACTGGCGAACCAATCGCTAATCCTGAGTTATGGCAGCAAATTAGTCGCTTATTGCCGCAATTTGAGCAGTTGCAATTAATTTGGGCTAAGGGGCACGCCACCAATCAAGGCAATATTTTCGTGGATGAATTGTTGAATAAAACGATGGATCAGATGGCTTAACTGGTGGTTTTAAGATTAACTTCAAAGGCGCTAAAACCTAGTGAGATTCTGAAACAGGATTAGTTCTGACTGCATTGCGGGCTGCTTGTCGTGGAACGCTGCCGGCATTGATTGAAGCCAATTGCAGATTCAAGTTCAAAAGCGTTAAAAACCTGGTGAAGTTTTTAAAACAGGATTAGTTCTGACTGCATTGCGGGCTGCGGGTTGTGGAACGCGGCGGCCGTCGATTTGAGCTTTTCTGCGAAAATCTCAAATTCGAGGCTTATTGTAAGTGCTAAAGCACTAACAATAATTTGGCTGCTACTCGCAAGCTCGGGCGCAAATTAAAACCATTGGCTGACAACCCGGTCCCTCCATTCCGTCTGGAGTTAGGTTAGTAATCTTCATGATTGTTAGTGGTTAAGGCAGTTGTAGTGAGACTAAGCAACTTAGTTCATTCGGCAATAATAATTGAATAGCAAGACAAAAATAGCCTGTGTGATATCTTTCAATTCTATCTCGAAAGATTGTCACACAGGCTTTTTTTGGTACTGCAATCTGATTTTCTACTTAGTGGTGCTCAATTCTGTTAGTTTCATCTGGTGGTTGCTGGGCGATTGGCGTCAGGGAAGGGGCTTGCTTTGCGTACGAGCGATTTTGCGAGAAGCAGTGAAATTTGACTTGCTGCTTTAGCAGTTAGTCAAAGCCTCGTATTTGAGATTGTTGCGTTAGCAATAAGCTCAAATCGATGGCCACGCCGTTCCACGCCCTCTAAATCGCCCAGCAACCACCTTCCCAAATTGGGGAAGACTCGGCACTATTTTTACTTCAATCAGAACAAGTCAGTAACTAAAGAAATTCGGTCAGGCTGTGATTACTCGAGTTCCTTCTTGCCAGTATACAACTGGTAATATTCACCACGCTGCTTCATTAATTCATCATGATTACCATGCTCGATGATTCGACCATGATCCAGCACTAGGATTAAATCTGAGTTGGCAATAGTTGAAAGTCGGTGGGCAATGACGAAGGTTGTTCGACCGGCCATAAGATTATCCATACCTGCTTGAACTAATCGCTCAGTACGCGTATCAATGCTTGACGTTGCTTCGTCGAGAATCATCAGTGGCGTATTGGCAACACTTGCTCGTGCGATTGAAAGAAGTTGTTTTTGACCTTGGGAAAGATCGGAACCGTCACCGTCAATCAAGGTGTTATAGCCACGGCTGGTCTCACTGATAAATTCATCAGCATGGGCTAGTTCAGCAGCAGCTTCGACTTCAGCATCAGACGCATTTAAACGACCAAAGCGGATATTTTCACGAATACTTGTGCTAAAGAGATTAGTCGCTTGCAGCACGATTGCCATTGAATGACGGAGATCATCTTTTTTAATTTGGCGAATATCGATACCATCATAAGTAATCACACCAGAATTGATTTCGTAGAAGCGGTTGATCATACTGCTAAAAGTTGTCTTACCAGCACCAGTTTCACCAACTAGCGCAACTTTCTCGCCAGGGTTAACTGTCACATTAATATCATGTAAAACCGTTTGTCCTGGTAAATAGCCGAAATTAACATGATCGAAGACAATTTTACCAGCTACCGGCACTTGTTCAATCTGGCCGTCAGCATGAGGTACTTGCCAATACCAGGTCTGACTATTCTCGGTGTTATCCTGATGCAAAGTCACCTGACCTTGATCAATTTCTGCAGGGCTGTCTTGCAGCTGGAAGATTCGCTCGGCACCAGCAAGGGCCATCACGATACTATTCAATTGCTGTGAAATTTGGGCAATTGGCTGGCTAAAAGACTTACTTAGTTGTAGAAAGGCGGCGATTGAACCAATAGTTAAGGCAGACCAGCCATTAATGGCAATCATTCCGCCCGCAATCGCAATTAAAACATAAAGGCCATTACCAAGATTTCCCATGATTGGGAATAACATAATAGCGTAGGCGTTGGCCTTAGCAGCATCCGTTTGGAAATCTTTATTTTCCACATCGAACTTTGCTTTGGTCTGAGATTCGTGGGAGAAGACTTTGATGACTTTAAGACCATTCAGGACTTCTTCGACGAAACCATTTAATTTACCTAATTGCTTCTGTTGTTGCTTAAAATAGTAGCCACTTTTATTAGTTAAGAAACGAACCACGCCAATACTTAATAGGAAAATAACTAAAGTGACCAGGGTCAACATTGGACTTAAGACAATCATCCCAGCAACAACGAAAACCAAGTTGAAAACTGAGTTAACAAATTGTGGGATACTCTGCGAGATCATTTGCATCAAAGTATCGACATCGTTTGTGTAACGGCTCATAATATCGCCATAATCATTCTGATCGAAATAAATGACCGGTAGATATTGCATATGCACAAACATATCGTCCCGAATTTTCTTCTGCAGACGCTGACCAAGAATTGCCATAATTTGGGTAAAGGCTAGTGTCGCAATCACCCCAATTAAATAAATACCTGCCATTAACGCTAACGCCCGAAATAATGGGGTGAAGTTTGGTGTGGCCTGTTTGGTCATCGGCACAATATAGTCGTCAATTAAACGTTGCAGAAAAAGTGATCCGTAAACGGTTGAAGCAGCGGAAATAATGATGGCAATCATTGCCGTAACAAAGGGTGCTGGGTAGGTGCCGACGACAAATTTCAGAAGTCGGCGTAAAGTTGCACCACGTTTTACTTTTGGCGTTGCATTAAGCGTTTTTTCTGCCACTAGTCGTTTTCACCTGCTTTCTGTTGTTGATAGTGATAAATATCGCGATAGAGCTCATTTCGAAGTACTAATTCATCATGGGTACCAATATCTTGAATCTTACCATGATCCATCACGATGATTTGATCGGCATCTTGAATCGAAACGATCCGCTGCGAAATAATAATTTTCGTTGTGTTCGGCATATCGCGGCGCAAGCCTTCACGAATCGACTGTTCAGTCTGGGTATCAACTGCTGAAGTTGAGTCGTCCAGGATAAGAATTTTGGGTTTTTTCAATAAAGCTCGGGCAATGGTCAAACGTTGTTGTTGACCACCAGAAACGTTGGTCCCGCCTTGCTCAACACGAGTTTGATAACCTTCAGCAAATTCGTTGATGAAGCCATCAGCTTGGGCTGTCTTGGCAGCTGCAATCACTTGTTGATCAGTGGCATGTTCATCACCCCAGCGCAAGTTATCAGCAATGGTGCCGGAGAAAAGAATACTGTTCTGCAAAACCATAGCGACATTGTCACGCAAGGTGCGTAAATCGTAATGATGGACGTTGTGACCACCGATTAATAATTTTCCTTTGCTAATGTCGTATAACCGCGGAATCAGCTGAACCAAAGTACTTTTACCAGAGCCGGTCTCACCAATAATACCAATAACTTGGCCAGATTTAATTGTTAAATTAATATCTTGCAGAATTGGCTTAGGAGAATCACCGTATTCAAAATTAACATGCTTGAACGTAATATCCCCATTAGCCATCTCTTTCAAAGGATGCTTAGGATTAGTAATGGTTGATTGATCTTGCAAGACTTCAGCGATTCGATCGCCACTTGCTTGAGAAATTGATAATTGCGTAAAAACCATTGCCAAAATATTTAAACTGAACAAAATCGCATTAGAATAAGCGTACATACTGACCAGTTGACCTGTTTGCAATTGACCGCCGACAATTAACTTAGCCCCAAACCAAGACAGTAAAATAACAGCTGAATTGAGGACTAACATCATTGCTGGTCCGTTCAATGACATGATCTGTTGTGCCTTCGTAAAGACTTCGGCGATTCCTTGCGAAGCTTGTTTGAATTTATTGATTTCCTCATCGTGACGAACATAAGTCTTAACAACTTCAACCCCACGAACATTCTCACGGACAACTTGATTCAACACATCATACCGTTGGAAAACTCGCCGGAATAACGGCCGCGCGAAATGAATGACCAACACTAACGCAATTGTTAAAAGCGGCACTAAAAAGACGAAAATCATTGCCAAAGAACTATTGACTTTAAAAGCCATAATAATGGAAAAAATCAGTAGTAACGGAGCCCGTACGGCAATTCGTGTTAGCATTTGGAATGCTGTCTGAACATTCGTCACGTCGGTTGTTAATCGCGTTACTAAACTAGAACCAGAAAAACGATCAATATTCGAAAATGAGAAATCCTGAATATGATAGAACATATCGTGGCGCAAATTCGCCGCAAAGCCAGCACTGGCATGAGGAGCAGCCCAACTAGCACCAGCCCCACAAGCAAGTGAAAATAATGTCATTGCCAGTAGAAGGATGCCATATTTTGTGATGTAACTCATATCTTTCTTCATAATGCCGTAATCAATAATATTACCCATTAAGAAAGGGATGAAAGTTTCAATGGCAACTTCAACCGCAACCAGAATCTGGGAAGTAAACGCCAGCTTGCGGTATTCCCGAATAGAACGCATAAGTATTCGTATCATCTGCTAACCTCCTGTAAAAAAATGCATTACTACTATTGTACGCCAATTGGTTCATTAATTTATAGAAAGAACTTATTAAAAATTAGTTACACTCAATAAATGGCTGATTTAACCACGTTTATTTAATGTTAACCCGTAACAAAATTTAAAGCTACTATAACGCTAATAAAAGTAAGAACTCAAAATAACCTCACAAAGATCTATCAAAATAAAAAACGCTAATAAAAAAAGTCACTCATTAATACAAAAAATCTGCGTAATTAATCAAGTTAGAAAAAATTGGTCTAGTCAGACAAAAACAAAAAATTCGTAAAAGTCAAATATTTTGACTCAAAAAAGTCACTTCACAATCAAAAAAATAATATTATTATAAACTTGTAATAAACAAACCAACCCTTGCAATTCGTGAAAAAATTCCGCTTTATGACTTTACACACGACCTGACGCTATTGTTCAGTTTGTGGCTAATTGATATACTGGGACAGTATGTATTAAAGAAAAGCTGGAAAAATAGTTTCATTTTAACGATAAATAACTTTGATTCACAATTCGTTGTTGATTTTTTGGAGGAGCTAAATGAATTATCTAGTAGTTGGTTCAGGCCTGTTCGGCGCAACATTTGCTTATGAAGCCGCGAAACGTGGTAATCACGTTAAAGTAATCGAAAAGCGTGATCATATTGCCGGCAATATTTATACCAAAGAAATTGATGGGATTCAGGTTCATCAGTATGGTGCGCATATTTTCCATACTAGCAACAAAGAAATTTGGGATTATGTTAATCAGTTTGCTGAGTTTAATCGTTATACCAATAGCCCAATTGCCAATTATAAAGGCGAAATTTATAACATGCCTTTCAATATGAATACCTTTAATAAGCTTTGGGGTGTTATTACGCCGGAAGAGGCACAAGCAAAGATTAATGAACAGAAGCAGGTACTTGGTGACAAGAAGCCCGAGAACTTGGAAGAACAGGCAATTTCCTTGATTGGAACAGATATTTATCAAAAGCTTGTTAAAGGCTATACCGAAAAGCAATGGGGCCAGAAGACAACTGATTTACCCGCATTTATTATTCGGCGATTACCAGTTCGTTTAACTTACGATAATAATTACTTCAACGATACTTACCAAGGTATTCCGATTGGTGGCTATACCCAGATTGTTGAAAAAATGTTAGCTAGCGACTTGATTGAAGTTGAAACTGGTGTTGATTTCTTTGATTATAAACAAGAATACATTGATCAGTATGACAAGGTTATTTTTACAGGGATGATTGATCAGTTCTTTGATTATAAGCTTGGTGAATTAAGCTATCGAAGTTTACGTTTTGAGACTGAGGAACTGAATGTGGATAATTATCAAGGCAATGCTGTTGTAAATTACACCGATGCAGAAACACCTTACACCCGAATTATTGAACACAAACATTTTGAATTCGGTAAGGGCGATAAGAACAAGACTATCGTTACCCGTGAATATCCGGCTAGTTGGCATCGTGGTGACGAACCTTATTATCCAGTCAATAATGAACGTAATAATCACTTATATAAAGAATACCGAGATTTGGCATTACAAGAACCAAAAGTTATTTTTGGTGGACGGTCAGGGCAATATCGTTATTATGACATGCACCAAGTAATTCGTGCGGCGTTACAAGTTGTTACGGATGAATTAATTGAACAAAAATAATTATTTGAGGAATGAATGAAGTGGTAAAAGAGGATATTTATATAGGTGTTGCAGCACATATGCCCTATAAAATAATCAATGATATCAATTATCATGCTATTCAAGTTGGGGCTAAGGGCAAAAAAACTATACAAGGATATGTTCGCGATGATTCTGAACAAGATAATATCTCAGAAATCAATTCAAGTTTCTGTGAGTTAACGGCGCTATATTTTATTTGGAAAAACATTGATGCTCGTTATAAGGGATTGGTGCATTATCGGAGGTATTTTGGTAGACCGCATCTTCAATTAAACAACAATCCTTGGAAGAAAATCCTTTCAAGTTCAGATTTAGAAAACTATTTAGGCAAAGCAGATGTCATTCTACCTAAAAAAGGCATTATATATTGAAACTAACTATTCTCATTATAGAAATGCGCACAAAGAAGAAGCGTTACAAGTAACAAGGGACGCTATTAGTTTCCTATTTACCGACTATCTTCAAAGTTTTGATGCTGTTATGGGCACAAGAAGTGCACATATGTTCAATATGTTCATAATGCGTGATGAACTGTTTGATGTCTACAGTGAATGGCTTTTTACAATATTATTTGAAGTTCAAGAAAATTTAGATACATCAAATTATTTAGGCCAAGAAGAGCGTGTATTTGGGTATGTTAGTGAACTTCTATTAGATACATGACTAAAAAACATTAAAATATCTAGAAAAGTTACAATAATGATGTTTTTTTGCTATATTGTGTATTTAATATTGTGGATTATTTTTAATTTTAAAACTAGAATTAATTATTCAGAACCTGGTGTTTGGGGGGCATTTTCCCTGTTAGTGTCATACTTGGCTTGGGTGTATATCAAATAATTCCCAAAAATAGATTTTGTAATTACTTTGTAAAATATGGGCCAATATCGTTACCAATATATTTAATTCATGAACCTGTTGCATCAGTTGTAAGAATTCTATTATTTAAAATAGGAATGAACAATTTGTTTGTTCATATTGTAATTGGAGTTGCTTTTGGATGGTTCATATCAATTCTCTTGTATAGAATAGCAAGCAAACTTGGAATACTTGATTTTATTTTTTACCCTGCAAAGTATCTTAAAATGCGAAAGAATAATATTGGCCGGATTTAAAATCGAAGTGCAACATCTAAATGACGGAACTGCTAAATTAAAGTGGGATATTTTTGACCACTAAATTTTGAGCAATAGCACATAGGATTGAACCACCAATACTCGATAAAATTGAGCTATTTTTACAATTAAATGGCATCATACAGTCGTAAAGAAGAAATATATGTTTAATTTTTTTATACGGTGAAGCCTAGTTCGTTGTCAATCCGGTTCAACCAGCTATACTTACAAATTAAGAGGTCTTAATACTCTTAGCTTGGAGAATCTTGCATGAGAATATTATTGTATAGCTTATTAGCTCTTGGCGGATTCTTTGGCATTCTGGCAATCTTGATCATCATTGGGGCTAATAAACATCAACGCTAATTGAAAGTTTTAATCTAATTTTAAGTTCAGTGCTATTTGGTGCTGAACAATAGTAGCTATCACTTATCTCAGTGTATTTTTCACTGATGCTAAGTGATAGCTTTTTTTGTGCGTTGCGTTGGTGATTTTGCGATTTAATCACAGCGTATTTTGAATTTTTGAGAATTTTATGGCTTTGTTGGGAAAACTGATGTCATTCGAGAATGGCATGATGCGACCAGCAAATTCAGATTTTTGACTAACGCTGATTGATTTTGTGCCGGTTAGGAATGTTTCGCTTTATAAGAATGGGCCGTTCATTATGGTTACTCGCGGTGCAAGTTCATTTGTAAGTAACAGTCGTGTCAACTTTCTCCAGTTCAATATTTTTCCGTATTTTCAAATCGCTAAAAATATCGATGGTCACAATTAACACACGACAAATATTTAAATTTGTCGTGTGTTTAGAGTTGTCTTTTTGCGATAACGGCTTTAAAAATGGCCTTTCTGATTTAACCGGGCTGGTTTGAAGGTTAAAAAATGGCAAAAATATATTTTTATTTTGTTGCCGGATTTAAAATTGAAGTGCAACACCTAAATGACTAGACCAAAAAGTGGCTACTGTCTGGTTTGCTGGACGGTTTATTCAACATATGCAAGGCCGTTATTGACCAAGCAAATCAAAGCTTGCCAATTGTTAAAACATGGTATGCCATCTTCCTGTCTTTTGCGACATCGTTAGTAGTCGTGGTCGTCCTTGGGCGTATTGTGATGACAATTCTAAAAGAGGCGGACGAAAGCACCGATGTCACTTGGGCTAATATCATCATGGACGGGATTAAATCAGCGGCCGTGATCCCGGTCTTCGTGTTCTTACAGGGCTTTATTCAAGGTTCAATTACCTTGCCCCTGCTAAAGTATATGTTTAGTTCTGATCAGCAGTTCACTGCTAAATCAATTACCGGCATGAATAAAGTCCCCGGATTAAAAAATGTTGGCGTTCCACTTCCCTTACAAATTTTATTCTTACTCATTTTTACCGTTGTAACCGTCGTGTTCTTTATCAAAATGTGTGTTTTTGTGGCCGATATGGCTTGGTATAATCTGACAACTCCTTTAGCTGCAATGAGCATGGCGACTGAAAGCTTTGATTATAGTGGTACGTGGTGGAAGAAGTACATTTATTACAATGCTTCCATTATTAGCCAGGTGCTTTGTATGTCATTATCAGTATGGTGTTTCACTAATATGGCTAAATACGGGTTTATTGCTTTTATTGCTTCAATCGGATTCGGCTTTCTGGTTGTCAAAACGCCTGACGCCGTTAAGGATTTCTGGGCTTCAACCGGTGTGACTAAGAGTGCTGGTATGGGCGCCATGAGAATGTTTCAAAATTATTTTCGTAACCACTAGGAGGGAGAAGTAGTTATGAAGAAAATCGCACACTGGTTATTGGAAAAAAGCCAAAAAAGATATGCTAACCGACCCTTTTACAACACCTTCCCGGCGGACTAAGCTGTCTTACTACTTTGATAGCTTAGTTAGCATGATCTTCTATATAATGGGAATTTACCTCATGTTAATGGATTTATACCAAGATTTTTTCACGTCAAACCATACTGATTTTTTAGGCACAGCGCTGATGGCCTTAGTTTTGCTGATTGGTGGCCTAGTGTTTCGTTGGTCAGCCTTTGCAGATCTCAAAGCCATCAAGCGGTATCAACAATATTTGGAGCAACAATCGATAGACCAGCAACAAGCATTACGCCGGCAAGAATGGTTAAAGTCGGCTAAACAAGGCAAAACAGAATTAGATCAAAAATTGAATCATAAGGAGTGAACGAACATGACCACTGTTATCTTAGCTGAAAAACCCAGTCAAGCCCGTTCATACGTCCAAGCCTTTCAAAAGAGCACAAAAAAACAGGGTTACTATACGGTTAGTGACCCTGTTTTGCCCGAGAATACGCTTGTCACGTATGGTCTCGGACACTTAGTTGAACTAGCCACACCGGATAAATATGATCAGAAATATCAGCAATGGGCCTTATCTAATTTACCGATTTTCCCCGACAAATACAAGTTTGAAGTGTCAGCTAGTAAAAAAGATCAATTCAAGGTCGTCAAAGACCTGTTAACGAAAGCCGATACCATTATTGTGGCCACCGATAGTGGTCGAGAAGGGTCAAATATCGCCTGGTCAATCATGAACCAAGCCCACATTGATGTTAAAAAGAAGGCGATTAAGCGGCTATGGTTGAATAGTTTGGAAAAAGACGCCATTATTACCGGCTTCAAAAATCTTGGTGATTGGCACCAAGACTATTTGGCTTATAAAGAAGCCCAAACCCGTCAAATTAGTGACTGGTTAATTGGTATGAATGGCAGTCCTTTATATACTTTGTTGTTAAGACAAAAAGGGGTGCGCGGGGTGTACTCAATTGGTCGCGTGCAGACGCCAACCTTGTATATGGTTTATCGAAGAGACCAGGCAATCAAAAACTTTAAGCCGGAACCCTATTTTGAACTAAATGCGGAAATTTTAGCCAATCAGCAAAAATTCGTCGCAAAATTAGACCCCTATCAGCGGTTTAAAGATGAAACAGGGCTAATGACATTCGTGCAAGCTAAACACGTTCAGAAAGGCTCACAGGGCGGTTTAATCAAGGGCATTCAAAACCAGGCTAAAAAGCGTGCTAGTCCCCAACTATTCTCGCTATCCAGTCTGCAAAGTGCGATGAATAAACGGTATCATGCCAGTGCCAGCCAAACCTTAGCGGCTATTCAAAGTTTATATGAAGCCAAGTTGTTGAGTTATCCCCGAACGGATTGTGCTTATATCACTAATGAAGAATTTGAGTATTTAGTGGCTAATCTGACGAAGTATCTGGGGTTAGTCTCTAAGCAAGTCGCTTTAACCAATACCACCCCGAATAAGCGCTATGTTAATGGAAAAAAGGTTGAAGAACACTACGCCATTATTATGACTAAAGTCGTGCCGACTAAAGATCAATTAGCTGCCTTGCCTAAATTGCAGCAACATGTCTATGATTTGGTTTTAAGAACGACGTTAGCGATGTTTGCTGATCCGTACGAGTACGAGGAAACCACCATTATTACCCAAGTTGGTGACGCCAATTTTAAAGCAACCGGTAAGGTCCCAACTAAGCAAGGTTGGCAAGCTTTATTTGATGATCACAAAGCCGAACAGCAAGAAGCAGCAACCTTACCGCTCGTTCACCAAGGCGATCAAGTCCAAGCAAATCTGCAAACACCGCAAAAAGAAACGACACCACCGGTACCCTTTACCGAAGGTACCCTGATTACGGCCATGAAGACCGCCGGCAAAACGCTTGATGATGAAGAAGCACAAGCGATTCTTAAAGATGTGCAAGGCATTGGGACAAGTGCAACCCGGGCCAATGTGCTGGAAGTGTTAAAGAAACGCGGCTATCTCGTCACTGAAAAGAATAAGTTGCACGTCAGTGAAGCCGGAATCACTTTATGTAAAGCGGTTGAACTCGAGCCCTTACTAACTAGTCCAGAAATGACGGCTAAATGGGAGCAAGCGTTACAGCAAATCAGTACCGAAGAACGCACCCCGGATAACTTTTTGAGCCAGATTAAGAAATTTGTGGCGAAATTGATTGCTGATGTTCCCACGCAATTAACTGGCAGTGCAGCTATTAAGCAACAAATCAATCACCAACAGCAAGCGCAAAAAGTTGCCGAGGTGTTCTTAGAAACACCACAAGTAACTGTCATAAATAAACAAAAGTTTTACATTGTGAAACCCAAGCAAGGCGAGGACTTTACCCTACCCAAGAAATGGAGTAGCAAGACGCTTGGTAAGACCGCAATTAAAGCGCTGGTCACCAAGGGGGAAACCAGCAAATTAAAGGGTTTCAAGAGCAAAAAAGGTAAGTCGTTTGACGCCAAGCTAAAACTTGACGGTCATAAATTAAGTTTTGATTTTGATTAGAACCTGCCTACCGCCCTGCACGTTGTTGCGGGTTGGTGAACCTAAACAACGGGTGAGATTAGCAAAGCAAAGGAGATCATAAAATGGATAATAAATTAGAAGTCATTGGGAGTGAATTACCAGTTTTGCAGGCTAAAGGAACCTACAAGTATCTAAAAGAAATCACTGGTAACGGAGCCTATTATCAAGTGGCTTGGCAAAAATTGTCTGACGGTTACGTTGCCCTTTATGGCACGACCTCAATTCAAACAAAAGTGGCCCAGTAATTTAAGTGTATTATCTAGTTGAGACATCTATTCCTACCCCGCTTATCTTGAGTTTCGTCGCTTAAAGCATAGCACTAGGGAGGCCTAGATGCCTTTTTTATTATTAAAAGGGGCCTAGTACTTTTGGAATGGAAATACTTTCCAACACCAAAAATTCTAGACCCAAATTTACCAAATACAATGGCCATTCCAAATACAGATACAATTTGGAACATTCGGAGAATGGTTAAGAGGGTCCAGAAATATTTTGAAAAATATGGGCCCTTAGTTTTCCAGGGGGTTGAGGTTCGTGCACCGAAGGCTCTTGGGGAGATTGACTATATGACAAATCGTGAGCTGATTGACTTAAAGGTGTCCTCACACCAACCCAATAAGACGCAGACCTTTCAAGTTCTGATGTATTATCTGATGGCATACTATAGTGGCGAACCGCAGTTTCGAGCAATTCAGTATTTAACTCTGCTCAATCCTAGACGAGGTATTGCTTATCGAGTAGCCGTCAATGAACTTTTCGCCGGTGCCGTTGGCATTGTGAGTAAAGGAATTCTTGGATTTCCAGATTCTCCACTGGATATGTGAAAAGTCTGATGGGACGCACGATTTAGCCGTCCATATGGTATAATAAGTCCAAACGAGTAAAATGTATTTTGACACACATGTAAACAATTCACAAGTGACTTTTTCACATTTCACAAGCAAGGAAGGTAGACATGAAACGAATATCGGCCGGAGCGGTTAAATTCCAGTTTTGGTTCACAGAATTTGTTCAAGCAATGGGTATGGCTAACGATAACGATGATTTCACAGTGTTGCGCCAACAGATCCTGGCAGAGAATACGTTCCATGCCTCCTCCCATGCCCGGCTGATCACCACGACCGGTGTGGTTTTACGGCGCGTGGACTCACTCACGCCAGCGATGCGGGCACTCTTTGATCAGCTCGATCCAGTCAATCAGCGCATTATGAATCTTATCGCCATCATGAATACAGAGCAGTTGATGTATGCCTTCATGTATGACGTCTTCCGTCCGGAACTAATCCTGGGTGACCGGCAGATTGAAGCTTACGAAATGGCAGCTTTTTTTAAGAAACTGCCGTTGACGCATAAAGAGGCTGCCCATTGGACCGAGGAAACATTGAGGAGACTGCAGTCCACTGTGGCGCAGTATCTGCGCCGGGCCCAAATCGTTAAGGACTACAAGGACACACTGGTGGTTGAAAACTATTTGCTCGATGAGCGCTTGGCAGACCGGCTGCGCGAAGAAAACCACTTGGATTACTTAGCAATCCTGACGGGGAGGACGTCGTAATGGTACCACTGAAGAAGAAGTTTCAGGACTTGCGGGAAAAGATCCAAACGCAGTCATTTCAAGAGAATCGGGGCCTGTCGAACGAGGTTGGTTACTATATTTTCGATTATGATCCCGAGAAAGAACTATATGTCCGCGGCGAAATTGGCGATATTATCCGCCAAGAAAACGCGGCGCCCACGGGTGTCACCATTCAAGTGTTCGACCTGTTCACCATCATGTTGACGATTGTTGATCAGTTCGGCTACCGGGAAGCATTCATTGATCTGGAAAAAAGTAATGGTATCACCCAAGTGATTGACTGGATGAACAACATCATGGAGATGAACGAGGAACATAACCTAGTGGTGCAGTATATCAGCGACCATTTGAACAAAGATGGTCCCACCATCGTGTTCATTACCGGTGTTGGGCAGGTTTATCCAATTATCCGGGCCCACAAGGTGTTGAACACCATGACCCAGGTCATTGACCAAATTCCGGTCATGATGTTCTATCCAGGTAATTACAACAGTGTGCGGTTGCAGGCCTTCGGGGAGCTGCAGGAAGACAACTACTACCGCGCGTTTCATTTCGAATAGGGGAGATAACAATGCAAATACGCGACTTATTTGTTAAACCGATTGATCGAAATATCCAAGGCGTCATCAAGGTTGGCCAGGATGCAGACGCTAACGTGATGCAAGAACTGGACGAGTACGTTGTTACCCGAGAATTGAAAGGCCACTTTGATGACTTCTTTGCGGCCTATGAGAAAAGCATCAACCATGATACTGATGAAATGGGGGTCTGGATCTCCGGTTTCTTCGGTTCTGGTAAATCACACTTTCTGAAGATCCTTTCCTATCTGTTGGAGGATCGGAAAGTTGACGGCAAGAGCGCTATTGATTATTTCAAAGAGAAAATCAATGACCAGATGACGATCAACCGTATTGAGCTGGCTGCGCAACAGTCAACCGACGTGGTGCTGTTCAATATTGATTCCAAAGCTAAGACTGGTGCCAAGTCAGATGACAATGCCATCATCAATGTTTTCCTGCAAGTGTTTAACGAAATGCAGGGCTTTTCGAGCACCAATTTTTGGATTGCTGAAATGGAGCGCCAACTAGTTGCGCAGGGTAAGTACGACGCCTTTAAGGACAAGTTCACGGAGTTGGATAACACTCACATGGATTGGACGGTTGGTCGGGATCATGCCATTTTCAAGAAAGGCACGATCAAAGATGCCCTAGTGCAAGTCGATGCATACAGTGAAGAGGATGCCCAGGGCTTGATGGATCAATTGACGACATCTTATCAAGTCAGTATTGAGGACTTCTCTAAACTGGTGGCCGCATATATCAAGAAGACCGGTAAGCGGGTCGTTTTCCTGGTGGATGAAGTCGGCCAGTTTGTTGGAGAAAGTACCCAGCGGATGCTTAACCTGCAAACCGTCGTTGAGGACTTGGGGGCAGCTACCCATGGTAAGGCTTGGGTAGTTGTTACTTCCCAGCAGGCTATTGATACTATTACGGACAAAATCAGCGGTCAGGACTTTTCCAAGATTCAAGGCCGGTTTGCGACCAAGATCAGCATGAGTTCGGCCAACGTGGACGAAGTCATTCGCAAGCGGCTGTTGGCAAAGACAGAGCCGGCTACAACACAACTTGCGGCAGACTACGAGGCTAACGCAGCCGCAATCAATAACATGATTGATTTTGACGATGGCGTGGATCGGCCTAAGTTCCGTTCAGGGGAAGATTTTGCGGCGACGTATCCGTTCGTTCCGTATCAGTTTAACTTGCTGCAAAATGTGCTTACAGCGGTCCGGACCAACGGCTCTGATGGTAAGCACTTGTCTGAAGGTGCACGGTCGATGCTGTCCCTGTTCCAGGAATCTGTGGAAGCTATCATGGACCAGCAGGATACGGCGCTGGTGCCATTCAGCTTGTTCTTTGAAGGCCTGCGCCAGTTCTTGGACCACACCCATAGCATCGTGATTGCCCACGCGGTGGACAACGACACCGTTGATCCCACCCATGAAGAAGATAACTTCAACGTCCAAGTATTGAAAGCACTGTTCATGGTCAAGTACTTGAAAGACTTTGACGCGACGCTGAACAACATCGTGACGTTGATGATTGACTCAGTGGATACTGATCGGGTTGAATTGCAGAAAAAGGTCCAGAATGCGTTAGCCATTCTGCGGCAGCAACGGTTTGTCGAGAAAAACTTGGATAACTACGAATTCTTGACCGATGCGGAACAGGAAGTCAACCAGGCCATCAGCCGGGAAGAGGTTCTGTCAGGCGAGTTGGAAGATCGGATGGGCAACTTTATTTTTGATCCGAAGACCGGTATGACCAATAAGTACACTTACCCCAAGCTGAAAGGCCGTTACAATTTCACGTTGAATCAATACGTGGATGAAACTCCCCAGGGGCGGACCAACAATGACATGACGATCCAAGTCATCACGTCTTTGGATGGCGCCAATAATCGGAATGAAGCCAACCTGCTGCTTCTGTCCATGGATCCGTCTAAACATAAGATCGTGGTTGATCTGCCGAGCACGGACGACTATCTCGGCGACTTGCGGCGGGCGGAGCAGATTGGGAAATTTGTCATGCTTGGCAACGCCCATGCCGACGCTCGGTTCAACTTTATCAAGGAACAGCGGACTGCTGAACGGCAGCAGCTGTTAGTCAAGGCTCGGGAGCGGATTATGACGGCCTTGGAACAAGCAGACGTTTATGTTGCCGGGCATAAGATTGAGGGCGGCAAAGACTTCCAGGGGCGCTTCACAGATGGTTTGAAGATGTTGGTGGATGATACGTACCGCAGTTTAGGACTCATTGACGCGGCTAAGTCGTCGTCAGATATTACGCAAATCCTGGATCAGGATAATGAGTTGGCAGTATCCACGCAGGAAAACGAGCGCGCGGTCCAAGCAGTGTACAGCTGGCTCCAGCGGACGATGCAAAAGGACAAGCATGTGACGTTGCAGGCCATCTTGAACAACTTCAAGGCAATTCCCTATGGCTATATTGAGGACGACATCGAATGGCTGGTGGCCAAGCTGCTGGCGGATGGCAAGATTCAAGCTAATCTACAGGATCAAGTACTTTCTCCGGTCAATCCGGCGTACAGGTCTCAGAATATTGCCAATTTCCTGACCAAGAAGCAATACGCAGAACAGATTTCAATTCAGGTGAAGAAAGACATCAATCCGCGTTACCTGCGGGAAATGAAGGACGTCGCCGATCAGGTCTTCAACAAGCGGTCATTCAGTGCAGCTCAGCCGGATCTGATGGTGGCTGAATTGAAGGAGAAGATTGACAAGGACAATGGGACGCTGAAGTTCTTTGATCAAAAGAATAGTTCCTTCCCGGGCCATGAACTGCTCAAAAAAGGCAGCAAAATGTTCAGTGAATTACTGGCCATTAATGATGCGGAAACTTTCTACGACAAGATCCATACTCGTTATGATGATTTGCTGCAGTGGGCGGATGACATGAGCGACAAGGGTATCATGGATTTCTATTTCAGCGATCAGCAGCAGACAATTTGGACGCGGGGATTGGATGATATTGCGCGGTACAAGGCATCCCATGACTTCTTCACTAGCACGGCTTTGGCCGAGGACTACCAGCAGCTGAACAAACTGCTGAATGAGGACCGAGCTGGACGTGTTATCCAAGAAATTGATGGTGTTCATCAGAAGTTTGTGGATACCTTTGCCAAGATTATGGACGATCACCAGAGACAAGTGACCGACAAAATCCAAGTAGTCAATGAAAAGGCCAAACAGCGGATTAACGATTCTTCCACCGGAGATGACTTCAAACAGCAACGGCTGGCGACGTTGACGGAGCAGATCAAGCGAATTATGACCGAGGCTGAGGAAGCACCAGATCTGACGCGCTTAGAGGCCAAACCGGCAGCAGCTGATGCGGTGTTAAGGCGCATTACGCAGAGCTTGGAAAATGAGGAGCAGCGACTAGCAGAAGAACTCGCTCGGAAGAAAGCGGCCGAGGTGGAGAAAGTATCCCCGAAGCCGAGTTCAGACGAGGAATCCATTAAGCTTGTGGATCCGCTTCCTGCTCCTGGCCCCAATCCGGCGCCTCAACCAGAACCTGTAGCGCCTGTTGTTATTCAAACTAAGTATCTTGAAGCCGATCAACTCCCCATTGAACGGGAATGGTCCATTTCCTCTGAAGATGACGTAAACCGGTATGTTGAGAAGCTTCGGCAGGCGTTGCTGGATCAAGTTAAAGAAAACCAGATCACGAAGTTTACCCTCTAGCAGACAATAACGGCTATTCGTGGGAGTGGCCGTTATTTTGAAAGGAATCGCAATGGATAAAAAGAAGATTCATGATTTCGCGGTGAAAGCCCGCCGCGAGCTCATCAAGAGTGTTGAGTTAAAGCTGACCCAAGTGGGGATCACCAGAGACGGTGTAAAAGAGAAACTGCCAACATCGACGGCTGAGATTGCCTTCTATGTGCCAAACGACACGGAAGGGGTCAGTGGGCGGGATACGTCGCGCCGGGTCAGCTTAGTTCAGCGGTTGCAGACCGCGGCAGCCAAGGATGATTGGCATACCGCCTATGATAATCTCGTGGAAGAAGCGTCATACACCTGGTTCAACCGGATCATCGCATTACGATTCATGGAAGTGAACCATTATTTGCCAAGCCGGGTTGCCGTGCTTTCTTCCGAAGAAGGACGGGCAGAACCGGATATTTTGGCGCATGCACTGGAAATTGAAGACGATCTTGGCGGCTTTTCTGATGAGCAGCGAGATCTCATTCAACATGCGCAAGAAACTCAAGAGCCAGCGGCGATGGATAATGCGTATCGACTACTGTTTTTGAAGCAGGCCAACGCCTTGAACGCCAATTTACCCCATTTGTTTGAGAAAACAACTGATGCCTTCCAATTATTGTTCACTCCCAGCTATCAGAACGGGGTGATTAAGGAGCTCGTGACTGAGGTGCCGCGGGATGATTTTGACGTGGAGAAGGAGGGGCAAGTTGAGATCATTGGGTGGTTGTACCAATACTATAATGAAGAACCCCATGATCAAGTGGTGAACATCAATGGCGGACCGGTAAAAACTGATGACATTCCTGCAGCCACGCAGTTATTTACCACCGACTGGGTCGTCCGCTACATGGTGGACAATTCACTGGGTAAGAAATATCTGGAGCATTATCCAGATTCACCGGTTAAGGGGAAGCTCAAGTACTTACTACCTGGCGACATAACACCAGATCAGTCAGACTTTGACATCACCAGAATCCAAGTGATGGATAATGCCATGGGCTCGGGTCATATTTTGGCCTATGCGTTTGATGTGCTGATGACCATGTACGAGGATCAAGGCTATGCCAAACGTGAAGCAGCTAATAGCATCATTCAGAATAACCTATTTGGTCTGGAAATCGACCGACGGGCCTTTCAGCTCTCGTACTTCTCACTGATGATGAAATTGCGTCGATATGATCGCCAAGCATTAAACCGCAGTGTGATGCCTAATATCCACGTCTTCATTGCTGACCCGGCAGTAACGGAAGAATTCCTGCATGCCTTGAAAGCAAGCTCAGAAGTGGTTGACGAGATCAAAGACATTGCCGCCCACTTTATGGATGCCAAGACACTTGGCTCGGTTATTGAGTTGCCAGCCAATTATGACTATGCTGGCATGTGGAATGCGTTAGAACCAGTTGCGACAGCTCAAAAGATTAGCCTCTTTGGCAACCAGCAGACAGCCCAGCAATTGCTGGAAATCATTGCCACTGCGGAAACGATGACCCAACGATACGATGTTGTGGTAACCAATCCGCCATACTTGAACAAGATGAACAGTACCCTGAAGAAGTACGTGAAGAAGCACTATAAGGATTATTCTGCGGATCTGTTCTCTGTTTTCATTTGGCACAATATCAATATGACGAAGGTTAACGGCTACGCCGGCTATATGACGCCTTTTGTCTGGATGTTCATCAAGAGTTATGAAAAATTGCGTACAGCACTCCTATCCAATGTGAAAATCGACAGCCTAATTCAGCTTGAATATTCGGCTTTTGAAGAAGCAACGGTACCCATCAACACTTTTGTCTTGAAGAACACTAAGAACGATGAAACTGGCACGTATTTACGCTTGTCTGATTTCAAGGGTGGCATGATGATTCAAGCGGAGAAAGTACAAGAGGCCATTGCCGACCCGGGGGTGAAATATCTCTATCGAACTAACCAAACGAACTTTAATAAAATTCCTGGGGAAAAGATCGCCTACTGGGCAACGACAACAATTTATTCTGCATACCAACATGGCACTCTGCAAAAGGTTGCCACACCACGGTTAGGGATGGCCACAGCTGACAACACTCGCTTCCTGCGTTACTGGTATGAAATTGATAGTCGAGATATTTGTTTCTCTGCTCAATCAAGAAAGGATGCAGTAGCAACTAAGAAGAAATGGTTCTCTTATGAAAAGGGTGGCGAGTATCGAAAATGGTATGGCAATAATCAATATGTGGTAAATTGGAAAAATGATGGCTATCAAATTCGTCATTTTGCTGGGGAAGAGGGTAAAATTAGGTCTCACAACTACAATCTCGATTATATATTCAATCCCGGAATAACGTGGAATGCACTGTCTTCTGGATCTTTTTCTTCTCGAATTGTTCTTGAGGGACATCTGTTTGATAACGCGGGCTCAATGATGTTTCTCAAAAATCCGCAAGATATTTGGTATCTACAAGGGCTTCTTTCAACACCGGTTGTGGCCCAATTACTAACACTCTTAAACCCAACGATGAATTATCAGCCAGGAACTTTATCTGAACTTGCAGTTATTAAAGATGCCAATAAATACGGTATTATTTCAGACAAATCCCACGCCTGTTACCAATTGTCAAAAGAAGATTGGGCATATCAGGAATCCGTGCCAGACTTTTCGCCATTATTCCTTCTTGCTCACATCGCTGAGCATAATCGAAATTGGACCGTGGAAGCAGCTTTCAATCAGTGGAAACAAGAAGCCCAAGATCGGTTCGATCAACTGAAGAAGAACGAAGAAGAACTAAACAAGATCTTTATTGATCTGTACGGCTTGCAAGACGAATTGTCCCCAGAAGAGTCTGACAAAGAAGTTTCGGTACGTAAGGCAGATCTAGGACGGGACATCCGCGCCTTCATGTCCTACTTTATTGGAGTCACATTTGGCCGGTACTCGCTAGATACGCCAGGATTGGCATTTGCTGGTGGCGATTGGGATGCTTCGAAGTACACGAGCTATCGACCCAATGCGGATGATGTGATTGTGCTGACTGACTCTGATTATTTTGGCGATGATCGGGATATCATGCACCGCTTCCGGGAGTTTTTGACGGTTACTTTTGGTGAAGAACATTTGGAAGAGAATCTCACGTTCATTGCCAAGGCACTGGGTAAAGCGGGCGACACAGCGGAAGATCAAATTCGGAGTTATCTGTTCAACGACTTCTACAAGAACCATCTGACTATCTATCAGAAACGACCGATCTATTGGCAATTGGACTCCGGTCGGCAAGGTGGCTTCAAAGCACTGATGTACCTGCATCGGTACGATGGCGACACGATGGCGATGATTCGCACATCGTATTTACACACCCTACAGGCCGCTTATGAAAAGCGGGTGACCACGTTGGACACCTTCATCACCTCAGAGACCAATACGCGTCAGAAGAACCAGTTAATCAAACAGCGAGACCATACCCGCAAACAGTTGGAAGAACTGGTGAAGTATGACGCTCAACTCCAACACGTCGCCAACATGCACATTGCGATTGACCTGGATGACGGCGTCGTGGTGAACCACCAGAAAGTACAAGCAGACGTCAAGTTATTGACGCCCATTAAATAGATATTTCCCCTCTAGAATTGATCTGGAGGGGATTTTTGTGCCAACAGATGTGCCAACTATGCATTCTCGAGAATTGCCAGGATTTTATCGGTATCTTTTGCCTCTAATTCCTTGATAATGTGCAGGTATGTCGATTGGGTAGTCGTAATGCTACTGTGGCCGAGGCGCTTAGAGACAGAAAGGACACTCACACCTTGGTAAAGGAGAACTGAGGCATGGGTGTGGCGGAGACCGTGGAATGTTACCCGAGGCAATCCCAGTGTACGCAATTTATTAGTCAATACTTGGTTGATTTCAGCGCTGACCATGGCATGCCCGTTGATCAAGAAGAGCGGAGCATTCGGTGATGTGAGGTGGTTTTCTACGAAAACGTGCAGGTGGTGTAAGGAAATTGAATCAAGCGACAATTTACGCATTGACGCCTTGTTTTTCGTCTTCTTAAAGCCGGCGTGGTATTTGTAGTCCCAGGTTTTATTAACATCCACGGTACCTTCTTGCCAATTGATGTCGCTAGTAGTCACTCCCAAAATCTCCGCATATCGCATGCCGGTAACAGCAGCCAAGTAAATCATCATCTCGGGAATTTGATCCGGGTCTAGATGGTGAATCAGCTTTTGCCATTCACCGTAATCCAACGCTTTTTTTGGCCGGTGTACTGCCACTCCTGTGACGACGGCCTTACGTGTTGGATCGTTGGGAATGATGTGCTCATCCAGGGCATCAAGCAGTGCCGCCCTGATCTGCTTATGGAATGCAGATACAGTGCGCGGCGCATGATCCCGAGCAAAGACGTTCAGCCGTTCTTGGTAAACTGTTCGGGTAATATCCTTCAGCGGCATTTTGCCGAAGATCTTGCGGATGTGGTTCAGCGTGTTTTCGTACTTGACGAAAGTGACGTTAGTTACAGAGTTCCGCTTATAGAGATTTATCCAGCGTTCGAAATAGATGCTCAGTGGAATTTCGCCCGCCTTGAACTGGCGTACATCAGCATAGAGCGACTTCACCTGACTAGCTGCCAACTCCGCATCAGACTTGAGGCGAAAGCCAGACTTTCGTAATTTTTTGTAGGCGCCATCCAGATCCTTGTACGAAATCTCGTACTGCCACACCTTACCTCTTTTTCGGTAACTGACCATGTTAATGTCCTCCTAATCCAAATGTTTGGCACTTTTTTGGCACATTCTGTATTTTATGCCACCAGGTGGCCAACTTTTTGAATGGATGCTTAGCTGTGACGCGGATTTTTGAAATGCGCCGATGGATATGGCAAATTACCAATACCGTATGCTCAGCGATATGAAACATGTAGGGATGATAGTCAAATTTCCAAGATTGTTCAAAATTGTTCCATTCTGTTTTTGAAATCAAAACGTTTGCTTTTGAAAGGAAAACAATCCTCTGATTTGAATCGGCCTGTGTGTTGTATGGTATCAGCCCAACTTGTCCATTTGTGAAATGAATTGTAGGCATCATTAAAGTTGCTATAGAAGCGAACACTTTTGAATTCATATAGGCTAACATCGAAAAGAGATTGGCCCCAAAATAAGATGGTCCAGTTGCATCAAAGATAAAGCCAGAAGGTGTTAATCGAGCAGACAGTTTTCCAGAAGTAACGTCAGACCAAGAGACAGAGGGTTTAAAATAGAATTTTTCGTTCCTAATATTTGCCTTTCCATTTCTTTTGATAGCTGATCCATTCTGACTCCAATTTATAACGTATTCGTGGTTCCCATACCATTTGCGAAATTTGCCTCCTTTATTAAGGGGAATCCAATAATCTGCTTCATTATTTACTTCAAACCATAGTCTGTAAAACTTCGTATTTTCACCTGTGTCAAGACCTTTTTTAGAGAATCCTATGTCATTGATTTTCTTAGGCAGCGAGAAAACTTTTAAAACTCGATCTGAAATCCAATAACATAAAGGACTTCCCGGAATCTTCTCAAAGTTCGTTTGGTTAGTTCGATAGAGACCCTTGCAGGAAGGATCTTTCACCATTTCCAAATACGCGTCCTCTTTAGCCGTTTGAGAAGGAGCATTCACCAATCTCTCGTATGTGCCGACATAACTCGGTATAGACGCATTTCTCATCACGAACGCAGTTGATTGGACCACTTCGCCCCCAATTTCTTCAAACGCATGGGTACCCAAGTGGGCCATATTGACGAGTACATTCTTACGCAACTTAACTCGCAGCTTTTCGAAGCTAGACAGAAACATCCACTGATGTTGGGTAATGAGTGCGTGATATCCATTCTGGACATTCAACTTCTGTGCCAATTCCATAAAGACAGCAAATAAATCTGCTTTACTGTCTGGATACTCCCTTTTGACAAACTTTGAAAGGCTCGGTGTCATTTTGCCAGACCCCATATAGGGTGGATTTGTTACTACGATTGTGTACTGGGCAGCCAAGATAGTAAGCACACGGGTGATGCGGGACATCTCTTCAAAATTGAAATTTGTCGTCGCAAAGGAAAGCTGTGCTGATTCTGGCTCTGTGGCTGCACTTGCTTGGAGTTCAGACAGTATTCCTTGGTCAAGGATGGGTTTGATCAAGGAACCGAGAACATCGCCCCGGTTGAACTCCTTCACTGTGCTCTGAAAGGACTTGGCTTGTTGCTGTGACAACTGATTAGCATAGGCTCTGGTTAACTCGTTGAGATCATCATTGAGAATATTAGTTTTCGGAATATCCGACAGTTGCGGTTCAACGGACTGAGTCAGTGCGCGCCGGACGTATTGCCGGAGCTTCATCATCACTGCAAAGTAGGCGAGCTGGTAGGCGCGCCGATCGATGTCTAGACCAAACAGGTTGTTGGTAACAATGCTATTGGCGGCTTCTCGTGCTGAATAGCCTTCGCTTTGATATAACTGCATGAAGACATCGAATGCATAGATCAGGATGTGGCCAGAACCCATGGCAGGATCTAAGAAGGTAATCTGTTGAAGCTTCTTGTCTGACAGATGACTGTTGATCGCCAACAGTTGTTGCTGAACATCCTCAGTTTGCTGAGCAGCGGGCATGAAATAGCGCCAACCGAAACTCTGGGCAATATCCTGTTCAGACCGTTGATCACCGCGTGTATGGAGCACATCGATCCAATAGCGGCCGAGCGAATTTTCAACCAAGTACTTGACGATCCAATCTGGTGTGAACAACTGAGTGACGGCTGGAATATCTGATGCCGCGTACTTGCTTTTTTTGAAGGCAACATCCTTAGGTTCTTCATTATAGTATTGGTACAACCACCCAATGATCTCGACCTGCCCCTCCTTCTCCACGTCAAAATCATCCCGCGGCACTTCAGTTACAAGCTCCTTAATCACCCCGTTCTGATAGCTGGGAGTGAACAATAAGATTAGCGAAGTATGGCATTGGCGGAGGACCTTCGTTATACTTAATACAGGTTGAGAACACGAATAAGCGGACATTGGAACGGAGAATGGAAAACATGGCGGAGCTAGACAACAAGAAGATCGTGGCGGGTATTGAGAAACTGTTTGCGGACAATAATCACTTTGTCTTTTGGTATGACGCGCAGGGCGAGTTTGCGGACAACATTGCGGATATTACAGAGCAGTTGCGGGAACCGGTCGTTATCATGGGGAAAAACGAGCAGTTTAAGACCAAGCTGACGCTGGTGGCGATGGAGCAGCAGGGGCAGTCGGCCTTGGTTTATTCGCCGGCGCCGAAGCCAGATTTGACGGAGAATTTCATGACGGACATGCTTTACTATTCGCGGGAATACACCGCTAATGCGCTGGTCATGCTGCGGCAGGAGTTGCGAGTGCCGGACGAGGATGCCGCGACCTTCCAGGAGCAGAAACGGTTTTTTGCCAGCAAAGACCGCCAGGCCAAATTTCAGAGACTCTATCAGCCGGGCAAGGATTTGCAGATGGCCATCATGGCTGCGCTGGCCGGGGCCAGTGATCACACCATGACGATGGTCTTGCGGGCCGTGCTGCAGGCCGGCATTGGTGATACCAATCCAGTTCTAGCAGAGTTTGAAAAATATGGTCTGCTCACCCAGTTCTGGGAGAACGTGCGGAACGCCTATGGCTTCAATGGTGCCACCAATTCGCTGCTGGATTTCACGACGGCCCTGTATTTGAACTTTGCCTATTACCAAATGGAGAAGGATCTGCCGCGGAGTATCGATAATTACAAGCTGACCAGCGCCAACAATGCCGTCACCTTTCTGTCCTTAGCGAGAAATGACCAGACATTTGCGGATACATATCGTCAGTTGGCCGAAGCAGTGTGGCAGCGTCTTGAAAGCTTCAGTGGTGTTTCCCGGCAGCTCCAGCAACTGGATATTGTGGACTTGCTCAAGACGGATGTGTTTGCCAACTTTGACCGGCAAATCCTGGCGTGGGTTGTCGAGCGATTGCAGGCTGATGATTTCCATGCTGTGGCGGGGACGACGCCGTTGGCGGATGTCTTGACGCAACGAGAAAAGATGTACTTCGGTAAAACGTATCATGATGCGTATGCCTTACTGCAGGCTGCCTTGGTGATTCTCACGTACCGCCGGCGTGAGGTGAAAAACTTAGCGGCCGCCAAAGAACAATACATCACCACCGATTATGCGGTGGATACAGCGTACCGGCATTTCGTTCAGCGCTACGACCGGATTGCCATTGACCTTACGGATCTTCTGGAAGGTATCGCTGACAAAGTGGACAACACTTACGTCAATGAATTTCTCACCCCGACGGTGACAGCTTGGACCACAGTGTTTGATCCGCGAGACGTTGAACCGCGTAGCTGGCAGCGCAGTTTTTATCGGACATTTATCAGTTCTCCTAAGGAACGGATCGTCGTGATTATTTCTGATGCCTTTCGGTTTGAAGCTGCAGCGGAGCTGAAACGCAAGCTGGATGATCAGGATGTCTACAGTACAGAACTCGATACGGTATACTCTGGCTTGCCCTCTGTGACGTATTTTGGAATGCCAGCATTGCTGCCTCATCAGACATTAACCTATCAGCCGGACAAGACAGTCTTAGTGGATGGACTCAAAGCAGACACGCTGGAGAAGCGCCGTCAGATCCTGCAAAATCGGGATCCGCAGAGCAACGCCGACCATGTGATGACTTTTCTCAAAGACTGGGATACGCCGCAAAGAAAACAACTCTTGGCGGGGCAAAAGGTGGTTTACTTGTACCACAACGAAGTGGATGCCACTGGTGATGACGCGAAGACCGAGAAGCAGGTCTTTAACGCCACCGAGGAAGCCATCAACACAATTGCGCGGACAATCGGTTTTTTGCGTAATTTAAGTGTAGCGCACATCATCGTGACCGCCGATCATGGCTATCTGTACAAACGGTCTGGTCTGGATTCGGCGGACAAGATCGACATCAGCGGCCACGATCTGGACGTGTTGGGGCAGCGCTATGCAATCAGCAGTGAGACCATCGAGCAGCCCGGGGTGCGGTCACAGCGTCTGGGGGCACTGCTGAATAATGTTGATCAGCGGCGTGTCTATTATCCGGCCACGGATAGTATCTTCAAGTCCGCCGGAGCTGGACAAAACTACGTGCATGGCGGCGCGTCACCGGAAGAGATGATTGTGCCGGTGCTGCACGTGCGGACACAGAGTGGTCGATCCAAGGCCACACCGGTGTCGATTAAGGTCACTGAAGGCGCCCATCGCATCACCAGCCGCAGCGTGATGGTGCCCATTTCTCAGGAAGAACCGGTAACCGATAAGACCACCGCCGCCACCTATGTACTCTACTTTGTCGATAGCCAGGATCACCCCATTTCTAACGAACAACGCTATGTAGCCGATAGCCGGGAGGATGATCCTCAGAGCCCGAGCCGGCGCCAGAGCTTCTACCTGACCTTGCAGGATCGGGACTTCGACAACAGCGGCGCATACTACCTGATTATTCAGAATGCGGAAACCAAGGAAGAGATTCAGCGGATTCAATATCAAATGGACTTGACGATTAAAGGGGATTTCAGCTTTGACATCTGATAACAAGCAAGAGAAAGAAAAGTTACGAGCGAAGAGTGACGGGGATGTGGCAGTGCCAGCGGAAGCCATTGCTCAGGAGCAAGCGGCAGAGAACGTGCAGACAGACTTGCTGGACAAGCTGGAGGCCTTTTTCCCCGGGCGCTTCGTGCGCAAGGATCTGACGCAAAAGATCAAGGAGGGGGCGAACGTCCCTACCTACGTGCTGGAGTTCCTGCTGGGGCAGTATGCCAACAGCTCGGATCCGGTGATCATTGAACGGGGCGTGGAAAACGTCAAGAAGACGCTGGCTAATAACTACGTGCGGTCAGACGAGGCGGAAAAGGTGAAGTCTCGGATTCGGGAAGAGGGAGCGTATACGGTCATTGACAAGATCACCGTGACTTTGAACTCGGATAAGGACCGATACGAGGCGGCGTTTGGCAACTTGGGGATCACCGGTGTACCGGTGGATGAGCGCTACGTCCAGGACTATGAGCGGCTGTTGGTGGGCGGCATTTGGTCCATCGTACGGGTGCAGTACGACCATACCAGCGATGACCATTTTCTCATTGATCAGCTGACCCCGGTTCAGGTGCCGTCTGTGAACATGCAGGAAGTTTATGATGCCCGGGAGAAATTCACGACCGACGAGTGGATTGACTTGTTACTGCGGACAATTGGCATGGAGCCGACACAATTTGACGATCGGGTGAAATGGCTCATGGTATCGCGGCTGATCCCGTTTGTCGAGAATAACTATAGCTTCGTGGAGCTCGGGCCCCGGGGTACTGGGAAGTCCCACGTCTACAAAGAATTATCGCCCAATTCGATTCTGGTTTCTGGTGGTCAGACGACAGTGGCCAACCTGTTCTTCAATATGGCGCGGCATGAAGTGGGGCTAGTCGGCATGTGGGACGTCGTGGCCTTTGACGAAGTGGCCGGCATCAAGTTCAAGGACAACGATGGCGTGCAGATCATGAAGGACTACATGGCCTCTGGCTCCTTTGCTCGGGGCCGGGACGAAATCCAGGCGTCGGCCGGGATGGTCTTTGTTGGGAATATCAATCAGCCGGTGGACGTGGTCATGCGGACGTCCAATCTGTTTGATCCGTTTCCCGCTGTCATGGCTAACGACACGGCTTTTTTGGACCGGATCCACAATTACTTGCCTGGCTGGGAGATTCCGAAGTATCGGCCGAATTTCTTCACGAATGGGTATGGCCTGATCACGGATTACTTCGCGGAAGTCATGCGGGCGCTGCGAAAAATTTCTTACGGCGATGCGTTCGACAAGTACTTCACCCTGGGCAATCAGTTGAACCAGCGGGACACCATTGCGGTGCGTAAGACGGTGTCCGGAATGGTGAAGTTGCTGTACCCTGACGGTAAATTTACGAAGGAGGACGTTGCCCAGATTCTGACGTTTGCCATGGAGATGCGCCGGCGGGTGAAAGAGCAGCTGAAGAAAATTGGCGGCATGGAGTTCTACGATGTGAACTTTTCTTACATCGACAAGGAGACTTACGACGAACATTTCGTACCAGTGCCAGAGCAGGGTTCGACAGGCTTGATTCCTGAGAATGAGGGGAAGCCTGGCCAAGTTTACACCGTTGCTTATGATGCGGATGAGCGGTTGAGTCTGATAAAATTGGAATCGCAGATGACGGCTGGCAACGGCAAGACGAGCTGGACCGGGATTCAGTCCAATCGGTTGGCGAAGGAAGAAATGGATACGGCGTTCAATTACCTCAAGGCCAATTTTTCCCAGGTTAGTCAGAATATTGCGCCGGCGCAGCATGACTATATCGTCAACGCGACTAACCTGAATAATGGCGCCATGGCGACGGAATTGTCGTTGGCGACTTATGTAGCCCTGGTTTCTATTTCGGTGGGCAAGCCAGTCATCGGCGGATTAGCCATCCTGGGGGATTTCTCCATTGGCGGGACTATCAAAAAGATGGATAGTCTGGCAGATCGGCTACAGGTGGCCCTGGATAGCGGGGCGAAGGCGGTCTTGATTCCATCCAGTGCCACGAGTGAATTGGGTACGGTGCCGGGAGATTTGATTGCGGCTTTCTCGCTGAAGTTCTACAACACGATTGAGGATGCGGTGATGAAGGCATTGGGTGTGCAGCAGTAGCGTAGACGTATAAGGGAGGCAATCAGCCGTGACAGATTCGAAATACGACGTACAGAATAGTCAGATTGGTACATTATTGGGGTGGATTAACTCTGGGGAGATTGGGCTGCCGGAACTGCAACGGCCATTTGTGTGGCCCTCGACCAAAGTTCGGGATCTAATCGATTCGTTGTTTAATGGTTTTCCGATTGGCTACATTATCACTTGGAATAACCCCAGTATTCGGCTTAAAGATGGGTCAATCTCTGTTGGAAAGAAGATCGTGATCGATGGGCAGCAGCGTCTCACAGCATTAGCCACCGCATTGTCGGGGCAGAAGATTATCGACCGAAGATTTAAGCGGCGGCGGATTAGTATTGCTTTTAATCCTTTGACCAGGGAATTTCAAACGGCTAATGCTTTGCTCCAGAAGGACAAACGCTGGATCAGTGATATAGCGGAAGTTTTTGCGGATGACTTCTCAAGCTTCAATTTCATTACCGCCTATTCCCAGGCCAATGACTGCTCACCAGACGAAGTGGCGCGCGCAATCGATGATTTGAAGCGCATTACGTCATACGGCGTCGGCAATATCAGCCTGTCAGATGCGCTGACGATTGATCAGGTGACTGAAATCTTTAACCGGATTAATTCACAGGGGACCCGACTATCCACTGCGGACTTCATCATGTCTAAGATGTCAGCGGACACTCTGCATCAAGGCAATATTCAACGAAAAATGGTTGAATATTTCACCAATCTGCAAGCTGACGCGTCGGCGTTGTCTGGTATTCAAGAGTCTGATCCAAAATTTGCACAATCGGCGGCAATGCAGAAGATTGCCTGGATCGTGAGTGAAAACACGACCCTTTATCAACCGGCCTTTGGCGATATTTTCCATGTGATTTTGGGCAGCCATTTTGGTCGAGGAAAACATGCAGATCTTGTTGCCCTGATTTCTGGCCGTGATTTTGAGACCAAGAAATACACGGAAACAGCCATGGCGGCGGCATATAGTAAGTTGGGTGAAGGAATTGATGACTTTGTTAATCAGTCAGACTTTCGCCGATTTATTATGATTCTGGAAAGTCTCGGCATGATCAGCGGTAAGCTGCAATTCAATGGCACGGCGTTCCTGAATGCTGGATATATGTTGTTTCTGATCTTGAAAGGACAAAACGGCATACTTCAGTCTGTCCGCGAGTCACTGGTTAAACAGTGGATTATTATGTCCGCTTTGACTGGCCGGTATAGTGGCTCCAGTGAAACACAGATGGAGCAGGATAGTCATCTGTTTCACCGTGCTGATGTCGTTGCAGCAGTGGAAAAAGAAATTGCGGATGCACTGCCAGAGACCTATTGGACAATTCAATTACCGAATAATTTAGCCACTCAAAGTACGCAGAACAACGGTTGGCGAATTTTTCAAATGGCTCAGGTACACAACCAGACCGTTGCCTGGTTGGAAAAGGATGTTACGGTGCGGACCGTGATCAGTCAAGAGGGCAATATTCACCATATTTTCCCCAAGGCGTATCTGCGTAAGCATGGCGCACAACAGAATGAGATCAATCAAATTGCCAATTATTGCTGGTTGACACAACCCCGAAATTTACAGATCAGTGATTTGGCACCAGAACGGTATATGAAGGATCCAGCAGTAACTGAATTTTCGACTGCAAAAGGGTTGGCCGAGAATGCAATTCCGGTTGACATCGTGAACGGCAACTTCTCAACCTATCCAGATTTTCTCAATCAGCGGCGGCAACTCATGGCAACCGTGATTGCCGAGTACTTTTCTCTGCTAAAGCCATCAGCGGTACCGGGACAGAGTTGAAACAGCATAAAGAAGGGCTTTAGGTGAACTATTACAACGATTTAGGAACCAATCAGGCAGCAGTCTATACGTTTGGCCCAGCAGATGTCGTACAGACAGTCACCAACTTCATCGGGTCTAGAATTTTTGGTGTTGGAAAGTATTTCCATTCCAAAAGTACTAGGCCCTTTTTAATAACAAAAAAAGGCATCTAAGCCTCCCTAGTGCTATGCTTTAAGCGACAAAACTCAACAGTTGTGGCCTCTTTTTTGATGCTCTATAATTAAAGGGTTAGAATCGTGTCATTACTTAATGACATAAGTGAGGAGATAAAAAGATGAAATATGGCTATGCGCGGGTCAGTACCACTGATCAAAAATTAGCAAATCAAATTGAGTTACTAAAATTGGCAGGAGCAGAAAAAATCTTTCAAGAAAAGTTTACCGGCACAACTACCGAACGACCGGAGTTTCAAAAACTGTTGCGCGTTCTAAAAACAGGCGATACTTTGATTGTTACTAAGTTGGATCGGTTTGCACGGAACACGCGCGAGGCATTAGCCATTATCCAAGAGTTGTTTAAAGAAAATGTCAAAGTCAACATTTTGAATATGGGCTTAATTGACAATACGCCGACTGGCCAATTAGTCTTTACAATATTTAGCGCCTTTGCGCAGTTTGAACGCGATATGATTGTCACGCGCACACAAGAAGGTAAATTGTATGCCAAGCAACATGATCCGTTGTTTCGGGAAGGGCGACCGAAAACGTATTCTGATGAACAGATCAGATTTGCTTATGAGTTGCGAAAACAAGGCATGACTTATAAGATGATTGAACGAAAGACGGGGATTAGTAAACGCACGCAACAGCGAAGGTTTAAGTCGATTTAAAAATAGGTGTTTTAAGAATTGAATGTTTAATTAATCACGTACGACGGGGATTGCCGCTTTATTAAACAGTTGTGAGAGAAATTTATTTAGGATTTTAAGCATTATTTATACCTGTTGTGCTATTGAGGTTAGTTGTGATAAGGATTAATTTGTACTACAAAAGGCCTACTCAATTGTTAGTTGAGCAGGCCTTTTGTGGGTATTCTTATGTAGAAATGCAACCACAAGTTTTACTTGTGGGGGTCAGAGAAGCTTTAGCGAAAAAAACATCCTTTCAGT
>NZ_RHOT01000039.1 GCF_003946675.1 Lapidilactobacillus gannanensis | reverse complement strand
CATACAAAAATCCCTCCGTAATCATCAAATGAATTATTGTATTTCATCTGACAACCATAAAGGGATTATTGCATTCTAACAGGAATTGTTCGGCATTTTTCGTTAAGGATCACTGGCTGACCGCTTTTGTCACACGCTATATTAATTAATTGATTGAAGAAATACGTTTAAATCGTAGCGAAAAGATAACACCCATCAGTGAAAAAATTGTTGCCACAAACATGGTCGCCTGAAAACCATTAGCGAAACTAACGGGACTACCAATGCTTCCAAACCTGTTAAAAACAATCACTGAGACAGTGGTACCCACTACACCTGCTAAAACCAAGAGTAAAACTAGCCCAACATACCCGCTTTGGCTACCGACAAATAAGGTCAGTATTAAATAACCAGCTCCTTGACAAATCAGTCCTACAGTCGCGCTTATTTTCGCCAAACCAATCTACGGCTTTACCTGCAAATGGCGCTACTACCACCATAGTTCCTGTCCCAGGTAAGATTGCTAAGCCAACCGTTAAAGCATCCTTCTGGCCGACTATCTGTAAAAATTTCGCTAATACTTTTTAATCGATTTTTTATATTCGTTTCCATCTTAGTTAAACCTCTTGGCCAGTTGATTGAATAACCATTTCATTAACAGCCATATTCTTAGGTGTATTAATCACAAAAGCGACTGCTTCTGAAATTTCTTCTGGTTGTAGAACTTGCATATCAGCTCCAGGAAGATTCTTTAAGCTCTCAAGCTGTTCCTTTATCTCTTGATTGTTGATTGAATTGAATAATTCAGTCTGAACCGTACCAGGAGCAATCACCGTTGTTTTAATATTGCTAGTCCGTTCTTCTTGCCGAAGACCTTCCATAATTGCCCGAACAGCATATTTACTACCTGAATATGCTGCATAACCAGGCAAGACTTCATATCCTAAAACGGATGAAGTTGTAATGATATGACCGCTTTGTTGCTTTTTCATTACCGGTAAAACTGAGGCAATGCCATTCAAAACACCTTTAACATTAATGTCCATAATATTCTGCCATTCATCACGAGCAATAGCGGCCAAATTATTGACTGGCATAATACCGGCGTTGTTAAACAGCACATCAACTCGGCCATACTTTTCAACTGTTTTATCGATCACATTTTGAACTTCTTCAGCTTTTGCAACATCAGCGGCAACTGGTAAAATTTCTGCTTCAGAATTATTTTGGACAATTTTTTCTAATCGGTTCATTCTCCGAGCAGCAATTGTTAATTTGGCCCCGCTTTTTGCCAAAAGATTGGCTGTTGCTTCACCTATCCCACTGGAAGCACCCATTATTACAACTACTTTATCTTTTAATGCCATATTTATCTACTCCTTAAACTTTAATTATTTGTGTAAAAAAGGCCCTTAACAATAGCTTTTGCCAACAATCTTATTGTGGCAGCGCCAATGCCTCTTGCAGTACTGGTAATAACGATCACTTTATTGGCAATCATTTATAAATCTTTCTTAAATATAAAGAGACTCAACTTAATTGTCGTTTTGTTATGCTAATTACAGATTTTCTTTAAAGAATGAGTCAAATTTATCAAAAGGAATCTTGTCCAGCTGATCATACAAATCAACGTGGTCAGCACCTGGTACCACAACTAATTCCTTATGGTCCTTAAGACGGTTATACGCCTCTTCCGCCATATAACGTGAATGGGCCTTTTCACCAGTCACGATTAAAACAGGACGAGGTGAAATTTCGTCAATATGTGCTTGCAAATGGAAATTGTAGTATCCCCATGGCGTCGTGGCAGTCCAACCATTAGTTGAATTAATAGAACGGGGATGGAAAGCACGGCCTTTGTAATAGTTGAAGAAGGCAGTTGTGACCGGATCAGCATTAGCCGGTAACTTATCAGGTAATACGGCAATCTCTGTCATTGGCTTATTGTTCGCATCAAAATTCAACTCGTGCGGCCCGTTTGCCGGTGTATCATTTTCAGCATCAAGCCAGCGTTGTTGCGCCAAATAATTCTTTTCGATTTGACGTTGTTCATCAGTCTTGGGATTAAAGTTCAAACCTTGCCACATTGAATCCGACATATCGTACATCACCGAAGTTGTGACAGCTTTGATTCTAGTATCGATTGAAGCGGCTGTTAAAACGTGTGAACCCAAACCACAAATACCGATATCGCCAATTCTTTCACGGTCAACGAATTTTTGTATGCCGACAAAATCGACTGCAGCTGAGAAGTCCTCCACGAAAATGTCAGGTGAAGCAACATTGCGAATCGCGCCAGAACTTTCCCCTGTGGTTGATTGGTCGAATGCGACAGTTACAAAGCCTTTTTCAGCCAACGTTTGCGCATAGAGACCACTTGATTGCTCCTTGACCGCTCCGAAAGGTCCTGAGATGACAATAGCTGGATATTTTTTCGTCTCATCAAAGTTCAATGGTAAATATAAGTGACCGGCTAAAATATCAGTTCGACATTCTTCTAACCAATCCTTTTGTTCGGTTAGTGATAATTCTAAAAAATGATTGATTCCTGAATCAGATAAGCCGGCGTCCTTAAGAATCGCAATTATTTCAGTTTTATTTGGCATAAACAATTACGTCCTCCTATGTCATTTACTATATCGGCAATCAGGTGTAATGTTAAATACTGATTAAGTATAGTTTGGCATAATCATCGTGCATACCAAAATTATGGAGGCCACAAATGGAATTACAACAATTACAAAATTTTCTCATTGTTGCTCAAGAAGAGAACATCACCCATGCAGCAGAATATCTACACATCTCACAGCCGGCTCTTTCTCGACAGATCAAAACACTAGAAAATGAATTTGGTAAACAATTATTGATTAGAGAAAATAAACGTGTGACCCTGACTCCAGAAGGTGTGCTTTTACGAAAACGTGCTAACGAAATCATCAAATTAACAGCTAAAACGACCGCCGAATTAGCAGCAAATGATGATGAAATTGCTGGTGATATTTTATTAGGTGTCAGCGAAACAGATTCAATTCGTTATATTAGTGAATGCGCCAAGGAGCTGATTTCTAATAACCCAAAAGTTACTTTAAAACTTAAAAATGGCGATAATGAATCAATTTTAAATATGGTTAATAATGGCCTCGTTGATTTAGGGCTCTATTTTGGCAATGTCGACCAAAATATTTATCAGCACATCTCTTTACAGCAAATAAATCGGTTTGGCATGTTGATGCGACGTGATAATCCGTTAGCCAAAAAAGCCGTTTTAACACCAGCAGATTTACTGGACCAGCCTTTGATACTTTATCAAGAATCGCTTGATAATGGACTGTTATATGAATGGTTTCATACTCGAGAATTAAATATTGTCGGTACTTTTGGCATGTATTTAAGTGCTAAAAAAATGGTTGAAAGTGGTCTAGGTATTGCCATGGTCTTCGATAATTTAGTTGATTATTCAAAGACTGACTACATCTGCGTGCCGCTTTCCCTCGAAATGAAAACCAAGGTGAATCTCATTTGGAAAAAATATCAAGTCTTTTCTAAACCGACTAAATTATTTTTGGACTCAATTATTAAACCGCAAAACATCTAGAAAGATAATGCAATCTAAAAAAACTTCGAAATCTTATTTTTTGAAGTTTTTCAGATTACGGTTTTAAGTAAGTAAAGCCCTGTTCCTGCAATTCAATAATGCGGACGACACCAGCCGCTACCACTGTAACCCCTGCTGGTAGATCTGTTGCCGCTATTTGATTGCTAACCATCGCATGATGACAGGCATCCAATTCGACTTGCGGCACCTGGTTTAGTAAGTCCGCCCAAGCGCCAGCAGGAAAGGTCGTGATCGCCGGGCCATTGACCACGACGACGACCTCACTAGCCGGCTCAGCGGCCAATAAGTTGCGCACGTTCCCGATTGCTAAATGAACTTTCGCTGCTTCATCAACGTGAACAACTACCTTAACCACGGTCAGCACCTGCTTTCCCTTTAGAATTAACTAACTGATTCAGCCAAACCGTTAACGTTAATTTTGCCATTGCGACCATCCTTTCTAATCACTGTATCTAAAATTAGCTTAACAATTATTAGCTGACTATTCAGCATCAATGAGCACTTTTGAAAAACTCGGTCGTGTCTTTAGTTGGCCAATTTATTTTTTCAATTTTTATTACTCTCCGGCTCTGGCAAGTAACGAACAAGTTGCCACTAATTTAAGTAAAAATATTTGAAATTCGTTATACTAGTGAGGTAGTCAGTAATCAATAACGGCGTGAAATATTTTCGCCTTTAACAGCGTGAGCCACGGCAAGGCAACGGCGAACTTTGCTTTTTATTAATTATTTACCCTAATGTTTCGTGAAAGTCGATAATTGCTAGTTATAAGTTGTGCCATCGGCCTTGAATCAAATTTACAATTAACTAACAATTGAGATTTTGGATTCGCATCTCTCCTTCTCCGTAATCTAACTAAATTATTTAAGGAGTCCTTTTATGACTACTAAACTCTATTTCGTTCGGCATGCACAATCAGACCCTAACTGGTATGATGGTCCGACCAGACCACTAACCCCAAACGGCCAAGCTGACACTAAATATGTGAAAGCTTTCTTCCAGCAATTACCACAAGCGCCAGTTGCATGTTACTGTAGCCCTTATCCACGTAGTATTGCCACCATTCAGTCCACGGCGGACTTTTTAAAATTGCCGATCAAGCTTGATCCGCGGTTACGCGAACGGGTAAATGGTAGCGCCGAATTTTCACCACAGGTCTATCAACAACGCTGGCAGGATCCGCAGTGGCACGAAGCTGATGGTGAATCAATCGCCATGGTGCAACAGCGTAATCTGGCTGCCGTGACTGATATTTTGCAAGCTAATCCAAACCAACAAATTATTGTAGGCACTCATGGCACCGCGTTAAGTACGATTATTAATTATTACCAGCCAAGCTTTGGTTACCAAGATTTTATGCAGTTGATCAATTGGTTACCAGCAATTTTTGAATTTGAATACCAAGGCCAAAGATTGCTGAAAATTCGCGAGTGTTTTCATCTAGAAAAGTAAATCATCACACAAAAAAAGTTGCTAAACAGTCCTTCAACTGCTGGCAACTTTTTTTGATTGGCACATCTTTTAGTTTGTACTTGGACTAGCATCACGAATCGTCACTTGCTGATCGTTAACAAAAGCAAATTTATAATCGCGTAAATCTAAGCTAGTATAATTGGTCAATTGATTGGCCTCGTTGGAAACCACTTCAAAGGAATCGGTGCTTAAACTCATGATCGACAAGGCCACTTGCGGATTATTTTGTTGATCAAAAGCTTCATAAACACGGGTAATATTGGCAGGGATCGTAATTTTAGTGCCATTTTTAGGGGTCCGCACATATTTTGTCAACGTGCCATTGAGCACGCGGATCATTTCGTTTTCAGAAATAAATAGATAAACGGCGCGATCCATTACGCCAGCCAAGCTAGTCGCTTTCGGCAAATAATAACCTTTGGCAGCAACCTGCCGCTGGTGTTCAATGAAAGTCCCGGTGTAAAGTGCCGTCGTCGACAATTGACGCAAATCTTGAATCTTGAAGCGCGTGACGTCGGTGCTGCCGTTGACTGTCTGGCTGATTTGATAACCGAACTTGCCCTTCACTTGTAGCTGGTCATTGGCGTCATGTTCGGCTTGCCAATTTCCGGCTAATTTAGCTAATGACAAGTGTTTAGTTGGTGCTTTCAAAACATCACGCATATAGACAGTAACGGGATACGCTGTCGTTTCCTCATCAGTTTGCGTTTCTCGAGTCAAAGCTAACATGTAGAGATTTTTACCGCTCGCAACCACCGCCTGACCCAAATAATTGTTGATATTTCCCGATTTATAATAAGTCAGGTCACTATATTTTTTTACGCGAATATTAGCCTTAGCCACAGCCAAGGCTTCATTAAATTGCTTAATTGTGGTCATTTGATAACGATCGCGTTCACTATCATCACGCATTGTTTTTTGAAAAGTCTGCTTGGCTTCATCATAACTAATCTGTTGGTAACTTCCGTCTAACTTGCCACTATCAGTAATCCACAAAGAATTTCCTAATTGTGATTTCGGCGTTTGATGCAATTTACTTTTTTTCAAATTACCATGACTATCGATTTTGCCAATTACTTGACCAGTTTGGACCCAGGTTAACTCCGACTTCGCCAATAACTGACGAGAATTACGACCAACATTGGCCGTTTGTGGCTGTTGCTGGCAACCAGTTAAGGTTAGTAGCAGCCCAATTGCAAAGACACTAACTAGTCCAACCCAAATTTTCTTCATATCTTACCTACACTTTTCTAAAATAAAAATTGCCCGCCAAAAAGCGGACAAAAAATAAAATAACCTGATTAAATCATTAATCAACTAATAATTCGTCTAAAACTTGCAAAACACCATTCTCTTCATTTGAAGGTGCTCGTAAATCAGTTAACGCTTTTAACTGTTCCTCAGCATTAGCCATGGCATAAGCTTGACCGGCGTAACGGAACATTTCTTTGTCATTACCACTATCACCAAAGACCACCATGTCTTCGGGCGCAATCCCATAATATTCAGATAATTTTTGCAAACCAGCTGCTTTATGCATTTCTGGATTGATCATATCTAAGTAACCAAAACCACTACTAGTCACTAACAAATCCGGCCAATTTTTAAAGGTTGCGACAGCCGCCGGCACATTTTCCTTACCAACTAAAGCGGTCAGCTTCAAAAGTGGTAAGTCCTTCAATTCATCCAAATCGTGATATTCATGATATTGCGCATAGTAATAAACAACTTCATCATGAAATTCCGGCATAAATTTTGCGGGCACATAACCATGAGTCTTCGATGAAATGATATATTGTGTACCAGGAATTTTCTCTAACTCGGCAATTGCTCGCTTAACCGTATCGAAAGTCACACCACCACAGAAAACTTCTTGACCATGGGCCATCACCAAGGCACCATTTTCAGCAACATAATTAATTTGATCTTGTAAATCTTCAGGGAATAACCGCCGACAATGGGGGTACTGATTGCCACTGGCGACAACAAACTCAATATTTTGAGCTTGCATTTTCTTAAAAAGCTGCCGAAAATGCACCACATCAAACTCATTCTGATGGTTAACAAAAGTACCATCAATATCAACTGCCACTAACTTCATGGTCCACCTCATTCTAATAGTTTCTCTTCAGCCCCAACTCGACAAAAGAGAATATGATTGAATTATACCATCCTCAACGCATAAAATTGAATTTTATTTTAACTAAAAAATCAATTATTCTGAGAAAAAATGTGATTGCTTAAAGCAGCCTACCATCAATAAGAACCCTTGAAGCTGTAACATAAGTCTAAAACAGCATCAGTTCTGACTGTTATCTGATCTTATTGCAAACCAGAGTCCAAAACATCAAAAATTGTTGAAAGTGTAAAAACAAAATTGAGTCCGACTCCATTGCGGGCTTGCTGGTTGTGGAACGCTGCCGGCATTGATTGATGCCAATTGCAAAACGCAATTCAAAAGCATTAAACCCAAGTAAAGCGTTGAAACAGAATTGGTTCTGACTGCATTGCGGGCTGCTTGTCGTGGAACGCGGCCGACACTGATTGATGCCAATTAAAAACCAAATTGTCATCAATACAGGTCTTATTGTAAGTGCTAAAGCACCAACAATAATTTGGCGGCTGACGACAAGATCCCTCCATTCCGTCTGGAGGTGAATTAGTACATTTCATCATTGCTAGAGGTCAAGGCAGTTGTTGTGGGACAAATCAATTTGATTTAAACAGTAGTGACAACTGAATAGTTGTACCAAAATAAGCCTGCTTAACAGTTTCTGGTTTTATCCAGAAAATTTTGTCAAGCAGGCCTCATTAGTTAGTGCTATCTGTTTTTCTAAATAGTGATGTTGAGTTCTGTTACTTTATTCAGGTGAATGCTAGGCGACATCTAACTTTGCCAATATTGCCATTTACTCTACCCAATCTAAATTGAACCGACTCGATTGAAAACACAGTGCAGGCCGCCGGGGTGTCAGGCGTGAAATTATCCTTGGCGCTTTAGCGCTTAGGATAAGGCTTGTATTTGAGATTGTTGCAAAGCAATAAGCTCAAATCAACGCCCACACCGTTCCACACCCCGCCGACTGGAACGGAGTGGGTCACCATTCTGCTTAAAACAAATTTAGTTAACGCGTCACCTACTGTCTTGCCACGCACTACTTCAAATTCAAAGTATCAACCAAGCCGATTAGCGAACAACCACGTTAACGATCTTGCCTGGAATGACAATCACTTTCACAATTTGCTTGCCATCAGTAAACTCAGTGACATGGTCATTAGCCAAAGCTAATTTTTCCAAATCATCTTTACTGATGTCTTTAGCAACTTGCAACTTAGCGCGTAACTTACCATTCACCTGAACAATAATTTCCGCTGTTTCTTCCACAAGCTTGCTCTCGTCATAAGTTGGCCAAGCAGCGTAAGTCAAACTCTCATCATGGCCAAGCTTCTCCCAGATTTCTTCCATCATGTGTGGCGCGATTGGCGCTAACATTTGCACGAAACCTTCGACATATTGAACTGGCAAAGCATCAACTTTATAAGCCTCATTAATGAAGACCATTAATTGCGAAATACCAGTATTAAAGTGCAAGTGTTCGAAATCTTCGGTAACTTTCTTCACGGTCTGATTGTAAATTCGATCTAATTTACCGTCATCAACTGTCGTGATTCGATCGCGTAATTTGTCTTCATCGTCAATGAATAAACGCCAAACTCGGTCTAAGAAGCGCCGTGAACCAGCAAGGCCTTCTTCACTCCAAGAAATCGAAGCATCTAAAGGTCCCATGAACATTTCGTATAGCCGTAAAGTATCAGCACCATATTGTTCAACGACCTCGTCAGGATTAACCACGTTACCTTTTGACTTAGACATCTTCTCATGATTGTCGCCTAAGATCATTCCTTGGTTAAATAACTTCTGGAATGGCTCTGGTGTTGGGACCACACCTAAGTCATACAAGAATTTATGCCAGAAACGGGCATACAACAAATGTAAGACGGCATGTTCAGCGCCACCAATATATAAATCAACAGGTAACCAATCTTTCAACTTGTCGTAATCGGCTAAGGCTTTCTCATTATGAGGATCAACATAACGCAAGTAGTACCATGATGAGCCGGCCCATTGTGGCATCGTGTTAGTTTCCCGACGGCCTTTACGACCATTCTCATCAACTACATTGACCCAATCAGTCAAATTAGCTAGTGGGCTCTCACCAGTACCTGAAGGCTTGATGTTCGTTTCATGAGGCAAGCGTAATGGTAGTTCATTTTCAGGAACTAAGGTTGTTTCCCCATCTTCCCAATGAATCACAGGAATTGGTTCACCCCAGTAACGCTGACGACTGAATAACCAGTCCCGTAACTTATAATTCACCTTGGGTTGGCCAACATGATTGTCAACTAACCAGTCTTTCATTTTTCTCAAGGCTGCTGCTTTGTCCAAACCATCCAAGAAGCCGGAATTAATATGAACACCGTCACCAGTATAGGCCTCATCGTCATTGCCACCAGCGATGACTGGCTTAATTGGTAAATTAAATTTCTGGGCAAATTCGAAGTCCCGTTGATCATGAGCAGGCACAGCCATAATTGCACCAGTGCCATAGGTTGCTAAAACATAATCAGAAATCCAAACTGGCAACTTCTCGCCATTAACCGGATTAATCGCATAAGCACCAGTGAAAGCACCAGTTTTATCGTGATTTAAATCAGTCCGTTCCAAATCGCTCTTATGGCTAACCATGTCTTTGTAAGCCTTGATTTCAGCAGCTTGTTCCGGCGTGGTAATTTGATCGATCAAATCATGTTCTGGCGCCATAACAATATAAGCGGCACCAAACAAAGTATCAGCTCGCGTTGTAAATACCGTAAATTCAGGATCATTTGGGGCAGCAACTTTAAAAGTCACCTCGGCACCTTCAGAACGACCAATCCAATTCCGCTGCATATCTTTAATGCTTTCAGGCCAATCAACTAAATCAAGATCATTTAATAAACGTTCGGCATAAGCGGTAATTTTCAACATCCACTGCCGCATTGGTTTCCGATAAACTGGGAAACCACCACGTTCAGTCTTACCATCGATTACTTCTTCGTTGGCAACCACAGTCCCTAAATCTGGGCTCCAGTTAACTGGCACTTCAGCCTCATAAGCCAAGCCCTTTTTGTACATTTGTTCGAAGATCCATTGGGTCCACTTGTAGAAACTTGGATCCGTCGTATTGACTTCACGATCCCAATCATATGAAAAACCAAGCGAGTTAATTTGCCGTTTGAAGTTTTTAATATTAGCAGCAGTAAATTCTTCTGGTTGATGACCGGTGTTCAAAGCATACTGTTCTGCTGGCAGACCAAAGGCATCCCAACCCATTGGGTGCAACACGTTAAAACCTTGCGCCCGTTTCATCCGTGCAATAATATCGGTTGCAGTGTAACCCTCTGGATGACCAACATGCAAACCTTGACCAGATGGATAAGGAAACATGTCCAAAGCATAGAAATTTTGTTTATTTTTGTCGGTTGTTGTCTTAAACTGCTGGTTTTGACGCCATTTTTCTTGCCATTTCTTCTCAACGGTCGTGTGATTATATGTCATGAAATGAAAACTCCCTTCAAATTTCAACCTAATAAAAAAGTCCCACTAACATAAAATATGTTAATAGGACGTCTAATCGCGGTACCACCTAACTTTAGTATTCAGCTAAAGCCAAATACCCTCAAGCCATTAACGCTGGTCCACGCTTAACTTTACTAGTTTCGAGTTAAGTTACACAGGTGAGTTCATCGCTACTTCAGATAGACTTGCACCACCGTCTACTCGCTGTCCTGAAATCCGCAACTACTACTCCTGAAATTCATTATTAAGCTGATATGTTTTTAATATAACTCATTTGGCTGGTGATAATCAAGGGGAAAATTCAAGATGATGCGATTTCATGGTTAACATCAACTTTAAATCTGTCATGAAATCGGTTATTTACAGACGCTTAACCATGCAACGTCCAAGACAAACCGATTATAAAGATAATCGGTATCAGCGTCCACCAATATCCGGCAAGAAAATCCCAGAAATTCATTTTTCCAAATCTTCTAACATAGCGATTATTTTTCGGATTCAGCACAAACTCCGTTAGATCAACTTTAGGGCCCTTTTCCGCACCAAACACCAAGGTATCTAGGCTAACATTAAAAATATCCGTTAACTTAATTAGATTGCCTAAGTCCGGTGTTGAATCGCCTGACTCCCACTTTGAAACTGCTTGCCGTGTGACAAATAATTTGGTCGCCAACTCATCTTGGGTGATATTAGCCTCCTTACGATATTTTTTTAATTGATTAGCAAAATCATTCATCAAAATCGCTCCTTTACTGCTATTATTTTAAAATCGTTTACGTCTAAAGATTTGATAACCTAAGGTAAAGAAAATAACAATATATAAGATTGTCCCCACTACCAATTGATAATTCAGCAAATGACTAGTCTGAAAATAAGTCACGTAATTATAGTATTGCCTAGTTAAGTTGGTCATATTAAGCGGATTCCACTTTAAAATTGCGGTAAATTTACCGAGATTTAATAAACTTGCCGAGACAGTTTGGCCCATAAAAACAATTAAAAAGCTTAAAGTTGTCACAACCGCATTATTCTCAATTAAGCAGGACAATAAGAAAACTAATGTGATGATCAATGTGGTTGCTAATAAATCAACTAAGGCAGTCAGCAACATATTCTGCCACAAAGGCTGATGATATCGATAAATAGTTGACCAACTGACGTGCGAATTCAAAGGTGCATAGCGCAAGCCAACAGTAAAAAGAATTGCCCAGCCATGTAAATATAAATTATAGCCAAAGATAATCAGATACTTAGATAAGTATACCTGAATTTTACTCTTGGATTTATATAATAAAGTCAAAATGGCATTATTTTGAAACTCCATTGAAAAAATTGTGGCGCCAATAATAATTAGAATAAAAACGATCCAATCTGGCGAATCATAACAAGTCATGGTCGATAATTTTTCCTGATGATAGCCAATCGAGTAACCAGTGAAGATCATTAGTGCTAGCAAAATGAATGGCGCAAGCCAAGTCAATTTACGATGAACAAATTTATAGAATTCCTGATAAAGACTAAATTTCATTTAAACGAACCCCACTTCTATTATTTAGACCGGACGTTTTTTGAACAATTGATACCCAAGTATTAAGAACAGCAAAGCATAGCCAAAGACGCCAACGATAATTTCTGGATTGGTTAAATGAGAAATTTGAACGTACTGACTGTTCGTTAATTGCTGCGTAACCAAGATCATATTTAACGGATTCCAACGCAAAATAGTCGTCGCATCTGTAAAGGTCTTAATGAGTGCCTCTGATAAACCAGCACCGAAAAAACTGATTGCTAAGCTGATCCCGATCACCGCCGCATTGATCTTGACGATTAGAATCAACATAAAAGACATGGTGACGATAAAAAGCAGATAGAGCAACGTCCCTAACAAATTTACAAGCGTAATTTGCAATATTGAGCCACGATCAGCAATCAAGTCAAACCAGCGTACTTGGTTGCCAACAAAAACACCTTTAAGCAGGATTGTCAGTAATAATGCCAAAAGTACTAAGCCGACACCGTAAAAATACACAATGACTAGTTTCGCCAAATAGCTTTTAAATAAATTTGAACTTTTGTAGCGCAACATTATCACGGTATGATAACGATATTCCATGTCTAGGAACGACGAGCCAACAGCAATGAGAATAATGGGAAGCCATTGAATCGCCCCGAAACTAGACAGCATTAATGAACGACCATCACTACTCGTCAAGCCACTATAAATCATCAATAACACTAGCGCCAACGAGCTATAAAGTGGTAGTCGTTGTTTTCTAAATTTATACCACTCAATCTGCAAATCATTTTGCATCCTTTTCACCTCGTTGGCGATTTAATTCATTAATAATTAACTGTTCAAAACTAATGGCAATCGGCGCCAATTTAATAAAATGCTGTCGTTGCTGGTATAGAAGATCTTGAATTGCAAAAAGATCTGCCTGCGCGACAACTAAATCATCATTCACTTGCTGAAATTGAATCTGATTCGTTTGCAATAATTGGGCCGTCAACTCATTGTTGTCAGTTTGAACTTGATATTGTGGGCGATTTTGGCGATTAAAGTCGCTAATTTTCTGGTCCACTACAATTTCCCCATGATTAATTAAAATAATTCTGGTCATCACTTTCTGGAGTTCACTTAAAATATGACTCGAAATTAAAAACGTGGTCCCTTCATTGGCGTATTTAACGATAATCTTTCTAACAACAATCGTTGCTTCAACGTCAAGTCCATTCAGGGGCTCGTCCAAAATAACTAACTTGGGCTTATTCAGTAAGGTAATCGCAATGCCAAGTTTTTGCTTCATTCCTAATGAATAGCCTTTGCACTTTTTATCAATATAAGCCGACATTTGTAATAATGAGATAATTTGCTGACAATCTTCTTGGTCATGAGCATATAATGCCAAATTCTCACGACCAGATAAATAAGGATAGATAGCAGGATGCTCGATCAAAGCGCCGACCTTGCTTAAGGCTTGATGATTATTCTCAGTGACGACGGCATGATTTAAATAAATTTGGCCGGTGAATTTCATGACCCCCAAAATTGTTTTCATAATGGTGGTCTTCCCGGCACCATTAGGACCAATCAGTCCAACAACCTCACCTAGTGAAATCTCAAAATTAATCTTGCTAGTAATTTTCTTTTTGCCAACAAAGGTATTAACCTCAGAAACTTTTAGCATCAGAAATGCTCCTCTCTAATTAACACCTTTAAGGTTCGGCTAAGTCACCAGAATCATCAAGCAACTAATGACAACCATCATGTAAAAAGTTAGCATTAATTGCGCAACCAAACATGACACCGTCTATTAGAAATGCTGCTGCATCAATGGTTTGTACGGTTGCATTCGAAAAAGACGCATCTTGCACCCAATTGAAGACGTGACAGCGGTCTAAAACAAAATCAGTTCTGACTGCATTGCAGGCTGCTTATCGTGGAACGCGGAACATCGTCAAACACCATTTTGTTTTACACTTGTGTCATACTTTCAATTTTGTCTCTACAAGAATCCTTAAGTTTTACTTGTAGTCAAGGACAGCAACGCTTTTATTTTCAGCGATATGCTATAATTAATGTCATTACTCAGGGCAAGAAGGAATTATAATGACTAAAAAACGTATCACTGTTAGTGCAGCAATTATTTTCTGTTATGTCACTTTTTTGATTTTTATGTTGGGCGTTAAAAATCATCAAGCCTGGATTAACGGTTATGATCAAACAATTTATCGCTGGATTCAGCCACTTCATCCTAGCTTCGATCAGTTCTTTATTGCTTTTACGAAAATTGGTAATCCCCTTAATATGACTGTGTTAACTGCTGTGGTGATGTTGATTCTGGTCATTGGTCGTCATTGGCGATTGGCGATTTTTCTAGGCTTAAACAATGGTCTCGGTAGTCTGTTCAACCATTTCGTTAAGCACTGGGTCCTCCGCCCACGGCCAAGCCAAAAACTTATTCCCGAAACCGGCTATAGTTTTCCAAGTGGTCATGCCACAGCGGCCATTATGTTCTTTGGGAGCCTGATTGTGATCGGTTTTTGCCTAGTTCATACTAAAAAACAACGGTGGCTGATTGTCGGGCTAGCTTTACTGCTAATCTTTTTATTAGGTCTGAGCCGTTTAGTGGTTCACGTTCACTACCCTAGTGATGTCACAGCTGGCTTCTTATTAGCAACGGCTAATCTGCTAGTACATTGGTTAATTGCAAAACGGACTTATTTAAAGCAGTATTATTCTACTGCACCTAACTTCAGTTAAATAATCACAAAAAAATAGTCTGAGACCTAAGTCTATTTTCCAAAAAATAATACGAACTTTCGTTGCTGAAACGTGTTCTCAAAAGGCAACCAGTTCTGCTTAACGTAAAAAATGCCGCGCAATTCTAACGAATTGTTCGGCATTTTACGTTAATGCTCACCGGCTGACCGCCTTTTGGCACACGCTCTTTTTTATACGATATTAACTCATTGATTCAACAAAACTGGCGATAGGCCAGCCGATTTAATCAACTGACGACAATCTGACTAAAGCAAGCCTAATGAGTTGGCGTTGTCGCGGCTGCTTGTTGATGGCGATGAGCGGTCCAGAAATTAAGAACCAAGGCCAACACGGCCAAAATCACCCCAGTATGATAAACACCATGCATGGCAGTTAACAGAATTTCCCTTAATTGCGGTAACAAACTGGCTGAAATTTGCTTAGCTGTTTCCGGATTAATCAGCTGATTCAACATGCTTAATTTTAAATGAGGATTGCCTTGAATCCCCCGAGCAAAAATCGCATTTTGAATAATGCCAAAAATTGACATCATCAAAGTCTGGCCAATTGTCCGCGACAAGGTATTTAACGAGGTGGCAATCCCAATCTCATCTTCATCTACCACATTTTGCACCGTGACCGTAGTCGTAGTGATACTAATCCCAAAACCACTGCCTAAGAAAGCCGCTACTAATAAGAAGACCCAGAAAGGTGTTCCTAGTGGCAAAAATCCTAGCACACCAATCCCGATTAAGGTAATAATTAGACTGCCACCAACGATTCGTGGCGCTGACATCGAAACCAGTAAACGACCGGCCAAGAAGGAACCAAAAATCCACATCACTGAACTTGGTGTGACCGCAAATCCACCCATGGTTGCTGGTAACCCTAGAATCCCCTGCATCCACATGGGAGTATAAACTTCAAAACCAATCAGAACACCACTGACTAAGGCAGCGACAATATTTTGACCTAAGAATAAATTATTCTTGAATAATTTCAAAGGAATCAGTGGATCAGTTGCTTTCTTCTCAACCACAACAAAACCCCAGCCAGCAACAGCAGCTAAGACTAACCACAGCGCATTTAGCCATAAATTACTAGCAGTACCCAAACCTTGAGCGAACAACATTAACGCTAACAAAAATACACTTAAAGTTGCGGAACCCCAAACATCAATTGGCGCCTTCTCAGCCTCACGATCTTCATGGAAGAAGAAAATTGCTAGCAGCAGCGTAATGATACCAACGGGAATGTTAATGAAGAAGATCCAATGCCAAGATAAATGCTGAACGATATAACCACCTAATAGTGGTGCAATAATCGAGGCAATTCCCCAAGCCGATCCATTTAACCCTAAGACCTTAGCTCGCTTTTCATATGGATAAATATCAGCAATCATCGTAAAGGTAACCGGCTGAATCGCTCCAGCACCAATGCCTTGTAACGCCCGTGCCAAGATTAAAGTCAACATTGTATGGGACAGGCCCGCTAACGTTGAACCAATCAAGAAAATAACAATGCCAACAATAAAGACGGGTTTGCGACCGATTCGATCAGAAAGTTTGCCATAAATTGGTGTGGCAATTGATGACGTTAATAAATAAATTGAGAATACCCAATTCATTAAGGCAATCCCATTTAAACTGCCAATAATAGTCGGCATCGCTGTAGAAACGATTGTCCCTTCAATTGCTGCCATAAATGTCGCAATAAAAATTGCGGCAGTCGTTAATGCTACGTTCGTTTGTTTCTTTTGTCTCATAATGCCCCCACTTTTTCTTGTAACCTTTAAACTAATTGCTAGATTTGCTTAAACGATTTTTGCCCAAAAAAAGACCCAATTGGAAAAAACTTCCAATCGGATCGCCTCTTAACTCGCATTTTTAACCTTTAAGTGCATTTTTAAGACCATTGATTCGGTCAGTTTGCTCCCAAGGTAAATCTACATCTGTACGTCCAAAATGACCATATACGGCCGTCTGTTTGTAAATAGGCCGCCGTAAATCAAGCATTTCAATAATGCCTGCAGGCCGCAAATCAAAGTTCTGATTAACTGCATCAATTAATTGTTGTTCACTATATTGACTAGTACCAAAAGTCTCAATATTGATTGACACCGGTTGGGCAACACCTATCGCATAAGCCAACTGCACTTCGCACTTATGAGCCAAACCAGCTGCCACAATATTTTTAGCGACATAGCGTGCGGCATAACTAGCCGAGCGGTCAACTTTCGTCGGGTCTTTTCCTGAAAAAGCACCGCCGCCGTGACGTGCATAACCACCATAAGTATCAACGATGATTTTACGACCAGTTAGTCCCGAGTCACCTTGCGGACCACCAATCACAAAACGCCCGGTCGGATTAATTAAGTACTTGGTTTTAGCATCAACTAAATCCGCTGGTAACACTGGCCGAATAATTTGCTCAATGATATCTTGCTCTAATTGTGCCAGTGAAACATCTGGATCATGTTGCGTACTTAAGACCACTGTATCAATTCTTTTAGGTGTGCGCCCTGTTGCTGCATCATACTCCACAGTAACTTGGCACTTGGCATCAGGACGCAAATATGGCAACGTACCAGCGTGGCGCACGTTAGCAATTTTCCGCATCAATTGATGTGCCAATGAAATCGGCAACGGCATCAATTCCGGCGTTTCATCAACGGCAAAACCAAACATCATGCCTTGATCACCAGCACCAATTTGATCTAGCGGATCAACTGATGTATCTTCCCGCTTCTCAATTGCCTCATCGACACCTTGAGCAATATCAGCCGACTGCTCATCTAATGCCACCAATACAGCACAATTATGACCATCAAACCCATATTCACCACGATCATAACCCGCATCAATAATTGTTTGACGGACAATGGCCTGAATATCAACATAAGCCGTTGTTGAGATCTCCCCAACAACTAAAACCAAACCAGTTGTCACAGTTGTTTCACAAGCAACACGGGCTACTGGGTCTTGCGTTAAAATTGCATCCAAAATCGCATCAGAAATTTGATCAGCAATTTTATCAGGATGCCCTTCAGAAACAGATTCTGAAGTAAATAAATGACGATTTTCCATTTTTTGTTCCCCCTTTGAACAGGTTACAGGGCAGCTCCACCTTTGTGGATCCCATCAGGAATGCTGTAACTTAACAAGTCTACCATATTTGCTAAGTTAAAGAAAGCTGATTTTAAACTAGTGCCCCCAGAAAAGCAGCTGTTGAACAAGTAACCATTCTACAGCTAATTCGCAAGAGATCGTTACTTGACCCAGCTTGAAAAAACCAGTACGATTATGGCTAGATAAGGAGGTTCACTCTTGAAAATCAAGTCACTACGCAAAACAGACCAGTTTATCCTTAATAGTTTACTGGCACTGTTACCCCTTTTAATGTTGCCCTTTTTACTGACTAAGCAACTAAAAATCACCACTCCAAAAGATTTCTTCTGGGTCCTGGTATTTGCTTTAATTATCATTCTCAATCAACAGGCTGAGGACTTCTGGCATTGGCCCCATTTACTGATCAACTGTCTGCTCGCAATGCCAGTTATTTTTTTATTTATTGAGAAATCGTATCTGGTTGACTTGCTATTATTAATGCAGTTAATCATTAAATGGGCAATCAACCCAACGATGATGAGCAACCTTGATGTTCGTTTAGGACTATTGTTAGAAGAAGCAATTGTGCCAATTTTTATAGAAATTGCCCTGTTAGCTGCGGTTATCGATCAAATAAATAGCAAACAGATTATGCTTATTAGTGTTGTGTATTTAAGTAAAGTTGCATTTACGCTGCCGTTCCATCAGTTCTTAGACTTTATTTGGCCGTTTCTCGCAATTATTTTAGTCATTCTGCTTAAACTTCGCCAAATTAGCTCACTCCCCGCCATGATACTAACTCTAACGCTAGTACTCCTTAACCTGCTACTGTATCCCCGACTCAAAAAAATCGAGCAGGCACCGGCCTTACTTTTATTAGCATTAGTTTTGAGTAATACGCTTTTATAGAATTAAGAAAACAACTAAGGCGGTAACATAAGGCGGCTTACTAAAATAAAACAAGGTTTTACAACTGAAACGTGTTCTCAAAAGCTAATCAGTACTACTTAACGACAAAAAACCAACAATTCTTAGACGAATTATTGGTTTTTTGCGTGAGTGACACGACTAACTGTCCTGATCACACGCTATTTTCATAATGGAGGTTACAGGGCTCGAACCTGTGACCCTCTGCTTGTAAGGCAGACGCTCTCCCAGCTGAGCTAAACCTCCAATGACCCCTACGGGATTTGAACCCATGTTACCGCCGTGAAAGGGCGGTGTCTTAACCACTTGACCAAGGGGCCATCAATAACTAACAGCATTTATAAGTATATTAAATAAAGGGCGACAGGTCAATAGCTTTTTACAATAGATTTTAATTTTTATGAAAAATAAGCAAACAAAAACTCCTATCAAAAGAACTCTGATAGAAGTTAGCTGAAAGCCTGAACTAATCTTGGTTATCTTGCTCCTCAACTTCGGCCGTCAGCGCAGTTGTCTTTTTCTTACGAAGTGAAATAATGACTGCAGGTAACAATGAGATGACAATAATCGAGACCATGATCAATTCAAAATGAACTTGAACTACCGGAATATTCCCGAAGAAATAGCCAGACAGCACAGCAATGACTACCCAAGAAATACCACCTAGCATATTATAAAGGATAAATTTATGATACGCCATTTTACTAATGCCAGCAGTGAAGGGAATAAAAGTACGAATCAACGGCATAAACCGACCAAGAAAAATGGCGACACTACCATGTTTTTCAAAAAATTTCTGCGCCTCAGCGATATTCTTAGGCTTAATAAAGCGACGCCAGCGTGGACTTTCTGTTAAATACTGGCCGAATCGTGAACCAATCTCGAAATTAACCGTGTCACCAACAATTGCCGCAATTGACAGACTTACAATTAGAATCAACGGGTTTAAAGGATGCGTCGTCATCGCAGCAATTGAACCACTCAGAAACAGTAAGGAATCCCCTGGTAGAAATGGAAAAACAACCAAACCAGTTTCAACAAAAATTACGATAAACATACCGATATAAACTAAATTACCATATTGCGCAACTAGTTGCGGTAAAACCTGATTCAAATTAAATAGTGCATGGATCAAAGTTGACATAGCTCTCCTCGAATCTTTTAATTAATGAATAATTGTAAAGTTGACTGTTATTCAGTCTACTCTATATTTCCTCAAGAAACGAGTTTATTCTTAAATCTTAACGATATCGTCACCATTAAGGCCGACAAATTTCCGCTTAACGCAAAAATAGTCTGGATCATAAGCCTATTCTCAAAAAATAATCCGAACTTTCTTTGCTGAAACGTGTTCTCAAAAGGTAACCGGTTCCGCTTACCGCAAAAATGCCGAGCAATTCGTTAGAATTGCTCGGCATTTTATGTTGATGCTCACCGGCTGACCACCTTTTGTCACACGCTTTTAATTAGGTCACTATTCTTAATCGCATAAAATAAATCAGCCGAGATATTTACCAACAACAGTTAGTTTAGCAAGCACTGATTTCTTATGTGGCGCGTTAACGATTATTGCAGAAAGATCTTGTCCCGCTACATTACCATGATGATTAGCGCCAGACCAAGTTGGAATTTCTGTTAAATCATAGACCAGACCATCAATGGCCACATATTTTTCAGGACGTTGTACACCATTATATTCAGCTAACTCAGTCTTAGTAAATGTTCGTTCACTCATTGCGAAAACCTCCAAGATCATCTATTGTCATTTCTGCTTATATTATAACGTGGATCAATTGGTTTTGCACAACTAAACGACTCCATTAATTGACTATCTTTTAAAGCAAGTATCGGCCAGAAATTACAATAGTTACATTAATCGAATTAAATTAGAAATACTGTGGCTACATGAACCACGGAAGATAAAATGTGCATCAAAAAAAGCAGCTAGACCAATTTTAGTCTAACTACTTGGAAAATATTCCATCAACTTCAGTTGACGAAGAGAAAAAATTAAAACCCGAATTGTCAAATCAAGTGCAACACTTTCGACCTATTCTTAGTTATTGGTCTGGTTAATCAAAGTCTGGCAGGACTGCGATTGCCGATTGATAGTTGAGAATCTTTCGTGGTCTTTGGTTCAGAGCGTTTTGGATTGCTTGAATCCCTGTTAAGGTCAATTGGCGCATTGAGCGGCCTT
>NZ_RHOT01000038.1 GCF_003946675.1 Lapidilactobacillus gannanensis | reverse complement strand
ACTGAAAGGATGTTTTTTTCGCTAAAGCTTCTCTGACCCCCACAAGTAAAACTTGTGGTTGCATTTCTACATAAGAAAGCCAAAAAAATCACCCGACTAATAAATCTAGTCAGGTGATTTTTTATGGGCTGAATTAGGGCTTCAGAATGGCATAAGCCTTGCCAACAAAGTCCTCAACACTTGGCGAATCAGCTAAAACTAAGGAAACTTTAGGATAGTCAATAAAATTCGTTAAGATATCAAAGTGCCACTCATAATTGTCCGTTGTATTTGAATAAGAATTGGTTTGCGCACTCCCAACTGACAAACCAGTATCACCGATTGCCGTTGCCATCCCGACACTACTGGAATCCCCTTGAGTATAAGAACCAGTGTGCAGTCGTTCACGGCTTACTTCTTTGATATTTCCAGTATTATAAGCAACCAAGGTCCCGTCATCAAGATCAAAATAAGCAAATTGTTGGTCAGAGTAAATCAGACATTTATGATAAGTACGATAACTATGCCATTGACCGGAAACCAATTGATCAGCCACAGGATTAACAAAGTGATCCGCATAGCCATAATAAGTCGAATTATAGCTGGATTGAACTTGACTTAATTCATCCTTCAAAGTCATGGCTTTTTTGCCGTTACTGCGAAAAATAACTGCCGGAAAAATAAAAATAATGCCAATAACTTCAAAAAATCCTAACACTGCCAAAATGATTGAAATAATTTGAATGGTCTTGTAGTTACTAAGTTTTTTATTAACTTCGGCCTGCTTTTGTTGTAAATTATTCAATGCTTGCTGGCCTTCATCAGAATCCTCAAATCTTGGCAAGCCGGTGAAACGATAAATATCTGATTTAAATGGTAACTCAATTGCAACCATTGCCCTAACCCCTCTTGTTTGTAATTGTTGTTAAAGCCATTTTTTATTGACATCCGGCTACTTCTGCCCCAAACGTCGGTAACAGCCTCAAAATGCTATTTTTATTATAGGCCTATTATCTTTCCCTGCGCAATGTTAAATGCTGACTTTTAAAATTGCCGAAACCATCTTTTTCTTGCTAGCCCAAGAGTTTTCTTTGTCAGCCAGCCATAAAACCAGTATAATAGTTGATAGCTTGGAGGATGGACAATGAACTGGGAACAATTACAACAACAACTTGTTAAAGATCCAACTGCTTTTCAAAATGAATTCAGTCGCGAAATTGTTTTGCCTTTATTATTAGGACAAGACACCGCTGATTTAACTTACTGGCTAGGCAAAGAAATTGCCCGCCGCTTTCCATTAGGTACTTGGTCTGACTTACAACAATTCTTTACCGTGGTTAATTGGGGTCAACTAGAATTAACCCAACAAAAGAAGGCAACCACCACTTTAAAATTAACTGGTGCTATTGTTAATCAACGTTTGACCAATCCTAAAAATACTGGTTTTAATTTGGAAGGTGGTTTTTTAGCCCAATCATTACAACAACAATTGGGCAACTTAACTGAAGCAGCCTATGAGGTCGATAAACGCCATCAGCAAATTAATTTCACTTTGAAAACAGATCCCCATGATCCAACTGATGATAAAATAACCAACTTTTTAAAGTTTCATGCGCCTGAAACAGACGAATAATTTCAACAGAAAAAGAGTCTGGGACATCAGTCTGTTTTCCAAAAAATAATCCGAACTTTCACTGCTGAAACGTGTTCTCAAAAGGCAACCGGTTCCGCTTAACGCAAAAATGCCGAGCAATTCTAACGAATTGTTCGGCATTTTACGTTAATGCTCACCGGCTGACCGCCTTTTGGCACACGCTCTTTTTGGTTGTTTATTTATATTTAGCTAAAGTTTCTTGAAGTTGTTCTTTGCTGTGATAGCCAACTAACTTATCAACAACTTCACCATCTTTTTTAATGATTAAAGTAGGAATTGCCATAATCCCAAAAGATTGTGGTGTTTGCGGATTTTCATCAACATCCATCTTTGTAAATTTAACAGTCTTATCTTCGCTCTCAAGAGCCTCAACAACTGGTGACTGCATCCGACAAGGGCCACACCAAGTTGCCCAAAAGTCAGTTAAAACAACCCCATGATCAGTTTCCTGAGCAAAAGTTTTATCAGTAATTGCTTTTACCATTAGATTACCTCCATTCATGACTACTTTATAATCATAATCAGCCACGTTCAAAAATGCAACGATTTTGCTTACTAATAATAACCTTGCCATTTACTTGTCAAAATAACGACAACTCACTAGGCGCTCCTTGATTCTTGCTATCACTAAAAATTACTTAAAGAAAACAATTGTCGCACCATTGCCACCAGCAGAGGCCGGGGCATACTCAAAGCGTTTGACACGGCGGTTTTGTTTCAAATAATCCTGAACGCCTTGACGAATAGCACCGGTTCCTTTGCCATGCACGATGGTCACAGATTCATAGCCCGCCAGTAATGCAGAGTCAATATAACGATCTAGGTTAGCTAAGGCTTCCTCATAACGTTGTCCGCGTAAATCTAGTTGTGTTGCCACGTGATGATCACTACCACGAACAGTCACTACTTGCCGACTTGGTTCAGATTGCTTGGCTTGCAATTTTTCTAACTCACGTTCTGGAAGTTTCATTTTTATAATGCCCATTTGGACTTCAAATTCGTGGGCATTAAATTTCTGAGTGACCACACCAACTTGACCATAGGAAAGTACACGCACATCGTCACCAACGTGAATTTCTTGCTGTCGTTTGGCTTTCTGTAAAACACGATTCTTCTTTAAATTATGATCTTGATGTAAATTATTTAACTGACTCTTAGCCGCAATCAGCTGATCTTCCTTAATCCCCGAGCCACCCTGTAACCGAAGTTGCCGTAACTCATCAATAATTTGTGCAGCTTTTTTTTGGGCCTGATCAACTAATTCATTGGCCTGATCTTGCGCTGTTGCTAAGCGTTGATCTTTTGTCCGATTGAATTCTTGCCAGGCTGAATCCAGTTCTTGATGCAATTCAGTTGCTGCTTGCAATTCTTCTTGTAAATCCTGATCCGTTTGTTCTGTCTGTTTGCGCTGTTGCTCTAGACTACTGATCATATTGTTTAGATCTTGGCTAGCACCGTTCATTAACCCCTTAGCTGCAGCAACAATTGCCTCAGGCATCCCCAGCCGCCGCGAAATGTCGAACGCATTTGACCGACCAGGAACACCAATTAATAAACGATAAGTCGGTTTCAACGTATTAACATCAAATTCCATGCTGGCATTGATTGTTTCTGGCCGTTCATAACCATAGACTTTCAATTCAGGATAATGCGTTGACGCGACAACATAAGCACCAGTACCACCGAGATAGTCCAGAATCGCAATTGCCAGACTAGCACCTTCTTGAGGATCAGTCCCGGCACCTAATTCATCTAGTAACACCAAATCTTGATTGTTGACCTGGTCTAACATACCAATGATATTTTCCATATGCGCTGAAAAAGTACTGAGATTTTGCTCGATTGACTGTTCATCGCCGATATCCGCAAATACCTCACGGAAAATACCAACTTGACTCTCCTCACGAGCGGGAATAAATAATCCTGACTGCGCCATAAGCTGAATCAGCCCCAGCGTCTTCAGAGTAATTGTTTTCCCACCAGTATTAGGTCCGGTCACCACAATGGTCTTATAGTCGGCACCAATCGCAATATCGTTGCTAACCACCTTTTTGGCATCTAATAACGGATGACGCGCCTGCAATAAATTAACATGGTTTTCTGAATCAATTAATGGTTCGGTGGCCCGTAATTGGGCTGCATAATGTGCCTTCGCGTCAATAAAATCAAATTGACCTAATAGATACTCATTACTTTTAAGCTCATTCGTATATGGCGCCAACTCAGCTGACAACTCAGCTAAAATCCGTTCAATTTCTTGCTTCTCGGCCAGTTGAACTTGGCGTAACTTATTATTCATTTCCAAAACACTTTGTGGCTCCACATAAACAGTTTGTCCACTAGCACTCTGGTCATGAATAATCCCACCAAATTGACCACGATATTCAGAGCGAACAGGAATAACATAACGTTCATCACGAATCGTGACGATGGGCTCACTTAAATATTTCGCCTGGCTACCACGAGTGTATCCGTCCATGCGCGCCCGAATTTGACTTTCTTGCCCATGCATTGTTTTTCGCAAATCTTGCAAACGACTAGAAGCAGTATCTAGCACCGTACCATCAGATTCCAAAGATCGTCTTAATAGTTGACTTTGCGCTGGTAAACTTACTAAATGGTCAGCTAATTCTGGCAATGCACGTAATTCAATATCTTCATCTAAGTCACGGAAAAAGTTGATGACCGCATTGGTCGCTTGCAAACTACGACTAATAGCTGCTAATTCTTGACCATTTAGACTCGCACCAATCTCCAAACGACGCACCGGGGCATCCAAATTAACTAATTGTGCAATTGGCAAGCCACCTTTTAACCGTAAAATATCAGCGCCATCCTTGGTCTGATCCAACCAAAGTTGGACCGTCGCTGCATCATGACTTGGCACTAAGCTTTTCAAAGTTTGCTCGCCCATTTCTGTACGTAGAAATAGCCGAATTTGTTGTTTAATTTTGTTGAATTCTAAAATTCTTAAAACACGTTCATTCATTTTTTATTGTCACCACAATTCTTCTAATCTACTTCATTCAAAAAGGTTCACTAAACAGTACTAGCACTGAACTCACGTTCATTTATCAAAAGAGCGTTGCCATGCTAGCAATCATTAAAATCATTTTACAAATTTATGCCGCCACAATCCAAAGTTGCGTTGCCCAATGAGTCAAAAACGGCGTATACCGCACAATCAAAGTCGCAATCCACGAATGGCTTAACATATTCTGAATTCCTGGTACCGGAATCAAAGCCGTCAAATACAGTAAAAAGAATAGCGCCACATAAGTATTCACAAAAGCTAAAAATAAGCCACCAGCTAAACTAACATGCTGATCCAGTGGATAATAAGCTAAATTATTCAGAAAGATCATGATGAAGTGAGTGACTAACCAGCCTAAAACTAAAATCATCAAAAAAGCGCAGCCACGATAAAATGCCGTATCTAATCCTAAGCCGACTTCAGTTGAAAAGAAAGCGAAATGACTGTCTAACGATGCTGAAGGATACGGAATCAAAAGTGTCAACTTACTACCCAAAGTTCGATAAAAAATCCTGGCAAAAATCAATGTCAGGAGAAAGCCAATTGTATAGGCACCTTCTAAAAAAATTCCCCGCCGCGCACCAACGTATAAATTGTAGACAAAAATCAAAATAATTAAAAAACTTAGCATATTTTCCTCGTTGAAATTAGTCTATCGCACTACTTTTTGCGACGTTTTTGCTTGAGTTCCTCATGAGCAACCTGTTGAGCAGTCAAATTAAACGCCAATAAAATTGCCGCATCCTCACTACTCAAAAGCTGATCATGTTGTTTAATCTCTAGTAACTGCTGACTCACCTGAGCCGTCACCCGATCCAAAAAATCGACTGAACCCGGACCGACAATCTGATACTCGCGATGATTAATGATGGCCTTATAGGCCCGATTCTGCTTCGTCATAATCCACCCAATCACCATTTCTATAAACTCTTCTATATTTTATCACTAAACCCACATTCCACCAAATCAGAGTGTGAGGAGTTGCGGGAGCGCGCGTAGGCTAACTTCAAATATTTTGATGAGCGGTGTCAACCGATCATTGAAATATTTAAGTTAGCCATAGCACGCTGCAACTCCGAACACGTTTCAGTAAATCGCAACAGCTGCCACGCTACTGACCCTTACCACTTAAGCTGATAACTCAAAAAAGATTCGGTTTGCGCCGAATCTTTCTTTAATTCATGCTATTCAATTCGTCTGGTGCTACCAATCAACTAATTATTTAAGTTCTCGTCATTCAAGAACACATCAAGGACACCTTGAACCATATCCCATTCAGCATCGTCTTCAATTGGTTGAAGTTCACCATCAGTTGCATCACCGTTTTCATTAGGTGTGTAGGCAAATGGATAAATATCCGTTTCCTCATCCTCAGCGGCATCAGCGGGAATCAACAAGACATAAGACCGATTAAAGTCCTCAGAATCAAAAGTAAATAATACTTCATATAATTCTTCGTTACCCTGATCATCAACTAAAGTAACTTGACGATTATCCTCGTCAAAATTACTGAAATCGGTAATATTTTGATTGTCTGACATAAATCCTCCTATTTTTGCTGCGTTAAAGGGCCATGAGCATCTAAATAATTCTGTAAAATAACGACACTCGCCAACTTATCAATGACTTGTTTTCGCTTCTTACGCGATACATCGCCAGCAATCAGCACTCGTTCAGCCTGAACAGTTGTTAGGCGCTCATCTTGATAATCAACGGGCAACCCAAACTTATGAGCTATTCGCTCACCATAAGCCTGGCTGCGTGCCACCCGTGGACCACTAGTATTATTCATATTTTTAGGTAAGCCCAGCACAAAACCAGTCACTTGATATTCCTCAACCAATTTCTTAAGGCGTTTCATACCAAAGTTCTCATTAGCTTCATCAATGGCAATAATTTCCACGCCCTGCGCGGTCCAACCTAACTCATCACTAATGGCGACACCAACTGTTTTTGACCCGACATCAAGTCCCATTAAACGCATCTTATCGTTCCTTATTCAAATATTTACGTACCAATTCTTCAATGATCTCGTCACGTTCATGCTTCAGAATCAAATTACGCGCATCATTATGGCGAGGAATGTAAGCTGGATCACCGGAAAGCAAATAACCGACGATTTGATTGATCGGATTATATCCCTTTTCTTCGAGGGCTTGATAAACACTTTCTAAGGTATCTTTCACATTTTTTGATTCATTTTCATTAAAAGAAAAGGACATTGTTTTATCCAATTCACTCATGACTGTCACCTCACTCTACCCAAAATCATACCTGAAATCGTTTGAAAATACAATGATTGTTATTGATACTTAATCTTGTTTTTCTAAAAATTCTTGGGCCGCTTGTAACGCTTGTGGCAACTTATCAGCCTCTTTACCACCAGCTTGGGCCATATCAGGGCGGCCACCACCGCCACCACCAATTACTGGGGCAATTGTCTTAATGATCACACCGGCCTTAATTCCCTTAGCAACAGCCTCTTTAGCAACTGCAACCAATAAATTAACTTTAGCGCCTTGAGAAGTGCCAAGCACTAAAACGTCGGTTTGACTCTGATTACGCCAATTATCAGCTAACTGCCGTAGCTCGTTCATTGATACATTAGGAATCAACGCTGTCGCCAATTGATAGTGACCAGCTGTTACCACATGCAACTTATCTTGCGCTTCTTCTTGGGCCATTTTAGCCTTAATATTTTGCAAATCACGTTGCGCATCTTTTAGGTCCTGTTGTAAACGACTGATCTTATTTGGTAATTCTTTTAATTGTTTCACTTTCAAATCAGCCGCAACATTTTGCAACATTTGATCATGTTCATTCAAATATTGGTAAGCTTCTTTAGAAGTTACCGCCTCAATTCGGCGAACACCAGCACCAATTGCCGATTCCGAAGTGATCTTCAACAAACCTAGTTCAGCAGTATTTTTAGCATGGGTCCCACCGCAAAGTTCCATTGAATAAGCGCCAACTTTAACTACGCGGACACGTTCACCATATTTTTCGCTGAATAAAGCAATTGCGCCTAGCTTCTTTGCCGATTCTAAATCAGTTTCGACAGTAGTCACTGGCAATTCCGCCCAAATTTTTTCATTAACAATTTGTTCAACCTCAGCTAATTGAGCTGCACTAACTTGACCCAAGTTAGTAAAATCAAACCGCAAATAATCAGGTTCAACTAAGGAACCAGCTTGATGAGTATGCTCGCCCAACACATCGCGCAAAGCTTGGTCCAATAAATGAGTTGCTGTATGATTACGGCGGACCTTGCGCCGCCGTAATTCGTCAACGGCTAACTGATAGGTTTGTCCTACGGTTAAGTCCGCTAATACTTCAACAGTATGCAAGTTCTGACCATTAGGTGCATGCTGAACATCAGTGACTTTGGCCAAGAGATTACCGTTAGTATCTTCAATGGTGCCCCAGTCAGCCACTTGACCACCCATTTCAGCATAAAACGGTGTGCGATCAAAAATCAATTCAGCGGTGCCACTAGTCAAAGTTTTAACTTCTTGACCATCTTGTAAAGCAACAACTAATTTAGCATCAGAAATAGTAAGATTGTCATAACCGACAAATTCACTTGGCTCTTTTAAAGCCATTAACGTTTCATTTTGAGACCCCATTGATTGTAAATCACCGCGGGCGGCACGAGCACGATTCTTCTGCTCGGCCATCGCTTGATCAAACTCAGCCTGGTTAACTGTCAAGCCTTCTTCATCAGCATATTCAACCGTTAATTCAATTGGAAAACCAAAAGTATCAAACAATTTAAAGGCATCGCTACCATCGATCACGGTTTTGTTGGCAGCTTTCTGAGTCGCTATCAATTGATTTAACAAAGCTAGCCCATCAGTCAAAGTCGCACTAAACCGAACTTCTTCAGACTTAATCACTTTAGCAATAAAACCTTCTTGTGCTTCAACTTCTGGATAATAGCTGTTCATGATTTTGCCAACAACTGCCACTAATTCAAACAAGAATGGCTTGTCAATTCCTAAGCGACGACCATTAAGTACTGCCCGCCGAATCAACCGGCGTAACACATAGCCACGTCCTTCATTGGATGGCAAAGCCCCATCACCAATGGCAAAACTAACTGCCCGCGCATGATCAGCAATGATTTTGAAAGCAATATCCGTTTTTTCAGCATCACCATATTTAACTTGACCACTAATTTCTTCAGTACGATGAATGATCGGCATGAATAAATCAGTTTCAAAATTAGTTGGGGCATGTTGTAAAACTGAGACCACTCGTTCAAGTCCCATCCCCGTATCAATATTTTTATGTGGTTGCTCAACATAGCGACCATCAGCTAAATGATTGAATTCAGAGAAAACAATGTTCCAAAGTTCCAAGTAACGTTCGTTTTCACCACCAGGGTAATTCTCTGGATCGTCTTCAGCAACATTATTGAATTCTTGACCACGGTCATAGAAAATCTCGGAATCTGGGCCACTAGGACCCTCGCCAATATCCCAGAAATTATCTTCAACTTTAATGATATGATCTGCTGGCAAGCCAACGACCTCATGCCAAATTCGTTGAGCTTCGGTATCTTTTGGATAAACAGTCACATACAACTTAGCAGGATCTAAATCTAACCATTTTGTTGATGTTAGAAACTCCCACGCCCAAGGAATCGCATCTTCCTTGAAATAATCACCAACTGAAAAGTTACCTAACATTTCAAAGAACGTTTGGTGACGTGCGGTTTTACCAACATTTTCAATGTCATTTGTTCGAATACTCTTTTGTGCATTCGTAATCCGTGGATTCTTAGGAATGACTGTGCCATCGAAATACTTCTTCAAAGTTGCCACGCCAGAGTTAATCCACAGCAATGTTGGATCATCATGAGGCACTAGTGAAGCACTTGGTTCAACATCATGGCCCTTTGATTTAAAAAAGTCTAAAAACATTTGCCGAAATTCAGCACTTGATAATTCTTTCATCAGTAAAATCCCTTCTTGATTCTTAAAATAATATAAAAACACCGTTGCTATCAAGGACGCCTATGCGCGGTACCACCTTGTTTGCAACGATGTTCATCGTTTACCTCTTCATTAAAAGAACGTATTTAATTGGTACTTAGGGAGCATCAAACGTGCTAACTGGGAATTTCACACCACCAATTCCTCGCTGAGCAGTTGCCACACGTTGACATATCTTAAGTCAACCTAATTATAGTGAACTAGTAGAAACCTGTCAAATGGAAGTTCAAAGTAGTTTGAGCAAGTGTGAAAATGATGATGATGTTAACTGGGGAAGCACTGACCGATTTTTTATCCAGGGTCGTCGTAAAATTCAACTCGCTGACTGCAAACGTCTCGTTCTTGATGTCAGTCTAACTGCACATTCAAAACTGTGCGGTAATAATAATCAGCCGTCAAGACAACTGGCAACTCAGCTGCAACCGGAGCCAACCCCACCTTATCAGGGCCACGATGAAACGGATTGGGCTGAATTAAAGCAGGATCCGTTAACAATTCCGCAGCCATCGTGGAATTAAACCGTAATCCTAGGCCCAACAGACTGTCACCAGATTTATCATCAATTTGCCAAGCAACGCTAGTTTGATTAGCAAATGCAGCTGCCTGCCACTGATTGGCGGTTGGTAAGTTACCACCCTCACGCCGCAATTGTTGTTGCAAATCGCTTTGCGCCCAGAATTGACGTTGATAAACAGCAATCACCTGATCCTGATCAACAAAAGTCAAATGTTCACTGGCCCATTCTGTTGGCTGTGCAAAGGGGTTCAAAGTGTGCGTCGGTCGTTGCAAAAAATCAGCTATTTCTTGCTGATAATGCTTCAACGCAAATTGATTGGTTATTGGTTGTCCCGAAACAGGATCAATCGTTCCTAAAAAGTAATGATTGGCGGGAATGGCATTAGCACTAATTAAAAACGGTGCCACTGCGACTTGTTGTTCATTGGCTAACTGACCGGGCTCAAAATAAAACTGACGCCCATTCAAAGCAACTTGCCAAGTTTGCAACCCTTGGTGATTTTTCAAAGGTGCAATTGTCCCCACTTGCCACAAAGGATGCACAAAATAACGTAACATTTGTTCAAACAGACCACGCTGTTGGGCACTAGTTAATTGTTGCCACTGTGACCAATATAATGCTTCTTCCGTAATCATCCGCGTTGCCGTTTCTGCTTCTTATGCAAGTTGCGTTCAACCCGTTCAGCAATTTTCTTCTTACGCCGCCGGTCATCATTGATTGCCTGTTTGATTTTTTTCTTGTAGCCTGGCTTTACTTTACGATGTTGCTTCTTCACGTAACCAATCATATTAGGATCTAACCGATCATGAGTTGCGGTTCGTTGTTCACGTCGACGCCGATCATAACTAGTCACAATTTGACCGTCATGCAAAGTTTTAGGAATAAAATTAATGCCCAGCTTTTCCAGTTGATGAACGCGACCTTCTTCTTCCGGACTGTATAAAGTAATCGCAGTACCATCCAAGCCATTACGACCAGTCCGACCAACACGGTGAATAAAGAATTCTAAATCACGGGGAATATTAAAATTAATAATTAGTGAAACACCAGGAATATCAATTCCTCGGGCCGCTAAGTCAGTGGCGACCACATATTGAAATTCGAGGTTTTCAATTTGCTTCATCACTCGTTTGCGCTCACGTGGTTGCAAGCCACCATGAATCTTAGCAACTTTTAATCCTGATTGCTGTAACTTAATCGTGATTTCGTCAACTTCTTCTTTAGTGTTCGCAAAAATCAACGCTAAATAAGGTTGACCAACATTAAGGATTTTCTCAACTAACTTAACCTTGTCGCGGCCTTGGCTAGCAAACAACCAATTTTCCACATTAGGATTGATGATTGTTTTCGGTGTTAAGTCAACTTCGGCCGGATTGCTTAAGTATTTTTTCAGAAATGGTTGTAATTTATCAGGAATTGTCGCTGAGAAGACGGCCATTTGCAGGCCTGTCGGCATTTTGCTAGCAACTGCATCAACATCTTTTAAGAAGCCCATATCTAAAGTCATGTCAGCTTCATCAATTACTAAAAAGCGAACCTGGTCTACTCGTAAGGCTGAACTGGAAACCAAATCTAAAATTCGACCTGGCGTCCCAACAACGATATCAGGTTGTTGCCGCCGTAATTTTTCAATTTGGCGTTCTTTATCACTGCCGCCCACATACAAGTGAGTCCGCCATGGCAACTCACTAGCCTCAATCAACTTGCGGGCTGCTAAATAAGTTTGGTTGGCCAGTTCCCGACTTGGTGAAGTAATCACGATTTGTGGTAGATCATCACCTTTTTCCAACTGCTCAATTAACGGCAATAAGAACGCATGTGTCTTGCCACTACCGGTTTCTGACTGCACAATGGCATCACGACCGGCCAATAAAATTGGGATCACTGTTGCTTGAACTTTTGTTGGTACTTGAAACTTGATTTTAGCAAGCCCACTCTGTAACGCTGAGCTCAGGTTAAAACCAGTAAAATTTTCACTCATATTTTTCTCCTAAATTAAGCTTGGCCATCTTCAAATGCTTGGCCCGCCGCAATCATCTCGGCAATAATTTGTTTGACCTCAGTCAAGTCAGTTGCACTGGCACCACTAGCCAGCGGATGACCACCACCATGATGTGCTTTGGCAATCTCATTGATTACTGGCCCCTTAGAGCGGAAATGAACCCGATAAGTGCCGTCAGGCTTCTCAACATATAACGACCACAGCAACACTTCTCGTAGCCGTCCTGGTGTTGAAACCACGGAATTCACTTGATCATCACGCACTTTTAATTGTTGCAATAATTCCTGTGAAATCACTAAATGAGCAGCACCATGACCATCAAAATCTAAACGAGCAAAAACAACAGCCTGGAGTCGTGCTTGATTCAATGAAATTTCATTTAATGTTTGACTGACATTACTATGATCAAAATCGTAACTAACTAGTTGCGCCGCCACTTCAAAAGTATGCGTGCTCGTTGCCGGATATAAGAAACGACCGGTGTCACCAATGATACCAGCATATAAAACTCGTGCTGCCTCTGCATCAAGACTTAGTTCATTTGCACTATGATTAATTAAATCAACAATAATCTCGGAACAGCTTGATGCAGCCGTGTCAACATAATAGTAATCACCATAAGCGTCATCATTCGGATGATGATCAATTTTAATCAAGAAATCGCCTTGATCAAACCGAGCATCACTAACCCGTGGCGTGTCAGCTGTATCTGTCACAATAACAAGTGCTCCTTGATAAAAATCATCTGGGACTTCTTCAGGTGGTGTCAACCAATCTAGGTCACCAACATCACCGCCAACTAACCGCACCTGCTTATTAGGAAAACTATGTTTAATCGCCTCGCCCAATCCACCTTGTGAGCCTAATGCATCTGGATCGGGATTCTGATGACGATGAATAATAATTTTATCATATGCTTCAATCTTCGCAACAATTTGTTTAAAAGTAGCTTCCATAATTAAATCTCCTCAATAACTTGACAGCCAACAATTGCTTTGGCCACTAATAAATGATCTGAATAAACATTAATATCAAAAGTCGTCCGGCGACGATTCGCATTAACCACATCTAAATGAATCGTTAATTCATGGTCAAGTTGAACTAATCGCCAGTAATACAAATTCATTTGATCGACCATGCTAACTTTTTGTTGATAGCGCCGTAGGGAGCGGGTTGCTGTCAACGTCAGCAATTCTGTCAACACACCCACGGCTAACGTACCTTGCTCATTAGCCATCTGGGGGGTAACCATCGCATGCCAATCTGGAAAGTCACTATCCTGACTAACTACTTTTTGTGGATCAACAAACAAAGCCTCACCAATCTGAGCCGTTAGTGTCCACGTGCCAGTCTTCGGTGCAGGCAAGTCGTGATTTTGAACATCACCGCGATTGACGACACCAATTAAATCAAAATTATGATCGACCACTGGCAAAATATCAATCGCATTGGACATCAATAAATGAATCGCATTGGCCAAAGAAGTATGCCGGGTAACTGTAATTGGACTTTTGACCATCGCCTTATCCAAACTGGTACCCTCGCTTAAATTCTGCACATCACGATAAGTAATCACACCAACTAGCCGGCCCTTATCAGTAACCACAGCAAAACGTGACTTATTTGTCTGCCGTCGCAGCGCTAAATAATCGGCCACCCGCTGTGATTGACGTAAAACTTGAATCTGCTCCAGAGGTTCAAAAACATCATTCACGAGTAAAATATCTTGTTTGATATTTTTATTCGATAATTCGCGATTAATCAAACTAGCCACGGTGTAAGTATCATAGTTTGTGCTAATCAATGGTAACTTTGCTTGATCTGCCAAAGCTGTATTACTGGCTACAGCATCAAACCCACCTGTAATCAATACCGCTGCACCATGCTCCAAAGCGATTCGCTGTGCACCAGAACGATTACCAACGATGACTAACGACATTGGCGAGATGTAAGGAATCATCGCTTCTTCAGTCATGGCACCAATCACAAACTTATTCAGCGTCTTTTTTAAACCCTGCGTGCCACCTAAAACCCGGCCATTGATCAGATCCAAAATATCAGCAAAGGACAGTTCCTCGATTTTTTTCGGCCGCTCCTTTTCAATTCGAACTGTACCAACTCGTTCGATAGTTGCGACCAAACCATTTGCTTCGGCTGATTTAATCGCCCGATAAGCAGTTCCCTCACTAACCTTTAAGTTATGGGCAATTGAACGTACCGAAACTTTTTGGCCAATGGGTAATGTTTCCAAATAATGAATAATTTCTTCATGTTTTGTCGCCATTTCATCACCTACACTATAACAGTTTACCTAAGCTTTAGTATATCTGTTTTAGTTCATAAAGACAAAGCTAATTGATGGTTGTCTTGAATAAATTTTGGGTTGATTTGAGTGCAAAGACACTAAAATCTGATGAAGGTGTTGAAACAGAATTGGTTCTGACTGCATTACGGGCTGCTTGTCGTGGAAGGCGGCGGCCATCGATTTGAGCTAATTAAACCCCACGTCCAGGAGCGTTAAAAACCGGTGAAGTTTTTGAAACGGAATTGGTTTTGACTGCATTTTGGGCTGCGGGTTGTGGAACGCTGTCGGCATTGATTGATGCCAATTACAAATCCAAGTTCAAAAGCGTTAAAACCTGGTGAAGTTTTTGAAACAGAATTGGTTCTGACTGCATTGCGGGCTGCGGGTTGTGGAACGCGGCGGCCATCGATTTGAGTTTTTCTTCGAAAATCTTAAATTCGAGGCTTATTGTAAGTGCTAAAGCACTAACAATAATTTCGCGGCTGACAACCCGGTCCCTCCATTCCGTCTGGAGCTAAGTTAGTGACTTCCACTGTGGTTAGTATTTAAGGCAGTTCTAGTAGAATTGAGCAGCTTAATTCACTCGGCTGTAATAATTGAGTAGTAAGACAAAAATAGCCTGTATGATGCCTTTCAATTTTATTTCGAAAGATTGTCACACAGGCTTTGTTATTTACTGCAATCTGGCTTTCTCACAGTGGTGCTCAATTCTGTTAGTTTCATCTGGTGGTTGCTGGGCGATTGGCGTCAGGTAAGGGGCTTTCTTTGCGCACGAGCGATTTTGCGAGAAGCAGTGAAATTTGACTTGCTGCTTTAGCAGTTAGTCAAAGCCTCGTATTTGAGATTGTTGCGTTAGCAATAAGCTCAAATCGATGGCCACGCCGTTCCACGCCCTCTAAATCGCCCAGCAACCACCTTCTCAAATTGGGGAAGACCTGGCACTATTTTACGTTCCACAAACCGGGGAAGACTTGACACCAGTTTAAGCAACAGTAACAGCGTTGTACAACCACTGATACCAATAAAAAACAGTACTCAAACCCCGCAGGATTTAAATACTGTTTCAATTTACCTATTAAATTTATCGTAATCGGTTAGATTACATCATGCCACCCATACCAGGTGCGCCAGCAGGCATTCCTGCACCAGCTGCATCATTCTTTTCTGGTTCTGGCTTATCAGCAACAACTGCTTCAGTTGTTAACATCAAAGCTGCAACACTAGCTGCATTTTGTAAAGCAGAACGAGTAACCTTCGTTGGATCAAGAATTCCAGCTTCGATCATGTTTTCCCACTTGTCAGTTGCAGCGTTGTAACCTACTTCATTAGCTTGGTCCTTCATATGCTCAACGATAACTGAACCTTCAAGACCAGCATTTTCTGCGATTTGACGAACTGGTTCTTCCAAAGCACGGAGAACAATGTTGATCCCAGTTTGAACATCGCCAGTTTCTTTTAACTTAGCAACTGCAGAGATAACATTGATCAAGGCAGTACCACCACCAGCAACGTAACCTTCCTCTACAGCAGCCCGAGTAGCGTTCAAGGCATCTTCGATTCGATACTTGCGTTCTTTCAATTCAGTTTCAGTTGCAGCACCGACATTGATGACAGCAACACCGCCAGCTAATTTAGCCAAACGTTCTTGTAATTTTTCTTTGTCAAAGTCAGAAGTTGTCTCAGCAATTTGACCCTTGATCAAGTCAACACGTTCTTGAATATCAGACTTGCTACCAGCACCTTCAACAATTGTTGTGTTGTCTTTAGTAACAGTAACCTTGCCAGCCTTACCTAATTGTTCAAGTTTAGTATCCTTCAATTCCAAACCTAAATCACTAGTAATCACAGTACCACCAGTTAAAATAGCGATATCTTCCAATTGGGCTTTACGACGATCGCCAAAACCAGGAGCCTTAACAGCAACAACATTGAATGTCCCACGAATCTTGTTCAAAACAAGTGTTGGTAAAGCTTCGCCTTCAACGTCATCAGCAATGATTAATAATGATTTACCTTGTTGAACAATTTCTTGTAACATTGGCAAGATATCTTGAATATTGCTAATCTTCTTGTCAGTGATCAAGATATAAGGGTTGTCTAAGTCAGCTTCCATCTTGTCATTATCAGTGACCATGTATTGTGACAAGTAGCCGCGATCAAATTGCATCCCTTCAACAACGTTTAAATCAGTTTCAATCCCTTTTGATTCTTCAATGGTAATGACACCATCATGACCAACTTTTTCCATCGCGTCGGCAATTAAATCACCAACTTCTTTGTTAGCTGAGGAAACAGCAGCAACTTGAGCGATTTGGCTCTTGTTTTCAACTTTATGAGCAATCTTGTGTAATTCGTCAACAGCAGCTTTCGTTGCCATTTCAATCCCTGAACGGATACCAACTGGGTTAGCGCCCGCAGTAACGTTCTTCATACCTTCGCGAATAATTGCTTGAGCCAAAACAGTTGCTGTTGTGGTACCATCGCCGGCGATGTCGTTTGTCTTTGAAGCAACTTCAGAAACTAACTTAGCACCCATGTTTTCAAAATGATCATCTAATTCAATGCTTTTAGCAATTGTTACACCATCATTAGTAATTTCTGGTGAGCCATATGATTGTTCCAAAACAACATTGCGGCCTTTAGGTCCTAAAGTTGTTTTAACAGTATCTGCTAATTTGTCAACGCCGCGCAACATTGCAGAACGAGCGTCTTCAGAAAATTTAATTTCTTTTGTCATTAAAATTGCCACCTTATCTATCTAAAATTTGGAAAATAAATTTTTAACTTTTAAATTGTCGAATTAGTCAACAATTGCCATGATATCTTTTTCGTGAAGAACTAAATACTTAGCATCTTCATATTTAACTTCAGAGCCAGCATACTTATCAAAAAGAACTGTTTCGCCTTCCTTAAGTGATAATGGTACTTGTTTGCCATCATCAGTTACGCGGCCAGCGCCGACAGCAACAATCTTGCCAGTTTGTGGTTTTTCTTTAGCATTGCTTGCTAAGACGATGCCACCGACAGTTTGTTCTTCTGGTTCTTCAACAGTTACGATCACACGATCTCCTAATGGTTTTAACACTGAGAATCCCTCCGTTAATTGTTTTTCTTTTTTAGCACTCAATGTCATCAAGTGCTAACTACAAAATTCATGATAACATTTCTAGAAGTGAATGCAAGTATTTTTTCTTCTAACTGATAAAAAATTGTTCCTCCTCACCTCATTTGCAACTTGCCAACACTTGGTTCAATTGCATGCCTAGCGCATTAGTTCCTAATAACATCATGTTTTGCTGCTTTTTCAACGAAATGTTAAGCCACCAGCTCTTTTTTAATTAGTAAGAAATTGTTATCATTAAAGAATACCTGAATGGTTATTTTGCATTGAGAAAGGAAACACCATGCAATATAAAAAAATTTGGAACAAAATTATCTGGATGTTACTAGGCTATGGTTTAGCGCTACTTTTACCAGCATTGGTTATCCAAGTGCTGCATCTTCAAGGTGCCGGCAGCATTAACCTCGAAGTTGCTTTAACGGCGTTACTAACTGGGCTGCTAATCTGGATTGACCGACGTACGACACGTGAAGCAGGGATTCCTGCCGATAAAAAAATCACCATCGGCGACTGGCTTGTCTATGGCTTTACAGGGTTATTATTGATTTACGGGGCGGAAATATTGGGAACTTTTCTCATTTCTGCGCTGTTCGGGATGCCGCAAACTTCGCAAAATACCACGCAAATTTTAAAAATCATTAAAAGTGCCCCAGCATTTACCATTTACGCCGTTATTTTAGCCCCAATCATGGAAGAATTAGTATTTCGGAAAACACTTTTTGGGGTTGGCCGCCAGATCATCAATCCAATTGGTGCTGCTTTAATTTCCAGTCTCCTCTTCGGTTTAGCCCATAATGATAATCGCTTTTTAATTATTTATTCAGGAATCGGTTTAGTCCTCTGCTGGTTATATAATCGTACTGGTTCAATTAAAGTCACGATGTTGGCGCATGCACTTTTAAACGGGATTACGATTGCTTTACAACTATTAATTCTGAAATAAATAACACATAAAGCACCAGTGAGCAGAGCAAGCTCACCACCACAACTGAATTCGCCAATTTAAGTACAAAAAAATAGCCATGACCAGAAGTCATGACTATCACTAGATTCAATCACAAATTAGTTGAATAACGGATCATTGGCTAACGGATTAACTAATGTACCATCTTCATTGAAATTATCCAAGAAGTAAATCAACGTTTGTAATTCATTTGCTAAATCAACGTTGTGGACCCGAACATCATCTGGTACGTTCAACCGCATTGGTGTAAAGTTCAAGATACCACGAACACCGTACTTAACCAATTCATCAGCGATCTCTTGGGCGTGATCAAATGGCACTGTCAAAACAACAATGTTGATTTGTTGATCAAGCAATTGTTCTTTTAATTCTGACATTGGGTAAATTGGTACACCACTATGAATCGTGCCAGTCAACTTAGGATCAACATCAAAAGCCGCACTAATGCGAATATTATTCGTTTGGCGGAAGTTGTAATTAAGTAATGCCTGACCCAAATTACCAACACCGACTAATGCCACGTTAGTTAAATGATCTTGATTTAAAAGTTTCTTGAAGAATTTCAATAAAGCATCAACATCATAACCATAACCACGTTTGCCTAGAGCGCCAAAGTATGAAAAGTCACGACGGATTGTGGCACTATCAACTTTAACCGCTTCTGACAATTCTGCAGAAGAAACTTTTGTCTTTTCACCGTCATGCAAAAACTGCAAATAACGGTAGTATAAAGGTAACCGACGCGCAGTTGCCTTTGGAATTTTTATTTCAGCCATTGCTGAAACACCTCAGTCTTTCAAAGAATATTGTAGTACATGTCAATCATCCAAAGTGATTATTCCACAATTTGTGTAAAGTTACAACACTAATTTCAACTTTTATCTTAAACAATTAGTGAAAATTATGCAATTAAAACGTTCAAAGGTTAATAAATAAGCTATTTTCTTAACATAATGATTGCCAAAATAAATTTTTTAATTTTTTCTTAATATCAAAATTTTATCGTATAATCATCAATGAAGTGAGGATTTAATGACCATGATAATTTTACAAACCCAACAAGTCGCCCGTTATTTTGGGGCTAAAACCCTATTCGAAAAAGCTAATCTTGAAGTTCAGGACCAAGGCCGTGTTGGTCTCGTCGGTGTTAATGGCTCTGGCAAATCAACTTTGCTAAAAATCATTGCCGGAATTGATCCACCTGATGCTGGTCAAGTAGTTTACAACAAAGGCCTGACTATTGGCTACTTAGCGCAGAATAGCGGCCTAGATTCTAATAAAACTATTCTTGAGGAAATGACTAGCGTTTTCGATTATTTGCGAGAAATGGCTGATCAGTTGCATCAAATGGAAGTCCAACTTGGCAGTGAGCCAAATAATCAAAAATTATTGAACGCCTATGACGATCTGCTTGTGAAGTTCAAAGCCGAAAACGGCTACGGTTATGAAGCAGAGATTCGCAATGTTTTAACCGGTTTTCAATTTCCAGCTGAGACTTTTGCTAAGTCAATTGCCTCACTTTCTGGTGGTGAGCGATCACGGTTAGCACTGGCTAAAATCTTATTACAGAAGCCAGATTTATTAATCCTTGACGAACCAACCAACCACTTAGATATTGAAACTTTAAACTGGCTCGAGAAATATTTGCAAAGCTACACTGGTGCACTTTTGATTGTTTCACATGACCAATACTTTTTAGATCATGTGACTAAAGAGATTTATGCGCTCAGTCAGCACGAATTACGCCATTATCACGGCAATTATAGCAATTACCTGAAACAACGTGAGCAGGACTTTCAACAAGCCACACAAGCTTATGAGCAGCAACAGGCTGAGATTAAACGGCTACAAACTTTTGTAGACAAAAATTTAACTCGGGCTTCCACCACCAAGCGTGCGCAAAGTCGCCGGAAACAACTGGAAAAAATGGATCGGCTGGTTAAACCACAAGATGAAGAAAAGTCCCTGCACTTTCATTTTGACATTACTAAAGAAACTGGTAAAGAGGTTCTGGGTGTACAACAACTTGCAATTGGTTACGATCAACACGCCATGGTTAGTCCAATCAATTTTGATGTTCGTAAGGGCCAACGTTTAGCTGTGATTGGCGCCAACGGGATTGGTAAATCGACCTTAGTGAAAACCTTGATTGGTAAGATTCCGGCAATCCAAGGCACTTATAAATTTGGGGCTAATGTGGAGATTGGCTATTATGATCAGGATTTAACCCAATTAGATCGCAGTAAAACAGTCTTGGATACTATTTGGGATGAGCATCCCCTATTACCAGAACAGCAAATTCGCAACGTTTTAGGTAGTTTCTTGTTTAGTGGTGATGATGTCTTAAAAGTTGTCCATCAGCTGTCTGGTGGCGAAAAAGCTCGGCTGCTGTTAACAAAACTTGCCATGGAGCAACGTAATGTCCTGATCATGGATGAGCCGACCAATCACTTGGATATTCAGAGCAAAGAAGTCCTCGAACAAGCACTGCAAAATTTCTCTGGCACCTTAATTTTTGTTTCCCATGACCGTTATTTTATTAACGAGTTGGCTGATCAGGTCTTAGATATCCAGGCCGATGGTAGCCATCTTTATGCTGGTAATTATGACTTTTATTTAGAAAAACGCCAGCCAGAAACTAACACTGCCACCACAACAACCGTCATTTCTGATAATCAAGCCCAATTTATTGCTGACAAGGAACAGCAGAAACAACGTCGCCGGTTAGAACGAGCCGTGACTGCCGCTGAAGAAAAAATGCAGCAATTAGCACAACAGGATGATGACCTGCAGGCAGCCATGGCACAACCCGAAATTCAAGCAGATTTTGGCAAATTAGCCGATTTACAGCAACAACTTGAACAAGTCCAAGCTGCCGAAGAAGACGCTGAGAATGCGTGGCTACAAGCTGCCGATGAATTGGAAAATGCCGAATAAGGCGGTGTGCTTAACATTTTAGCTAAAGTAATCATCCACCCGCATAGCGGGTGGCTTTTTATTAGCCCTAGAAGGGCTTGCCACACGCAAAAAGCCCCTTAAA
>NZ_RHOT01000037.1 GCF_003946675.1 Lapidilactobacillus gannanensis | reverse complement strand
TTTGCGGAAGTAGTTCAGTGGTAGAACATCACCTTGCCATGGTGGGGGTCGCGAGTTCGAATCTCGTCTTCCGCTTTTTGTTTGTCTAAAAGTCTTCTTTTGGACTATTTTTTTATTTAAACATCATAATTTTTGATGAACTTCTGTGCTATACTTAGGAAGTTAGTGAAATAGCGGGAAATAGCTCAGCTTGGTAGAGCGCTGCGTTCGGGACGCAGAGGTCGTGGGTTCGAATCCCGTTTTCCCGATTGGATCATTCGTGATTAGAGAAGATTAAACGTTGTCATTATTACGTTTAATCTCTTTTTTATTATAACGATGATTCAGATTGATTGACTTAAAAACAGCAGGATCCACTGTTGGTTCCGTTGGCTGTGAATAGAGGGTAAGTTAATTATTGCGAAAACTAGTCCGCTTTGCAGGCTTGATAGTTGGCAGATGTCGGGATTTCTTTTATAATAAAGGTCAATGAAGGTCAAAAGTAATCTTCGGCAGCACCTCAAATAATTCAGAGAGGAGTCGTGAAATGGTGGGACAAAATATTTCTGATATTATTGAGGCGTATCTAAAGGAAATTCTGGCTGCAGATCGACAAATCGAAATTAATCGTGCGTCAATTGCGGCTCAATTTAATTGTGTGCCCTCACAAATTAACTATGTGATCAAGACTCGTTTTTCTAGTCAGCAAGGTTATTTAGTTGAAAGTAAACGAGGTGGCGGCGGCTACATTCGCATTGAAAAATTACGTTATCGTGATCAGGATCATTATTTAAATCAACTATTGGCTTTGGTAACAGCTCAAATTTCTTTTGAAAAAGCTGTTTCCATTTTACAGCAATTGGTAGATAATGAAGTCCTAAGTACGCACGAGGCGCAATTGTTAGCGACGATGTTGACTGATGATGCCTTTGCCGTGACTGATCAAGTAGCCACAGATACGCTGCGCGCGAATTTATTGAGTGCGTTACTGAACGGTTTAAGATATCAGCGTTTTTAAAGAAAGGTAGGCGGTATCTTGGATAATTTATTTACAGAAAGTGCTAGTAATGTCCTCGTGATTGCCCAAGAGCAAGCACGTTACTTCCATCATCATGCAATTGGTACTGAACATTTATTGCTGGCGTTAACGATGGAGAAAAATGGCATCGCTGGTAAAACTTTACGACAACTTACCATTACTCCCGATTATGTGAAAGAAGAAATTGAACGTTTCACGGGCTATGGTTCAGTTGATGGAACTCCTGAAAAGGACGATGAAGGCTATTTACCGTATTCACCTAAAGCAAAGCAAATCCTAGCTTACGCTGGTGATGAAGCCAAACGGTTAGGCGCCATTAAAATTGGCACCGAACATATTTTGTTAGGCCTATTACGAGAAGACGATATTTTAGCAGCACGGATTCTAACCAATCTGGGCTTAAGTTTATCTAAAACAAAACAAATTCTTTTGAAGAAAATGGGACTTTCAGAGACTAATCTGAAGAAAGCAACTAATGGGCGGACTAATCGTAGTGCGCAACCGAAGTCGCAATCAGCAACGCCAACACTCAATTCACTGGCGCGTGATTTAACGCAAGCAGCCCGCGAACAGAAAATGGATCCAGTTGTCGGTCGTGACCGTGAAGTTAAACGTGTGATTCAGATTTTAAGTCGCCGAACGAAGAACAATCCTGTTTTGGTTGGCGAACCTGGTGTTGGTAAAACTGCTATTGCGGAAGGTTTAGCGCAACGAATTATTGCTGGCAATGTTCCTAGTGACATGCGGCAAAAGCGATTAATGATGCTTGATATGGGTTCATTAGTGGCTGGGACTAAGTATCGTGGTGAGTTTGAAGATCGCTTGAAAAAAGTGATTGACGAAATTTACCAAGATGGTCAAGTTATTTTATTTATTGATGAGTTACACACTTTAGTTGGTGCCGGTGGTGCTGAAGGGGCAATTGACGCTTCAAATATCCTAAAACCAGCTTTAGCGCGTGGCGAGTTACAGCTCATTGGTGCAACTACCTTAGATGAGTATCAAAAATATATTGAAAAGGATTCTGCCTTAGAACGGCGGTTTGCTACTGTTCAAATTGACGAACCAACGCCGGCTGAAACTGAGCAAATCCTTAAAGGTTTACGACCTAAATATGAAGCCCATCATGGGGTCACTATTACTGACAGTGCGTTACATGAAGCGGTTGTTCTGGCTGATCGTTACATCGTTGGGCGGTTTATGCCTGATAAGGCGATTGACTTAATTGATGAATCAGCGGCTAAAGTGCGGCTTGATGAGGCCAGTGATTTAAGTCCAGTCGATCAATTGCAACAACAAGTTAATCAGGCGCTTAATCAGAAAGAACAAGCTATTGAGCAACAGAATTTTGAAAAAGCGGCTGATATTCGCCAAAAAGAAATGTCACTTCGTAAAAAATTAGATGAATTGATTGCTGCTGATCCAGATGCTAGCCGTCGTGATGTGAAGGTTGAAGCTGAGGATGTTGCAGAAGTTGTTTCTGAATGGACCGGTGTGCCGCTGACGCAATTACAAAAGAAGGAAAGCGAACGGCTAATTAATTTGGAGCAGATCCTTCACGAACGGGTTGTTGGTCAAGACCAAGCCGTAACTTCTGTTGCTCGGGCGATTCGCCGAGCGCGAAGTGGCTTGAAAGATCCACAACGACCAATTGGTTCTTTCTTGTTCCTTGGTCCAACTGGTGTTGGTAAAACCGAATTGGCTAAAGCATTAGCTGAGGCAATGTTTGGTTCTGAAGACAACTTAATTCGAATTGATATGTCTGAATTTATGGATCAATACACCACTTCTCGATTGATCGGTTCGCCTCCTGGCTACGTTGGTTATGACGAAGGCGGTCAGTTAACGGAAAAAGTACGTAATAAACCTTATTCAGTTGTCCTTTTCGACGAGGTTGAGAAGGCACATCCTGATGTCTTTAACTTATTACTTCAAGTGCTTGATGATGGCTATCTAACCGATGCTAAGGGGCGCCGGGTTGATTTCCGCAATACGATTTTAATTTTGACCTCGAATTTAGGTGCTACCGCTATGCGCGATGACAAATCTGTTGGTTTCGGTAGTTACAGTGCTGGTAATCAGCAACAAGAAATACAAGCGAAGATTATGGAAGCGACTAAACAATTCTTCCGACCAGAATTTTTGAATCGAATCGATGAGACAGTTGTTTTCCATAGTTTAAATAAAGAACAATTACGAACAATTGTTAAAATTCTTTCACAACGCTTGCGGACACGTCTGGCTGACCAAGGAATTACGATGAAGTTGACCCCAGCAGCGATGGATGTGATTGCAGCTGATGGTTTTGATCCCGAATATGGTGCGCGGCCATTACGTCGTGCAATTCAACGTGACATCGAAGATCAAGTTAGTGAGCTCTTGCTCGCTAAAACAGTTCGCGAGGGTTCGTTGATCACCATTGGTGCTAGCAAAGGTAAAATCACAGTTAATATTCAAGATGAAAAACCTAGTGCTAAACCAAAAAAGACAGTTAAGGCTTAACCGTTAGGACAAAACTTCAAAAATGACGCAGCTTGTTTGACAATTTCTGGCTAGGTTAGGAATTGTTAGGCAAGCTTTTTTTGTTTCAAAACTTTCGCTGACTTTAGTTTGAGCCATCGCATGTCAGCAAATTACCTAAATGTGTTCGGGGCGGTAAATGGCTATGGCTAATTTAAATATTCACGCGATCTGGTTGGCACCAGCTCATGCAAATATTTGAAATTGTACTACGCCAAAAGACCACCAGCCCTCACACTCTGTTTAGTGGAGTTCACAACTTAGTGAATTCGTGCTATGATTTTTACTGTTAAACTTCCGAAAAGAAAGAGGCTTCTTATGACAGAGTTAGTGGCAACAGTTGCCAGTTATGATCAGGCAGCGGCATTAATTACCGCTGGAGTGGATCGCTTGTATTTAGGTGAGGATTATTTTGGATTACGCTTACCACATAGTTTTAAGCCAGACGAAATTGCCCAAATCGTTGAATTAGCACATCAGCATGATCGCAAAGTGACAGTGGCAGTCAATGCCATTTTTCATAACGACCGGATAAAAAAAGTGACCGCTTATCTGCAGAAAATGTCCGCTATTGGTGTTGATGAAGTAACGATTGGTGATCCCGGCGCAATTTATTTATTACAGCAGGCAGCATTGGATTTGCCTTACATTTATGATGCTGCTGATTTGGTAACCAGCTCGCGGCAAATTAATTTCTGGGGTAAACATCAGGCTAGTGGTGCTGTTTTGGCTCATGAAGTGCCTTATCAGGAAATGGTGCCATTATCTCAGCAAATTGATATTCCAGTCGAAGTTACGGTTTACGGGGCCATCGCCATTCATCAGTCCGGGCGACCATTGTTGCAGAATTATTCTAACTTTGTCCAAGAACATTTGAATAAAACTGATCGTCAGCGGGGATTATTTATTTCAGCGCCACATAAAGAGGAAACTCACTATTCCATTTATGAAGATTTAAATGGGACGCATATTTTTGCAAATAATGATTTGGATTTAATGACTGATCTACCAAAATTATGGGATTTAGGTTTACGACGTTGGAAATTAGATGGCTTATATGCTGATCCAACTAATTTTGTCAAACAAGTGGCAGCCTTCGCTCAGGCCCGTGATTTATTAGATCAAGATCAAGCTTCAGCAGTTCAATTAGCTGACCTTGACCAAACAGTTCGCGATTTGCAGCCAGCTGAGCGTGGGTTAGATAATGGGTTCTTTGATTTAGATCCCAATGAGGTGAAATAATGTTAAAAACAGCAGTGAAACATCCCGAAGTATTAGCGCCTGCAGGTACACCAGAGAAGTTACGGATTGCAATTGATTATGGTGCTGATGCTGTTTATATTGGTGGCGACGCATATGGGTTACGGTCCCGCGCTGGTAATTTTTCTTTTGAAGAAATGGCCGCCGGTGCAAAATATGCTCATGAGCGTGGCGCCAAAGTTTATGTAGCGGCGAACATTGTTGCTCATGAACAAAATCTAGCTGGTGCAGGTGAATTTTATCGGCACGTGCGTGATGCCGGAATTGATGCCGTTATTGTTTCTGATCCGTCCTTGATTGAAACAGCTATTACTGAGGCACCAGGTTTAAAAGTACATTTATCAACGCAAGCGTCAGCGACTAATTACGAAACATTGAACTTCTGGCAGCATGAAGGATTGGAACGTGTTGTGTTGGCTCGTGAAGTTGGCATTGCTGAAATTAAAGAAATGCGGCAACACACGGATGTTCAAATCGAATCCTTCGTCCACGGGGCAATGTGTATTGGTTATTCTGGCCGCTGTGTTTTGTCTAATCATCTTAGTTTACGTGATGCCAATCGTGGTGGCTGTGCCCAAAACTGTCGCTGGAAATATGATTTGTTCGACATTCCTGAATTAGGGCAGAAGCGGGAACTAATGGGGCACAACGCTGAAGGTAAAATCGAGAAGTTTTCGATGAGTGCGGTTGATATGTCGATGATTGAACACATTCCTGACTTAGTTGATGCTGGCGTCGATTCTTTGAAGATTGAAGGCCGGATGAAAACAGTTCATTATGTCTCAACTGTGGCTAATGTGTATTCGACTGCTGTGCGTTCTTACTGTGAAGACCCTGAACATTATCAATTGAAACAAGAGTGGGTCGATGAATTATGGAAAGTAGCTCAGCGTGAACTTTCAACTGGTTTCTACTATGGTACGCCAAACGAAGATTTCCAATTGTTTGGCAAACGTCGGCGCTTACCACATTATGCGTTTGTTGGTGAGGTTCTAGGTTACGATGATGTGACTAAACAAGTGACTGTTCAACAACGAAATAATTTCGGTATTGGTGACCAAATCGAATTCTATGGCCCACACTTTGCCCACCATACTCAAATTGTTAAGGACTTGTTTAATGATGAAAACGAGCCGATCGAGCGGGCACCGCACGCAATGGAAATCGTGCATTTTACTTGCGAGCAACCAGTTAAACCTGGCGACTTCCTGCGGGCTCAGTCAAAACTTTAATTTCAAGTATTTCAAAGATCAACTTGGACCAAGTCTTCTCTAATTGAAAAAGATAGCGTTGGACGATTGTTTTGGCGTGAAAAAACGCTGTGTGGTCATCGATTTGAGCACCACTAATTGAAAAAATAGATTGAGCTAATCAACTACTAAGTCTGTTTGACAAGCTTTCTGGACTAAACCAGAATCATGTCAAACAGTTTTTTTGAATACAGTTGTGATAACAATCAAAATTGAGTTGATTAGTCCGCTACAATTGCCGCAAACACTAGCCAGGATGAAGTCAAAACCTGTTCTGTTTTAAAACTTTACTAGGGGTTGCTTCTGGTTAGAGTTGAAACGTGTTCGGGGCAACAAATGGCTAGGCCCAACTTGATTATTTGCTCGATCTGGTTGGCACCAGCTCATGCAAATAATCGAAGTTAGGCTACGCCAAAAGTGCGCTGCCCCTCACACTCTATCTTGAAACGTGTTCGGGCTGGTAAATGACTAGGTACAATTTAAATATTCACACGATCTGGTCGGCACCAGCTCATGCAAATATTTGAAATTGTACTACGCCAAAAACCAGGCACCCCTCACACTCTATCTTGAAACGTGTTCGGGCTGGTAAATGACTAGGTACAATTTAAATATTCACACGATCTGGTTGGCACCAGCTCATGCAAATATTTGAAATTGTACTACGCCAAAAACCAGGCACCCCTCACACTCTATCTTGAAACGTGTTCGGGCTGGTAAATGACTAGGTACAATTTAAATATTCACACGATCTGGTTGGCACCAGCTCATGCAAATATTTGAAATTGTACTACGCCAAAAGACCACCAGCCCTCACACTCTGTCTTGACATGTCTTTCTAAAAAAAGTACAATAAACTTTGTCTGACAAGAACTGTAGCAAAATATGCAGTATCACGCCGATCTTTTGTCCGGTTAGTGATTATATAAGTACAAAAGCAAATCGTTTATTCCGAGTTGTTTTTGTCTTTTTTTTACTCAAAAACCGCTAAAATTGACGATTTAATCTAAATGTAATATTTGTAATGATACTGTAAATCTTAGCTGCTGAATTTTTTGAAGGGGTGAACGGTTTGGTAGGACATATCGTGAAATATGGTAAGCACCGGACACGGCGTTCTTACGCACGTATCAAAGAAGTGCTGGATTTACCTAATTTGATCGAAATCCAGTTAAATTCTTATCAATGGTTTCTAGACGAAGGCTTGAAGAGCATGTTCCAAGACATCATGCCAATTGATGACTTCGCTGGGAATTTATCATTAGAATTTGTAGGATACAAGCTTTTAGAACCAAAATACACGGTTGAAGAAGCGCGGCAACATGATGCTAACTATTCAGCACCATTACACGTCACTTTGAAATTAACCAACCACGAAACAAACGAAATTAAGACCCAAGACGTTTTCTTCGGTGATTTTCCATTAATGACCGACCAAGGTACGTTCATTATTAACGGGGCTGAACGGGTAATTGTTTCTCAATTAGTTCGTTCACCTGGTGTGTACTTTAATTCTTCAATTGATAAGAACAGTCGTACACTATACGGCACAACGGTGATTCCTAACCGTGGTGCTTGGTTGGAATATGAATCTGACGCCAAGGATATTGCTTATGTCCGCATTGATCGGACTCGTAAATTACCATTGTCTGTTTTGATCCGGGCGTTAGGTTTTGGTTCTGATTCAGAAATTATCGACATTTTAGGCGAAAGTGATAGCTTAATGCTCACTTTGGAAAAAGATGTTCATAAGGATACTTCTGATTCACGTGTCATTGAAGGCTTGAAGGATATTTACGAACGGTTACGTCCTGGCGAACCTAAGACTGCTGACAGTTCTCGTTCATTACTTTATGCTCGTTTCTTTGATCCAAAGCGTTATGACTTAGCACCAGTTGGTCGTTATAAGATCAACAAGAAGTTAGGTATGAAACATCGCTTGATCAACCAAACGTTGGCTGAAACTTTAGCTGATCCTGATACAGGTGAAATTTTAGCAGCTAAAGGTACTTTAGTTGATCGTTCCGTAATGGAGACATTGTTGCCATACTTGGAACGCAACGATTTTAAGACGGTGACTTTCCAACCTTCTGATGAAGGTGTGGTTAAGGATCCAATGACTGTTCAGATTATTAAGGTCGTTTCTCCTGATGATCCTGAAAAAGAAGTGAGCTTGATTGGTAATGCTAATATCCCTGAAGATGTTAAGCATATTACCCCTGCTGACATTATTGCGTCAATTAACTACTTCCTCAACTTACGCGAAGGTTTAGGCGTCACTGATGATATCGACCATTTAGGCAATCGGCGGATTCGTTCTGTTGGTGAATTACTCCAAAACCAATTCCGAATTGGTTTAGCACGGATGGAACGAGTTGTTCGTGAACGGATGTCAATTCAAGATATCGCAACAGTTACCCCACAACAATTAATTAATATTCGTCCTGTTGTAGCGGCAATTAAGGAATTCTTTGGTTCTTCACAATTATCCCAATTCATGGATCAGACGAACCCACTTGGTGAGTTAACTCATAAGCGCCGGCTATCAGCCTTAGGGCCTGGTGGTTTGACTCGTGATCGAGCTGGTTATGAAGTCCGGGACGTGCACTACACGCACTATGGCCGGATGTGTCCAATTGAAACACCTGAAGGTCCTAACATTGGTTTGATTAACAGTTTGGCTTCTTATGCCGTTGTTAATAAGTATGGTTTCATTGAAACACCATATCGTCGGGTTGCTTGGACTGACCATAAAGTTACTGACAAAATCGACTATTTAACAGCCGACGAAGAAGATAACTATATTGTTGCTCAGGCGAACTCACCATTAAATGATGATGGTAGTTTCCAGGATGATACTGTCTTAGCACGTCATAAAGATGACAACATTGAAATCAGCCCTGAAAAAGTTGACTACATGGACGTTTCACCTAAACAAGTAGTTGCCGTAGCGACTGCCTGCATTCCTTTCTTGGAAAATGATGACTCGAACCGAGCTTTAATGGGTGCCAACATGCAACGTCAGGCCGTGCCATTGATCAATCCTCATGCCCCATTAATTGGTACGGGGATGGAATATGTGGCTGCTCATGACTCAGGAATTGCTGTTTTGGCTAAGCATCCTGGTGTGGTTGAGTTTGTTGATGCCAAAGAAATTCGGATTCGTCGCGAAGATGGTACTTTAGATAAGTATTCATTAATGAAGTTCCGTCGTTCTAATGCTGGTAAGAGTTACAACCAACGGCCAATCGTTCATAAAGGTGACCAAATCAACGCTAGCGAAATTATTGCTGATGGTCCAGCCATGGAAAATGGTGAGTTAGCTTTAGGACAAAACCCACTAATTGCTTTCATGACTTGGAACATGTATAACTTCGAAGATGCTGTTGTCTTGTCTGAACGCTTGGTTAAAGATGATGTTTATACATCAATTCATATTGAAGAGTATGAGTCAGAAGCACGTGATACAAAATTAGGGCCTGAGGAAATGACTCGAGAAATTCCTAACGTTGGTGAAGATGCTTTGAAAGATCTTGACGAATTTGGGATTGTTCGGATCGGTGCTGAAGTCCGTGATGGTGATATCTTAGTTGGTAAAGTAACGCCTAAGGGTGTCACTGAATTATCTGCTGAGGAACGCTTATTACATGCGATTTTCGGTGAAAAGGCTCGTGAAGTTCGTGATACTTCACTCCGAGTACCTCATGGTGGTGGCGGTATTATCCAAGACGTTAAAATCTTCACTCGTGAAGCTGGCGACGAATTGGCACCTGGCGTCAATATGATGGTTCGGGTTTATATCGCTCAGAAGCGGAAGATTCAAGTTGGTGACAAGATGGCCGGCCGTCATGGTAACAAAGGGACGGTTTCTATCGTTGTTCCTGAAGAAGACATGCCATACATGCCAGATGGTACACCAGTTGATATTCTATTGAACCCAATGGGTGTTCCTTCACGGATGAACATTGGTCAGGTTCTGGAATTGCACTTAGGGATGGCTGCTCGTAACTTAGGCATTCATATTTCAACACCAGTTTTTGATGGTGCTAATGAAAAGGATCTCTGGGATACGGTTAAAGAAGCCAACATGGCTCATGATGGTAAGACTGTACTTTATGATGGTCGAACTGGTGAAGCTTTCCATAATCGGGTTTCTGTTGGGGTTATGTATTACATGAAATTAGCCCACATGGTTGACGATAAGATTCATGCTCGTTCAATCGGACCTTACTCATTAGTTACGCAACAACCACTGGGTGGTAAAGCTCAGTTTGGTGGTCAGCGTTTCGGGGAAATGGAAGTTTGGGCTTTGGAAGCTTATGGTGCCGCTTATACCTTGCAAGAAATCTTAACTTACAAGTCTGACGATGTTGTTGGTCGGGTTAAGACTTACGAAGCGATTGTTAAGGGCGAACCAATTCCAAAACCAGGTGTGCCTGAATCATTCCGAGTACTTGTTAAAGAATTACAAGCGCTTGGTTTGGACATGAAGGTCTTAGATGCAGATCATCAAGAAATCGAATTGCGCGACATGGATGATGATGAAGATGATGTTGCCAATAACGATGCTTTGCAGAAATTCTCTGATGAACAAGAAAAGAAACGGCAAGAGCAAGAAGCTAAAAAAGCAATGGCCGAAATGAATGGCTCCGACGCTACTGAAAAGTAAGTCGCGCCACTTGACAATAGACAGGGAGGTCTAAATCTTTGATCGATGTAAACAAGTTTGAAAGCATGCAGATCGGACTCGCATCGCCTGATAAGATTCGGAGTTGGTCCTATGGTGAAGTTAAAAAGCCAGAAACAATCAACTACCGGACTTTGAAACCTGAACGTGATGGGTTGTTCGATGAACGCATTTTCGGACCAACTAAAGATTGGGAATGTGCTTGTGGTAAGTACAAGCGTGTCCGGTATAAGGGCATTGTCTGTGATCGCTGTGGTGTTGAAGTTACGCGTTCGAAAGTTCGGCGGGAACGGATGGGCCATATCGAGTTAGCAGCACCAGTTTCACATATTTGGTATTTCAAAGGTATTCCAAGTCGAATGGGTTTGATTTTGGACATGAGCCCGCGGGCACTTGAAGAAATCATTTACTTTGCTTCATATGTTGTCATTGATCCTGGCGACACAACTTTGGAATACAAGCAACTTTTGACTGAACAAGAATATCGGGAACGTCTCGATGAATTCGGCGATCGCTTCGATGCCAAAATGGGTGCTGAAGCCATCAAAGAATTATTGCAAAAAGTTGATCTTGGTAAAGAAATTAAAGAATTAAAAGAAGATTTGTTGACGGCTCAAGGCCAAAAACGGACCCGGGCAATTCGCCGGTTAGACATTTTAGATGCGTTCCATCAATCTGGAAACCGTCCTGAATGGATGATCATGGAAGCTATTCCCGTTATTCCACCAGATTTACGGCCAATGGTGCAATTGGAAGGTGGCCGGTTTGCCACTTCTGATTTAAATGATTTGTATCGCCGAGTTATCAACCGTAACAATCGTTTGAAACGCTTGTTAGATCTGAACGCACCAAGCATTATCGTTCAAAACGAAAAGCGAATGCTTCAAGAAGCTGTTGACGCCTTGATTGATAACGGTCGTCGTGGCCGTCCAGTCGCTGGCCCTGGTAATCGTCCATTGAAATCTCTGTCACATATGCTGAAAGGGAAGCAAGGTCGTTTCCGTCAGAACTTACTTGGTAAGCGTGTTGATTATTCTGGTCGTTCGGTTATTGATGTTGGTCCAACGTTGAAGTTCTATCAATGTGGTGTGCCTCGTCAGATGGCTTTGGAATTATTCAAACCATTCGTTATGCATGAATTAGTTAAGCGGGAAATCGCTTCTAATATCAAAAATGCAAAACGTAAAATTGAACGTCAAGATGATGATGTTTGGGATGTTTTGGAAGATGTGATTAAGGAACGTCCAGTGCTACTTAACCGGGCACCAACATTACACCGTTTAGGTATCCAAGCTTTTGAGCCTGTCTTAGTTGATGGGAAGTCAATTCGTTTACATCCACTTGCTTGTGAAGCTTACAATGCCGATTTTGATGGTGACCAGATGGCCATCCATGTACCTTTATCAGATGAAGCTCAAGCTGAAGCACGGATGTTGATGTTAGCTGCTCATCATATCTTGGCACCTAAAGATGGTAAGCCAATCGTTACGCCTTCTCAGGACGTTGTTTTAGGTAACTATTACTTGACGCTTGAAGAACGCGGTCGCGAAGGCGAAGGCATGATTTTCAAAGATATTGGTGAAGTTCTGACTGCGATGCAAAATGGTGATGTTCATTACCATAGCCGGATTGGCTTAGCAATTGCATCAATGCCAAAGAAACCATTTGCTGACGAAGATCGTAATAAGATTTTAGTTACTTCTGTTGGTAAAGCTATCTTTAATCAAGTTTTACCTGCAGATTTCCCATATTTGAATGAACCAACTAACGATAACTTAGTTGAGGGCAAACTTGATCAATATATTCTTGCTCCTGGTGAGGATATTAAAGATAAGTTGGCTGAGGATGACTTGATCACCCCATTCAAGAAGGGTTTCTTATCAGATATTATTGCTCAAGTCTTTAAAATCTATAAGGTGCAACGTACTTCTGAGTTATTGGATGATATGAAGGAATTAGGCTATACAGTTTGTACAATTTCCGGCTTAACTGTCGGGGTTGCTGACGTACCTGTCATGCCTAATAAAGATCAAATCGTTGAAGATGCGCATAAGAAAGTTGCCAATGTCTCTAAACAATTCCGGCGTGGTTTAATTACTGATCAAGAACGTCATGATCGAGTAATTACCATTTGGAATGATGCTAAAGATGATATTCAACAAGAATTAGTTGATTCCTTTGACCCTTCAAATCCTATCTCAATGATGAGTGATTCCGGGGCCCGGGGTTCGATTTCTAACTTTACTCAGCTTGCCGGTATGCGTGGTTTAATGGCCGCTCCTAACGGTGGGATGATGGAAGTCCCTGTTACTTCAAACTTCCGTGAAGGCTTGTCCGTCATGGAAATGTTCATGTCAACCCATGGTGCCCGTAAGGGGATGACCGATACCGCCTTGAAGACAGCCGATTCAGGCTACTTAACGCGACGGTTGGTTGATGTGGCACAAGATGTTATTGTTCGTGAAGAAGACTGTGGCACTGATCGTGGGATCGTTGTTCGGGCAATTCGCGAAGGTAACGAATTAATTGAAAACTTGTTTGACCGTTTAGTTGGTCGTTACTTGCAAAAATCAGTGATCAATCCAGAAACTGGTGAGATTATTGCGCCTCGGGGCATGTTAGTTGATGAAGATACTGCGCATAAGATTGTTGATGCTGGTGTTGAAGAAGCAACTATTCGTTCCGTCTTTACATGTAACACTAAACATGGCGTCTGCAAGAAGTGTTATGGTTATAACTTAGCTACTGGTGGTGAAGTTGAAGTCGGCGAAGCAGTTGGTACTGTTGCTGCCCAATCAATTGGTGAACCAGGTACTCAGTTAACCATGCGGAACTTCCATTCCGGCGGTGTTGCCGGTGGCGAAGATATCACTCAGGGGTTACCTCGAGTTCAGGAAATCTTCGAAGCCCGTAATCCTAAAGGCTTGGCTGTTATCACTGAAGTTACTGGTGAAGTAACTGCCATTGATGAGAACCCAGCAGAACATACTCGTGAGATCACAGTTGAGGGTAAAACTGATACTCGAACTTACAGTGTGCCTTATGCCTCAAGCGTTGCGGTTGCCGAAGGTGATCACATCGAACGTGGTGCTAAGTTAACTGGTGGTTCAATTGATCCTAAGGAATTGATTCGTGTTCGTGATGTCTTATCTACTGAAAACTACCTGTTATCTGAAGTTCAAAAGACTTATCGGATGCAAGGTGTTGAAATTAGTGATAAGCACGTGGAAGTTATGGTTCGGCAAATGTTGCGGAAGATCCGGGTTCTTGATCCTGGTGACACCGAAATCTTGCCTGGTACTTTAATGGATATTGCTGACTTCACGGAGCAGAACCAAGCAACCTTGATCAAGGGTGGTATTCCAGCAACTGGTCGTCCAGTCTTACTTGGTATCACTAAGGCATCTCTTGAAACTAACAGTTTCTTATCAGCTGCTTCTTTCCAGGAAACAACTCGGGTCTTAACTGATGCTTCGATCCGTGGTAAGAATGATCCATTGATTGGTTTGAAAGAGAATGTCATCATTGGTAAGATTGTGCCTGCTGGTACTGGTATGGCGAAGTATCGTCATATGGAACCTAAGACAGTTGGTGCTTCTTCACAGAGTATTTACTCAATCTCTGACATCGAGAAGAAATTACAAGCTGATCAGACACCAGAAGTTCCTGCTGATAAGTAAGAACCTGGCTGAATGAGTTTAAGTATACGTAATGGCTAGCTGAGATTAATCAGCTAGTGAACATTAAAATAAAAGAACGAGTAATTCGTGCAGAATTACTCGTTCTTTTTTTGCGTTAATTTATGTTAAGCGGCACCAAACAATTTTTGAGAACCTGCTGCAGCTGCAAGATTCGTTTTGTTCCAGTGAAAAGATTGTCATTTGGGTTCGCGATCTTTGAATGATGGCCCTCCAGTAAAGACCAATAGCATTTAGTTAATACAAAATTATTTAGATGACCTTTTAGAAAAAGTATGATATATTTTAATAAACTAAATGAAAAATATTATTGGGGAATAATTATTTTTATTTATTAGGTGAATTTGTCTTAGCAACTGTCCAGTGGACAATGATGCTTTATTATGCGTTGCTAGAATAATTTCAAATTTATTGGTCAGAATTCAGGGGGAGAAACAAATGACATGCACAACAAATGACGAACAACACACCCTTCATTTTGGGAAAAAAGGGCGTGCTTGGCTTGCAATTGGGTTAGCAGCAGTGATTTTACAGGCACAGGCCGTAACTAGTGTTCAAGCAGCTGTTAGTAATGCTGGTGATTCTAACCAAAATACAGTCGTTCAATTAGCAACTTCGGCACCGGCAAAAGAATATCCGGCTGCTAGTGAAACGACTAATATTGCCAGCGGCGTGTATGGTACTAGTCAGTGGTGGATCGATGCACAAAAGGTCTTGCACATTGGTGCTGGGACTTTAGGTGAACCAGCACCGGTGATTAACACGAATCTGATTTCTTATTGGATTGGGTACAAAGCAGATATTACGAAAGTTGTTTTCGAAGATACTGTTATTGCTAATCAAGATTCACAGCGACTATTTACTGGATTGGATCAGCTGATCACTATTGACAATTTGACTAAATTGGACACAAGTCAGGTGATTAATATGCACATGATGTTTTCCCAATGTAAGTCATTGACTAATCTTGATTTAAGCAACTTTAAGACTGCTAAAGTGACTGATATGGGGGTCGATGTTTGCTTCAGATATTAAATTGCAATCACTTGATCTAACCAGCTTTGATACGAGTCAAGTGACAGAGATGACATCAATGTTTGCCAGCGATAATTCGCTAACATCTGTCAACGTGTCAAGTTTTGATACGACTAAAGTAACCGGTATGGCGAATATGTTTATGATGTGCTATGCGCTAACTGAGTTAGACCTAACTAATTTTGATTTGAGAAACATTGCTAGCGATAAAACGAGTAATATGGTCAGCCGAATGCCTAAGCTTAGAAAATTATCTCTAGGTAAGAATTATCGCTCTGATTGGTGTTATTTGAACACTAATTTTGGTCCTGATTATCCTAATCATCTCTGGGTTGATCTCAGTACTGGCAAAACATATACAACTGATGATCCGTACAGTGATAATGATTTATTTAATAGTAATTATCTATCTGCGGAGACAGCAACAACGACGACCTATGTTTGGTATTTTGAACCTTTTACTGTGACTGATTCAACTTTAACTGCTGGCACGGCCACAACTTGGACACCGGCAGATAATTATGTGGCCCAGCCAGATAGTACGCTTGCAGTTACTGACACAGATGTGCAAGTGACAGATGCTAGCGGGCATTCATTCGCAACCGTTCCGACTAATACACCAGGTACTTATCAGGTAAGCTACTCTGCGACAGATCCCAATTCTGGCTATGTTTATCGACAAGTGGCCAGCGTTACTATTTTGCCAAGTAAAACGACAGTGAATGTGGCTGATCAAAATTTGATTGCTGGACCAAAGACCACTTGGCAACCAGCTGATAGTTTCGTTAGTGCAACAAATGAAACCGGTCAGTCAGTTGATCTAGCGGACATGACTGTTAGTGGTGCTGATCAGGTGGATCTGACCACTCCCGGACAATATCCCGTAACCTACGCCTACACTGACGCGCTGAATAATGTGGTTCAGCAAACGGCCCAAGTCAATGTAGCTGCAACTAAGGCAAGTATTCAAAACGGAGCTGTTACTTTAATTGCTGGGCCAAAGACTAGCTGGCAGCCCGAAGATAGTTTGTTAAGTGCGACTGATGCGACTGGCCAGGCATTGGCTGTGAGCGCATTGACAGTCACTGGTCATGATCAAGTAGATCCGCAGCTGCCGGGAACTTATCCACTTAAATATCAGTATGTTGATCAGGCAGGCAATAGCATTACTCAGCAAGCAACGGTGAAAGTAGTCGCCTCGGCTGCAAGTCTAACTGCAAAAGATAGTCAGATTACTGCTGGACAAAATTGGCAGCCAAATGATAATTTTGTTAGTGGCACTGATGCTTCAGGCCAGCCCATTACTTTTGAGCAGGGTATTACGACTACTGGCCAAGTTAATGCCACTCAGGCCGGGACTTATCCAGTAACTTATCGCTATCGTGATATTGCCGGTAATGAGATTGCGCGGACAGTTGCTGTCACGGTGTTGTCACAAGCTGAGTCAGCTACACCAACAACTGACCCAATCATACTTCCTAAAACTGAACAACCAGCGAGCTTAACAACAACCCGAGTTAGCATTTTAGACAATCAGGTTGTGCAGAATACTAAGTCAGTGGCAAGTCAATTACCTAAGACTGGTGAACAGATAGACAACAAATTAGTTGTGGTGGGGCTGATTTTATTGTGCTTAGGCAGCCTCTATCCAATGATTGAAACTAAGCAACGAGATTTTTAATACCATTAGCGCATAATAGTGTTTAGAAAGTCTAGCCTCGTCAAGTGACGGCTAGGCTTTTTTGTTTAGAGTGCGACGAAGGACGTTAAGTGGTATCAGTGGTCTCGGGTTATTAGAGTAATGGGACTAGTAAGTAACTAATAAATAAGTAGGGTAGATAAGGAATTCGTTGTTGCTGCTTTTGCTTAAAAAGGGCATGACTAACAACCAGTAGGTTACTGAGCAGTACGATTTTTAAGAGCCAAGTGAAATCGTGACTGAATAATAATAAAGCCAGCCAAATTAAATCTGCGCTGCCTAGATTGTGTTGCCACTTTTGCAGTAGCCACAGACAGAGATAAAGAATCAGTGGTTGGATGACTTGGGACATTTGATAAGGAAAAAGAATAATCAAACTGCCAGCGACCACGCAATTGAGTAAGCCTTGGTAAACAAAGCCAGTTTGTTGATCTAATAGTGCCATTAAGAACAGCCAAAGTAGCAGCCAATAATCAATTGGCTGTAAGAACCACTTGATTTGCCATAGCCAACAGCAAACTAAGCCGCCAATCAGTTCAGCTTGTAGAGAAATTGGCGAAATGGCATGGTTGCAATAGCGACAACGACCATGTTGTTGCCAGTAACCTAAAATCGGGCAAAGATCATAGTAGGCCAGTGGCTGCTGGCAACAATCGCAGGCTGAAGGTGTAAAAACAACCTCACGTTGGGTTAACCAACGACTGATCAATAATGAAAAAAACGAACCAATGCAACTACCTGCAGCGAACAACCAACTATTAAATACTAGGACGCGTAGATTAAACATTTGAACCACCTCTGAAACTAAATACGCAAAAAAGTCTATTTTTTATGTTGAAGATTATAATGAAACCGCTATTAATTTAACGAAGGGTTTGACATGTTTTGCCTAGCGTGCTAATCTATTTAAGGTGCTTTCTGGTTATTGTTCGATACATCTGTATCCGTGCTGCAATATTCGAAGCCAATCTTAAAGTTCAGGTGTCTTATTTTTTACTTTAAAATGAACCACCTGGATGTGTGTACTTAAACTTGAATTAAATTGAGGAGGATCCTTAATGCCAACTATTAATCAATTGGTACGTAAAGGCCGTAAATCAAAAATTTCAATGTCTGATTCACCAGCATTGAATTTTGGCTATAACAGTAAAAAGAAGTCATTGACTGACAATCCAGCGCCTCAAAAACGTGGGGTTGCAACTCGTGTCGGCACAATGACACCTAAGAAACCTAACTCTGCTTTGCGGAAGTATGCCCGTGTTCGTCTTTCAAACTTGATTGAAGTAACTGCCTATATCCCTGGTATTGGCCATAACTTGCAAGAGCATAGTGTTGTTTTGATCCGTGGCGGTCGTGTAAAAGACCTTCCTGGTGTTCGTTACCATATTATTCGTGGTGCGCTAGATACTGCCGGTGTTACTGATCGTAAACAAAGCCGTTCTAAGTACGGTGCTAAACGCCCTAAGAAGTAAACTAATATAATTTGACCATTACTAGGAGGTTTATTCAATGCCAAGAAAAGGTAATGTGGCAAAACGCGACGTCTTGCCAGATCCCGTGTATAATTCAAAATTAGTTTCTCGTTTAATCAATCGTTTAATGGTTGATGGTAAGCGCGGAACTGCATCAACAATTTTGTATGATGCTTTTGATATTGTAAAAGAAAAGACTAACAAAGAACCACTTGAAGTATTTGAAGAAGCTATGAAGAACGTTATGCCTGTTCTTGAAGTCAAGGCTCGCCGGATCGGTGGTTCTAACTATCAAGTTCCTATCGAAGTTCGCCCAGAACGTCGGACAACTTTAGGCTTACGTTGGCTTGTTAGCTACGCTCGTTTACGTAATGAACATACAATGGACGAACGTTTAGCTAACGAAATCATGGATGCTGCTAATAATACTGGTGCTTCCGTTAAGAAACGTGAAGATACACATAAAATGGCAGATGCCAACCGTGCCTTCGCACACTATCGTTGGTAAGATTCTGGTTATTTTGAGCAGCTACTTTCGTTTTTTGCGGGGCAGCCGCTCATTTTTACTTAAAAAACTATTGATCAACTTTGAGAGGAGTTAAATTTTCCATGGCTAACAAACGTGAATTCCCTCTGGAAAAGACACGTAATATCGGGATCATGGCTCATATCGATGCTGGTAAAACAACAACGACTGAACGGATTCTCTACTATACCGGTAAAATCCACAAAATTGGTGAAACCCATGAAGGTGCTTCACAAATGGACTGGATGGACGAAGAAAAAGAACGTGGTATCACAATTACTTCTGCTGCCACTTCTGCTGAATGGAAGAAACATCGGATTAACATCATTGATACCCCAGGACACGTTGACTTCACAATCGAAGTTGAACGTTCATTGCGGGTTTTAGACGGTGCTATCACTGTCTTGGATGCCCAATCAGGTGTTGAACCTCAGACTGAAAATGTTTGGCGTCAAGCAACAACTTATGGCGTTCCTCGTTTAGTTTTCGTTAACAAAATGGACAAAATCGGTGCCGACTTTGACTATTCTGTATCAACTTTACATGATCGTTTACAAGCTAATGCTCATGCTGTTCAAATGCCAATTGGTGCTGAAGATCAATTCGAAGGTGTCATTGACTTGATCCACATGGTTGCCGATCTTTATGATGAAGATGAATTAGGTAGCAAGTGGGATACAGTGCCAGTTCCTGACGAATATAAGGAGCAAGCTGAAAAGCGGCGGACTGAATTAGTTGAAGCTGTTGCTGATGTTGATGATGGCATTATGGAGAAATATTTAGATGGCGAAGAAATTTCACCTGAAGAATTAATCGCTGCTATTCGTAAAGCAACTATCGCTTTGAAATTCTACCCTGTTTTAGCAGGTTCAGCATTTAAGAACAAGGGTGTTCAAATGTTGATGGATGCCGTTATCGACTACTTACCATCACCATTAGACGTTCGTCCTTACAAGGCTACTGATCCTGATTCAGGTGACGAAGTTGAACTTAAGGCTGATGACAGCAAGCCATTTTCTGGTTTAGCATTCAAGATTGCGACTGACCCATTCGTAGGTCGTTTAACATTCTTCCGTGTTTATACTGGTACTTTGCAAGCCGGTTCTTATGTCTTAAATGCAACTAAAGACAAACGTGAACGTGTTGGTCGTTTGCTACAAATGCATTCTAACCACCGTACCGAAATTCCTGAAGTATTCTCTGGTGATATCGCTGCTGCGATTGGTTTGAAGAATACGACTACTGGGGACTCATTAACTGACGTTGATCATCCATTGATCTTGGAATCAATGAACTTCCCAGATCCAGTTATCCAAGTTTCAATTGAGCCTAACTCAAAAGAAGACCGGGATAAGATGGATATCGCTTTACAAAAGCTTGCTGAAGAAGATCCTACTTTCAAGGCTGAAACTAACCCTGAAACTGGTGAAACTTTAATCTCTGGGATGGGCGAATTGCATTTGGACATCATTGTTGACCGGATGCGTCGTGAATTCAAGGTTGAAGCTAAAGTCGGCGAACCTCAAGTTGCTTATCGTGAAACCTTTACAAAACAAGCTTCCGCACAAGGTAAGTTTGTTCGCCAGTCTGGTGGTAAAGGTCAATACGGTGATGTTTGGATCGAATTTACGCCAAACGACGAAGGTAAGGGCTTTGAATTCGAGAATGCCATTGTTGGTGGTGTTGTTCCTCGTGAATACATTCCATCAGTTGAACAAGGTTTGAAAGAATCTATGGAAAATGGTGTTCTTGCCGGCTACCCATTAATTGACGTTAAAGCTAAACTTTATGATGGTTCATATCATGAAGTCGATTCTTCTGAAGCAGCCTTCAAAGTTGCCGCTTCAATGGCTTTACGTAATGCTTCTAAAGCGGCTGGTGCCGTTATCCTTGAACCAATCATGAAGGTTGAAGTTGTTGCCCCCGAAGATTACTTAGGTGATGTTATGGGTCAAATTACTGCTCGTCGTGGTCGTGTTGATGGGATGGAAGCACGTGGTAACGCTCAGGTTGTTAATGCCTTTGTACCACTTTCTGAAATGTTCGGTTATGCAACGACATTGCGCTCTGCAACGCAAGGCCGTGGTACCTTCACAATGGTCTTTGATCACTACGAAGCTGTACCAAAGAGCATCCAAGAAGAAATCATCAAGAAAAATGGTGGTAACTAGAAATTAGTAGTGTAGGTCGGCGCACTTTTGGCGTAGGCTAACCTCGAATATTTTAATGAGCGGCGCAGTCGATCGTTGAATATTTAGGTTAGCCATAGCCAATTGTCAGCCGGAACACGATAAATTAGTTCCCATTATAAAAATGATTAAAGCAGTCGCTGAAAAGTGACTGCTTTTTTGTTTTTATATTCAATGTTGATTTAAAAATTAATATAAAAATCTGAGAGGCACGCTCTATACGTTCTGTGCATTTAATTCCTGATGTTAGTATTCATTGTACTAAATTAATTTTCGATGCCGGATTTAAAATTGAAGTGCAACACCTAAATGACTAGACCAAAAAGGCCATGAAGACCTATTCTTATAGTTACCACAC
>NZ_RHOT01000036.1 GCF_003946675.1 Lapidilactobacillus gannanensis | reverse complement strand
GCTATGGCTAATTTAAATAATCACTCGATCTGCTGGCGCAGCTCAAGCAATTATTTGAAATTATCCTACGCCAAAAGACCGGCACCCCTCACACTCTGATTTAAACGTGTTCGGGGCAACAAATGGCTATGCCTAACTTGATTATTTGCTCGATCTGGTTGGCACCAGCTCAATCAAATAATCGAAGTTAGGCTACGCCAAAAGTGCGTTGCCCCTCACACTTTTATTCTGGCTTGGCGTTTATTTGTTTGTCGTATATAATTGGGTTAGGAATTGAAAGGCAGGATATCAATGGCGATTACTCCGTTATTCAGCGTTATAATGCCGATTTATAATTTGGAGAAGTATATTGATCGGGCTGTTAAGAGTATTTTAAATCAATCATACCGGCAATTGCAGATTATTATTATCGATGATGGCTCAACTGATCAGACGCCGCGTCATTTAGCACATTGGGCGGCGCTTGATGATCGGATTGAAGTTCATCGGCAAGAAAATCAAGGTATTTCTGCTGCTCGTAATTTTGGGATGACCTTTGTGAAAGGGGAATATCTGACCTTTCTTGATGGTGATGACTGGGTTGAGCATCGTTATATTGAATTTATGACGCGTGCATTTCGGCAGTATCAACCGGAGATGGTTATTTGTGGTTATGCTATCGATCCGCCCAATCGTAGTGCTGCGACGAAGGCAGAATCGGGCATTCTGACCCGCAAAGAAGCAATTAACCGTATCTTGCGGTTAGGCGGTTCTGTCCGTGGCTACACTTGGAATAAGGGGTATTTAGTTGATCTGATTCGTGCGAATGAGTTGCAATTCGATACTGACATTGGCTTGATGGAGGATCAGCTGTTTAATATTCAATATGCCAATCTTTGTCAGCGCTTTTACTTTGACACGCAACCGTTGTACCATTACATTCAACGGCCTGATAGTATTATCCACGGTTTCGATTTGCAAAAAGTCCCAGACAACTTTGTAGCTAATTATCGGATTTTACAAGAGCTTAATCGTGCTAAAAGTAAAGCAACGTTACCAGCACCCTCGCAAAAAAAGACAGCCCAGCAATTGGCCCATCGCAAGGCGCGGCGACAACGGCGGAAAGCATTGCAGGCTGCCAATGAATTAACATCGAAAATTAAAATTACGGATTTAGACGATCGCGTACGTGATATTTGATCACCGGGGCAGCGTTAACATCCGTATCAAGAGCGTCCTTCTCAAAGTAAACAGCGAATGAATTCTCTTTAGTAGCATCTTCGACGACAATTAAAGGTGATTGTAGCGCGTTTCGTTCCTTAAATATTTCAGCGCTTCGTTGGGCTGCTGCAAAATCATGAGCATTGGCAATCGAATCACCGGGGTTAAAAAAGACATCTTCAGACATGTTGATCAGCTCCTTTACTTAAAGTATAGCGGTTGTGTGGTTAAACAACCAAGAAAAATGACTTGATTTTCCGGTTTTTCGGAAGTAAAAGAAAGTGGTAGTACGATGGAAATTAACGTTAATCATACAACAATTTATTACGTTCAAAGTGGTCAAGGACGGCCGTTGATCTTGCTCCATGGTAATGGTGAAAACCATCAAATCTTTGATAAATTAGTGCCGACGTTAAGCGCTTATTATCAAGTTTTTGCCTTAGATAATCGTGGCCAAGGGAAAAGCGCTCCGGTTCATGAATTGCACTATCAAGATATGGCCAATGATGTGGTTGATTTTATTCATCAATTAGGATTGGAAAAGCCGCTACTGTACGGCTTTAGCGATGGTGGCATTATTGGATTATTGATTGCCAGTCAGCATCCGGATTTATTGGGGAAGTTAATGGTTAGTGGGGCCAATTTGAATCCTAATGGCTTACATGGCGCTGAACGTTTTTACTATTGGAATCTACATCTCTGGTCACGACGGCCGGAATTGCGAATTCTTAATACTGAACCGAATATTACTAAAACAGATCTCCAACGCATTACGGTACCAACTTTGGTGATGGCCGGCGAGAAGGATTCCGTTAAAATTAGCCATACGCGTTATATTTCCGACCAAATTCCTAACTGTCGGCTAATGATTCTGCCTAAGGAAACGCATGGCAGTTACGTAATCAATAGTTTTAAATTATTACCAATTATTCGCAAGTTTGTCGAAGAGTAAGCTGATATTTTCAAAAAGTAATTCTGGCAGTTGTGTCAGACCTTCGCCTTAATTTGAGTGGCTAACAACTATTGATTTAAATTTAAAGTTAGTTTGGGGCAAAATGGCGTCAGAACCAATTTCGTTTCAAAAACTTCATCGGTTTTAATGTTTTTACACTTTTGAGCTTTATCAATGGTCACCGCGTTCCACAACCCGCAATGGCGTCAAAACTAGTTCCGTTTTAACATCTTCACTAAATTCTGACTTTATTTTATCCACGTTGTTGGAAAAGATTTTGATGACTGATCAATTACCATAAACAATTTGCTGGACCTTTTGAGCAATAGTGGCGATTTCGGAAAAGTCCATGTAGCCAACACCCTTAGTCATAATGGCTAGTAAGTAACGCTGACCATCGGGCAACGTCATAATGGCGGCGTCATTATTATAATCCTCATACCAACCAACTTTATCCTGAACCGTAGCGTCAGGCGTTAAACTAGCAACTGCCGCAGGAATCCCATCGCGATAAACTTGTGTGCTCATATCAGTTAGCAGCTTTTCCTGATAAAAATCCTGGTTAAAAGGTGCGGTGCCAGCTTGCAACTTCTTCAATAAAGCGACCAAGTCATTGGTGCTAGTTGCTGCTGGTGTATCGTCGGCATTACTGAAAACTGCACCCCAACCCAATTGCTGATAGTAGGCGTTAAGTGTATCAGCGCCATAAGTGGCCAGCTGTGACTCTGAGTAGTCGTTGGCACTATCAACAATCATTTCGGTGAAGCCAGTTTCGTCAGCGCTAGTCCAAGTGCGACCATTGGCGACTTGATTGAATAGGTAAGCACTAATGAATAGTTTATAAGTGCTGGCAGCCACCCGCCGGTCAGCACCATTAACGTTAGCGGCTAATTTACCTTCAGTATAAATAGGGGCATCATTGGCGTTAGCGGCCGTGGAACCAGCTTCTGGCGTCAAATTATAAAAACTAACGGCAACGTTACCATCCGCCCCTACTTGATTTAAGTATTTCTGGAGGCTAGTTTGTAAAGCCTGTTGTTTCATGGTAACCGTGAGCTTAGGATTGTTAGTGATTGTTTTCAAAGCGGCCGTATCGTGATGAATCGCAGTTGCATCGGCCGTGGTTTTCGTCTGTGGTGTGCGGATCAAGGCGCCAATTGTTTGACCGTGAATAACGCCGGTTTGAATACCGACCATCAGAAAAATAATTAACAGTGTAAAAATACTGCTTAGCGTTAATAACCATTTTTTAGATAATAACCGCTTCACTTGCTGTGCCTCCGCTAATTTGTTCCTAACATGTCTAGACATGTTAAGGCTCATCTTAGCATAGTTATACCTAATTTCATGATAATTATTAAAAATGTCTTGAAAACTTCATAATTCATTTTTCGGATTAGGCGAGGTCAGTCTGCATGAGCGTATTTATTCGTTTACTAACGATTAATTAGTATAATGACAACTAAGGAGGCGGTATCATGTCTATTTATGATTATCAAGTTCAGTTGGCTAATGGCGAGACTTACTCTTTGAACAAATATCGTGGTCAAGCGATGGTCATCGTTAACACCGCAACGAAATGTGGCTACTCACCACAATTTGCGGATCTACAAAAGTTATATGCGACTTATGCTAAGCAGGGATTAGTTGTATTAGGCTTTCCGTCCAATCAATTCAAACAAGAATTAAAAAATGGTGCGGATGCTGAGCAGGCTTGTCGGACAACTTATGGCGTCACTTTCCCGATGCATGAGATTGGTAATGTTAATGGTAGTAAAGCTCAGCCTGTATTTGATTATTTGACGCATGAAACGGGGCCAGAAATTACTGGACGGATCAAGTGGAACTTCACGAAGTTTCTAGTAGATCGGCAGGGCAATGTGGTTGAACGCTTTGATACGAAAGTGAAACCAGAATCCATGGTGCCCGCTATTGAAAAAGTCCTAGCTGAACCTGACAGTGAGTAACGATACTGTCTGACAGTTTTCCAAGTATGAACATCTGGTGAAATCTAAGGTTAGTTTTGGGCGGAATAGCGGACAACTCCGTTGCGGCCGGCGGGTTGTGGAACGTAAAATAGTGCCAAGTCTTCCCCAATTTGTGGAGGTGGTTGCTGAGCGATTTTGAGGGCGTGGCCATCGATTTGAGCTTATTGCTAACGCAACAATCTCAAATACGAGGCTTTGACTAACCGCTAAAGCGGCAAGTCAAATTTCACTGCTTCTCGCAAAATCGCTCGTACGCAAAGCAAGCCCCTTCCCTGACGCCAATCGCCCAGCAACCACCAGATGAAACTAACAGAATTGAGCACCACTGTGAGAAAACCAGCTTGTAGTAACCAACAAAGCCTGTGTGACAATCTTTCGAGATGGAATTGAAAGATATCATACAGGCTATTTTTGTCTTGCTGTTTAACTATTACTGGTGAGTGAATTGAGATGATCATTCTTACTAGCGTTGTCTTAACTACTAACAACAGTGAAGATCACCAACTCAACTCCAGACGGAATGGAGGGACCGGGTTGTCAGCCGCGAAATTATTGTTAGTGCTTTAGCACTTACAATAAGCCTCGAATTTGAGATTTTTGTAGAAAAGCTCAAATCGACGGCCGCCGCGTTCCACAACCAGCAGCCCGCAATGCAGTCAAAACCAATTCCGTTTCAAAAGCTTCACCAGGTTTTGGTGCTTTTGAACTTGGGTCTGTAGTTAACTAAAATCAATGCCAGCCGCATTCCACGACAAGCAACCCGCAATGGTGTCAGAATCAATTCCGTTTCAAAAACCTCACCGCGTTTTAGTACTTTGAACGTTTCATACCAGTCAAAACACCTGTCATAACAACTTTCCGGTGAACCTAAACTGATTTTAAAAAAAGTAGGACCAAGTCGGCTATAATATAAGTAAAGAGTTGCACGAAGGAGTGGCATCATGACCGCATACATTGAAGTCATTAATGAAGTTAAACAATATCAAATGGGCGCAAGCCAGATTATTGCCAATGATCATTTGAATTTTGCAATAAATCAGGGCGAATTAGTTGTGATCTTAGGCCCAAGTGGTGCCGGGAAATCAACGGTTTTAAATATTCTTGGTGGGATGGATCAGCCGTCTGCGGGTCAGATTATTGTTGATGGCACGGATATTACCCAGTTTAATGAGCGTCAATTAACGGCTTATCGGCGCACAGATGTGGGCTTTGTGTTCCAATTTTATAATTTGATTCCTAATTTAACAGCTCTGGAAAATGTTGAATTAGCGACTGCGGTGGCGCCTAACGCCTTAGATCCAGAGCAAGTTTTACAACAAGTTGGCTTGCAGAATCGGTTAGATAATTTTCCGGCGCAATTATCTGGTGGTGAACAGCAGCGAGTCGCTATTGCCCGAGCTCTGGCCAAAAATCCTAAGTTATTGTTGGCGGATGAACCCACTGGGGCACTGGATTACCAAACCGGAAAGCAAGTTTTACAGTTATTGCAAGATGCTAGTCATCATCAGGGACAAACGGTAGTGATTATTACCCATAATGCTGCCTTAGCGCCCATGGCTGATCAAGTTATCTATATTAATGATGCCAAGGTTCGCCAAATTGTCCGCAACGAACAACCTACGCCAATTGCTGAGATTGAATGGTGATCGGGATGAAACAAAAATTACAATTTAAACGATTATGGCGGCAAATCCAGACGAATTTGGGCCGCTTTTGGGCAATTGTTTTAATCATCTTATTAGGCGTGCTGTTGTTTGTCGGCATCAAATCTAGCGGTCCTGATTTATATCACCATGCAGAAGTTTATTTGCAGCAGCAACAGGCGAGTGATGTTCAATTAGTAAGCACAACGGGATTCACCACGCAAGATGTGCAGAAATTGCGGCGGCAAGCACAGTTGCAAGTAGAATCAGGGCAGGCCTTAACCGCATTGACCGCGAAAAATAACCAAACAGTGGCGTTATTATCATTGCCCAAGAAATTGAATCAATTACGCTTAACTCAGGGCCGGTTACCTGCTCAACCTCAAGAAGTTGTCCTTGATACGGAAGCCAAGCAGGCTGGCTATCGTCTGGGCCAAACTTATCGCCTTCAAAAGACGACTGGCTTAGCTCGGCAGTCTTTTAAGATTGTTGGCTTTGTGGATTCACCACTGTACTTAAATAAAACCTCTCGTGGCACCACAACAGTTGGTGATGGAACGATTAATCATTTTGCTTATATACAGACAACTAATTTCACGACCAAAGTTGCCACACGTGTCTATTTGCGGTTTCCAGAATTAGCTAGTTTGAATCCCTTTAAAACGACCTATCAAACAAAAGTGCAACACCGGTTAAGTGAATTGAAGCCGGTTTTAAAAACTTTACAAGAACAAAGAACGGCTGATTTACAGGCAACAGGCTTAGCTAAAATCACGCAACAACAAGATCAGTTAACCACGGCCAAGAAGCAGTTACAGCAACTGCCAGCAGCCCAAGCGGCGGCCCCATTGGCTGAACTCACACAACAAGAGCAGCAACTGATTCAAGCAACTAAACAAGTGAAACAGCAGGCGCAAACAACTTACTATCAGACGACGTGGCATGATGACAGTGGCTTTAGTACTTATGGTGAATTGGCGGAACGAATTATGGCAATTGCCAATGTCTTTCCGATGTTCTTCCTCCTGATTGCCATTTTGGTAACCTTCACGACAATGACGCGGATGGTGGAAGAGGATCGCAACCAGATTGGCGCTCTAAAGGCCCTAGGTTATACCAAAGGTGAAATTAGCCAAAGCTATTGGTTGTACGCCATTATTGCCGCAATATTAGGAACAGTCTTTGGCGGTGTCTTGGGTAGTCAAACCTTACCACGGATTGTTTTCAACATGATGCAGAATCAGTTTAGTTTACCAGCAACTAACTTAGTTTGGGATTGGTCGACCTTGGCGATTGCTGCAGCATTGGCTTTATTCTCAACATTAGGAGCAGTTTTAGTCAGTATTCAACGAGAATTACGGGCAGTGCCGGCAACATTGCTGTTACCGCGGGCGCCTAAAGCCGGTAAGAAAATCTTATTGGAACGGATAACACCGTTATGGCGCCGTTTAAGTTTTAATCAAAAAGTCAGCTATCGGAATTTGTTCCGTTATAAGGCGCGGATGTGGATGGGTATCCTGGGTATTGCCGGCGGTACTGGATTGATTCTCACAGGATTTGGGATTCGCGATTCAATTGATCATTCTGGCCAAAGTCAATTTAGCGAAGTGCTCACTTATCAAGCGGCTTTTACGTTTAAAAATGCTCAAAAAACTGGGCAGGTTCAACAAATTCTCCAGAATGATGCGCAAGTTAAGCAACATTTACCAGTTACTGCTGAAATCGTGAAACTTCAACATCAGACTAAACGGGTCAATGAGGTGACGCTTTATGCTGTCAAAGACGCCCAAGCGTTAGCACCTTATATTCATTTAACCGCGCCGCTAACTGATCAAGGGGCGGTTTTAAGTGAAAAGACGGCGCAATTATTAGGTGTTCAGACTGGTGCAACGCTGCAATTAACTGCTAACGACCAACAGGTTGTGTCGGTCAAAGTGAGTGGTATTACTAGAAATTATGCCGGTCACTTTATCTATTTGACTGACCGTTATTATCAACAACACCTGAAAACAAAGCCTAGCCCAAAAACCTGGTTAGTCAAAACTCAGCGGTTGACCAGCAATCAAGAAAACAACTTAGCAAAAAAAGTCTTGGCAACTAAACAAGTAGTTAATACCAGTTTCCTTTCAGTTCAGCAACGGGCAGTTGATCAACAGACACAAATGTTGCAATTGATTGTCGTGATTTTCATTGTTTTGTCAGGGTTGTTAACTTTTATTGTGTTATATAATTTAACAAATATTAATGTTTCTGAACGCATTCGGGAATTGTCGACAATTAAAGTTTTAGGCTTTTTCGACCGGGAAGTCACGATGTACGTTGCCCGCGAAAATATTTTGTTAACGTTAATGGGAATTATTATCGGTCTTGGTTTTGGCAATCTACTGACACGATTTATTTTGCGACAGGCCGAAACTGCACAAGTTATTTTTCCTTTAGCGATTAGTTTAACTGGCTATTTAACGGCTATTGGCATGACGGTAGTCTTCACCTTAATTGTCATGTTAGTCACGCATCGTCATTTACGGAAAGTTGATATGATCAGTGCGCTGAAGGCGAATGATTAAATGAATAGGGACACTTCCCCATTTGCAGAAGTGTCCTTATTTTTTGAAGATAATGGCTATCCATTTTTATTTTTAAGCACTTTTTCAGGAATCCAAATAGTAATCAAAATAATTATGATTGCTGCTGCTTCTACAATACGATTATTGGGAATGCAGAAGATAATGATAAAGCAGAGAATAGCAAGAATTGATTTGATTATCTTCAGCTTAGTGACTGCACGCTTGATAATTTGCGCCTCCTTTATTTTCTATATGCTTAGTTTAGCGCCTTTGCAGCGCTTACATCATAAAGTGTATCGCATTGTCACATAAACAATTCGGAGGTAGGGAAATGGAACACTATCAGTTGATTCGAAAATTAAGACGAGATCGCCATTTGTCACAGTCATTTTTAGCTGAAGGGTACACAACGCGCAATGCAGTGACAAAATTTGAAAATCGGGGAACAAACATCTCTGTAGAATCATTGTTTTGGTTTCTTGAAAAAATGAATGTTACTTTGGAAGAATACTATTTTATTTTCAATAATGGTCAGATAACTGATAAAAAACAAATCATTATTGAAGGGTATCAACACTTAAATACACCGGAAAACTTGGCAATCTATCTTAAAAAACTGCAACAATTGGAATGGGCCTCAAGTGATCCATTTTATTCATTAATAGCCGCCGAATTCCGGTCGCTCTTTTATTGGCAACAAGATCGGCTTGATCAGGATAATTTTCTTAATGAGGATCGACACACTGTTCAAGCGTATTTGGATGGCATTGATAATTGGGGCCGTTTCGAATTGTCACTATTTAGTAATTTGTTGTTTTTGTTTGATGACGACTATATTATTGCTACTTTCAAGACGACAATTACAAAAATGAAACTTTATGCCAGTCAAGTTTATTATCAAGGGGATGTTACTGGATTTCTTACTAATACTTTGGAATTATTTTGGCAACGGCGTGATTATTTAGCTATGGACCATGTATTGACGGAACTGCGGAAACTAACCACTACAATTGAGTATTGTTCTGGCAGGATTGCATGTAAGATTTTCGAAAAGATCATTAAGCATAAAGACGAGATACAGCTGATTGATTTAAAACCAGAGCTGGTAATTTTAGAATATTTGGATTATTCAGGGGAAGCTAAGGAATATCGTCAAATTCTAGAGAAAGTCAATTCTGCGAATGTGGTGTGAATCTTATTAATTAGTGGCACATCAATCATTAAGTACATTGTTCTAAACAGACAAAGTAAACCAGTAAGTCCGACTAAATTAAATAGTCGGATTTTTTCTTGCCGCTTTTTCATTCTCAAACGTTATTAATAGTGTAAGCAATTCACGCCGGCGAATCAGCTTAACATTAATAATGGAGGTTTTATCATGGCAACAAGTTGGCAAGCGACTACTATCGCTTTAGAGATGAAAGGTGAACATTACGAAGATGGTGTGATGTTACGCCGGTTTAACAAGATTGTTGAAGCACCGACAACAGCTCAATTACAGACTTTGGGGCGAGCAATGGCTAAGTTAGGGGTAGCGGATCATTTAGGTGATGCTGAAGTGACCGTCAAACAATTGGTTAGTTTTGATGATGAAGAGGGGGCTGAATAAGCATGAAACAACTACAATTGCAGTATCAAACATCCAACCAAAAGAAACGAACCATGACGGTGAATAACGTCAACCAGGAACTTGATGCAGCCACTGTCCGCGAGCAAATGGCCGCAATTTCGGCGAGTAAGTTGTTCCAACAGGACGATGAAGAAATTTATCACGAGCCACTAGCAGCTAATTACGTTGAACGAATTGTGACGCCGATTTTCTCAGCAAAATCTAGCGAAGATGAAAAATAATTTAGTTTTTCTTAAGCACGATAATCGTTGATTTATCAAGGCTAGGAGCCATCTGGTCAGATGGAGTGACAGCGTTGTCATCTTAATTTGGTGCTTGTGTTACAGTTTTGTAATATTAATGAGTTATTATAGGAGTATTCAACAATGAGCTTTAGTCTATACTCGGTTTGGAAAAAAGGGGAATACTACATTATGACGCAGAATAAAACAATGGCTTCACTTATGATCGGTATGGGTGTTCTGGCAACGGCTGCCTTGGCAACCCAAAAAACCGATGAAACTCAAGCAGCAACTCGTAAAGTAGGTTACGCTGAGGGGGCAACTACTGTTTGGACTAGCCCTGAAGCTGGTCAAAAGGTTAAACGCTACTTGTTACCTAATCAATCAGTCGAGTTTGTTGCTAGCAAGAAAGTGTATAGCCAGACTTGGTTACAAACGACTGATGGTGGCTGGGTACCAGAAATGTACCTTGCTACTGAAGACGCTACAACAACGACAAACACAACAAATAATGCAACTTCTAATGCGACAGCACCAGTTGCTAAGACACCAAGCACACCAATTGGTACTTTAACAGCTACTTATCAAGCTGGTGCGACAACAGTTTGGCAAAGTGTTGGCTTCTCCAATGTTAAGGGCTATTTGGCTACTGGTCAGACAGCACAATATGTTGCGACAAAGCAAGCTAATGGTGTCACTTGGTATCAATTACAAAATGGCGGTTGGGTTTGTGGTAGTTTTGTTGCTAATGGCAATCAAGCTGCTCAGGCACAACAACCTGCTGCTTCAACTGAAACAGCAACAACTGAGACGACTCAGAATAACACCGCTGCTGATACAACCACAACGACTACTCCTGAAACACCTGCTGTGACGACACCAACAGCACCTGATACTAGTGCTAACACCTCTGCTACTAACAATGCTAACAATAACACGACGGCAAACGTTAATAACAACCAATCAACTAATACAAATCAAAATACAACAACCACAACTAATAACAACAGTAACCAGACACAAACAGTTACTAAGCCGGTTACACCTGCACCAACAACGCCAAGTGATAACAATAACACGACTGCCAAAGCATCACGGGCACAGATTACTAGTTATGCGAAGAGTTTCATTGGCGTCCCTTATGTTTGGGGTGGCACCACACCAGCTGGTTTCGATTGCTCTGGTTTAGTTCAATACGTTTACGGTCATTTTGGTATCAACTTACCACGTGTTACTTATGATCAGGAGAATGCTGGGACTATCAAGTCAGTTGCTTCCGCACAACCTGGTGATTTGCTCTTCTTCGGTGAACGTGGCAACACCTATCATGTTGCTATCTCTCTTGGCGGCGGTAGCTATGTTCATGCACCTACACTTGGTCAGAATGTAACAATTGGCTCAACACAATGGTTCGCCCCTTCATTTGCAATGAGCGTTCCTGGTGTCTACTAGAATTCAATCAACGATTTAAAAGACTTCATCTGCGGATGAAGTCTTTTTTATAGTTTTTTCAAGAATGCCGCTAAAGCGCGAGTTATTGATAGTGGTTGGGAATGCAGCTGTAAAAATATGCAGTAATCAATAAATAATTAGCTCTAAAAGGCAACTCAATGTTAAAAGTAATATTCAATGATCAGCTGATCACTGTTGCTTATTGCTTTTGTAATTGTTAGGATAAGAATTACTAGGAAGAAGAATCAATCAGAACCTGCGCTGCTAAGCAGTTGCGCGTCGATTGTCGGCGCAGACATTAAAAGATTGGCTACTTCCTAACTATCACTATTAGAAGGAGGTATTGAATGAGTGAGACACTTATTTCAATTGCCGATTTATACCAGTTGTGGGGTGCACATTGGTGTCTTAGGAAGGAAGACTTTCAGGTCTCTCGGATACAACAACATATTCCCATTCATCATCATCGTGAATTATTAGGTGATTTTTATGCACTGTTAACCTATCAGGTGAAGAATTCGTTGGGAATTAAGAGTTTAGTTTTGATGCCTGAAGGGGCATTTTTTTCAACTTGTAGTACGAAAGATCTCATTCAAGAACGGATGAGTCAACGGGTTTTAGATGCGTCAGGAGACCGACAACTACGGGATTTTCTCTGTGTGCCTAGTAATCGTGAATTATCTTCTTGCTTTGGTGATTCAGTGATGATGCATTTATCTGGTGTTTCTAGTTCACATTGTGCCGATTGGATTGCCTTGCATCACATTGCTGATATTGTACCGAGTAACAATCAGGGCGAGCGTTATTTTATTTACTGTAATCAGATGATTCTCTGTTTGCCAGTTCAAGAAAATTTTAATCGGCGGCTACTGGATGTCACGATGATGAGTACCTGCACGATTTTGGCCTTGAATTGTCTCGGACAGCAATTAAACCTCAAGGTAACAGTAGAACGTTCGCATTATAATATTTTGCAGCAGGCCGATTATCAATACCAGTTTCTGCAGCGGCGGATCAACACGGCTGAGTTAATCCGTTTTCGGCAAAGCTGGGAAGATAATCTAGTTGCTAAAGTACTGGCTCATCCAGAGCTAGCCGAAAGTGTTGCTGTTTTCGATGATTGTCCAGCATTCTTTCGCAGCTATTTACAACGTCAGCATAATTTAAATTAGTTATCCTCGGAGCAGTCTGAGAAAACCATTTTTGATGGTAAAACAAAAATGACTTTCTCGGGCTTTTTCTATGTCTGCCAAGGGACAGCGCTCCGAGGTGTCTGGAACCAGGTTAACTGCTAGTTTAGAGTTACCGCAAGCGCTTGTGGAAAATGTTAAGGGAGTTTTCCACATGACAATTGAACAAGTCAAAGTACCTAGCACCAATAAACGAACGATTACTGCAGGGCTAACGGCTGCCTTGGACCAACTGGGATTAATTCATGGTGCCATTAAACGGGCTGGTGTTTGGCGGCATCATCAGGACTATGATGATTTTTTACAGGAGGCTTTATTGGTTTATGCGCAAGCTTATCAGCAATATCCTGGTGATCCTGAACATGACCAGCAATTTTTACCATATGTTTTCCAACAAATCTGTTGGCGAATGACCGATTTACTGCGTTATCAACAACGTCGGCAAATGGCCGATTTACCAGCAGAACTGCCAGGAAAATTGCCTGATTTTGGCGACCATTCGGTTGTGCTAATATTATTGAATCAGCTGACACAACAAGGTTCGCAGGTTGACCAACTGATTATTCGCGAACATTTTATTTTAGGGCGGCCATTAAGTGCTGTGGCAACTCAATATCAGCTAAGTCCGCGAACTTTACGAGCCCGACGTTGCTATTTGCGCCAACGATTAGCTAAACAGCTAGCCACTCGTCAGTAAACTAAACATGCTATAATTAAGCCAAAACATTTAACAAATGGGGTTGGGAAATGATATTACCACGAATTTATGCGCTGCTAATTGGCTATGGTTTCGGCAACTTTATTACGGCATATGCTGTTAGTTACTGGCGCACTGGAAAAAGTCCGCATGAGTTGGGCTCAGGTAATCCGGGAACGGCAAATATTGGTGCCGTCTTAGGCAAGAAGTTTGGCATCTTGGTTCTATGTGGTGATTTATTGAAGACGCTGGTGGCCATCCTACTATGCGTTTGGTTGTTTCCAGAATTAGGTCGGTTGGCAATTATGTACGCTGGGATCGGTGTGACGTTAGGCCATAATTTCCCAGTGTGGCTTAAATTCCGTGGGGGAAAGGGTGTCGCTGTCTCCGCCTTGCTGCTAGTTTCTTATGATTTAAAATGGGGCTTAATCTGTTTACTAATTGCCTTAGCAGTGCTCTTGATTACCAAAGATTTGGCGTTGCCCGGAATTACGATTCTCCTAAGTTTTACGATTGTCAGTTTAGTCTTGTTTGGCTTAGAAACAGCCATTGGCTTTGGCTTTTTAACTTTACTATCGATTTTTCGCTTCTGGCATGACTTAGACAATCTAGTTCATGGCCGTTCCAAGAAAATTGATCTACTGCAACGTTTCAAGAAGAAACCAACGACTGTTACTGAAGACGCAACAACAACTGTGAAGGAAAAGCCACAGAAATAGTAGTCATCACTGTAAGTAACTTGAGGCAAGGATACGCTACTATTTTTTAGTGATTCTGGCAAGATCACTTTCCGAATTTACTGGAAAGTGATAAGAATGCTCAAACTTAAATTTTTAGATGATTGATGATATGGTCAAAGTGGTTATTTGACAATAACCAGCGCAAACCGCTTTTTTAGTGGCTTGCACACCTCCATTTCGTTGGAGATTTTGTCAACTGGCTGGCAAGGCAACGCTTCTAGCTACCGTGAATTGTCCAACATGTTATTTAGTTAACACTTTGAATCGTTCACGGTTTTATTTGCCAGAAAATTAGGTTTGCTTTGTCTTGGTAAGATTGAGTCGTGAAGTCCAAATAACTTGGTTAGTAATCTTTGATTTGATGATGATTTTCAATGCTTAGAAAGATTGTTATTCAAGTTATTAAGTATACATTGGTCTGGTTTTCTAACAGTGGTGCTGAATTAAACTACTTCATCCAGGCAGGGGACCAGCGATTGGCGTCAATGGTGAAATTATTCTTAGCAATTTATTGCTTAGAATAAGGCTCGCATTTGAGATTGTTGCTGTAAGCAATAAGCTCAAATCGATGCCCACCATGTTCCACGCCCTCTAAATCGCTGGGCCCCTGCCGACCCTCAACTAGGGAGCGACATAATCGATTTTTATGAATATTGTTGAAGCAAATTGTACGTGTCGAAACGTGTTCGGAGTGCCAAATGGCTATGGTTAATTTAAATAATCACTCGATCTGCTGGCGCAGCTCAAGCAATTATTTGAAATTAGCCTACGCCAAAAACCCGGCGCTCCTCACACTCTATTCAAACGTGTTCGGAGTGCCAAATGGCTAGGCCTAATTTAATTATTTGCTCGATCGGTTGCACCGCTCAATCAAATAATTGAAATTACGCTACGCCGTCTGACCATCGCTCCTCACACTCTGCTCTGAAACGTGTTCGGGGCGATAGACTGCTAGGCCTAATTTAATTATTTGCTCGATCGGTTGCACCGCTCAATCAAATAATTGAAATTATGCTACGCAGTCTGACCATCGCTCCTCACACTCTGCTCTTGACTTTCGTATTTTTCTCCAGTAACATGGGCATTAATTCAATAGTTCTCGCATAACTCAGTAGTAGATTTATTCGTCATTCAGGAAGCCGATGGTTGCTGGAAATCGGTTGCGGTAAGTTTATGAATTACATTATGCTTTACGTATGAGGGTCGTTCTCTTTACGAACGAGAGAGCTTGCAGATGCAAGTAGCTGGGTGGTACCGCGGTAAATTATCGTCCCTGATCAACTTTATGTTGGTCAGGGACTTTTTTATTGCAGTGATTGTGAGAATTGGTTAATTAAATAAGTCGTTAACTATATAGAAGATGGAGTGGATATCGATGGAACGTAGTGAGATTTTAGCAGATTTACAATGGCGCGGTGCGGTTAATCAGGTGACAGATTTAGAGGGGCTGGAGAAATTAACAGCTGAAAAAGTGGTTTCATTATATTGTGGGGTCGATCCAACAGGTGACTCTTTGCATATTGGCCATTTGATTCCTTTTATGATCCTGAAGCGATTCCAAAATGCGGGTCACCATCCTTACATCGTGATTGGTGGTGGTACTGGTTCAATTGGTGATCCATCTGGTCGTAAGACAGAGCGAGTGCTCCAAACAATGGATCAGGTTAAGAAGAATGAAGCGGCGATTACGAAACAAATGATTCATTTGTTTGGCAAGGATAATTTCTCAATCGTTAATAATTATGATTGGTTGTCAAAAATTAGTTTGTTGGACTTTTTGCGAATTTACGGCAAGGAATTTCCAATTAATGTTATGCTCAACAAGGAAGTTGTTTCTTCACGTTTAGCAACGGGAATTTCATTCACAGAATTTACTTATCAAATTCTTCAGTCAGTCGATTTCTTGACTCTTTATAAGGAACACGATGTTCAGTTACAAATTGGTGGTGCCGATCAGTGGGGCAATATCACTGCTGGGACTGACCTAATTCATAAGTTGGAGGGTCAAGAAGCAAAAGTTTATGGCCTAACAATTCCACTAATGTTAAAGGCTGACGGTACGAAATTTGGCAAGACTGCTGGTGGCGCTGTTTGGCTTGATCCAGAAAAAACAACTCCTTATGAATTTTACCAATTTTGGTTAAATCAGGATGACCGTGATGTAGTTAAATACCTGAAATACTTTACGTTCCTATCACATGCTGAAATTGATGAATTGGCTAAGGCAGTGGCCACTGAACCTGAGAAGCGTCTGGCTCAACGGCGATTAGCTGAAGAAGTAACAACGTTTGTTCATGGTGCAGAAGCTTGTGCTGAGGCGGAACATATTTCGCAAGCCTTTTTCTCAGGGGATTTATTAAGCTTGTCAGCCGAAGAAGTTGAACAGTGCTTCCATGGTATGCCTGGGGTTACAGTGGCCCACGATACTTGGAATTTAGTTCAGTTTTTGACTGATGTTACTAAGATTGAATCGTCACGGCGTCAAGCACGCGAAGATATCAATAATGGCGCGATTTATATTAATGGTTTCCGCCAACAGGATGTTGATTTTGTGGTTAATCCTGATGGTGCCTTTGATGGGCAATTCATTATCGTGCGCAAAGGCAAGAAGAAGTATACATTGGTACGGATTGAAAAGTAGCTGTTAAACCTTAAAAGAGTTTGATTTAGGAACTGCATTTTTAGAAATCAGGATTAGCTGATTTTTGAAAATGCGGTTTTTTATGATTGATTGTCAGAAGGATCGTCACTGATAAGTGTCATTTGTTTACCTTTTTTACCCAGAAATTTTAAAAATCAGGATAAAAATGGCGATTTATAGAGAAAAGTTAACATTTTTTGGCAAAAGTTACATGTGAAGGAAATATATTGCCAACCTTTTATTAGCGTTTCTACTACTTTGCTTGTGCAAAAAGTTGGCTAAAACTTGATGTAACAGGATTGGTGGTATATTACAATATTGCTAGTTAAAAATTGGTAATTGTCACCTCATGTTTTTTTGGCTGTAACTTTACTGTAAAAAAATACTGCTATACTCATTCCTAGTATTAAGTCATGGGAGTGTACATTTTGAAAAAAATCAAAAAGACTTTATTTCTTAGCGCCACGGTAATGCTTTTAGCAGGTCCTGCCTTGGCCCAGACCGGTTCCGTTTATGCAGACACAGTTTCAGATGCAAAATCAGCTATTTCAAGTAATCAAAGTGCTGGCGATAAATTAGTCAGTCAATTAAACGATATGCAAGACAAGGTTGTGGCCTTACAAAAGAAAGTAACTGCCAAAAACCAAGAAATTGCTAATGTCGAAAGTGACATTACTAGCTCACAAAATCGTTTAGATGAATTAGTTGGTGAGATTAAAACATCAACGATTGAATTAAATAATCGCAAAACTGTTTTGCGGGAACAATTAGTTCAACTACAAAAGCAGTCAACTAATAGTGTTTCTGGCAATGTTTACGTTGACTTTGTTTTGAGCAGTGATAATTTTACTGAGTTATTATCACGGTCAGTTGCTGTTGGCAAGTTAAACAAAGCTAACAAGGATGCGATGGATGCTGTTCAAGAAGCCAAAAATAAATTGGCTGGCTTGAAAGATGAACAATCAGCTAAGCAAGATCAATTAGTAGCTGACAAAAATAAATTAGTTAGCGAAAAGACAGCCTTAACTGCCGCTCAAAAAGACGCTGACAATGCTTCACAAGACTTACAAAAGAAAATTGAAGATAACCAAGCTACTTTAGCAACCTTAAAAGTTAATTTGAATACTGCTTTAACAGCCCAACAGAAGGCTGCCAATGAAGCTGCTCAAAAACAAGCTGCTGCCGAAGCCGCTGCAGCTCAAGCTAAGGCTCAAACAAAAACAGTTAATAATTCAAGCAATAAAGCTGCTGAAACGCCAACAACTAATGTTGTTCAAAATGTAAATGGTGGTTCAACTAATAATAATGGCAGCGGTAGTAGCAGTAACGGGGGCAATAGCTCTCACAACGGTAATGCTTACGCTTATGGTCAATGTACTTGGTATGCATACGAACGTTCTGGCTGGGCTGGTAGCTACTGGGGTAATGGTGCTGACTGGGGTAATAGTGCCCGGGCAGCTGGCTATACAGTTAATCACACACCAGCAGTAGGCGCAATTGTCAGCTTTGCTGGCGGCCAAAACATTGGTGGCTGGACTGCTGATCCTACTTATGGTCACGTGGCTTATGTTGAATCTGTTGGTAACGGCACAATCACAATCAGCCAAGGGGGAATGGGCTTCTCTAATCCTGGTGGCCGTAACTACCAAACACTTAGCAACGTTGGTGCTTACACATACATCCATCCAGCTAACTAAGCAGTTAAAATAAAATATTGCGACGAAGATTTCTAATTTAATTGTTGCTAAATAATAGTCGTGGTGACTCTGTTTGAGTGGCCACGGCTATTTGTATGTCTGAGAACTTGCTCAATTTGAAAGAGGATTGCTGGGCGATTTTATCTAAAGTTGATTTTAGGCAGAATAGATAACAACTCCGTTGCGGCCGGCGGGTTGTGGAACGGCGTGGCCGTCGATTTGAGCTTTTCTGCAAAAATCTCAAATACGAGGCTTATCGTAAGTGCTAAAGCACCAACGATAATTTCACACCTGACAACCCGGCGGCCTCCACTGCGTTGTGAGCTAGTTCGGTCCACTTTAGATTTAATCGATCTTAAGGCAGTACTGACAGAACTAGTTGTTGATTGCCCAGTAACCACCATGAAACTAACAGAATTGAGTACCACTGTAAGAAAATCAGATTGCAGTGAACTACAAAGCCTGTGTGACAATCTTTCGAGATAAAATTGGAAGATAGCATACAGGCTATTTTGGTCTAACTATTCAACTATTATTTGTGAGCGAATTGAGTTGATCAATTCTGCTAGAACTGCCTTAACCACTAACCACAGTAAAAGTCACAAACTCAACTCCAGACGGAATGGAGGGATCTTGTCGTCAGCCGCCAAATTATTGTTAGTGCTTTAGCACTTACAATAAGACCTGTATTGATGACAATTTGGTTTTTAATTGGCATCAATCAGTGTCGGCCGCGTTCCACGACAAGCAGCCCGCAATGCAGTCAGCACCAATTCTGTTTTAATAACTTTACCAGGTCTTAGTATCTTGAGCTTGGGTCTGTAATTGGCATCAATCAATGCAATCAGCACCAGTTCTGGTTACACATCTTTCAAGGGATGCAATTGCTTCAAGAAGAATGACTCGTTCTGAAGTCAAATTGAACAACTTTTAAATGCTACTTACACTGATTGATTATCAATGAACTTAATTTAAAAATCACGTAATGTAAGCGATTGTCGCTGACATCAAAATAATTGCGAACATATCTCAATTTGATTGCAGACAACTCTTTTTCGTCAAAAGTCTTTAAAATAAACCTTGATTTACCGCATGATTTATGCATGATAACCATTTACTAATAATGTCATCTCTTCTTTGCCATTCTGTAATTTGGTTGTAATAGTGTTCATGCTATACTTATCACGCATTAAGTCATGGGAGTGTAAAATTTGAAAAAACTTACTAAACGATTATTTGTCAGTGTGGCCGCATTGGTCATTGCCAGTCCAATTTTTGCTGGTGTCAAAACAGTTTCTGCTGATTCACTTAACGATACGAAAGCATCTATTTCCAGCCAACAATCTGCTGGTGATAAATTAGTTGCTGAATTAGATCAAATCCAGGGTAAGGTTTGGTCATTACAGAATAAGGTAACCGCTAAGAATCAAGAAATTACTGACGTTCAAGATAATATTGCAAGTTCACAAAAAAGGTTAGGCGAATTGACCGGCGAAATTAAAACAACTACTGCCGAATTAGCCAATCGTAAAGATGTTTTACGGGAACAGTTAGTTGAGTTACAAAAGCAATCAACTAATAGCGTTTCTGGCAATATTTATTTAGATTTCGTTTTAAGTGGGGATAACTTTACTGATCTCATTTCCCGTTCATTCGCAGTTAATCGCTTGAATAAAGCTAACGAAGAAGCCATGTCTGCTGTTCAAGAATCTAAGCAGGAATTAGCTGGCTTGAAGGATGAACAAACTGCTAAGCAAGATCAATTAGTTGCTGACAAAGATAAATTAGTTAGCGAAAAAGTTGCTTTAGATGCTGCTAAGGCAGATGCTGACGCAGCCGCTCAAACGTTACAAACTAAAATCTCTGAAAATCAAGATGTTTTAAGCACTTTAAAAGTTAAATTAAATACACAAACTGAAGCTGGTGCTAAAGCACAGGCTACTGCCACTGTAGCTGCAACACCAGCCAAACAAGCAACAGCGACACCACTCGACAATAGTGTTAAGGCACCAGTCGTTAACTCTCATACTGGTAGCAACCCTTATGCTTATGGCGAATGTACTTGGTATGCATACCAACGTACAGGTTGGGCTGGCGGCCATTGGGGCAATGGCGGTCAATGGGGCGCTAGTGCCGCTGCTGCTGGCTACACAGTTAACAACACACCGGAAGTTGGGGCAATCGTTGTTTTTGCTGGTGGTCAAAATGTTGGCGGTTGGATCGCTGCTCCTGGTTATGGTCACGTTGGCGTGGTAGAAGCTGTCAACGGTGGTTCAATTACAATCAGCCAAGGCGGAAATGGTTTCTCCAACCCAGCTGGTCCTAATTTACAAAGTTTAGGCAGTGTTGGTTCATACACTTATATTCATCCGGCACGTTAATTTAAAAATCTCATGATGGGGAACTGATTGCTATTATAGCGGTCAGTTTTTTTTATCACCCAGTAAATACGGACCATGAAATGTTGAGTTAATATTACAAAAATAAATCCCACTAAAATGCTTGTCTAGTCTAGTAATGAGAACTGATTTACCAGCATTTATCAGACGATTATTTTAATATTAGAGCGATTAAAAGTAATTATGAAAAAGTTTTAGTGATTTCTAATGATCATAAAAATGTTGTTAAAAGCCAGCGCTTACAAGCATTGTGGCATAACCGTCTGTTTGAATTCACAAAATAAAAAAGTGGTTGTAATAATGGTCACAGCTTCTTGTTGTTGCTGTAATCGTTCTGTAATGATGGCTTGTTATACTGGTCTTTGTAATAAATCATGGGAGTGTAAATCTTGAAAAAACTTACAAAACAATTATTCGTTGGCGCCGCTGTTGTTATTATGGCAAGCCCTGTATTTGCGGGTGTTCACCAAGTTTCTGCCGATACAATTTCTGACGCAAAGAGCGCAATTTCTAGTAATAAAAGTAGTGCTAGCAAGTTATTAGCACAATTGAACGAGCAACAAAATCAAGTTGCTAAATTAAGTAATGATGTCTCAAATAAAATTGTTGCCATTAATGATACCCAAGCGAACATTGATGCAACACAAACGCAAATCACCAATATTGACGGCGAAATTGTTACTGCTAAGAAAGAATTAGCTAACCGTAAATCAGTTTTACGCGAACAATTAGTTGAATTGCAAAAGCAATCGACTAATAGTGTATCTGGTAATGTTTATGTCGATTTCGTTTTAAGCAGTGATAATTTCACTGATTTGGTTTCCCGCTCATTAGCAGTTAACAAGATTAATAGTGCTAACAAAGAAGCCATGGATGCTGTCACAGAATCCAAAACAAAATTAGCCGATTTGAAATCCGATCAGGTTAATAAGCAAGATCAATTAGTTGCTGATAAAGCCAAATTAGTCGCTGATAAGGCTAGTCTTGATGGCAAAAAAGCTGCTGCCGAGGCTGCTCAAAAAGAATTGCAAGATAAAGTTTCAGCTAATCAGGCTGAGTTAGAAACCTTACAAGCACAATTGGACTCTGCTACAAGCCAAGCTGCTGCTGCCGCTGCTGCATTAGTAGCTGCTCAAACTACAGCAACACAAGCCAAGACTACTCAGAAAGTAAGTACTACTAATAATGCTGGTGAAACAGTTACTGGCACTGGTCGTGGTGTTGCAATCGCTAATAATGCGGTTAAGTATCTTGGCACACCGTATGCTTATGGTAAGGCCTCTCCATCTGAAGGTTTTGATTGCTCTGGTTTGATTTGGTATTCAGCTAAGCAAGCTGGTATTTCTTTACCACGAACTTCTCAAGAAATGAGTAAACTTGGTTCATCAGTTTCATTAAATAGCTTACAAGCTGGCGACTTAGTGTTCTGGGGTAGTGTTGGTAGTGCTTATCATGTTGGTATCTATGTTGGTGGTGGCCGTTACGTCCATGCACCAACGGAAGGTCAAACTGTAACTTATCAATCAATCAGTGCTTGGAGTCCTTCCTTTGCACGTCGTATCTAATTTAATTAATGAAATTTAAGCCGACTTCTTTGGAAGTTGGCTTTTTTGTTAATTAATCAGCAGCGCAAATCAAAAACGCGAGATTGTGATAAAAGGTAGTCAGCTGGTGAGTATTGACGTAAAACACCGAGCAATTCTGTGATAGAATGCAATAATCCCTTTATGGTTGTCAGATGAAATACAATAATTCATTTGATGATTACGGAGGGATTTTTGTATG
>NZ_RHOT01000035.1 GCF_003946675.1 Lapidilactobacillus gannanensis | reverse complement strand
CAACTTTATTGAAAACATTTTTCAACGAGATAAGCAAGTTAGCAGCTCGTTTTGCAACACAAACTATCTTATCAACTCACGCCCGGTTCGTCAATAAGAAATTGAAAAAAAACAAAAAATACTTATTGATTTTTAAGGGAAATCTCGTAATGCCGTTGCTAGCCACTGATCTTTGGCTGCAGCAATCGGCTGAAAACCAGTCTCAGTACGATGATTGGTCCAAAAATGGACTTTCCGCCGATATGGTCCTACGTAAGGGTCTGGGACCAATGCACGCATGGACAGACTTATCTTACCAGAATACTCATCAATATCTAAAACTAAAACTCGAACTCGATCACCTAAGCGAACAACTTGATGGAGATCAGTTACATAACTATGGGTACATTCAGAAATATGAACTAAACCCTGTGTCAAACCGTCCAACAACACAAATACCCCATAAGGTTGCACACCTGTTACCTCACCAATTAAAATATCACCAATTCGATATGTCATCTATTTCACCTCTTCATAACTCAATTATTTACCCCAGCATGGATAATATTCAGTATCTTAACTAATTGCTGTTGTTTTACAATTGGTAAACAATTCATCTTTCGTTCATTTTAACATTAAATTGTGCTAAAGTTGTTTTGCAAGCTGTCAATTTTTCAGTTTTCGCAAATTCTTAATAGAAAGTGTGACCACGCCTTGACCCATATTTATGACCTTTTAATTATCGGTGGTGGCCCAGTAGGACTATTTACCGCCTATTTTGCCAGTATGCGTAATGCCGACGTCGCAATTATCGAAAGTTTACCCCAAGTCGGCGGCCAAGCCAATGCTCTCTTTCCTGAAAAAGAGATTTACGACATTGGCGGTATTCCAAAAATAAAAGCTAAGCAGTTAATTCAACAGCAACTGGCACAATTGGAATTGTTCCAGCCAGAAATCAAGTTGAGTACTACCGTAGACAATATCATCGAACAAGCAGATGGAAACCTGCTAGTGACAACGAATCACGGTGAATTGCAGGCTAAAGCTGTCATTATTGCCATTGGGACCGGTTCTTTTGCCCCTCGCAAACTTAACAATGTTTATGATCCTGCGCTAGAAGACAACGGCCAGGTAACTTATTTTGTTAAAAATCTGGCTGATTTTGCTGACCAGAATGTTATGGTTGCTGGTGGCGGTGATTCAGCTGTGGACTGGGCACTTGCACTTGAAAATGTTGCCCAAAGCGTAACTATTATTCACCGACGCGATCAATTTCGTGGCTTAGAATCAAGTGTCCAAAAATTACGCGACTCCACCGTCAAAATTATGACACCCTACTTACTCAATCAAGTGACACCAGCTGCAGATCAACTACAAATCGACTTAAAAAAAGTCAAGACTGATGATCATCAAGTAGTCGCGGCTGATAAACTATTAATTAATTACGGTTTTGTTTCTGATAGTCGTCTACTGCGTCAATGGCAACTTGATTTGGCTGGCAGCAAAATTAAGGTCAACACTAAAATGGAAACCAATCGACCTAAAGTTTACGCGGTGGGCGATGCCGTTACCTATCCTGGTAAACTTGATTTAATCGCTGTTGGCTATGCTGAAGCACCGATTGCGGTCACAACTGCCTTACAAACAATTTATCCGGAAAAAATTCAGCCATTACACAGTACAAGTTTATTTAATTAAAATTAGGAGGATTCACGATGGAAAAACACGAAATGTTATATCAACATGTAGTTGGTTTACTAGCTAAACGTGGCGTAACTATTGATGATATTGCTGATTTGGTTATTTTCTTACAACGTGACTATATTCACGGATTAACTCGTGAGGAAGCAGCCCGCAACGTGCAAATCGTCTTGCAGAAACGTGAAGTTCAAAATGCAATCATGACTGGCATCCAATTAGATATGCTCGCTGAGAAAAAAGCGCTGACTGAACCACTACAAACGATTTTAGCTAATGACGAAGGGCTTTATGGTGTTGACGAAATTATGGCGCTTAGTATTGTCAATGTCTATGGCTCAATTGGCTTCACCAACTACGGTTACATTGATAAAGTGAAACCTGGCGTTTTGGCAAAATTAAACGCTCATGAACCTGGCATTATTCATACCTTTTTAGATGATCTTGTCGGTGCAACAGCTGCTGCCGCTGCTAGCCGCTTAGCTCACGCTCATCCTGAATTAGAAGATGATGAAGATGTTTATCAAGCCCATTAAAAGCTTGTATTCCTCCAACTAAGTACTCATTAGCTCAGCTAACTGTCTAACCATTACTAGCGTGAACGACGAATACGAAAAAATGGTGGCAACATCAGGCCAGTTATCAAAATAAACCAAAGTTTAACAGCTGTAGCGTGTTCCTAAAAGACCACCGCTTCCGTTTAACGCCAAGAAATTGTGACAAAAGGCGGTCAGTCGGCGAGCATTAACGCGAAAAAATAACGAGCAATTCTAGCAAAATGCAGAATTGTTCGTTATTTTTTTGTGCTAGGCGGAACCGATGGTCTTTTGAGAACACGTTTCAGCAGCCGAAGTTCGTATTATTCTTGGAGAATAGACTTTCATGTCCCAAACCCGTTTTTGGCGTTAATGCGCACCAGCTACTCGCCTTTTACAAGATGCTGTTTTTCTGCATGAAAAAATCGGTCACTCTCTGCTAATCCTAGAAGTTCTGACGCGATTTTCTAAGTTAACTAGTAATTTATCGCCAAGAACGACGGGCCCGCACAATCCCCGTTATCATCAGACTTTCAAAAATAACAAAGGCCAAAATAAAGCAATGGCCGAAAAAGGACTCTGGCAACACTAAAATAATGGGATCAGTATTAGGATCAAATAACCAATTACTATTACGGAAGAACAAGTGATGGAACGTAATAAAAAATTGGTCAAAGTTAAGACTTGCAATTAAGGCCACTATCACTGGCAGGATTGCGCCAATTTCAGCGGGATACTTTAATAAATCAAGCTGACGCCGTTGCCTTAATCTTCTTAGAAAAACTAGCGCCCAAGGAACTGTCAACACTAATAAGCCCCAAGCCCAAAGAAATAATCGCTTAACATCTGCAAAATGGGCCACGCCATTGACTGAGATCGGAAAATCACTCATCTGCAATTTAGCGACCCAGGGAAAATTCAAATAGGCCATTAGCTGCCGATAATTAGCAGTTAACTTATCCGCACTAAGACCATAGCTGGTTAAGTTTTGACCGCGAATCTCTAAAGGATACATGAGTAAGGTCAAGAGAATAGTGACGATTGCGGTGAAACTAATACAAGCGAAAATTAAAGCCACCCAATTAAGGACGGCTAAACTACCTTTTTTCATTTTATAGCTCCCAGTCATCTAAGGAATCAACTTCATGAGTTGGTTGCACTGCTTCTTGCGCAACTACTTCCTTCTTGCTGACACCAGTGTAAACCAACAGAGTATCAACGTGAGCATTGATGCCAGCACGAATGTCGGTATCATAATTATCGCCGACCATCACTGCTTGCTCAGCAGTTGCATTTAAAACACTTAAAGCAGCTTGCACGATAATTGGTTCTGGCTTACCAATATAAGTGGCCTGTTGCTGAGTCGCATGCTCAACTAAAGAAATAACCGATCCCGCTCCTGGAACTAAGCCACGCTCGTTGGGCAGATTTTTGTCTGCATTGGTACCAATGAAAGTGGAACCAGCGCGAACGGCTAATGTAGCGACTTCAAATTTATGATAAGTCACGTCATAATCCAGTCCAACCACAACATAATCAGGTTGGGTCTCGGCTAACTGCATCCCAGCACCAAGAATTGCTGACAGTAAGCCAATCTCGCCAATGACATAAACAGTTTTACCCTTAACGCTCCCGTTATTTTTAGCCTTTAAATAACTCACCGTTGCCAGTGATGGTGTATAAACTTGTTCCGGGCGCACATGAATGTCATGATTCTCAGCCAAATTCTGTGTGACTGCCATTGGCGTTTTAGTCGTGTTATTAGTCAAAAATAAGAAAGGAATCCCCTGCTGTTGTAAACGTTCAACAAAACGTTTCGCGGCCGGAATTCGTTCGCTACCGCGATAAATCGTACCATCTAAATCAATTAAATATGCCTGATAATGTTTCAATTATTCGTCCCCCGCTGTTTAAATCTAGCTCTTGTGTTCATCCACATGCCGAATCCGAAATGGATGCGACTTTGCTTTCTTGGTCGTATTCGTTTTTACTTCTGTCGGCTGTGAGGAACGTTGATTAGTCAACTGTTGCTGTTTAGTTGTTGATTGGTGTTGCCGTGTTGCGGTATTGCTAGGTGCAGAACTAGCTGAACTATTCGACTTGCGCCGATTATTCCGACGTCTCGGCCGCGTTGCATTAGGACTGTCCCGAACCGTTGGTGTCTTTTGTGACTGCCGCTGCGTCGTCGTTGGCTGACTCGTTGTGGCAGCCTTGGTTTCACGATGTTGGTTATGTTCATTGTTACTTTTATTATTGCTATGATGATTCCGATGCCGATTTTCGCGGTTATTTTGGTTAACATCGGGATTATGCCGTTTATTCGTGTTTTTAGCTGGCCCACCTTCACGTTGCAACACAAAAAAAGCACAGCCGAAATTACAGAATTCCATAATGTAATCATCTAAAGTGGTAATAATTTGGTCACGATTGGCAGTCCGATTATGCTCCTTATAAAAGCCACGCAAACGCAACTGTTCAAAGCCCCAATCACCAACAATATAATCGTACTTGTTGAGAATTGTTTCAAATCGTTGGCCAAATCGCTCCGGATCAAACCCGTCACGATAATCATAAACCAGCTGATAAGTATGATTATTAACCATAATTTTATCAACCGCGATTTGTTTCACAGCGGTGCCGCGATAATCAGGATCATCATCATGCTTTACGTTATAAATATGTGGGTAAATCACTGGTGCTACTGGACCCACACTAGTCATTTCTGCATTCAAATTAAGACTCCTTTAACAAGGGATAATGTTGTTGTAAATACTGGCCAAAGATATTTCGTAAGAAATCCGGCATTAACAATTTAACTTGGCCTTTGATGGCAACTGTTGGGAAAAACGGAATAAACATGAAATTATCAACAGTTGCTAAAGTATAATTTTGGTGTGGTTCAATCAACTGGTGCTGCACCCAAACTTGTTGGGTAACCGGATCGATCCGCCAATCACGTAAAACTAATTCACCATATATTTTACCGCGAAAGCTCATTCCCTTCAGCGGAAAGTTTTGGACAAAATGACGATTTTTCTCAATTTCCATGGCCAGACGCCATAAATCAGCCCCACTAAGCTGAACTGCAATAACATGCATGGGATGAGGCAATTGTTGATGCAAATCGTTAGCTGTCACGATACCCTGTGGCAAATCCTTAAGAAACAAACCACTGTTCAAAATAGCACAGTCCGCTTGCGCAACTTGCTGAATTGCCGCTAAGCAAACTTTTATTGCGGCATGTTCACCATGGGCACTGACGGTTAGACTTTGCGGCAGCTTGGCCAGCTTTTGTGCGTTTAAAAGTTGCTGGCCTTGTTGTTGATAGCCAGCAATCTCGGCAGCATCAGTGGCTAAAACAGGTAACTCGTTGGTTGCTTGAACAGTTGCGCTAGCATTCCTTAAATGATGATTTTCGTCAATCGTCAATGAAATCTTGCCAACATACTGACCAAATTTACCAGCCGCCGCCAACAAGGTGGCTCCTTGCTGCTCACCAGTTGGCAATAAGTGGCGCGTATGGGCACCAATAATAATGGCAATTTGCGGAAATTTTTTAGCTAGAAAGCGATCAATTGGCAATCCTAGATGGGATAACAACACAACAAAATCAACCTGTGGCGCTAATTCAGCAAGTAGCGCTGGTAAAACGTCAGTCGCTCGTTTGATCTCCCAACCAAGTGGTTGATATGTTGCTGGAAAAGCTGCCGTCAGCCCCAGTACACCAATGTGCGTGCCTTGATCTGTCGTTATAATTAGCCACGGTTTAGCAAACGCTGCTAAATGACCAGTTGTCGGATCAGATAAATTACCCAACACCACTGGAAAATTGGCGGCTTGGTATAATTTCAAAAGTTGCGCTTTAGCATTACCAATTCCTTCATTGTTTCCAATTGTTGCGGCATCATAATGCAGCTGATTTAACAATTCAACATTAAACTGACCATTCGTTGCCTCTGTTAAGAGATGAACGCGATCCATGGCATCGCCAAGATCAAAAGTCAGTGCCTGACCAGCAGACGCTTGTGCCAATGATTGCTGTGCTAGGACATAACGTCGTAAACGCGGCCAATTTTCAAGATGTGAATGAAAGTCATTGGTATGTAATATCGTTATTTTTTCCATGGTTATTTCTTAACCTCATGCTTAAAAGTGTGCTGACTAGACCATTTGGGTTCGACAGTCATCACGGTTATAATAGACCTACCTGCTAATAGCGACAAGTTTGCCCGCCAAAGCTAGCCGATATGATTAGCCCGCAAAATTTCTTTAACGGCATCAGCAATTTTTCCAGCAGGCTTCTGCCATTCAACCCACTCAGTGAAATCTTCGGCCGGCATCTGATAATGGTCATTAATGTAAGTTTCATAAGTATTAACGGCCGTCGAATGAGGAATATTTAATTGTAAAATTCGCACTTCTTTCAAAAAACCGCGGACAACTGCTAATTCAGCACGACCATTCATGAAAATATTGGCAATTTCATAATATTTTGAACCATCATTACGCGTAATTTGCTCAATTAAATCAAGATTTTGATATTTTTCTGCCATCAGAATTCCTCCAAGCTCCTCTATAGTGTAACATGTTTTCTAGATAAGTTGGTTGTCCGTTTGCTGGTCAAAGGTTGATTAATCACTAACAATGAACAGATAACCAGCTAAGTTCATATTATCTAATAACCGACCTTGTCGGAATCATTTTTCTGCGTTATAAATTAATTAATTGTTTTTTAGAAAGTTGGTTACTTGTTTGATACGAAAATTACCGTTCCTTTTAATTATTTTTTGTTTATGGTTACTTAGCAGTGCGTTTACTGTCGTTGGCCATCGCGGCGATCCGCTACGTGCGCCTGAAGAAACCTTTGCCAGTTTCAATTCTGCCTTTAAAAGTGGCGCTGACTATGTTGAACTGGATTTACATGTCTCCCAAGATAATGTTTTAGTAATTTCCCACGACCGTAATTTAGAACGTGTGACTGGCCACAATGCAATTGTTTCGCAGACACCTTGGGCTCAAATTAAGACTTTTACCCAATCTAATGGCGAACCAATGCACTCCCTGGATGACTTATTCGCCTACTATCAAAATCGGCCCAATACGAAATTCTTGATTGAAACTAAGAAAACCAAAAAAGGTAACCCGCAAAACATGGAGGCCTTGATCAAGGCTAGTGTCACCAAGTATCAGATGGAAAATCGGGTCATGTTTCATTCTTTTTCACTGAAAAGTCTGCAAAATCTCAAAGAAGAACTGCCAAATTCCCCACGAATTTTCATTGCTGGTTCACTTAAACGCTTGAATTTTGAAGTTTTCCAAACGACTACTGGTGTTAATATTTCTTCAAATCTTGTCAACGCTAATTTAATTAAACAATTACATGACCTCCATCAGCAAGTTTATGTTTGGGATGAAATGAGTGAAAATGCAAAACAATGGAATTGGCTCGTTAATTTGCCGATTGACGGCGTGGTCACTAATTACCCCCAAACAGGAAATGAATATCGTGAACAAAAGGCCACCGCTGATATTAAAGCAGTCGACTTTCCCGGTGTCTTAGTCAGTTTGGACGCAGAAGAAAGTTACGAAAATCCGTATAATCTCGATTTAGTTCGCCAGCCAGTGAAACCGTTGCATCCCTTTGAAGTTAGTAATTTAGTGATTAAACACGGCGAGCCTTTTTATCAAATTGGTACGAATCGTTTTATCTCAGCGGCAGGTTTCAATCATACCAACGACTTACAAACTGCTTTACCATATCTAGGATTAACTGTCACACCAATCGACAATCGGCGCGAATATACCCAACTATATGACCGGCCACTAGCGCCACAACCAATTAACCAACATTTACAAGTTGGCCAGAATTATCAAGTACAGGCTGTGCAAATTAACGGACTGGCAACTTGGTTTGAAGTGGCTGGTCATTGGTTAAGTGCTAAGCAAGTGTTGGTTAACTTCCAACCACAGGCAAGTGCTTGGTCCCACTACTTAGCAATTCCTACAAAACACCGTCAAGCATTGCCTAACTTGCAAACGTTATTCCACCCCTGGCAAGCCACAACTCAAACCACTAGTGCTTTTGAACAGGCGGCTATAATCACACAGCCGCAAACTTGGCAAACCCAGTTATGGTGAAGTAGTAGCCTAAATTGCCACTCATCGGCTATAATATAATTAATTTAGTCCCATTAACTATGTAGAGAAGAGGTTTTTAAATGATTGACTGGTTAGCCGAAGCAAAAAAATATCAAGACGATTTGTTTCGTGATTTAGAAATGTTACTCACAATTCCCAGCGTTCGTGATACTGAAAAAGCAACGGCGGAATTTCCACTAGGACCAGGCCCAGCTGAAGCATTAACAACAATGTTAGATTTGGCTGATCGCGATGGTTTTTCAACTAAGAATGTCGACAATGTTGCTGGCCGGATCGAATATGGTGTTGGCACTGAAACTTTAGGTGTTTTTGGTCATTTAGATGTTGTGCCTGCTGGTGATGGCTGGCACACCGATCCTTTTAAGCCAGTTGTTAAGGATGGCCGTTTATATGCCCGTGGTAGTGCTGATGACAAGGGACCAGCAATGGCTGCCTACTACGCGCTAAAAATAGTCAAGGATCTGAACTTACCCTTGAGTAAGAAAATCCATTACATTCTCGGAACCGATGAAGAAAGTGAATGGTTTGGCATCAATCGTTATTTAGAGGTTGAACCAGCCCCTGATTTTGGCTTTTCACCAGATGCTGAATTTCCCATTATTAATGGTGAAAAAGGAATTGCTTCTTTCAAAGTAACCTTTAAAAATGCATTGCCAATCACCGGTTCAGTGCAATTACGCAGCTTTACAAGTGGTATCCGCGAAAATATGGTCCCTCAAAATGCTCAGGCTGTTTTAGCCGGCCATAATCTGGATAATCTTAGCGACCAATTTACAGATTTTGCAGCTGAAAATGAATTAATTGCGGATGCTCAGTTGGAAGATCAAGGCTTGATTTTATCCTTGACTGGTAAAGGTGCTCACGCTTTAGAACCTGATGCAGGTGTTAACGCAGGCACGTATTTGGCGTTATTTCTAAGTCAACTCAGCTTAGATCAAGCGGGACAACAATACGTCCAAGCAATTGCCGAAGTCATGCATCTAGACTCGCGCGGCCGTCAATTAGGCGTTGCTTATCACGATCAACTAATGGGTGACTTAACTGCCAGTCCAGACATTTTCAATTATCAAGCTGGTGAAAATAACAGTGTGATTATTAACATTCGTTATCCCCAAGGAACATCCGCAACTACTATCAATCAACAAATTCAAACAACACTCGCCAAGTTCGGAAATAACATTCAAAGTGAGATTTTTGGTCACGCACAACAACCTCATTATGTCCCAGCCAGTGATCCTTTAGTTCAAACTTTATTAAAAGTTTATGAACATCAAACTGGTCATCAGGGACAGGAGCAAATTATCGGTGGCGGTACTTATGGTCGTATCTTGAAACGCGGTGTCGCTTTTGGCGCTCAGTTCCCTGGACAGCCTAATGTGATGCACCAGGCTAATGAATATATGCCTGTTGCAGACATTATCAAGGCGACTGCCATTTATGCTGAAGCACTGTATGAGCTAGCTAAATAACTGCCAACCACATTTTTAATCAGCTGACAATAAAAAGTGTGACAAAGGGCGGTTAATCGGTGAGCATTAACGTAAAATACCGAGCATTCTAATGAATGTTCGGTATTTTTGCGTTAAGCGGAAACGATTGCCCTTTGAGAACACGTTCCAGTAACGAAAGTTCGTATTAAATTTGGAGAATAGACTGATGACCCAGACTATTTTTGAAGCGGACTATTAACTTTCTTTAACTGCGAGCAGTCAGCTGTTTAAAACAGGACTCAATGCCGACAGACTGATTATGCTAATTTTAGTCTGTCTGCGCCAGTGCAACTGAACCTGGTACTACTTTAAACAGTTCACACACAACTAAATCTTGCTCATTAAACTGATAGCGCGCAGCCGCAGATTCATGACTAAAGAACTGCCAATGCACTTCACGCCAATAATCTAAACTAAGATCACCCTCACCTTCCGCAGCAGCATGCGCCGCAGTGACGTCAGCGAATGGGACCACATCAATTTTAGTGGTTTGAATAATACAACGTGGCTGCTGTGCGCCGTCTAAAATAATACTGTAATCGCCAACTTGGGGTAGCGGCTCATTTGTCCAACGATATAATTGGTACAACGAGGCCGTTCCAACCTTTTTACCACTGAGAACTAGCGCCAACAGTTCATCAGCTTGTTGGGGACTATCACCAAACGACCAAGCTTGGAATTGGTCACTTAGACCTGAGTTTTTTTCTTGAAAACGGCGCCAATAATCAGCCGCAGATAAATGAACCATGGCGATCACTCCTCAATGCCTAGTTTAATTGATTCTGCTGGAAAAGACAATCTAAATCACACTGCGATGCCGGAGACTTGCTGCTTAGGCTCCTGCCATTGCCAGACTGGAGAGCGACTTAATCAATTCTTGCCCCACGTTCGGAAAGAATCATCTCCAAAGTCAATCGTTATTATTCGCTATTTCAGTCGCACTTGACACGCGATAAGATGACATTCTAATGACAGTTTACCGGTTTCTTACCATTCAACAGCCGAAATGTTATATAATTTCAAAGAGTAACTATAAAAAAAGGTGGCGCTCCTCTTGAATAAGCCTCAAAAATGGTGGCAAGCATTTCTTAAAAACTTGCAACAGTTGGGCCAGCGACTGGCAGCTTTCTTCCAGAATCTTGGTCGCCGACTAACGCGTAATCGCGGGCAAGCTCAAACGAAAACCACATGGCAATTTAAAGTCAATGTGTTTATCCAAACGATTCGTTCCTTAGCTATCTATCTTTTTTCTGGACTGCTAGTTGTTGGAGCCTTAGCTTTCGGCCTATTATTGGGATACTTCGGTGGCATCATGAGCCATGAATCAATTCCAACTTATGCCAGTATGAAGCGACAAATTGAAAACGTTAATCAATCATCTAGCCTTTATTTTGCCCAAAAAGTGAAATTAGCTGATGTTAAAAGTGATTTGATCCGGACTAAAACGTCTTACAACGATATTTCGCCTTACTTGATCAAGGCGGTTGTTGCAACTGAAGATGATGATTTCTACGAACATCGTGGTGTTGTCCCTAAATCATTGATTCGCGCTGTTTTGTCAGACGTAACTGGTATGGGTGCCCAAACTGGTGGATCAACTTTGACACAACAATTAGTAAAAATGCAGTTATTATCCTCAGAAACGACTTGGCGTCGAAAGGCGACGGAGGTGATGTTAGCGCTGCGAATCGATAAGTATTTCTCGAAACAGCAAATTATTGAATCTTACTTAAACGTGGCTACTTTGGGTCGTAATAATGCTGGCCAAAATATTGCTGGCGTGGAAACAGCAGCACAGGGATTGTTTGGCACCACTGCCAAGAATTTAACGCTGCCCCAAGCTGCTTTCATTGCCGGTTTACCACAAAGTCCTTCAATTTACACGCCTTATCAACAAGATGGTACAGTCAAGAAAGACCTGACTTACAGCATGAAACGTAAAGATGTGGTTCTCTTTCGGATGTATCGTCATGGTGACATTACTAAAAAGCAATATAATGATGCCAAAAAAGTTGATCTACGCCAACAATTTCAGGCACCAACAACTGCCAGCAGTTCAACCACTGAGGGTTATATGTATAACCTGCTGCTAGGTCAGGCCCGAAACATTTTAATTGATCAATTAATCGAACAGAATGGCCGTAAAGTTGCAACCGTTAAGCAAGACGCGAAACTCTACGCGCAATATTACGATCAGGCTGATGAATTGTTGAAACAAAAGGGCTATCGGATTGATAGCACCATTAACAAAAAGCTGTACGATGAACTACAAGACGTGACAGCGACTCAAGGTACTACTTTTGGTTCCGATTACACTGAAACAGCTTTTGACGATAATCTCAACAAGAATGTGACGATTACTGAAAAAGCTCAGACAGGTAGTGTACTATTGGATAATGAAACTGGTGCGGTTCTGGCTTTCGTTGGTGGTCGTGATTTTACTGACAACCAAATCAATCATGCTTTTGATACCCAGCGTTCACCAGGTTCATCAATCAAACCACTGATTGCTTATGGCCCCGCTGTTGAAAATAAAGTGATCAATAGTCAAACAATGATTGCTGACTTCGCGCATAATTTTAACGGCTATAAACCAACTGATTATAATAAGTCAATTGAAAATCGCTTTGTTCCTGCTACTGAAGCATTGGCTTGGTCTTATAACTTACCTGCGGTTAATCTTTATAACCATCTTAAGAATGAGACCAAAGTCGACGTTAGCAGTTACATGAGTAAGATGGGAATCAACTTAACCAATAGTGAGTACTCTCAACTAGGAATTGCCTTAGGTGGGACCGACCGTGGGATCAGCGTTGAACAAAATGCCAGTGCCTTTGCAACTTTTGCAAATGGTGGTGAGCATGTTAATCCTTATGTGATTTCAAAAATTACCGCACCAAATGGCAGTGTGATTTATCGCCATAAATCAAAGAAGACTAAAGTTTTCAGTAAATCAACTTCCTATATCATGCAGCAAATGATGAAGAGTGTTATTTCTACTGGTACTGGGACACAGCTTGCTTGGCAATTGAATTTCAATACTAGCAATGTTTACGGAAAAACTGGGACTTCAAACGATTATCGTGACATTTGGTTTGTTGGGTCAACACCAGGCGTTACTTTAGCCACTTGGATGGGTTATGATAACTTCTATGGTAATTCCCATAATCTGACTAGCGCTTCCAGTAATACCAATATGACTTACTGGGCGAAAATGGCCAATGCACTCTACCAAACCCAGCCTGACCTCTTCAAGCTAGAACAAACCCCTGTTAAACCTGCAGGTGCTGAACAGCATCAAGTATTAACAAGTACTGGCACTGAAGCAGGTTCAATTAGTTACGGCGGAAGTAAAATTAACTTGACTGGTGCCAAGACGAATGCCTGGTTCAATGATGGTGCAACGCCAGCCAAAGCTTCAGCCAACTTTGCGATTGGCGGAACTGATGAAAATTACAAGTTGTTCTGGGATCATTATCAGGGCAAGAGTAATGATTATGGTGTCGTTCAGAACGTTGATGACAATGGCGACGTTATCAAGCGGACGACGACAACCACTGATAATAGTGCTGACAGTGGTACTAACACTAATAGCGAAGCCACAACCAACAAAGACGTTAACAACTCAAGCGGTCAAAATACTGATAGTGGTAACAATGCTACTGACAGTAACACGACCACTGGTGGGACAGGCAGCAATCCTGATACGGGAACTGAAGAGAACAATAATCAAGATACCAATAATACGGGTAAACCTGGTACCACCACTGATCAAGGTAATACTGGTGGCAAAGATACCAATGGTGATCAAGCAACTAATAATCAGCCAGTAACAAATTAATTCAAATAATAAAAAAGATTCAGACAACAATCGACGTGATTGTTGTCCGAATCTTTTTTTACTGGCTTATTTAGTTGAGTTACGAGTAATGATACTATGTGGCAGTAAGACCGTCTTCTGCTCGATTTCTTCCTTATTCATCATCTTAGTTAACAAACGCATTGCCACCGCGCCAATATCATAAAGCGGTTGCGCAATCGAAGTCAATTTAGGCCGAACGATTTCAGTGAGCATTGTGTTGTTGCTAGTAATAATTTCGAAATCTTCAGGAATCCGAACATGAGAATCATTGGCACCATTTAAGAAACCAACAGCCAATTCATCATCAGTAATGACCGCAGCGGTAGCACCAGAACGCTTAACTGCATCCCAGATTGCTTCACCAGCACGGTAACTATATTCAGTTTCAAAAACCAAACTTTCATCATAAGGAATTTTAGCATCAGCCAAAGCTTCTTGATAGCCCTTCAAACGGAATTGGCCATTAATTGGATCATCTAAAGCACCAGTCACAAAAGCAACATGTTCATTACCGGTTGAAATCAAACGCTGCGTGGCTTCACGAATAGCAGCGACGTAATCAATATTCACACTGCCCAACTTGTTCAGTGGATCAACTGTACCTGATAAGACAACTGGTGTTTTGCTTCGCTCCAATTCCTTGCGAGTAGAATCTTGCAAGTTCTGACCCATGAAAATCAAACCATCAACTTGCTTAGCCAGAATACTTTCCAAAACCGTGTTGACCTTGCCTTTAGCCGCATCAGCACTAGCTAAAATGATGTTGTATTTATACATTGTTGCAACATCATCGATCCCGCGAGCTAAGGATGCATAAAAAATATTAGTTAAATCAGGAATCAACACACCAACAGTGGTTGTCCGATGACTGGCCAATCCACGAGCAACAGCATTAGGCCGATAATCTAATTTTTCAATTACCTTCAAAACCTTTTCCCGTGTATCTGGACGAACGTTAGGGTTGCCATTTACAACCCGCGAAACAGTTGCCATGGAGACATTTGCTTCACGCGCGACATCATAAATCGTAATTGTTTGTTTTTCCATTTAAAGTATCTCCTTGTCATTTTCATATTTCCATTTTTCACTTTAGCACTAGCCTAATGGAAATGCAAGCGTTTTTACATAATCATAATGAAAATGAATCGTTTTCACCCTATTCACTTTCAGATTTCTTTTTCATTTGTGCTTTGGCTAATTATGTTATACTAGCATTATCAGTATAGTATGAAAGGAAGCCCTATCATGACCATGACAAAACTTGAGTCACTGCAACAATGGATCCAAGAACAACAGTTAGATTTGGTTTATATTAGTGATCCCGGCAGCGTTGCCTACTTCACCAACTTCATTTCTGATCCCCATGAGCGAATCCTCGGTTTATTTGTTTTCGCTGATGCTGCACCTTTCTTATTCGCGCCTGAGCTGGAAGTTAATTCAGCTAAAAAAGCTGGCTGGAATGGCGATATTTACGGCTATCTTGACCATGAACAACCTTTTGCATTAATTGCAGATCACATCAAGGCACGAACTAGCCACTTTAAAAATTGGGGCCTTGAGAAGGACAGTCTTTCCGTTCAACATTATGATGCCGTTCGTCAAGAATTTCCTAATGCTGAATTTCCAGGCAATGTTTCTCGTTTCGTGGAACACCTTAAGCTTTTCAAAACACCAGAAGAAATTAAAATCATGGAAGAAGCCGGTGAAGAAGCTGATCTAGCCTTTTCAATTGGTTTCAATGCTATTCAGGAAGGGCGAACTGAAGAAGAAGTTGTCGCCGAAATTGAATACGGTTTAATGAAACAAGGTATCATGAAAATGAGCTTTGATACCATTGTTCAAGCTGGTGCCAACGCAGCCAATCCTCATGGTGGCCCTGAAAAAAATCCACTTAAGCCCGGTGAATTAATTTTATTCGACTTAGGTACCGATCATCTAGGCTACATGAGTGATGCCAGCCGAACGGTGGCTTTTGGTCAATTAAACGAAAAACAACGTGAAATCTATGACGTCTGTTTGGAAGCACAACTGACAGCACAAGATGCCGTTAAACCTGGTCTGACGGCCGCCGAATTAGACAAAATTGCTCGTGATATTATTGATAAAGCCGGATATGGGCAGTATTTCATTCATCGCTTAGGTCATGGGATTGGGACTTCAACTCATGAATTTCCATCAATCATGGCTGGCAATGATTTAGTTCTACAACCAGGTATGTGTTTCTCAATTGAACCAGGGATTTACATTCCTGGATTTGCTGGTGTTAGAATTGAAGACTGTGTTCATGTTACTGAAAATGGTAGTGAAGCTTTCACCCATACCTCCAAAGAGTTGAATCATATTCCGATTCATTAGTTTAACAATTGTGCCAAGTCTTCCCCAATTGTTGAAGGTGGGGCTGGGCGATTGTAGTGGCGTGGAACGCTGTGGCCATCGATTTGAATCAATTACAAACCAAATTGTTTCAAATACGAGGCTTATTCTAAGCGATAAATCGCTAAGAATAATTTCACAGCTGACGCCAATCACCCAGCCCCCACCTGAATAAACTAACAGAACTGATTACTCCTATTTGAAAAAACAGATTTGAGATAAACTAATAAAGCCTGTTTGACAAGCTTTCTGGATAATTTAAACCAGAGGAATGTCAAACGGGCTTTTTGAATACTATTATTCAGTTGTGACAACAATTTAAATCAAGTTGATCTATCCCACTACAATCGTCTTAAGCACTTACGATAAGACTTGTATCTGAGACAATTTGGTTTGTAATTGGCTCAGATCAATGTCGGCCGCGTTCCACGCCAAGCAGCCTGGAACAGAGTCAGACGCCATTCTGCTTTACCAACTTCATTCCAAAAACATTGTTCTGAGCTTTTGTTGTAACGCATCTGGTAAGTAATCGTTGGTTTGAAAATGATCAGCGGCTGGGCGATAGGCATAACCAATTAAAGTCTGATCATCCCAAAGTCCATACAATTCCGGAAAGCCAGTTTTCTCAATTTTCTTTTGAAATTCATCAAAACGTTGTCGCACATCTATTTGCCAATTCGTAGACAATTGCTGCCGCTTAAAATAGCCTTCAACCTGAGGCCATGAAGTTAATACCGCATTATCATCTAAATTCATTTGGACGAAGGCCCGAATTAATAACGCTGTTTCGCCTTGATAGGGTCGAATTTCAGTCATCACACTATCCCTACTTTCAATTCTATGTACTAAAAAACTCCATTCGCAATGATACGAATGAAGCTCATTTATTTCAAAATTACTTGTCGGAAGGTGTTGCTCCCAATTTAGGATCACTGTCATCAAAGCTGAATTTATCATCAGTCTTTTCAACAGGTTCAGCAGGTTTGGCTGCTTCTGGTTCAGCATTAACTGCAGTTGATTCAGTTGCTGATTCGTTTGTTGGTTTAGCAGTATCTTGATCATTATTTTCATCAGTAGCAGCTGCTTCATCAACTGGCTCATCATCTTTTGCTTCTTGAAAAGCGGATGGACTATCCAAAACGATATCATCAAAATCATCATTATCTTCGGTAAAACTATCTTTTGTTTCTTCAAAACTACTCTTTAACTGTTGGCTAGCATCGCCAAACTGTGACTTCAATTGATCAGTCGTTCCTTGGAAATTATCCCGTAATTGGGCTAATTTCTCGCTTGAAGTTGATACAGCTGATTGTAAGCCTTCATGATCATTTAAAACTTGTTCCACTTTAGCGGCAGCATCTTCACGCCAGCTGGCTGTTGTTTCATCAGCAACTTGGTATAGATCCATTGCCCGTTCCTTGAAGTCGTCGCATTTATCAGCAACTTTTTTCTTTAAATCTGCTGCCGTTTCTGGGGTTAACAACATTGAAGCGCTAACGGCCGCCGCACTACCAATAATTAAACCTAATAGAAAGTGTCCTTTTTTTGCCATGTGATAATCTCCTTCAATAAATTAATCGTTGTTCCGCGAAAAAATAGAAGTTAACATCCGTTTACCTAAACGTGCTTTGGCAACAGTGCCACCAGCGTTGGTGATGCGCTCTGCTAAATCACGCGATGAAGCATTCAGATCAGAAACGGATTCGCCTAAGTCACCCATTGCTTGGAAGACCGGATCCAAAGTTGCCATCTTACCGTTGACGTCGTTCATCAAAGTATTGCTCTTGACCAACAGGCCCTCAACTTCACCTGACAAAACATTCACGTCTTTTGTCACCGACTGCATAGAAGTATCCAAATTAGCAACCGTTTTTTCAATATTCTTTGTCACTTTACTTAATCGAGTTAAGAAAATCGAAATAAAGATGACTAGGATCAAAAGTGCACCTGCAGCAATTAAGCCTGCAATTTCTCCACCTGACATAATGGCCTCCTCTAGAGTAAAAACTTATATAGCATTAGCATAACACCAATAAACCAAGGGGGCAATTGAAAAAACATGAAATCGCTTTTCATTTTTTTAAAGCTAAAAAAATGCCGCTTAATTTGGTAGAATGGAGCTATTAGCCGAAAATATCTCAGGCCGTGGGAGAAATAAACAGTTGATGAAATTCCGCTAATCCCCCATTGATTACAATCAAAAATAAAGCAAACCAAATCAACTTCAGACGGCGTGGAGGAATCTTGGCGTCAGCCGCCAAATTATCGTTAGAGTGCGAGGGGCAGCGGGCTTTCGGCGTAGAGTAACTGCAAATAATTGCTTGAGCTGGTGCAACCAGATCGAGTGATTATTTCAGTTAATCATAGCCGTTTGCTGCTTTGAACACGTTTAGTGCCTTAGCACTTACGATAAGGCTTGTATTTGAGATTGTTGCGTAGCAAAAAGCTCAAATCAATGCCGGCCGCGTTCCACGCCAAGCAGCCCGGAACAGAGTCAGACGCCATTCTGTTTTACACTCATTTCACAGCCAGATTAAACACCACATTTAGTAAGGAGTTTTACCAATATGAAATTAAATCTTTTCGAAAAGTTCGACTGGAGTCAGTTAGGAACAACTATTTTAACACGCGTGATTCAACTCGTCTTGATTTCACTCCTATTTTATTTTCTAAATTTCTTCGGACAGAAATTGATCAATAAGGGTATGGATCATTACGCCCACCTCGAACAAACCTCAAATAATCGCAGTGATACCTTAAAGTCGTTACTTAAAAACATTTTACGGTACACCTTAATGATTTTCTACATCTATACCATTTTGAGCCTATTTGGCATTCCTGTGGGCACCTTAGTTGCTAGTGCGGGAATTGTTAGTTTGGCAATTGGCCTTGGTGCTCAGGGTTTTGTCAATGATGTTGTCACTGGTTTCTTTATTCTATTCGAACAACAATTTCAAGTGGCAGATTACGTCCAAATCGGCGACATCACGGGAACAGTTAGTGCGGTTGGGATTCGTACCACCCAAATTCGTAGCTTTGATGGCACGTTACACTTCATCCCTAATCGTAACATCACCATTGTCTCAAATTTCTCTCGAGGTCAACGCCAACAAGTGATCAACTTACGACTGGACCCCACAACGGATTTGAAAAAACTTGAAACAATTTTAACACCGATCAACCAAGATGTTTTCAAAGAAACGAAAGACTTACTAACTGAACCACAATTATTAGGCGCTAATCTCTTAGCCAACGGTGACTTGGTTTATCAAATTCAAATCACCGCCAGTCAAGGCATGGATATCCCCATGCAACGTTTATTAATCGGTAAATATTTGCCAGCACTGAAAGCAGCCGGGATTAATTTACCGCAAAGCTTGTTGAATTTGCAGTAAAGATTCTGACCAAAAACACTTGAACGATAACAACTTTTGAAAAATCCCGCTGACATTAAAAGCGCCAACGGGATTTTTCATTTACTTCATCCTACTGTCTCTGACATATCATTCAATCTTCATGCCTACTAAATAACATCGGTCAATTATATCGGTTAGTCCATTTGAACTGCTTGCCGATAACGGCGAGCATCTGGTTCGCGATAGTGATAAATCGCCTCTAAATTCCGATCTGGTCGCTGGGGAAATAATTGTTGTAATTGCTTAATTTTGTTAACAGCAGCTACACCGTCAGCAAAATCACCAAAATACAATTGCCAAATTGCTAGCCAAAAGCGCTGTGAAATCAAAGTATCCCAACTGAGGCCGACGTTTTCAACCAGAGTGAACGCGGGTTGCAGTTGCGCCGCTGCCTGATAATCATGGCGATTCAAATACTCCTGAAACAACATTGAATTGAAGTCAACTAATTCATTTTTAATTTGAAAAGGATCGCCATTCTTTACCAGATAGATTTGACAATTGGCAATCATTTTCTGACGTAATTTGGCCAACGCAGTCGGATCCGACGTCAAGACGCGCAAGGCAGGAATTAAGTAACGGGCCAATCTTATTTCCTGCAAGGTCCAAGTTTTGGTTTGATTTAATTGCTGCCACATTGCTTGCATATCTGCCGTGGGTGCACCAATAAATCGATCATAACTAATTAATAAAATTTCAGCCAAGGCCACTAAGGTCTTCATTTGCGGATTGGTGGCCTCTTGATTTGTAGCAATCCACTGGCTAAGAGCTTCAAAATTGTGTTCGCCATACCAAGTATCAATTTGCAAACGCGCCGCCTTTAACTCCGAGACCTGATGACCCTGTAACAAATATTGGAATTCATCAGGACTGACTCCTAAATTCGCCAACACCATCAAAAAACTAGTGGCTTTCATATCGTTGCGTCCTTGTTCGAAGCGAATCGCAAACGAGGGTGACACCACGCCTTGATAAACTTCTTTTTGAGTTAATCCCTTGATGGTGCGAATCGCTTTAACTTGTGGTCCAATTTTTAACATTTCAACCCAACCTTGCAAATATGCGACATTTTTCTTTAATAATTAGCCTAGCACGCCAGTAGAATGAAATCAATCTTAGCAAAGGGACTGATTTTCATGACAATTAACAAACGTGATACCAACGTGCAAATTTTCAAAGCGGTCAGTAGCAGTTTAATCAGCGGCATTAGTGGCAATATGTTTTCTTACGGTTTGGGATTAATGCTGCTAGCCACTATCGGTTCGGCAATTAGTTTCGGCTTAAGTATGGTGATTACACCAGTGATTGACCTATTATTTCTGGTACCAGTAGGCAATTTAGTCAACCATTGCGCCCATAAAAAATTAATTATTGGCGGTATGTTAGGTCGTTTGCTGGCGCTCGCTTTACTCATCGCTGTGATTGATCAATTCAGTGATCAGCAGAAACTAATCCCAGTGAGTATTTTCCTAATCGTTAATGCGCTTTGTGTGAATCTCTACACCACGGCGCAGAACTCAGCCATTCACGAGTTAGTTAATGCTGACCAGATTCAACGACTAAGTTCATTAAATAATTCGGCTAGTTCCTTAGCCGCCATTATCTCACCAACTTTAGGCGTGGCACTTTATAGCTGGTTAGGGTTTGACGCCTTCTTGCTCTGCGAATTGATTGCTAGCATGGTTAGTTTGATAATAACAATGTCAATGAAGTTTCAGATTAGCGCGGACAGGCAACATGTCCAGCGACAATCACAGCGGTTTCAGCAATTTCAAAATTTCAAAATTGGCCTGGCTTATTTAAAACAACGGCCCTTAATTTTAAAATTAATCAGTATTTCGGTTTACTTAAACTTTATTTTCTCGGCCTTAAATATTGGCCTGCCCTTTATCGTGATCAAGCAATTGCACTTAGGTAACGCGGCTATTGGCTATTTGGACACCTTTAATGCCATTGGCATGTTAACTGGTAGTTTATATTTAAGTTGGCAACATCAACCAAAACAACTACGTCAACAAATTATTGTGCCGGTAATCATGCTAACTAGTTTACTCGGCCTATTAGGGTTAGTTTTGCAGCAAGCAACTTCATTGAACCAAGTACTGGCCTTAGGTGGTGGTTTGTTATTCCTCTTAGGATTCAGTTTAGCCATTTTAAACGTCACCAGTCAGGTGCGGATTCAAACAACTGTGCCTAGCCATTTGTTAGGCCGCGTTTCCGCAACAATGACGACTGCCAACACAGCGATTTTCCCAATTGGTACCTTATTCTTCACCGCTTGTTTTCAACACTTCCCTGCTGGTGCGATGATTTTGGCATTAACTGGTGGGATTGGTTTGCTAATTAGCCTCTTGATTTTGCCCAGCTTACGACATGATTTGATTCAAGATCAGCGGATGTTTGACCATTAAATCGATTTTTTCAAACTAGCTATTCAAGTGCAGTCTCCTTCTTTCCAAAAATAAGCGAACTTTAACTGCTGAAGCATGTGCTCAAAAGGTAACTGGCGTCATTCTGGTTTATCATCTTTATTAATGTTTTCATCATTGCTCATCAACCAACATTGCTAAGCAAACTTGCTCTAGGTATAATGAACTTAGTCTTGAAACACCGTTAAGTTTATGAAACAAGTTCAATAAGTGGACGTAGAGTTGGAGGCATTGATCAATGAGTAAGGGGAAAATAGGTTTTGGAAGTTTGGGTCTGCTATTCTTAGCAATCTTTCTAGCGCTGGAAATCATCTGGATCCAAGGTCAGAACCTCGCCACAATTATCTTTAAAAATGCTAGTGGTCTGGCGCTAATCTTTTTATTTGTCGCGCTGTTCTTTGCCGCGGTCTTTCCCGACGACCGCTTTGCTAGTTTTACACGAAAGGCGGTCGGCATCACAATCATCGTCGCCATCATTTGGGCACTGATTCCCGTAATCATGGTTAAGTTACACGAGTAATTAAAAAGCAGTTGTGTCCGTCATGGTCAAGTTTGCAATGACGATTAAGACACAACTGTTTTTTATTAACTTAATTTAATTGTTGCCACCAATTTTTTATTAATTCAGTTTCATTGCTGAAGTTACTGGAACTTAGACCCAAACCGTTGACGACGTGAGCAGTTGTCAGTTTTTGAAAATTGGTCTGGTATTGCTGATCCCCACCAGCACTAGTATAAAATGGGGCAATTGTCCCGGTATAGTTATCAGGCAATTGCTTTAATAATTGCTGAACCGGCGTGGCTGGTTCCCCACTCCAAACGGGCCCACCAATTAATAGCAAATCGTAATCATTTAAATCTCGCAAATTGCAAGTGCAAGTTAGCCAGCGCAGGCGAAGGCAGCTGGCGGAAAGGTTTCAGTGAGTTTCAATTCAAGAAAGCTAAGCAGTATGAACCTTGCGAGCACGCTTGACTTCTCTTTCAAAAGCTTCGGCTGGTGTTTTGAACTTTAAAATTCGCCGAGGCAAGTTGTTCAGATGCGATTGAGCAATCTGAACTTGGCTTGGAGTGGCAATGTCGAGTGATTGCCCCTTGGGAAAATAGCGACGAAGCATCCGATTATGAACTTCATTAGTGCCTCGCTCTGAAGATGTGTACGGGTGGGCAAAATAAGTGTCAGCTATGCCATTCAGTGCAGTCTCTAAGGTCGTAAACTCAGTACCATTATCTGCCGTCACGGTCTTGATAATATCACCATATTGATTAACAATATTTCGCAATGCATACGATACTGAATCTGCGTCTTTACCCTCAATCAAGCAGACTATTTCAAAGCGTGTTTTACGCTCACCAACAACGGTATCAATTTCAAAATGTCCAAACTCATGACGGTTATTGACCTTCTTGGGGCGTTCATC
>NZ_RHOT01000034.1 GCF_003946675.1 Lapidilactobacillus gannanensis | reverse complement strand
GTGTGGTAACTATAAGAATAGGTCTTCATGGCCTTTTTGGTCTAGTCATTTAGGTGTTGCACTTCAATTTTAAATCCGGCAAACTTATTTTCTGAAATTTTCTCAAACTTTCTGCATATAATTGTGAAAGTAATCAAAAATGGCCATTATTGTCTTGCAATCAATCGAACACTATTATCTCTTGATTTATAATAGTTTCATAACAACTTGTCTAGTTATTTCTTGAAATTAATAGCAATTTATTTTTTCATGATAATGAATTTTTTGGAATTTTCGTTGATTATTCCAGTTATTATTTTCAATTGCTTTCTTCGTAAATAATATACCGATATTTATTCATATAGAGAATATGCGATGAAGCAGCATCGGTTTTGACTGCTTTACTGGGTTTTAGTACTTTGAGCTTTGGCCTGTAATTGGCATTAATCAATCCCGGCACCGTTCCACAACCCGCAGCCGCAACGGAGTTGTCCACTATGCCGCCTAAAACTAACCTTACAGCTGCAACATCAAGATATAAAGAACTGCAGCAACTGTTTGAACCATGCCCACGCTTAATCCGTAAATAAGAAATTTACCGCCTTGTTGCATGAACTTTCGAAAATCTAATCTCAACCCAATTGCCGCCAAAGCAGTTGTTTCAAACCAACCGCTAATTGTATGGGCACTGTCACTTAGGAGCGTAGGTAAGGTCAGCCAGCTGTTTAGCAAGCATAAAATCAAAAAGCCCAAAACATACCACGGAATCCTGAACTTCTTTTTTTCACTTTTTTCGGCACCACTAGTCAACGCCACTTTCTTACTAAATGCTAAAACAACCATGACTAATAGCATAATTCGCATAATTTTAAAAAGCATTGCGTACTTGACCGTGTCTGCGCTTACCAAACTAGCGCCCGCAACTACTTGGCCCACTGATTGTAATGTCCCACCGAGCAATGCGCTAATCGGTAACAACTTACCATTGAAAACCGCCGTGCCCAAAAACGGCAAGCTGAGCATCATCACTGTTCCCAACAAATTAACTAAGGTAATAATTTGCCCCTTTTCAGCTTCATCCGCTTTGATAGCTGGGGCAATGGCGCCAATAGCACTAGATCCGCACACAGCATTACCGCCGGCCATCATAAGTGCCATTTTTTCACCGAAGCCTAAACGTCGACCGATCCAATAAGCGGCTAAAATAACTGTGGTCATCATTAACACGACATAAAGCGCGCCACGCCAGCCAACTTGACCAATCGTTTGAAACGTTACTGTCAAACCTAATAAAACCACTGAATATTCTAGTAACCGACTTTCAGCAAATTTAGTTCCTACTGCAAGAAATGACTGTCGAAAAACAGTATTTCCCAAAAGGATACCTAGCAAAATTGCCAAAGTCGCACCGCCTAAATCTGGTAACCAAATAGCAATTACCTTCGCAATAATCGCGACAATAACAGATAAACCTAATCCTGGCAACACTGGGCGCGTCGCCGTTCTGACTTTACTAATTGTTTCCAAAATAATCCCTCCCGAATCTTACTCTTAATATTGTATCGAAAGTGAATCATTAGTATGATTGATAGATATAATAGTTATCATTCATAATTCGAATAGGAAGAAACGATGTTTAAATTATTACTTACCTTCAAAATGGTTTATGAAACCAAAAACTTCTCGCAAGCCGCTGAGCTACTATTTATTGCTCAACCAACTGTTTCCACGCAAATCCGCCAATTGGAAGAAGAGTTACAAACAACCCTCTTTATTCGTCACGGCCGGACAACTTTACTAGTTACGCCGCAAGCTGAGGAACTTTATCGGCGCGCCACGAAATTATTAGACGATTGGGCGGCCACCAAAAACGAACTGCAACAAACACAACGACAACAACAATGCCGAATTGCAGCCTCTCATACTTTTGCCAACCACTTCTTGCCGCAATTGTTGCCATTACTTTATCAGCAACAGAAACAAATTGATTTTTCAGTGACAATGGTCAACTCTTTGGCGGTTTTTGAAGCGTTGCAACAACATAAAATTGATTTAGGCTTCATTGAAAAGCCCTTGTCCAGCCCAGATGTATGTCGCCAAACGTTATTTCATGATCAGTTAGGTGTGGTTAATCAAGATTGTCCAGAACAGCCCTGGCTAGTTCGTGAACCTGATAGCGGCGTGTTTCATTATACAGCGCGTTATTTTGCCGAACATGACTTGCAGGAGACTCAATTAACGATTGCCAATAATGATCTAATCGTCGCCTTGCTCCATCAAGGTTTTGGCAAAGCTATCATCTCGCAAAGCGCCGCCGCTGGTTTACCTTTTCGGTCTCTAGGCGCTTCATATCAACGACAGTTTTATTTGATTACGCGCCAAGATCAGTCACAACAACGACTTGCTGCCGTCATCAAGCAAATTGAGCAATGGGCGACTACCCAGCGGCATAAATAATTTATCAATAAAGTACATTAGACAGTTGTCAGCAATCAAATTAATCGTCGCCATTTTCAATAGCCAGCTTATTTCAGGACAATATTAGCGTGATTTAGATATTTCGTCTGGCTGGCGCTTCATCGCCCGATAAGTTAATAAACTGCTAAGTCCAACGCAGACCACAATAAACAGATTCATCAGATTGATGGTCAATGTTGGGACACTGGCCTCGCCTTTGTTAAAGAAAGCCAGTACCTTAACATTTTGGAAGTAGCTAACAAAATAAACAGCCATCATGAAGAGTAACTGCTGAGAAACACTGCCAATACTAGAGAATTGATATTTTACTAAGAACGAGCGCTCAGCATCAACACGGTCGTCAGCGTAAATAGCTTCATTCAATAAACGATTATCAGCGCCAATAAAGATAGCACAGGCTAAAATGCCAATAAAGTAAGTCCAATTAAACAACGTCAATAGTAAACCAACGAACAGCACACCATAGCGATACTGCTCGCGATTTTTTAATAGTAGTGGTCCTAATTCTAGGCCAATCAAATACAAAGAATAAATAATCAGCAATGTACTCAGGCGTGGAAACCGCAACTGACTATTAAAAACAGCATAAAGCATGACGAAGTTCATCACAACGCCCCGATTAATTGCATCAAGACTTAAGGGATACAACTGCCGATGAATTTCTAACTCATAGAAAATCAGTAGCGCCAACACTATCAAAGAAACAATTGCTAAAATCAGATCAACATAATGCGGTAAAACCCTCGTGCGGGTGTAGCGATAAACATAAATTAAAATCAACAAAATCGTCGCAAATAGTGCGTTTTGTGCTAAGCGAAGTTTGTTACTCGCATGCAACCGCCAGTTACTAGCTGGTAAAGGTGCTTGCTGATAATAAGAAATTTTTTGCCCGAGGAACCAGCTGCCTAAGAGTGACACCCCATACAAAACGGCCAACACTAAAAATGACCAAAACAAGTGGGTATCCTGACCATCAAAATACTCAATCAGCCCTAAAATAATAATGGTTACCAACGCTGCCAAAGAATGAAACTTGGTTAATTGAAATTCTTGCTTTTCCTGACCGCGAAATTTCACAGTTAGGTAATAAGGCCAAACCCAGCTGGACGCTAAGCCTAATAATATCCCTCCAATAATTCCCAAAGCAGGCACTTGCCCGCCCAGTAAAAATAGCGAACCAACCACACCAAAGCCATTAGCTATCATTAGCATTTTCACAGTTGGCTGATGAATCACTGTCGTTAATAACATCCCAATCGTCCGAAAAGCATAAACCATCAGAAAAGGATAAATTGCCCCAGCTAAATTTTTATTCTGATTATAAAAGGTCAAACAGAAAAAGTAAGGTAACACAACGCCGGCGTTAGCAATCAAGTTCAATACGCCTTCCGAGAAAATGGTTACTTTTGTTTTCATCATTCAGGAGTCCTTCGTATTATTTATTACTCATTAATTCTACAATATTATTCATCCGGTTGCGAGCAAGGACGACAAACCTGTTGTCACTGCGGGTTCTCAGTACTGCTGATTACTAGAAATCAGAATGAGCTTGATCGTTCAAATCAAAATGTATAATTTAATTAATAATTTACTTACGCTAATTGTTAGATTTATTCTCTGGATAATGCCAATAAAGCCTGTCAGCTAATCGCTCTAACGATAACGCAGCGATTAGCTGACAGGCTTATTAAGTTAACTATGTCAATTCCTCATACAAAAAAACAGACAGTCCCATTGCGATTACCTACAAATAACCGGTAATCCAGTGACGCAACTCAATTTAAAATAAATATGGTAAATCACTTAAGAAACTTGGATAAACATTAATATCATGTGCAATATCAGCTGGTGTTTGCTTTAAATTGATAATTTGCGTGAAGCGATTCATTAATTCCTCGCTATCATGTGCCAACACCACGGCGCCGACTAAATGGCCACTTTGACGCTCGACAATCGTTGTTACCTGTGCCTGGTCATCAAATAGACGCATGTAACTATACCATTTGCCCACAGGAGTTACTGTAATTTGGTATTTATCGAGATTTTTTTCAGCTTCAGTGACCGTTAATCCTACTTGACCTAATTGGGGACTGGTGAAAGCAATGAATGGAATCGCCGGATACGTAATGGGCGCATCAACACCAAGAATTGTATTAGCAACATAACGTCCTTCAAAACCAGCGACACCTGTCAACTTAGGAATTCGCTTTGAACCAATATCGCCAATCACATAAACATGTGGTTGATTGGTCCGCAAATGATCATCCACTTTAATACCGTGGACATCAGTTGTAATACCCGCTTTTTCTAAATGAAGTCCGTTCAATGCTGCTGGCCGACCTACGGCACTAATGATGAGATCCATTGGGAAAGAACCAGCCGTCGTTTGGGCAACTAAAGCACCTTGATCACGATCAACTGCAGAGACAGTGGTGTCCCAGTGGAATTGAATACCACGCTGGCCGAGTAAATCTGCTAATTGATTAGTGGCAGTCGCAGGCATCGCTTCAAGTAAGGTATGGTTATGCTGGAAAATATGAACCTCAGCACCAGCAGCGTTAGCAATATTAGCCAACTCTAAAGCCACAAAGCCACCACCAATGAAACCAATTCGCCGGGGTAGTTCTGCGAGTTTCAAAAAGTCAGTACTAGTTTTTAAATAATTATGGCCGGGAATATCAAGAATCCGTGGTTCAGCACCAGCAGCAATTACGATATTGTCTGCCTCATAGGTGGCGCCATTCACTTCAATCAGATGCTCATTGACAAAGTGTGCCTCTCCAGCTAATGTTGTGGCCCCACTAGCAGCCAAGCTTGTCTGCATTCCGCTAGGAACTTGTTGTGTATAGCTTTCCTTAAAGGCCATTAATTTAGACCAATCAAGTTGTCCCATAGCCGGCATACCAGCCTTAGCAAACAATTTAGCTTGCAAATAAGTATCCACGACGCCATAGAGCATTTTTTTCGGATCACAGCCACGATTTGGACAAGTACCACCCCAAGCGCCCTTCTCAACAATCAGAACCTTCTGCTTGGCGACTAACGCCTCTGCCGCAGCCATGCCACCAGGGCCACTACCAATTACTATCGTATCAAACTTCTCAGTCATATTAATTCCCCCTAACTTGATTCTCATCTCAGTATAGGAACATGTGCAATTTAAATTCAAGTTTAATGCTACTTGCTGCTTGAAATCGTTGTCTAGTTTACATTTACTTTAACTAGGAAAATTCAGTTTAGTGTGGAACTGGTGCTAAGTCTTCCACAATTTGTGGCGGTGGTTGCTGGGCGATTTTGCGAACGCAATCAGCGATTTAAATCTAAAGTTAGTTTTAGACAGAATAGATGACAACTCCGTTGCGGCCGGCGGGTTGTGGAACGTAAAATAGTGCCAAGTCTTCCCCAATTTAAGAAGGTGGTTGCTGGGCGATTTTTAGGGCGTGGAACGGCGTGGGCGTTGATTTAAGCTTTTTCTGCGAAAAATCTTAAATACAAGCCTTATTCTAAACGGTAAACCGTTAAGAATAATTTCACACCTGACGCCAATCGCCCAGCAACCACCAGATAAAACTAACAGAATTGAGCACCACTGGGTAGAAAACCAGATTTCAGTGGACTACAAAGTCTGTGTGACAATCTTTCAAGATAAAATTGAAAGAAACCACACAGGCTATTTTTGTCTTACTATTCAATTATTACAGCCGAGTGAATTAAGATGATTAGTCCCACTATCATTATCTTAACCACAAACAACAGTGAAGATCACTAACCTAACTCCAGACGGAATGGAGGGATCTTGTCGTCAGCCGCCAAATTATTGTTGGTGCTTTAGCACTTACAATAAGACCTGTATTGATGATAATTTGGTTTTTAATTGGCATCAATCAGTGTCGGCAGCGTTCCACGACAAGCAGCCCGTAATGCAGTCAGAACCAATTCCGTTTTAACTGCTTCACTGGGTTTTAGTACTTTGAGCTTTGGTCTGTAATTGCCATCATTAAGAATGATAAGTCTCTGGATCAAAGGCAGTTGTTCCTTGAGGCAATTGATTTAACCGGGCCATTTCCTCCGAACTAAGCATGAAATCAAAAATATCAGGATTACTAGCGATATGTGCAGGATTACTAGATTTTGGCAAAGGAATTATTTGTTGCTGGTATAACCAACGTAAAATAATTTGCGCTGGTTGCTTTTGGTGTTGTTGCGCAATCGCCAATAAGTCTGGTTGATTGCGCAAAGTACTGTTGGGCCCACCTAAAGGTCGCCATGCTTCCACAACAATCTGCTGTTGCTGACAATACGCGGCAATTTCTTTTTGAGCAAAATCTGGATGATATTCAAGTTGATTCACCATTGGGCGGACATGGCTATCAGCCAGCAAAGCCTCTAACTGCGGGATTGAAAAATTAGAAACACCAATCGCCCGTACTTGACCTGCTTGATATAAATCTTCTAACGCTCACCAAGTTTCAGCGTTAAGTTCGCGCCAGTCCTGATGCCAGCGCGCATTGGCTGGCCAATGAATTAAATACAAGTCTAAGTAATCCAGTTGCAGATCCTGGCAAGTTTTTACAAAGGAGGCCTTGGTTGCTTCATAGCCACGTTGCTCATACCAAACCTTGCTACTAACAAATAAATCTCGACGCTGCAGCTGACTCTGGGCCAAGCCCTGCCGCAATCCCTGACCGACGCTAACTTCATTGTGGTAAGCTGCCGCCCCATCAAATAAGCGATACCCTTCTTGAATCGCAGTTGTCACTGCTTGGACAGTAGTGTCCCCCGCTGGCAAAATCGTGCCAAACCCCAGCACTGGAATTGCCACACCGTTGGCTAACTGATAAGTCGAAACTGGTGACATAAGATTTCCCCCTTCGTCATTTCTTTTCCCAAAAAAGAAACCAATTCATAAGTCGCCGTTAGCTTATCATAGCCTGTATCAAAAAGACATTATTCTCGTTTAACTAGACAAGTCCAGCGCACCATGAAATGCTGGCGCAGGGAATGCAAAAAAGTTAGGCTGCTATTTCACCACTTTTAATGTGTGCTACTTCTTTCAGACCAGCGCTGATTAATACAAATAAAATAATTAATTTTAGGTATCACTAGCAATAGAACTTAAATCATCGAGGCCACAACTTTGCCTGTTACATGACCCTGTCCAGCATAAGTGAGTGCTTGCTGGATAGCGGCAAACGGATAAGTCTGATCAATAATTGGCCGTAATTTATTAGCTTCAATTAATCGCGTCAACTGCTGTAACTGTTGACCACTGGCATGCATCAACAAGAATTGGTAGTCAGCTTGTTGCTTGCGGGCTAGCTTAACCGTGTGGTGACTAGCCAAGGCAAAGGCCAACTCTCGAGCCTTTCCTAGGCGATGCTCACGGGCATAAGTGGTAGTTGGCAGACCAGCAATCATCACCAGTTTACCGCCTGGCCGTAGAATCTTCAGACCTTTCTCGGTATCAGCCCCACCATGAGTGTCAAAAACCGCATCATAATTCTGTAAAATAGTGGCAAAATCCACTTGATGATAATCAAGGACTTGATCAGCACCTAAATCAGTGACTAATTGCCGATTACGTTCACTAACAGTCGTGGTCACATTAGCTCCTTGAGCATGTGCCAGTTGAATCGCCATTGTGCCGACGCCACCACTACCAGCATTAATAAAAATTTTCTGTCCAGCTTGCAAATTTAACACTTCCGCCAAGGCCTGATAAGCCGTCAAACCAACTAATGGTACCGCTGCTGCTTCAGTTAAACTCAAATTAGTCGGTACTTTCGCAATGGCTGCTTGGTCAACTGCCAAATAATTTGCGAAGGTGCCCATTTGATCATGATTGGTCCGACCATAAACTTGGTCCCCAGCTTTAAAAGCATGAACTTGCGCACCACTAGCCACCACAGTTCCAGAAAAATCATTGCCCAAAGTCAGGGGATATTTAGTTACTTGTTTCAAACTATAATGTAAAAGTCGATATTTATGATCAACAGGATTAATACTAGCTGCAGCCACAGCGACTAAAACTTCGTGTGGCTTGATTTGCGGTCGGGGAATTTGACATAATTCTGGTTTAGCATGAACGTTGCTGGCGACTAAAGCTCGCATTAATTCAGTCATGGTCATGGGCCTCCTGTAATTGTTGCACAGCAGTTAACAATTGCTGCAACTTAGTAAAATTCGTCCGAATATCAGCGGCATAAAAGTTCATCGTACCTTCCTGACGTTTCTTGATTAACCCTGCCTCCCGCAAAATTTTCAAATGATGGGAAACTGCCGGACGAGATAAATTTACCAGACTAGTGATTTCGCCCACTCGCAAACCGGTTTGACAAGGCGTATTGACCAGGGCCAACAAAATATTCTGACGATTCTCATCGCCTAAAGCCGTTAAGATTGGCTGACAGTCAATAAAACTCTGCTTGGTCATTTGCATTGCTTGATTGGTCATTATTAAGCCTCCTGTGGCTGATTTTGCAAAAATAATTTAGCGACGGCCTTAACCGAAAATGGATTTTGCCCAGTGATCAGCCGACCATCCTGAATAGCAAACTCGCGATAAGCGCGTTTCTTAGTAAAATGAGCGCCATGAGCTGTGGCTTGTTGATTGAGAAATGGCACAACCCGTTTTTTTCCAGCTAGAATTTCTTCACTAGTCGTAAAACCAGTAACTGTGTGCCCACTAATGACGTACTGTCCTGCAGCATTGCGCAAGTTTAGTAGACCTGCGATGCCATGGCAAACAGACAGCAACCAACCGTCATTTTGATAGATGGCTAAGGCCAAGCGTTGTAAATTAGGGTCATCAGGAAAATCCCCATAACGCCATGGCCACCAGTAAAATAAATTGCCTGATAGGCGTCAGGATCAACAGTCGCTCCCGCCAGCGAATTGGTTAGCGCTCGTCGCTGAAAGTCAGCCGACTCATAAACCGCCATCATCGCCGCGTCAGTATATTTCAGGCTACGTGGATCTAAGGGAACGAACCCCACCTTGAGGACTCACAAAATCATAATCGAGCCCCGCCTGTTGTAATTCAGTCACAAATTCGGTAGCTTCCCCCAGCCAGAGCCCCGTCGGCTCATCGGTTCCCTGATAACGGGTCACATTTGTTAACACAATCAATACTTTCTTCATTTTTAAGCGCCCCTATAATTTTAATAAGCCCCAATGGTTCGTTTGTTTAAACCAACGAAAAGTTGTGACTAGCATAAACTATTTGTTGGGCCATTACCACATCGGGAAAGAAATTCGAGACCAATCCTTTTCAACAAGAATTTAGTAATAATTAAGAGAGTGTGACCAAAGGCGATCAGCACAAAAAAAGCCTCACTCCAGATGAATACTGGAATGAAGCGTGTAACGCCAAATTCAATTCTATTTTATTTCATCTGTCAACTTGACAGGGCCTAGTGCAATCTTAAAAGTTCAGATTTTTCTACCGGCTGCTTAAATCGAGCACTGGCAATGGTCAATATTTACTTACTGCTAGTGGCAGTCTGTACATCAATGCTGTGGTATAAAAACACTTGTACCTCATGCTCCAAAGCCGTGTAGAGGATATCCGCATTTTTAATCGCGCCCTCATCATCAAGGGTAAAGAGATACAACTGTAGGAAGCGGAAAATCAGGGGATGACCAACGAATTGCTGCTCCCTCACAAGTATGTGTTCTAAACAATTACGTAAGCTTTCGTATGTCCACTGATTGACCCGCCGATGATAAGTCAACACCATCGTCCGATGAAGTTTAAGAATAAAATTCGTAAATAAAGTCAATTCTGGCAACTCCACCAGTGTGACATTTCCGGTGAAGTCTCGTAAATAACCTTGCACCCGTTTTAGTTCCAAATCCAATTGATGCTGGTCTAATTTTTTGGCTAACTTCAGGGGGTGAGCAGGGCCTAATTCGAATGGAAGAGTGGCAGTGTAAGGCTGGTCCTGAAGAATTTTCCGGGCCATTTTAGGATTCAATCGTTGAGCTGGACCGGAGAAAATACTTTGGCCAACTGTAACTGCTTGTTGCGCATCAGCGTATAAATAGGACAACAATCGCCGACTGCTGGACTGCCAAATCTTCTGCGCTGTCGTTCGACTCATTACTGCCCGCACCACACAAAAATCCAGAAAGTCTTGGTAGCTTTGCAGTAGCTTCAATAACCCTGCTGGGCTCATTAAATTTAGCCGCGCCCAGAAGGGATAAAAGCGCTCAATCTCTGAAAAAGGTTTATTAGCGGCATTGAGCACCTTCAGATAACTGGGCTCATCCTCGACAAATAATAATAAGGCCGCTTCGAATAAGGCCGGATCGTTTTTCTGCTGTATTTCAGCAAGGAACTCATTGAAATCAACGTCCAAATCAAATTCTTGGTTGAAAAACGATGTCAAGCCAGCTGGTAATAATTGTAGTGGTTGGGTAAAGAAGTGATTCATTATCCCCATTTCTAAACGGCTACCAACTGCTTCATCACCAGTAATCTCATCGGTTAATTCCGGTTGCCGCCGCTGAATTGCTTCAATGAATTTCGTGCCCATTAATGAATTATTCGTAATAATGCCATTGTCAGTCAATAATTGACAGAAATAAAAGATTAACGTCACGAAACTATCCAACTCATCGTCCGATCGTTCGACAGTTGGCAATGCCACCAGCACAACATCAGCCAGCGAGTCGACTGTGATCTGTTGCAAGCTCCGATTAAAAAAGAGCCGCTCCATCAGTACCACTTCACTTAAATAACTGAACGCCACCTCGGAATCTTCGGCAGCATCACTCAATAACTGACTAACCTGATTCAAATCACGCTGCAAACCAACTTGATCAATGTGCTCCGGGAAGGGCAATCGGATTGAAGGTAACCCGCGCACGGCAACAGCTACTTTGGCGATCTCTTCTTGATTCATATTTATCACTCCAGAATTTTTTAAACGTGAAAAGTCAGTTACTACCATTATCACAGTTTTTAGTAGGAATTAAAAGCCACTCTCGCCAGCTAAATTAAACACTCATCAATCAGGCTGCCAATAAACTTTGGCGAAGTTCAGCGCCAGTACGCTGAGGAAACATCGCCAATTATGCGCGCTTAACTTTTGCATGCGTCACTAAATGTTTTTGCCGCCATAAATGATAAAAAACAGCCATTAAAATCAGGACTACCACTAGGACTAATGCTAAAGCAGTTAGCATGATGTGATGAATCCCTTGAAACAGAATTTGACGCATCTGTGGTAATAACTGTTATGGTAAACTACCAGAAGTTTTTGAATTACTTAGTTTATTTAACATTGCCATGGTGATTTGGTGCCGACTGGCAGTAACACCAGATTGTAAAGCTCGATTTAAAATCACGCCATAAATCGATGACATGAATGTTTGACTCAAAATTCGAATCAAGTAAGCAAATGAAGTCGCAATTGGCACATCTTGCAACTCAGCGTCGTTTTGTACGGCCACTTGCAATACGTTGAAGCACAAACCTAAGCCTAAGCCCTCAAACACGCCCATAACCAAAAGAAAGCCATAACTGGCCTGCTGACTGGCAAGAGCCATGCCCAGAAAACTGACCAAAAAAGCCAACGTTCCAGCTGCAACAATCCCATAACGCCCCAACCGACGCTGAAACAAGGGCTCTATTTCCGAGCCAACAAAATTAGTTACAGAACCAGGAATTTGGGTCATGCCACCAATCAAGGCACTTAGGCCCATAATCCCTTGGGCCCACATTGGAATATAAATGTTAAAAGCCACAAAAGCGCCCCAAAGAATAGCAAAGAGGGTAAAGTCCAACATTAATTTACCATTTTTAAATAACCGATTTGGCACAATTGGATCAGTTACGCGATTCTCGACACGATTCATCCACCACAATAAGGCGATGCCTAAGCCAAACAACCCAATTGTGACCCACACTGAAGTCGTTCCTAACAACTGAATGCCCACTAAAATAGCACTCAAGCCTACAACCATTAAAGTGGCACCTTGGTAATCGACAGGATGATGGTTCAAGTTAACTGGTAATTGGAAAAATAGTGCAACTAGCAAGATTGACACCACCGCAATCGGAATATTTAGGAAAAAGACCCAATGCCAACTGAACGTATCAACCAGCCAGCCGCCAAGTAGCGGGCCAATAATTGAGCCAGTACTAAAACTAGCTGTGGCAATACCGATCACTTGCGCCCGTCGTTTCATATTTTTAAATAACTGGGCATAAATAATGAACGGAATCGTGTTCATACCACCAGCACCAATTCCCATAAATCCACGGGCAACCACAAACCAAACAATATTTGGCGCAATCCCCTGTAAAAGTGCCCCGACAGCAAACATTGCCGTTGCGCTAATATACGCCAATTTATTCCCCTTGCGCTCACCAAATTTACTCCATAGTGGTGTTGAAACAGCCATTCCTAATAGAAAAATGGCGACGATCCAGCCCATATATTGAATACCATGTAAATCACTAATAATTGCCGGTAAGGCCGTATTAACAATGGTGCCATCTAGACCAGCCATCGTATTTGATAAGATCAAAGCGAAGGTGACCAATAATTTACGATTTCGATTCATTAACTTTATTTTCTTCTTTCATTAAAAATAATAAATACTAGACAATTCATGTAAAAATGTCATTATATTTCTGATCGATTTTCATGCATACTTTCAATCCTAGTTTGCTAACACATTTTTGTCAATTTACTTATCAAGTGCTTAGCCCTTAGCTATAGCCAAAGAATGCGCTTTTTTAAAAAACAAAGCATTAGGTAAAAGCCCCGTAAACTTGGTATGATATTGATGAAAATAAGAAAAAATTAATTGGACATTTCTGAAAGAACACTTTATGATTTAGGCAACTTATCTTTAAGAAGGAGCGCTGCAATGAAAAGAAAATCATGGTTGGCCTGGCTCATTATGCTCGCGGCATTCTTTTTTGTTATTAACAAGGAGCCGCAGCTAGTCACCAACACAGCCACAACTGTCAAACAAACAACCGTCAAACTACAACCATACTTTTACTTAGTCCGAGCTTCGATCAATAACCGTCTTAAAACACCGTTTGCTAAAAGTACGGCTCAAGCGGCCAGTACTGACGCGACCCCGATCGAAACGCCATTGAAGAATTTAACAACTAGTAATACTTATCAGTACTATTTTGAAAATGATGTTCCTGCCAACGTGCGTCAAGTTTTCCAACAAGCCGTCACAGTTTATAATCAGACCGGCCTCGTCAAGCTAACACCTGGCTCTGGAACTACCAATAAGAACAAAGTAACGTTTTTCGTTTATGATAAAAAATTGACTAATCCCGCCTCACAAACAGTTGAACTAGGTAACGGTGGACCCACCACTTTAGCCTGGAATCATTATGCTGTTAATAGTGGACGAGCTGGTTTAAATCTCGCTTATCCGCATATTGCCATTAAAAAGTCAGTGGCCATTCACGAATTAGGTCATGCACTGGGTTTAGCTCACAGTAACGCTGAATCCTCAGTCATGTATCCCTTGGATCAAGGTCTGACGACTTTAGCACCCGCTGACTTAGCTGGCTTACGGAATATTTATGACAAGTAACCTGACATGGTCGCTAACTACAGACCCAAGTTTAAAAACACTAAAACCTGGTGAAGTTTTTGAAACAGGATTGGTTTTGACTGCATTCCGGGCTGCGGGTTGTGGAACGGTGCCGACATCGATTTGAGCTTATTGCTACGCAACAATCTCAAATACGCGTCTTATTCTAAGCGATAAATCGCTAAGAATAATTTGGCGCCTGACAACCCGGTCCCTCCATTCCGTCTGGAGTTAAGTTTGTGATTTTCAAGGTTGTTAGTGGTTAAGGCAGTGTTAGTAGGATTGATCAACTTAATTCACTCGTCAATAATAGTTGAATAGTTAGACCAAAATAGCCTGTGTGACATCTTTCGATTTTATCTTGAAAGATTGTCACACAGGCTTTGTCGTATACGGTAATCTGATTTTCTAATTAGTGGTGCTCAATTCTGTTAGTTTTATCTGGTGGTTGCTGGGCGATTGGCGTCAGGGAAGGGGGTTTCTTTGCGTACGAGCGATTTTGCGAGAAGCAGTGAAATTATTCTTAACGGTTTACCGTTTAGAATAAGGCTTGTATTTAAGATTTTTCGTAGAAAAAGCTTAAATCAATGCCCACGCCGTTCCACGCCCTAAAAATCGCCCAGCAACCACCTCTTCAAATTGGGGAAGACTTGACACCAGTTTAAGCACCGTTCCACAACCCGCTGGCCGCAACGGAGTTGTCATCTATTCTGCCCAAAACCAACCACAGCTAGCATTAGTCAACGAACATAAGGAAAAATCAATAATTTTTGGTCAACATAAGTCGCCAAATACACATCCTTCACTTCGCAATGATAACTAGCCAGCTGCTGATTTAACCAGTCTCGATCACGATGGATATCTTCAAGAATGTCGGCGTTAAGTTGCCCGTCTACAATTAACGGATACTTAATTGAGTCATCACCTTTTTTAGTGACGGTTAGTTGACCGTTTTGTTCCAGCACTGCGCGCTTAACATAACGAATATCTGTAACGCCTTCAGTACGTAAGCGTAAAGCCAAGTCATTAGCGCTCATACCATTTTTCAAAGCAGTATCAACTTTTAGTTGACCGTTTTCAATTAACAATTGCGGTCGGCCGTCAATCAGCCATTTGACGTAGCGATTGTGTTTGGTCAGAAAACGTAATAGTGCGACTAAAATCATCCAGATCAACAAAACTAAAATATATTCCAGCACTGTCACACTAGCGCTGTAGATCATGCCACCAACAATCGCACCTAAAACATAGTTTTGAACCTGATACAAAGCACTGATTGGTGCTAAATTACTTTTACCTGATAAATTAATCTGTAAGATAATCGTCAGCAAACCTAGTGCTAACTTAATGGTTACATCGCCATAAGTTCCCATGACTACTTACCCCCAATGTAATTGATTTGTGGATTGATCAGTTTAGCCTCACTCAACGTAAAGCTACTGCCATCAGCGTTCACGGTGACTGTGTAAATCTTACTTTTAACAATAATCAACATGCCACTATTAACATTGGCCGTATTTGACCAAATTTTGGTCACTGCCATGTTTTTATCTTTAGCAACTTGTTGCATGATTTGCGTCGCTTGAGATTTTTGAGCTGAACTTGATTTAAGATCGCGCCATTCGTTAACTTGTAAGCCAATCAGAAAAACCAAAATCAACGTCATAATTGTTAGTAAGTCGCGATATTTTAAATCAGATCGGTGCCGATACCACATGACTCCAGCTAAACTGACGGCCACCAGTACCACGGCAATAATGATCCATTGAACAGTTTTGTAATTACTATTCTGTTGAACCAAATATGAATACGAATAGAAATTCATCCACTTAATCTCCCCACTAGTTGAATTTATCTACCGATGATGAAAGCTCCAGCCGCTTTAACATCGCGTTTCAATAACCTTGCTTCCATCATAGCACGTCTAAATTATTGATAGTAAGTCTAACTAATATTTTCTGAAAACTTTTAATTTACAAGTTGTAATTTGTATTTACAACGAGTACGATAGATGGTGAAACTTTTTTGAAAGGTGATCAATTTGCAAAAAAGAAATCTGAATCAAGCGCGCATTTTACAAGCAGCCCGTCAGATCACTAACGAAAGTGGTAGTGACGCTTTAACCTTTAGTAAAATTGCAGCTATTTTAGGGGTGCGGTCGCAAGCACTTTATGCCTATTTTCCTAATGCCCAACAACTAAAATTTGCTTTAATTATTGATTACTTAGATAGCCTTACTCAAACCTTAAATGCTGCATTGGTCGGCGTTAGTGGTAAGGAGGCTTTATATATTTATGGTGACCAATTACATACTTTATTGCTGGCCCAACCTAACTTAACTAAATTAGCTTTCGGTGGTATTAGTTATGATCAAGAACATGAAGCTGGGCAACATCTTCATCAATTAATTTTAGTCCTTGATCGTTTAATTGCTCCTTATTGTACTTCTGAGGCTGAAGTTGTGGCTCAAGCGCGCTATTTTCGCGCGATAATTTTCGGCTATGTGCAAAATCAATTATGGGGATTATTCCAATTGGCAACCGTACCTGTAGCAGATTCTTTCGAAGATTCTTTGTGTCAGGCAATTACTAGTATTACTGAGAAAGGGAGTATTAAACATGGATGATCAGCAGCGTGAACAACAACCTTGGCGGCGTAATTTAACGGTTCTTTGGGTCTGCACTTTTATTGCCGGAATTTCTTTCAGTGAAATCATGCCGTTTATGTCGCTTTATGTTGGCCAACTAGGTAACTTTACTAAATCACAGCTATCCTTTTATAGTGGTCTGGTATTTGCTGCGACTTTCTTTGTCAGTGCAATTGTCTCACCAATGTGGGGTGCCCTGGCCGATCGCAAAGGTCGCAAAATCATGTTGATTCGTGCTTCCTTGGGGATGGCCGTCGCGATGTTTCTCATGGGCTTAGCAACTAACGTTTGGCAATTGATTGGCCTTCGTGCATTACAAGGTGTCTTCTCAGGCTTTATTTCCAACGCGCAAGCCTTGATTGCCTCACAAACACCTCGCAAAAATTCTGGTAAAGCGCTGGGTACTTTAGTCACTGGTTCAACTTCTGGGATGTTAATGGGACCCATTATTGGTGGTATCTTAGCCCAAGTCTTTTCCATCCGCAACACCTTTTTTATTACGGCTAGTCTGTTATTGCTAGCTGGGATTCTTTCAGCAACGCTGGTGACCGAACATTTCGTGCCAATCCAACGGCCAAAGAATCCTGAGAAAAAGGGCCTTTTAGCTGGACTTTTAAGTCAATTCGATAATCCACGGCTGATTATTGTCTTACTACTATCAACCATGTTTGTACAGCTAGGCAATGCGTCAATTTCACCAATTATTAGTTTGTACGTCAAAGAACTCATGTACGGTCAAGGTAGCGTTCCCTTAGTTGCCGGAATTATTGCAGCTTTGCCTGGTATTTCTAACATCATTGCTGCGCCACGTTTAGGCGACTATGGTGATAAACACGGCTCTGGTAAGGTCTTGATTGCTGGTTACTTATTCGCCGTCCTCGTCTACATCCCGCAAGGATTGATTCCCAGCGTCGTTGTTTTAGGCATTCTTCGCCTCTTAGTCGGGGTTTCTGATGGTGCGCTGTTCCCAACGATTCAAACCTTATTAACCAAAAATTCGCCAGTTAGTGCTACTAGTGCCATTTTCTCTTGGAACCAGTCGTTTCAGGCTCTAGGCAATATGTTTGGTGCTCTGCTTGGTGGTACTTTAGCCGGTATTTTTGATTACAATGTGGTGTTTATTGCCACTGCTGGTTTACTCCTTATTAATTTGGCCATGTTATGGTTTACGGAACCCTCTTTACGTCACAGTTTTGTTAAAAAATAATGCCGTACCTTGACTACTTGACGATTGACTAAACCTGCATTCAAATTACTTGTATCGTCTGAAAAATGGCTCTATGCTAAAGATGATTACATGAGGTGAACAATAATGAATGAAATCGATCGTCATTTTGCCGAAGAAAAAACAAATTGGCAACAGGCCGAGGCCGCTGAGTTGCAGAAACTAAACAGTGCTTCCCAACACCTATATCTTAATGTTGCCGCTTATTTAAGCATCGCCGTCGCTGAATATTGGCTAGCTATCGTTGGTCATTCGCAAACCCTACGTGCCGACGCTTTGAATAATCTCTCTGGGATTATTTCCACCGTCCTCCTATTAATCGGGATTCATATCGCCCGCGACGTCGATGACGACGATATTGCTGGCAAAAAACTCCCCACACCAATCAGCAATTCGGATGGTGCCGAGCAACGTATTACTTTCACCCGTTTCCGCTACCAAACTATTTTCACTTTAGTCACCGGAATCATTATGATCGGGATTGCCGGCAATGTTATTTACACCGGGATTCAGGCTCTGCTAAACGCTGGTGAAAAAACGATTCCAAAACCAATCACCATTTACGGTGCCGCAATTGCGAGTATCATTATGCTGGTTGTTTGGTATTTGAATCGCCGCGCTGGTCGTAAATTACAAAATGCGGCAGTAATTGCTTCCGCACAAGATAGTTTAAGTGATGCTTTCACTAGTATTGGCACGCTACTGTCAATTATTGGCGCGATTTTGTGGCAAGTCACTTGGCTTGATGGTGTCACCAGTATTTTGGTGGGGCTGTTCATCCTCTACTCTGGCATTCGCATTTTCTCTAGTAGTAGTTTGCAATTAGCTGACTATTTTGATCCGGTTGCTGAGCAACAATTTCACGATTTTATTGAGGCAGTTCCCGCCGTTTATGATGTCCGCGAATTAAAGGCCCATTACGATGGCAATGTCATTACTCTGGACGTGACTATTACTGTTGATGCCCAAATGACTGTCTTAGAAAGTTATCAATTAGCCGAAAAAATTGAACGGCTTTTACAGCTTAAATATGGGATTATTGATACCGACGTGGTGACCGTTCCCGAACCATCAACGATTAAATGAATGTTATTTCGAATAGCCTTGCTAACAATCTCTGAAACTTGCGATTGTTAGCAAGGCTATTTAAGTTACAACCCTATTTTGCAAACCGATCATTTATTATTTATAGTTAAAAAGATCACTTTTAATGTAACGAAAGTGATCTTTTAGGACTAATAGATATAACGTTTAAGCAAGGTGGTGATGATTTGGAATTAGCGCTAATTTATCAAACTTATGGAGAATTTGTTTTCCGCTATTTACTAAGTCTAACTAGAGACGAACAACTAGCAGAAGAATTAACCCAAGAAACATTTTATCAAGCCGTAAAATCAGCGCATAAATTTAAAGGTGAATCACAAGTATCAACCTGGCTATGCCAAATTGCGAAACATCTTTGGTGGCAGTATTTACGTAAAAAGCCACCCCTATCAGCCAATCCTAATTGTTTAATTGACCAACCTGATTCCCAGCCAATTCCTGAAACACGATTATTACAACAGGAAAATAAAATGGTGGTTTTCCAGGCCATTCACCAACTGAACGAACTCAGCAAGGAAGTGGTACTTTTGAGAATCAACGGCGATTTTTCTTTTAAAGAAATTGGTGAAGTTTTCGATAAAAGTGAAAATTGGGCTCGGGTAACTTTCTTCCGCACTAAGCAAAAAATTATTGAGAGGATGCAAGCAAATGAAGATGAACAACCATGATATCATCAAAGATTTGATTCCAGGTTACTTAGACAACGTCATTAGTACTTCTAGCAGAAAATTAATTGAAACGCATCTCCAATCTTGTCCTAGTTGCCAGAAATATTTACAGGCTATGAAGGCTGAACTGACTACCCCAGCTCAACTTAATCTAAAACAAATCAACCCGTTAAAAAAAATCAAGCAACGAACTCATCACAAAGTGATTTTAGGCATCTTAATCACCATTGTTATTATGGTTGCCGGTTATTTCGGGCTAGCTTTATACGCGCATTCTTTTCCCGCAGCTAGTCAACAAATAACGCAATCAGTTCAAAAAAACGGTCAAACAGTCACCTTAACTTTTCAAAGTGATCAAGCCACCGCTAAAAAATTAAATTTAATGGCCCTTGACCAAGGCGATAATAATGATGAGGATGGTTTTCAACCTGTGATTGACGTCCGTTTTTCGCGACCACTACCTTGGAACCGCAACAAAAATCAGCAGGCCCAAGTATCATTCAATTTCTTATCGCCCTATCAAATTAGAGGTAATAATGGCCAACCTTATCCCCTAGAAGAGAACGATATTGTCACCATTAATTACAAAAATAAACGTCAGCGGATAAGATTAATTGATCTCTATCAATCCGCCGAAACCAACTAGTTCGCCCAGAAACGTGATTGTTTTCAGTTCAAAGTTGGCGCCATTCAGCTTATAATGGGGTAAGCTATTTTAATAATTGAATGGGGAACATTATTTTGACTAATCGGCAACAATTACAACAACGCTGGGCACCATTTTCCAGCTTATTCCTAAGCATCACCAGTTTTACTGTCAATATCCTGCCTTACTTATTACTACCACAATTAATTCTTCGCCAAAATGTGGTTATTTTAAATGCGCTGCCTTTCGTCCTGTTTTATACTTTCCGGCGAACAGTGCTGTTCCTTTTTCGTGGCTATCATCCGCGAGCTGAGCGACTGATGATGATTGGTTTAATTGCCGGTACGTTAGGCAGTTTATGTGGTTTATTCGGCGGCTGGTTGCCAATTTTTTGGGACTTGGCTGGTGTCGGAATTGGTATTGCTTCAGCCTTACTACCACCAGCAATCCGAGTTTTTGGCCAGCGCCAAAAGCAACAAACACCTGCAAAGAAAATAAGATTTGACGCCCTTTATCAATATGGTGCCTTGTTGCTACTGATGCTACTGATTCAATTAGCTGGCGGTAACCACATTAGCTGGTCCTTTGCTGGTATGACGCTTTATTTATTACTTGGTTGCCTCGGGTTTTGGGTTAGTTCTCTGCGCCAACCTTGGACGCCGATCCACTTTCACAACCCCAAGCGAATCACTGTTAATTTCATTTTAACCGCAGCCATTTTTGTTGGTTTGATCAACTTAAGAATGACGCGTAACGAGGGTACAATCACTTCCTTACTACACGGACTCATTTTTCTCGCGATTATTTTACCAATTGGTTTAGCCATCTTTTCCTGGCGGATGGCCCGCGGAAATAGTCGGATTACTTGGACAATTCGCGCTCGCGGTTTTTTACGGGGTATGTGTATTGATTTTGTTGCCGTTTATGGCACGATTTATTGCTTCGTCCTGCTAGGCAGCGCTTTTTACGTTTGGGTTATTTTAATGTATGTGGTCGCCATGGCGATCGGTGCACCACTATTAAGCTTTTTGGCGAAAAAAATACCAGCAATCAGTCGCGCAAATTTAACGCTACTGCTACTGGTTTTAGGACTAATCCTAACTTTTTGGCAACCCTTATATTTGGTCGGGATTCTCTGCCTGCGAATTGTTGTCGGCGAATTAAATCGCGAAGTGATTACTGAACTTGATGCTGAAACACCTTTGATTCCTGATGAGGAATATTTAGTGGCACCACGACTGCTATCACTTGGTGGCTTAACATTACAGATGGTCCTCTGGTTGATTATGATCAGCGTTGCCAATCAACAGCAGTTTAAAGTCGCTAGTCTGTTAACTTCTTACGCCCACAAAACTGTCGCTGCTAATTTCACCAGCCTGATCAGCACCACCCACGGATGGCTAGTCTTAGTCATGTTGTTAGCAACAACAATTGTTTATTTGATTGACCGCCATCATCGAGCTACAAAATAGCTTGTTTTAAAAGGAGTACTTTAAACACCACTACTAATTGATAGTTTAGCTGCTTATAAACAAGTGGCGATGTTAAAACAGAATTGGTTCTGATTCCATTCCCGGCTTGCTGGTTGTGTAAAACACGGTCGACCTTAAGTAATTGCCGCCAACTCTGCAAGTACTGTCTTAAGAACGGTTAAATCTAAAGTGAACTAAACTAGCTCAAAACGAAATGGAGGCCGCTGGGGTGCCAGTCGCGAAATTATCCTTGGCGATTTATCGCTTAGGATAAGGCTTGTATTTGAGATTTTCGTAGAAAAGCTCAAATCAATGCCCGCAACGTTCCGCACCCACCGGCCGTAATGGCGTTGTCAGCCATTCTGTCCAAACCCGATTTTAAATTTTGTTCTGTTACACGCCCATTCAATGGCTTGCCTCCTCTACCTGCCTTCATCTAGGACATGACTTAATCATTTTTACGAGCAAATTTTTAAAAAGACCCGCAAAAAAGCAGCGTTATCAAACTCAGTTGAGTTGACAACACTGCTTTTATTAATCATCATTTAAAGTTGTTTATCTAGCAAGAAACAAGTCAATGGCTGGGGTTCATCAGCACCAGTAGGTAATTCGATTTCCTGCTGACCTTTTTTCTTGAAACCACGGTGGAAATAGAACGGATAAGTACAACCGGAATCAGTATACAGATAAACCAATTTACCGGCCTCATCTTTGGCAAGCCGCTTCAACAGCTTCGTCCCAATTCCCTGACCTAAAATCGTTGGGTCAACCGCGAAGAAACTTAATTCACCGGCCGGTCGATGCTCTAACCGGTATTGATCCATCATTTCAGCATTGGCTTGATCATAATCATCAGACAACTCACCATAAAAGTGCGTGATCAGCCACATGACCATTTTAACGATCCGTGCTCGAATCGGAAAATTAAATATCTTCGGCTGACCCTTCATATTGACCAGCAAAACACCGGCCAGCTCACCGTGCCAATAAGCACCATAAGCGTGAGTCGCCTGACTTAACTCAGAGAAAACAAAATACTTGCTGTAAAAATAAAGTTCAAATAAATTGTTTGTAAATAATTGTAAATTCATGCCTTCGATTGCAAATTTTCTGGCATTTTCAAAATCTTTCCTTTTTAACCGCTGAATATTCAGCGCCATTTGGGACACCTCAATAACTTTTTTTGATTCTTTTTGTTAATTCCTACTTATCCAAGTCTAACATAGATTGTCTAATATATCTGGATTCATGCTTCATCTTAACCAATAATCAAGTAATGATTCTTTAATAAATAAACTTTTTTCTGTTGCCAGCTGTATCTCCAATAGGCCTGAACAGCATTTTTATTGCCAGAAAATATAATTTCATTTTCTGAAAAACAGCTTCTAAGATTTTCTAATCTTAAGCTACTTCTTAAAAAAAGCAGCCAATCATCATGACGGTGACGGCTGCATTTCAGATAGCTGATTAATTTTCTCTGGCTTCGTCGGTGCTCAACAACCAACTTCAGCACTAGCATCGCCTTGGTTAAAAGTAGCAAGAATCTTTTCACCATTGGCCAACTGCACACCGCCATCGATAAAACGAGAACGGTCTTTCATTTGAATACTGCCATTACGGTAATCAAGCGTTAACCCTGGTTCACAAAATGTTAAATCATAGTCCGACGTCCAGAAAGCAACATTTTGTTGATTGGTTAGTTTAATCGGATAGGCTGGGTCTGGCTCCAGCAAACTGACAATCGTGAAGCTTTCACCGATACTGCAAGCCCCACCATGAAGTGAATACTTGCCACCACCATCATCAGCCAGCAAAACTAAAGTTTGCTGTAATAAATCTTTCCGCCGCAATAAATCGATCAACGCTGGTGTTAACTTAATTTCTGGCATGATAGCATCTCCTGTAAAATTTTAGGATAATAATAAGCGCGAATTTTATAATCAAGTTAGCCACCCATGTTGATTGATCAAAAAATGGTCAAAAAAAGACACCAAGACGAAAAATCAGGTATCATTGAAGTTCCAACACTAAACAATGAGAGAGGTTTTCGTCTTGA
>NZ_RHOT01000033.1 GCF_003946675.1 Lapidilactobacillus gannanensis | reverse complement strand
GTGTGGTAACTATAAGAATAGGTCTTCATGGCCTTTTTGGTCTAGTCATTTAGGTGTTGCACTTCAATTTTAAATCCGGCTAATTAATTTATTTACAAGTATTTTTATACTTTTAGACTAATCAAATTATAAGAATGTAAATCAAGCTAGCTACTTGTAAATAATTGATTTAATAAGAAAAGATTTGACCTGCTGACTGACTTTTATTAGGAGTTAATCTGTTTAGGCCAACAATTCAACTATTTGGACAGAGACAGCGCCTCAAACCAAGCAAGAAAATAATCTGATTGAACCAGAAACCTGAATTTTTTAGATTTAATGCCAGGGCAACTCCTATTAGGACAAGGAAAGTGTTATGATAACGGTTAATCATGATTTGAATTATTTATAGAGGTTGGAGAGCAAGATATGACAATTAAACTAGTTGCTTTTGATATGGACGGCACTTTCTTAAACGATCAAAATACTTATGATCATCAACGTTTTGGCCAAATTTTAAATAAATTACGTGCGCGAAATATTCATGTCGTTTCCGCCAGCGGTTCGCAATACCAAAGGCTGCAAGATCAGTTCGCCGAGTTTCAAACGGAAATGGATTTTGTGACACAGAATGGTGCAGTTGTTTATAGTCATGGACAACCACTTTCAATTCAAGACATGCCCACTCAAGCAGTCACAGTTATTTTAAAAGCGATTCAACAACAATTTGCCGCCACTGATATTGCAGAACATCTAGTCGTTGGTGTTAAATCGGCCTACGTAGACCAACGGATTTCCCAAGCTGCTTATGATTTGACCTATCACTATTACAACCATCTTCAACGTGTTCCTGAGCTAGTTAACGTCACACCAGAGAAATTGCAAGACCAAATCACCAGTATCGGCATAACTTTTAGCGACCATGTTGATTTTGATGGCAAAATTAAAACTTTACAGCAATTACTCCCACCTGGTCTAGCTAGCCAAACAGCAGGCTTCAATACACAACTAATTAGCGAGCGCAGCGTTAACAAAGCTCATGGCCTCCAACAACTTCAAGAAAAATATCGGATTGCTAACAACGAAATCATGACTTTTGGTGACGATGAAAACGATCTAAGTATGCTGACAGTGACTCCTCATAGTTATGCGATGGCCAATGCCCGACCAATAGTAAAACAAGCCGCCCAACACTTAACCGTTTCTAATAATGACGATGGTGTATTAAAGGTATTGTCCTCATTACTCTAGGGTTTAGACTGCCCTTTTAACGCATTACCAGGTTGAGATAAACAACGTACTAACTGCTTAACTCATACAAGTTAAAACCATTTAACAACTAAATAACCACAAAATAGTCTGTTAGACAATCGCTGGTTTTTAGCCAGAGTAATATCTAACAGACTATTAATTTACCGTAATTCCGCTTTGAGATGGTGACATATGATTTTTTGACTAAAAATAAAACGCACTTTAACTACTGCAACATGTTCTTAAAAGCAACTGATTCTGCAATACATTTTCCACCAGAACATCTTTTTACTTATGCCACTAGACACAACTGTTCGAACTTTTAAAAAGTATCGTCACCAAGTCCTAAACGCTGCTGATTCATCTTATTCAAATGGTTTCTTAGAGGCAACTAGCGGTCGAATTAAGAAGATCAAAAATACTGCTTATGGCTTTAGAAATTACAATAATTACATTAATCGAATTAAATTAGAAATACTGTGGTCACATGAACCACGAAAGATAAAATGGGCATAGAAAAAAGCAGCTAGACCAATTTTAGTCTAACTACTTAGAAAATATTCTATCAACTTCAGTTGACGAAGAGCCATTTTTTGACTGCATTTTGACTGCACATTTTGTCAAAACTATGCATATCCCTGTAAAACAAAAATGGTACAAATGCTTGTTATGTAAGCATTTGTACCACTAATGTTATTCATTGTAAAAATCATAACGGAGAAGGAGAGATTCGTGTATCGTTGGTATACAATGCATTTAGCTACTTTTGTGCAACTAACGTGCAACTAAATAAAAACAGCCACCCTTGCCCTAAAAGATGGCCACCAAAAATCTGAGCGTTAATCAGGCGCTCACATACATATACGCAAACTTTTAGAATATCGCCGAAATTTGCAAAGTCTAAGTGAGATGTTAGATTGAGTTTGCAAATAAAAAGCCTACCTCAACTATGAGATGGGCTAAGCAACTACGTTTTGAAATCTAAGAATGCTTTAATACTTTATCCATCGTTTTTACAAATAGACGTAATCCATTTTTTGACTCATAATTTTCCAATTCAACAAACCCATTTCGGGAATAAAAGTCTTTCAACTTTGGAATATCATCACATTCGAGGTGTAATACTCTGCCACCGACCATTCTATGACTTTCTCTAATCTTATCGTAAGCCAACTCAAGCAAGTCGTCACCACTAATCATTCCAGCCGTTTTAGCTGTCTCACTATAATTTTTCCCAAGCTGTCCAATAAGATAGCCCTTACATTCATAATTAGCTTGCTCAGTCTTTTGTCCCATCCCCATCAAGCGATGTTTTAAAGAATTACTTAGTTTAGCAAAAACTCTCTTCGGGATTATCAAAGACTTTATTGTAATTGAAAAATATCCACATATATATGGTTTGTCGTGATAAGAAGAAAAAACTAAATAGGTTCTTGACAATGCCATTTTGTCAAACTGAACCGCTTTTTCTCTCAAAAAATACTGTACGTCACTCTCTTCACCAAGTACAGTTTTACATTCGAACGTAAAAAGGAGCTTTTTAAGCTCCTCATCTGGCATTTCATCTGAATCAATTAAGTCTAGAAGTTGTACGACTTTAAGCACCAATACAAAGCCCTACTTTCTAGCTAGAAGTGAACTAATAAAAATGTTGACCTCTTCCTTACTACGTATTTGTTCAACTGGCTGCGTAATTTTATGCGTAACTCTTTTTGACTTTTCCATAGCTTCAATCAGCTTACTACTAGACTTAGTATTGAAACTATAGTCAGTCTGAAAACTTTTAGTTGCCATATCGAAGCCTCCTCATGAGATAATAATTACAAGTTCATGATACATTGTTGACCAATCTTAGTCAACACTTTCAGCTGATTTTAAAAGCTTCTTTATATACAACAGCACACTATAATTTTATTATATCAATCTCTTAATGCAAAATAAAAAAGCCACCTCAATTAAGAGATAGGCTTTAATCGTTAAATGGATTAGCTCGTACTTTTGGTGTTTACATAGGTGGTGCAATGTTAATAGATTGCCTTTTTAATGAAAATTTGTCAACAGTTTAAACCAGTCGAAATCGACGAGTTTAGATCCAGACTTGCAATCGATCGATAGGCTCGCCGTACCAGCCGGCATAATCACTTAAGTTAGTTACTGTATCAAGCCAACCTGACCGCTGCGTTGTTTGCACGCGATATTTAACGGTATGCTGATTGCCCTTGATGCGGATACCATCAATAACTTTACCACCGACACCAGCAGCACCGTTAACTAAGTCAGCCTTATTAGACCCACTGACCATAGGCAACCAACCACCGCCCAAGATGTGGACTTGATATTGGCAACCGCCCGGCACGGATACAGTCAGATAGTCGTGTTTTTGATAAGGAACGCCCGCATAACCATTACTGTTAACGTCGTTTTTTCCGACCACGTTAGGTAACCAACTAGCGTTTAAGGCACGTAAAGCATAGGCCGGTTGTGCGACAGTTGCAGATTTTGCAACGCTCGGAGTGGTGGGCTTTGCTGATACCGTTGAGCCGACGCCGTGAGCAATATCACTAGCTAATTGAGCTTTACTAATGCCAATACTTTGTAAGTAAGCATATGGGTCTTGGTGGTCACCCCATAAGTTATCTGATACCCACTTGTGTGTTTTAACGCCATTACCAGCACCGTCTAAAGTGAGTGGAATACCGTATTTAGCCGCATATTCCCGGGCCGCATTAATCCAGTTGGCATAAGCTTTCAACGCTAGATTACGGTCCGAGTAACGGGCTAACTCAATTTGAAATGGTGACCGCTCATTTGCTGGACTACCAGCGCCATACGCTACATAACCCGGCTCGCCGATGATATAGACTCTATCCCAGCCAGCAATAGCGTGGGTATATGCTGATTGCCAGTTGCGCTTCATATAGCTGGCCTCGTTAATTGCGGAGTTTGCGCCCACGTTGTTGGCATTGCCAGTATCATGTAAAATGATGTACTGATTGGATGCACGTGCTGATGAGCCCTCATTAGCGCCTAACGCATATGTTTTATCGTAAACTACCATTATTTGTCCTCCTTCAATTTATCGTACTGCAATGCTTGTGCGCTATCAGAAACGCCGGCAGTAGTCGGATCAACGACCACACCAAGAATAGTTAACACTGCAAAGGCGGCATTAATAATCCCAGTTAGCTGCACGCCCAAATCAGCAAAATTCCATTTATAACCGAATGGTGTAGCTACTGCTTGTAAAAGCAATAAAACAGCTGGCACAATGGCCAACCAGAATTTCTTGCTCAGCAATCTAACTTTCCAATTAATCTTCATCGTTTTTTCTCCGTTTCAATCCATTTTTATCATACAGAAAGCCAATCTCGGCTTCATGGCGAACCAGCATGTTGTCGTGTTTATCAAGCCGACGGTCAAAGACGTGGTGCTCATGAACCGAGCTTTCCGTCAGCTTATCAATTGACTTGGACAAATTGTTCATCTGTTCATTGAACGGCTCCATGATTGAATCTTTGAACGACTTTAACATATGATTCAACCCAGCAAACACGCCGCTGACGATCGCTATGATAGCCGCCCATTCGCCTATCGTAAACCCTAAAAACGTGTGCAATAACTATTCCCCCTTTTTTATAATTTCTTCGTATTCATCCTCACTTATCATCAGACCCACATACGGCTTGATATTGATTCCCCAGCTGTAAAAAAGTTTAACCTGATCATAATCACTCATTTTTAGCCTCCAGCTTTGCAATCTTTAATGTTAATTGGGCAATCATCAACCGCTCAGGCGTTGGCTCAGGAGTATCATCGTCACTCAACGTCATTGATTTAATCTCGTCCTCAGTAGCAGTCTCAACCCATTTACCGTCAATAAATTTAACTTTAAAGGCTGGTTGCGGCGGCTGAATGTCTGTATATCCGTCTGGGATATCAACACTATCGTTGATAGCTTCCATTTGTCCTTGCCAAACCCCGTCAGTCGGATAGATAAAAATCGTCTTAGTCTCTTTGCGCATTAATAGCCCTCCTCATCTGGTTTATCCATTTGCCAATTAATGCCTGATAACCAGTACCAATTGGCGTCAACCTCGTTGTATTCCGTGCGGATATTACCGTCTTTTGCGATCCAAAAAATCATCCGATATTGGTTATTATTTTCAGCAAAAACTGTATATCTTTGCGTTACGGTTGGCCTAAAAATCAGCGGTAGATTACACCAGATATAGCCAGCAGTTCTAGGCGACCGAAGTGAGCCTCGCAAAAATACAGTACGACCAATACGTCTAATGCCAGCAGGGTCTTTCGGGTTGGAAATTGCCCCACCGATGAATACTAGGTTTTGCCAGCCAGTATCATAGATATCGCCGCTCATCATATTGGTAATGCGATAAACAGGTGAGCTTGTGGTACTAGTGTTTTTGACAAATTGCAAAGTGTCGCCAAACAACTCAACACTTGTATCCAATATCTTTGGCGACGCTGTACTTTTACCTCGGTAAATGGCGTTGGAAAATCTTTGCGGAGAAATTGATAAGATACCGTTTTTGTCGTCCACGCCCGTTTCGGTTAAATCGTAATTAACGGTGTAATTAGCATTACCAATATTCATGCTACCAACGTAATGCATAGTTCCATCATAAAAATCAAAATTATTTACAAACATCGAACCACTAATCGTTGACCCGTTAATCTGTACGGCATTGAGCTGCTTGATATTTAAAACAGCCTGAGAAAAGTTGTCCGTCACCCACGTGCCCCCAACGTATCGCTTGATAGCACTAGCGTTTTGCCAGTTAGTCCCAACAAACCAGATGTCATTTTCTTTCGGCTTAGGTGACGATGGTGTGGACGTTTGTGTATACGCATAAGGTACGTTGTCACTACCTGGGTCACCCTTATCACCTTTAGCACCCATTAAGGTAGGAATAAATCCCTGCTCGGTGGTGTTATCCGTGTAAGTCCAAGTCGTTCTCGTCCACAAGTATTGACCACCAGGAACACTAGGAATTGTTGCTGTCCAGCCACTAGTAGGATTAGTAGTACCGCTAGTAGAACCAACGTATTCAACAACTGTGCTCTTAATACCTACGCCGTCTTTACCTGCAATACCGTTTGACCCATTGTTACCGTCTTTGGCAACGTAGGAAACCGAATAAACAGGCTTAGTAGTATTATCCGTATAGGTTAGCGTGGTTCTTGTCCAAAGATACTGACCTTTAGTTAAAGTAGGTACAGTGGTTGACCATGTCCCAGTTGGTGTGGTTGTGCCACTTGAGCTTAATTGATAAGCAATAGCGGTTGATTTTATACCTAGACCGTCCTTACCAGCTACACCGTCCTTGCCATTAGCGCCGTCTTTGCCATCAGCACCTTTAATCAGACTCCAAGTGTAGGCGGATGGATCAGTGCTTCCAGCTTGTGTGAAGTCTGCATAAGTACCCAAATATGACTTGTTAGCTGAATCCGTTGTGCTGAATCCAGTCTTACCATCTACACTATCAGCCCAAGCGGTGTGAAAGTACGGCGTTTTACCATCAGCACCGGCTTTACCCGGTGTACCGTCTTTGGCTAACTCTATCCAGTGGCCTGCATAATCAGCAGGATCATCACTAGGCGTCGCTGAACCGATTGAGGTAACCATCGCATAATACTTTTTGCCGGTTGGCAAGTAACTCATACCATTGCCCTTGTCATCATCCGCATAACGTAACCAAATATAGCTAGCTTTTTGAGTTGCTAGCTTGCTGATCATATCCGTGATACGAGGGTCAATATTTGACTCTAGAATCTGATAATTGCCAAGTTTGCCAGTATCTTGCCCAGCCTCGGTATAACAGTTCTCGACCTCTTGGACTCGTGCGGACAAATAAATTGGTGGGTTATATTGACGATGTGCGATTTGCACTGTGTCGCCAATATCAGCTTGCAAGTCTAATAAATCCGCTTCATAACCAATTTGCGGCTCATTGACCGTTTTTAAATTAGTTATTGTGCGTTTTAAAAGTTCGTTTGCGTCTTTAGTTTCGTACGTATAAATACCGACAATATAGCCTTTTAAAGCATTTTTGTTAGTCGCGTCAAACGCGCCGGCTCTCGCCCATGTTTGGCCCGCAACTCGGTCACAAACCGTCTTGTCACCCTTAAGGGTAAAGTAACGACCGTCGTCATATTCGATATTGGCAAACGTGATAGGCTCCGCGTTTTCGCCCGCATCGTCAGGTGTTGAGCCATACCCTATCATTGCAGTGCGTAGATCGTTGATTGAGCCGTTGTTTGTCAGCGCCTTAAGATTTACTGCGTCCACAAAACGTTGTTGAGTCAAGTCTGATCCTAGCTTTTTGTATACGTTGATAACTTGCTTGGTGACTGCTGAACCGCTCATTTCAACCTCAAAATCAATCTCGGCACCATCGAACTGATTGGCTAAGTCACCTAATCGTGTTAAGACACTATCTGATTGACCGTCAAACGTTAACGATCGCGTTAAGTTACTAATCTCATTAATACCGATAGACCAGCCAGAATCGTAAAGCAATAAGTTCTCGGCGTACCATGCAAAACTATGCGGCTCATTGTATTTCCACTTGTCAGCAACTTCATTAATCAGGTCAAGGCCAATATCTTCTGCATGCCACGTTTGCTCATATTCGTCGCCGTCGTGCGACATCAGCGTGTAAAGCCGTGTCTTACCGTACTTGTCAACAAAGCTGATGTAATTACCTAACTGTAAAACTTTAGCGTCTGGGTCTTGTTGATTAACTGTAAAATCATAAGTCCCGATAGCGCAGTTATTTTTTAACTCAATTGTCTGCTTGTCGTGATAGATTGGCAGACTTGCATCAGCTCTAGTGTCAGGCGATAGCAAGATATGCATGTTACGATCTAAAATATTCCAGCGCAAATTATAGCCACCTCTCCTCAAAATCAACCGTCACTTTTGGCGGCTTAGCAAACGTTGAGTACACGATACCTAGTGTTGACTTACCCGGTTGCAGTAGTAGTGGCTCGGACGCAATATCAACCCTGTCCCAGTCAGGATAATCATTGATTGTCAGTGTATTAGTCTTGCTATCCAAGTTGACTAAATCACCGTCAGTAAAGTAGTTAGGCAGGTTTTTAAATTCGTCGACCATGTCCTTACGGAAATTCCAGTTAACCAAGCCGTAATAAGCTGGTGTGGGAACGTCCATCCACTTTAAAAAGCTAAATGATACATAATAAGCCTCGGTGTCAGCTAACTCGTCACACACGTATGTGTAAGATTTAGGGTCACGTGCCCAGCCGAAAGTAAACTGATTGCCGGATTTACGGATATAGTAATGGGTGGTAAACCCTGAGCCGTCCCAGTCTTTCCACGTCATGCGCTGTAGGCGGACTTGTTTTTGGTTGACGTCAAATCTTAGTAAAAACTCGTTACCGGTTCGAGATAAATCAGCCATGATAATTGACGCAATCGACTTGCCATTGATATCCAAGACAGTGGCACAAATCTGACCGACATCGCGCGGTTTATTACGCAACGACCCAAAGCCATCATGGACGCGAAAAGTCCAATTTTTAGCACCTTTATTGCCCTCATTATCGGCTGGCAAGGCATATATCATTGCTGGTCCCCGTGGGCCTTTGACTGACGGCGTTGGGCCAAAGTCTTTAGCACTGATATGCTTATCAGACGTCTGCTGAAGTGAGCCCTGTTGCTTCATGACACCCTGACTTGGCGGGATAACCTGATATTTGGCGTCATTGATTGCATACTCAGCTAACGCTGGCATATCTGGCACTAACATCTGTGATGGGTCATACATCACACCGTCAATCTCATCAGGGTTACCGACTTGATATGGCGGGTTGTCGTCTAACGTAAGCCCTAAAAAACCATTGTCAGACCTCATCTCAGCAGTAACGTGTAAAGGTGTTGGCACTGTGCCGTTGTTAGTGAGCGTGATTGTTTCGGAATAGTATTCAGGTTCAGCTGGGTTAGGTGACCATGGAGAAGCGGTGTGCTCTTTTGCTAATTTAATGTTATCAATACATAGCCAGCCCGGACTCGCTGATGTTTTAATAAAGCCAAAGCGCAAAGCGGTTACTGTGACGTCTCTGTCCGCTGTCCACGTTTTTACAAATCGATGCCAAGTAGTCTGACCTCCAGAGTTATTCCGTGCGTCATGCCCCATTGACAAGGCAAAAAGTGGATTTATATCGTCTAGCATCAAATAGTCAGACGCTTGTCCAGTTGCTGAACCTGCAGTTGCGTAGTAGTAGCTATATGTCCACGTTTCGCCATTTTTTATAATGACAGGTGTGATTGGATAATAAGCATATTGGTCTTGTTGCAACGTTGAATCCGAGCTATAATTTCCAACTTGAAGCATGAATTTACTCATTGGTGATGGGAGTGTTTCAGCTTCCCCACATACACGTAAACCCCTATCAAGCAATTTACCGTCACCCCAAGCATAGTTTGCTGGGACATTTCCTGATTCAAACCCAGAATCGGTAAGCAGGTTCACTGGCACGTCCTTGTATGGCTTGTTGTCAGCCGTCTGCGTGGCTAACGAGTGGGCGTATGGCTCATATACTATCCAGTCGATTGTTGACCAGTCGTTCCAGCCTTTGGTACCACGTGAGATATCGCCCTTTGGCATTGCCATGTAATATCGGTCAGGCTGCTTGCCTAAAATAAGTTGTTTGGGCTCACTGACATTCAACGCCCGCGTTAGTTCTTGGCGTTTAGCCTCATCAGCGTTGAGCATCGTGTAACCCATAGTAATGACACGCTCACCAATTCGACGGTGCAAAAAAAGCGACCCATTACGGTCGCCTACTGTGGTTGTACGGTCATCGACTGCCGGCAAGATTTCGGGATCAATGTCCCAGTGTACTTTAATTAACTTTGATAGATCATATCCATTAAATGTTACTGCACTCATTTTGTCCCCCTATCTATATCCGCCTAGTCGACGTTGCTGCTTAGCAATTTGGTCAAGTTTGACCCTGATTGGATCAGCAATCTCATTGACTAATTCTCGTTGGCCAATGTTGGCGTGTACGTGAATTTCTAGCGTTGCATCTCGATTACTTGAGCCGGCGTTATTTGTCGTGTAATTATTGATTGTCGAGCTACTAGGCAATTGTTTAAAACCACTAGCAGTCAAAGTTTCAGCCGTTGGTACGGTAGCGGCAAATGTAAGTGAGGTATTGCCAAATTTGGAAACGTCAAGTGCAGAATTAACGTCATCCGCTAATTTATCCGCCATACCGGATACTGTTGTCTTAACACTCTCAAATGACTTAGCTAGCCCTTTGTTTAAGCCGTTCATAATTGCATTACCAGCTGGAATTAAGAGCTTTTTATCATAGCTGATTGGGCCTTTATGTTTCCGGATCCAGTCGCCAATACCACCGACAAACTTTTTAACTTTGCCCCAAGCGTCAGTTAATCCTTTATGGAAACTTTCCATGATAGCTCGACCAGCTGCGCCTAAATCAAAATGGCGCAAAACATTAAACGCGTTTTTAATATTGCCGACAATTCGCTTAACGCCTGAAGTCATTGCGTTCCAGGCATTGATTGCACCGGATTTGATTCCGTTAGCAATATTGACAACGTTAGCTTTCATGGCATTCCATTGAGCCGGAACCCAAGAGCGAAGGTTGTTTACAAAGTTTTGAATACCAGTAGTCATTGCGTTCCAGGCATTGATTGCACCATTCTTAATTGCATTAGCAGCATTAATGACTCCTGATTTAATATTGTTCCACGCTGAAGTGACACCAGTGTAAATTGACATCATCAGGTTAATCAAAAACGACAAAAGCCCCTGCCAAATGGCTTGAGCGCCTGATACAATTCCATTCCAGATATTAATGAAAAAGTTTGAAATGTTTGTCCAAATGGAAATTGCAAACGTAGAAATACCGGTCCAAATAGTGCTGAAATATGTGCCAATAAAACTTAGCACACCACTAAAATACGTTGTTAACCCTGTCCAGATGCCCTGAACATCTGCCACAATGTGTTGCCAGATCATCGACATATCAGTTGCAATTTGGCCAAAGTTACCAGTGATGAGATCAACAATTAAAAGAATCGGGGCCATAATAACCGACTTAAGTAAGTCCCAGACTGATTGAGCTACCTGCACTATCCCGTTCCAGATTTGCGTTAACGAATCACCAAACGTCCCCCAGAGATTCTGGCCGACCTGAACGATTCCCTGCCAAACACTGGATAGTGTGTCAGTGATACCAGTCCAAACAGTGGTGGCCGTACCAGTAATGCCTTGCCATAAACTTGAAAAGAAATCGCCAAGTCCGCTCCAGATTGATTTAGCGCCATCGGCAGCCGCACCGGCACCGTTGGAAATACTCGACCATAATCCGCTAAAGAAATCAGTAACTGACGACCAGGCTGATTTAATACCATCAACTGCACCACTAAAGGCATCGGTGATTGCTGACCAAACTGCAGTAGCAACGTCTGATAAATTTTGCCAGGCGTCTTTTAGCCAAGTAACGAATGTTTTCCACAACTCTTGGCCGGTTTTCGTTTTCGTAAAGAAGAATACTAGTCCCGCAGTCACCGCTGCAATTCCGGCTACAATCCACCCGGCTGGACCCATAAATCCGGTAATCATGCTAAAGCCAGTCTTCAACGCACTAACGGCGCCACCCATTTCTTTCATTGCTGTAACTGCCTTACCTACAGTACCAACAACACCCGTAATGCTGGCCACCGCCGAAGTAACAACTTTATAACCCTTAAACGCAACAAACATCGCAGCCACTGCTACACCAAATGATTTAACTATATCGTTATTTAGCGCTGACTTAAGAATCCCAGATACAGTTTTTAAGACGGTCACAAAACCATTAATTGCATTTTTAGCGGCCGTAAAAACTTGTTCCCAAGGTACTGCTTCAATAACATCGCCAATCTTGCCGAATGCAATTTCAACCGCTGCCGCCAAGTCGTTAATAACTTGTTGCAATCCGCCAAACATTTTTGATGTTGAACCACTATCAAATACTTTGTTGAACGCCCCACCGACTTTATCGACAACGCCAATCAGTGCCACAAAGGCACCATTAGCAATTCCAGCAATCGCATTCATCAAGACTTTAACAGTTGCGGTCACACCATCAAAAATAGCTGACAAACTCGATAGCTTATTGCCGTCTCCAATGTGAGCCATTTGATTTTTTATATTCATAATTAGCGACTGGAACGGCTGGAACGATTGAATGATACCAGGAATGGCACCAGTAATTGCTCCGTTTACCGATTTGAAAGTATTGTTAACAACGCCCTTTAACGAGTCAAGCAGCGTTGCAATCTTACCGACACCTGCATTTTGCAGTCCCTGGTCAATAGCCGAGATAGAGCTAGCAACACCTTTGACTACAGCTGTTTTGACGTTATCAATCGATGTTTGGATACCGACAGAGTTTTTACGTGCTAAGTCGGCAAACCCATTTTGGCCCTTATCCAACTCAATAAATTTGTCATTGAGTTGATCCATAGTCACTTGACCGCCCTGCAGAGCCTTAAATAAGTCGTTCTCAGCTGACTTGCCGGTATAACCAAAGGCATTAGCAACTTTGCGCAAGGATACTGGCATGGTCTCTTGTAGCGTCCGGTAACTCATTAAATCGACTTTGCCTGTAGACATCATTTGAGTATATTGCTCTAATCCACGACTTGCGTCAGCGGCTCCAGCGCCACTAGCCAAGAATGCATCATTGAGGGCAACTGCTGACTTGGCAGCACTATCGGCACCACCAGTTAATGGCGCTAATTGCTGGGCTGAACTGGAAATACTATCCAAGCTGGTAGGCAATCCATCAATACCTTCATTTAAAGTTTTAACTGACTTAGTGACGTCATCAGACGCATAACCAAGAGCTTTCATCATGACTGGATACTTATTCAGCGTATCAAACCGTGAAATAGCACCGCTCATAGAATCTTTAACAACATCCCATGCTTTACCAGCAATCTTAACTAGCCCCATTGCAGTGGCTAAGTCTTTAACCGTTGAAATAGCATTCCTGCCATCAGCGTTGATCAAAATTTTTACTGTTCCGTCAGCTGCCACTCATATCGCCCTCCTTTTCTACATATTCATCTGGCAAGGCCACTTGCTCCTTGAGCTTAGCCATTGTGTGCCGCTGTTCTTTGTCTTTGATATCTGATAAGTTAGTGTTTCTTATATTTCTGACTTGATAAAACATCGTATTCTCAGGTAAGGCATTAAGCAGTGCTTGGTATTTATACCAATGCAGCTTACCTTGCTGATCAATCAAATCAATCCCGTAAGCCTGCTTAAAAGCTGCATATATCATCTGCGCATCAAAATCAGAATCATAAGTCTTAATATTGGGTTGATTAGACTTTATTTTTATCGGATTACCATTCAGATCAGTTGGCACCGCTGTTTCAGGACTCGCATCAGAAAGCAAGTTGATGACTTGATCGTATAAATCAAGCCAAACGTCCTCTGATGGAAGATGTCCAATAATCAAGATGTTTAAAAATGACTCTAATTTGTCTTTATCAGTCAAATCAGGGTCGCTTATTGCCTTTAATGCGTATAACACACTATCAAAAGCTAAATTCAATTCATATTTAACACCGCTTAAATCAACGTTCCTCGGTAATTCTTCATAAAGTAGGAACATTAGACCACCTCACTATTTATGATGCTTTTTGAGGTATTTCTGCTTTTTGTTATCAGACCTTTTCTGAAATCGCTTTGACTTATCGTTAATTTTCTGTTGGATAATATCTTGAGCTTTGCTATATAGCTCAAACATGTTGAAAAAGCTATTGCCATCACTGGCGCTAGAAATTTTGTCATACATTCCAGCACCAAAGTCTTGGTCAAATAGCGTTTTGAGTTTGGCAACGATCATGTGTAAAGCGTCAGCAAAATTGTCTTCATTTAAATTATCTTCGGTGATATTACCGTATTCCTTACCGATTTGAGCAAGTTGCTTTTCAATCGTTTTCCGTTCAGTTCCAAGCTTAGAAATGGCTGTATCACTCATGTCATAATTAAGCGTAAAATCAATGATCTTATTAGGATCTTTCTTGGAGCGGACACCGACTGGGATAGAGATAATGCTGGAATCAAGAATTAGTTTTTCTGTCAATTTTGTTTCCTCCTAAAAAATAAGGGACGGCGAAACATAGTTCACCGCCCCTTAATCGTTAATATTTAATTAGCCTGCTGGCGTTGCGTCTTTGGGTGTAACTGCTGGCGTTGTATCTTTTGGTGTAACTGTTGGTGTGCTGACAAAATTCAGACTGCATTCAAACGCTTCGTAGTCTGTGGCGTCACCACCGCCCGCTTTGATATCCATGGCTTTAGCAATACCCTCATCAATTTCGCCGTTGACATTGACAATCTTGTGCCACAATTTACGACCGTCATCAGTTGTATTGCGGCGCATTCCAGCAATCAACGCTTGAGCCTTATCGTCCGGATCATTATACCCAGATACCTTCCATTTTTCAGTACGGCCATTAATAGTCGTTTCTTTGCTACCATCACCGTCATAAAATCCAGAGTCTTCTGTATCTTCATCAGAATCATCTTCGATCGATTGGATATTAGCCGCTAATGGCAAATAGTCATCTTCGGAAGGCTTCTTGTCGTCAGACGTCCAAGGTGCGACAAAATGTTTACGTAGCGCGTTTTTATTTTTCAATTATTATTTTCCTCCTTAAAAATCGTTAATCTCGCTTGTAAGCTTACAAGCCAATAAAAATAGCCTTGCTCATCTGCTTTAGACTGGCTCGGCTGACTGGTTACTTTGATATCTTCAAATTGATAGCTATTATTGGCGCTCGGTAGGCTACTTAACTCCTCGATAAAGCTAGTCACTTGCCACAATTGGTCATTAGCTTTTTCAGCCGACTTTGACTTGATTGTGTATTCGTAATTTAGTTCTTTATCGAGATTGCCTGCCATATCTTCGCTAATAACTTGACCTCCTGGCACCGCATAAAGGAACGCGCCCTCATCAGTGCCTGGGACTGCCAGCTTAGTTTTAATCGGCAAATTAAGCGCCACAATAGCTTTCTTTAACTGCTCTGGAAAATCTATTTAAGCCCAGCTCCTTTCACGAACGCCCGTTTCCAATTCCCCATATATCGAGCTTTAGCAACATTATCCCAACGCGGCCCAGTGCCAGGGGTCGTATACTGCCAACCAGGATCACCGTAAAACATACGGCTGGAATACGGCATGGTGTACTCAATATATGAACCATCTCTTGGAATTATATTAGACTTACGTAAATAGCCTTCTTTCATTGGTACAAATTGGTTCATATCGGCGCTAGCCTGAGTCGCTAATGCAAATCGACCTCGCTTAAAAGCTACAGGATTAAGCTTGCGCATTAATCGTGAGCTATCAACTTTAACACCAAGTGAAACATTACTCATTAAATCAACTCCAATTCGATTGAGAATGGTGCGGCTGACTCCGGCTGGCATAGTAATGACCAATTAGAAACTAGATAACTGTGTTTGTCAAATGTAACAACCTTTGCATTAAGCCACTTGTCATCAATATCAGCTGGGAAATTGGTAGTAAATTGAGCAAATAAAAAGACTGTCGCATTAGCAGTTAACTGCCTGTCTCCACCTGTACCAACGTACTGTTTGGTTAGATCCATCCGGACATGATCATAAGTCACTGGCTCACCATAAATCGGGGCATTGTAATCATCTTCACCTATTTTTGGATAAACAATAATCGAGTGCACCAGCCAATTGGGGTCAATCGTTAATAATCCGCCCATCATACATGCATCACTCCTCGATAGGTCAGTCCAACGCCAGCAAGCGACTTCAGCGCCTCGTCACACAATATACCGCCGCTCTCATTGGCATTTGAGCTGCTAAACGTGCGGCTGACTGACGTTTTGCCGATTGACTGGCTAGTTGATTGCACTTGGGCATTGTGATAATCACGCTGTGTTTTATAGCCGGTATCAGCCATATATTTAATTTGGAACATCACCGCACGCTTAAAACGAAATACCCGCAATGTAAACTTGTCATCATCAATCTTGTTGAACTGGTAATAGTCATTTGTTGCGTCATCGACGTACATACTGGCTAATTCAAGGAGCTCATCGAATCCATTAGGCGCCTCGATAACATGCATGGCAGTCACATATTCTTGCTGTGTGATATATGCCATAGCTATTGCTCCTTATCTTCACCTTTATCAGGTTCAGCGACTGGTTTTTCAGCCTTGACGTCGTCTTCCTTGACGCGTTCTAGATAGGTGTCATCTAGATTTTGGGCAACCTCTTCAGACCGCTTAACAGTTAATTCAATCACTGATTCGGGTTCGTAGATTTTCTTTGTTTCGATATCACGAAATTTATTTAATACTTTAAACTTTGCCATGATTAACCCACCGCCACTGCCGGTGTTGCACCAATATAAATTGCCTTTTTAGCATTTTCGAATACAATTGCATCGTAATAGTCTAAGCCCTTGATAGTATCACGATAGCCAGACCGATCAGAATCAGCACTGATAGTGTCAACTGTGCCATACTTGATAATTGGTGCAATCGCAGTTAATGGTGTCAAGATAAAGTTAACTGTATCTTTAATGCTAGTACCAACTAAGCGGTTTTTAGCAACCTTTAAGATTGGCACGCCACCATCAAGTTGCGCAACGGTGCGATTAATACCATTAATAGCCATTTGATTAGTGGTAAACGACTTAGAAACGCCCTTAGCATTCTTCAATGCATTGTAAAATGCGGCAGAAACAAACATCACATAGCCACCACCGATTTCGTTATCAGTCATGTATTCTTCAGCTGTATCATAGGCTTCTAGCACGTTGTCCGAAGTGATTGTATCTCCGACTTTTTTGCCATTATTATCAAACAACGCTTGAACTGCTACCTTATCGCGATGTGGAATAGTAATTAAGCGCCGGTGTTCCGTAACAATGTTGTTAATTGTTAATGCTGCGCTTTCTGATTGGTCTAAACGGTCAACGTCATAACCAAACCAATCTTCGTGAGTAAGCTTAACCGTTTCTTTTTCAATACTGATTTGCTGGCGCTCGTTATCAGCATTACGCTTATATTGAGTTGCGTCCACAAATCCGGACATCTTGTTAACACGTACCTCATTGGCACCGACAAAATCGGCTGCAGTAATACTCTTGGCTCCTTGTGTTAAAACGTCCCAAACCTGTGACCCAGCACGCAATTCTTGGTCAATTGTTGCAAGGTCTTTGCTGTCTAAAACTACTGTCATATTATTTTTCTCCTAATCTTTCTTGAATTTTTTCTACCATCGTCTTTTGTGTTTCACTACCATTTGGCGTTGGATTACCAGCAACCGTAATTGTTGGTGTGTTTGGTTTAGCTGGTTCTGCCACATCGCCAAACAAGAACTTAGTATCATCCCCGGCCTGTAAAGCCTTAATCTGGTCATCAAGCCCAGAAACGTTGCCATCTTTGTCGAGCGACAATGCAGTCTTGTCTAGCAAGGCTGATGTGGCCTTGATATTCTTGGCGCCAGCCTTAGTCAAGCCAAGCTCTGTCAAATAACCAATCTTGGCTTCTGTTAGCTGTTTAGTCATTTCCTCGTCTTTGGCCTTGTTATCAGCCGTCAACTTATCAATCTCTTTCTGGAGCTCTTCATCCCCTTTGTGAGATTTCTTCAAGGCTTCCATCTGCTTATCACTTTCGCTGATTCGGTCATTCAAACTGCCTTTTTCAGTTTCAAGCTGAGTGATCTGACCTTTTAGCTCATTAATATCCGCGCCATGCATTGCCATGACCTTTTCAATTAATTCATCTGATAAACCTGCAGCCTTTAATTCTTCTCTTTTCATTTTTTGCGTCTCCCTCACGTATTTTTTGACGCGGTACGACCGCGAATTGGGTATAAAAAATAAGCAGTTTACCGACATACTTAGGTCGAATTTGTTAATTTCAGGTACAAAAATAGCACTTACAATGTTTGCAAGTGCTAATCAATTATTTCAATAGATTCAATCTCCGGAGCAACCGCATCAATCATTTTACCGTGTACATTCATAACGATTCCCGGACCTTCGTCGAACTCATCAACTACCTCTATATAAACGTTTTTGAACTTTCGACCACTTTTAAGAAGCACATTAGCATAGTGGCTCTCCACATGAGTGGCTAAGTCATAGAAATCGTTAATATCAATTTTATCAGTCATTAATATGCTCCTTTCTTGGATCAAGCGGTCGAATGTGAAAGCCGTTTTTTCGATAGACGATCAAACCAAATCTTGTTGGTAATCTTTCGCCCGTTTTCTCATCAACATAAATGCCAATATTACTAGTGTGCTCAAACGATCTTGTTCTAGTAGTTAAATCTAATATCCCGTACTGGCTAACAAGTTCGCTTGCTTTTTTCTCTGTAATAAATAGCTCGCTTGGTGAATAGTGTTTAACTAAACTGGTATCTTTGCCAGACTTAGCAGCACGCTTTACAGCCTTATTATACAGGTTTTTCCAGTGATCTACATACTCATGTGTATTAACAATATGTCTGTTGAACATTTGCTCATTGACAGAGGAACGCTTCTTGATTATTGAGGTTTCTCGTGATGAATAACCAAACGATCTTTCCCTTGAGTAATCTCTTGCTAAAAAGCCATTTTGATTGACTAACTGCCTGAGTGCTGCCTGACGACCACGAACTAGCTGACTATATTTTTTAACTCCGATATCATCTTCTAGGTCGGTAGCCAGCTGCTGCATGTTTTTGTATCGTCTAACATCACGCTCAAGGCCACGCTGCTTTTGCTGAATATTGCCATTTTTAATCGCCATAGCAGCATCATATTGTGGCTGATTATTGCTGTTAACACCGGGAATATATGGCCACTTAATGTGACGGCAATTAATGCCAAACGTGCCGCCGGGGCTTCCGTATCCATGATTGTCTAATGGCTCAAACCACTCGTCGGCAGCATAAAAGCCATTCGGCTGTGTCGTTACTAGCTTACCCTGAATTGGTGCGCAGGCTGGCCGGCTTGCTGGGTGACTGCTCATGACAAATGTGTCGATGTTGTTATCCTCCGCAGCCTGATCACGCGCCGCTTGGAATGCACGACTAGCTGTCGTACCGATAACAGTCCGTGCATAACTATCAATCGTCCAATGATGGCCGCCCTTGTCAGTAAAGCCGGACAATAAACCAGCATCACGCCATTTATATACGGTTTCAGCTAATACTTTATCTGGCGTTTTAAGGCCTGCTATGACCTTTCCAGTTGTCTCCTTGATAATCTGCTGATAAGTATCAGTAACTGGCGTATGCTCGCCAAAATTGGTAGTGATAAGCGTCTGGTTGACGTTGTTATCCAAATCTAAAAAGATCTGCTTAACATAGCCACTCATAACCGCATCAATTACATTAGTTGAGCTAGCGGACCCCTTGTCTTGCTTAATCCGATTAACTGAGTCCTCATAAACTTGGACGCCCAAATCATTAAATAGCTTAGCAATTAGCGGCCTAGCGATACCAGTTGCCTTAGACACCAGTTTAATGGTCTCGCTATTTACCAAATGTAACTCGCCTAATTTTTGAGTCTGCCACTGTAACACATTATCCTCAGTCAAGCCCTTAGATTTCAGCCGGTCGCAAAACATCTCAAATATCTCTTGCTCGAGTGCTTGATAAACATCTTGTATTTGGCTGGTTGCTAAATCAAGCTGGTGTGGTGAAGTCTTCATAACTAATCACCGTCTTTACTGCTACTATCATCACTAGTCGGGTCAAACATTGGGTTAGTTTCTGGCGGTGTTTGGTCAATTGTTTCATCGTTGATTTCCACAACCATACGCTTGGCCTCGGTCTCGGTCACACCTAAGATATGCATGACCGCTTGCCATTTAGGGCACATCTTCGCTGCCTCTAGCTTAATCCAGTAATCAGCATTGACGCCTTTATCGGTAAAGATACCATCGTCGAAATCAATACTGACCTGATCAATTGTTGGAATTGTGCCGGTGTAAATCTTGTTGCCATTAAAATCAGTAGCTTGCGCTAACTCACAAATCGTAACGACAAGCTCCTGAACCGCTCGTTCAACCATTGTTAGGTGGCTATTGCGCGTTTGATAGGTCATGCTGTTTTCGCTAACTACTTCAGTAGCTGTTTTTACTGACTGGCCGTCAAAACTGAATGTTCCAACTGATAGACCTGTTTGCATTTCCAACGTTTTAAGTAGTTGATTGAGTACCGTGATATATTCTTGGCCACGTATAGGTGTGGTCAAATCGGTAACTTTAGGGTCGTCCATACTACCGGTTGATAAAAATGTATTTTGATCCTCATCAAATTGTTTCTCGACCTTGCCAGTTGCCTCATTGTAGTTAACTCGAACCATACTGTCGGGAACTGCCACACGTCGCTGACCCATCTTAACTTCCCAATTGAGCTGATCATACGTATCGTTAATCTGGCTAAGCGTTGACAATGCGTTATCACATACGCCAACGCCAAGTGGACTAACAAGGCTCTTGTTGTTAAACCCTGCAGGTTTGAGATAGATAAACAGTGGCCGACTTAACCCCTTGATATGAGTCTCTGGCTCTAGCCCCTCGTATAGTTGACTGAGCGGCCACTTAACGCCAACTGTACCCTTGACCTCTGAGCGATACAACTCATTGGTAATGACATAATCATCTGGCGTCCATTCGTGGAACTCCAGCAGTGTGTAATAAGCTGTCTTGCCGTTCTCGGCCTGCTGACTTGGTGTAGCGATTGCGGCACTAGTAATATCGTTAGTATTTGACCTTAGCGGAAAGAAATTAGGTGCCTGAACCCACGAGAGTTTGACCTCGCCGGTACTCATATCAACGTACGGCCTAATTGCAAGTCCGCCCATAGCAACACAACTCTCAAGATAACGCTCAAAATTCTTATCGAAATCGTTTGAGTCTAGTACACCTTGGACAAATACATTAGCCTTGTCTGGCTCGTCATATGTTATTTTCTCGCCATTATCATCAGTCTTAGGCTTACGTGTCTCGACTGTAATCGTGCTTTTCTCATTGTACAGCAGGCTTGCAAACCGTTGTGCAACAAGTTTCATCATGTTTAGCGTAATAAACGGTCGCTGCTTTTGATCACCATAAGTATTGCGATAAACGATATCTTTAAATTTGCCACTAAAATACCGCCGGTCAATGTCGATTCGGCGGTATTCTTCGGGGTCAATATTAATTTTAGGGTGATCTGTAATACTGCCTAATGATTGGATAACTCCCATGGCAGCACCTCCTTTCCGAAACATGTTTTTGATACGGTCAATCAGTCCCATTGCACCACCTCCTATACTTTGAGATTGAGGAACTTAGCGTTAGACAAACAGAAATATTTAAAATTATCACAGGTATGATCGTCCTCTTTAATAACCCTCGGCTTGTCTGACTGCACAGTTTTTTCGTCCCACTGATACTTACGGTGTTCTTCAAGAAATATCTTGTTACCTGGTACATCTAACACAAACACACGGCCTTGAGCTAATAACGACTGTGGATAATCGATCATATCTTTTTCTTCCAGTTTTTTTACTGGGGACCACCGCACACGATAATCATAATAATATTGATTGCGCATTGCACCGTCAGCTGAATCAATCGTCCGCTTAATGACTTGCGCATTCGGATATTGCTTCAATGTTTTAGCAATAAAATCATGAATCTCTTTGGTTAATTGTGACGGCGCTTTTTTAACACTTTGGTGTGCCGGCGAATAATAAAAGGTATCCAGCACATAAACTTTTAACTTAGCAGTAATACCATAAGCCGTGAGCGCTGTTGCCGATTGGGCGTGGCCTGTATCGACTGAAAACGCCATATACAATATCGGGTCGCCGCTGTCTAGCTTGTTAACAACGTGAAATAGATCCATGTTGTAAATATTAGTGCCTAGTCCGATTTCTTCGCCTAGATACAACCAGCGATAATAGTCTGGATCATTCTTTTTGTATTGCTCAATCAACGCAAGCTGTTGGTCAACTGTAAATCCTAACTCATCATCAAGGTAAGTCGACTTATCAACCAAACAATCAGGATTAAGTTCTTGCTGTGTTACCCAGCGGTTTATCCAGTCATAAGGATTCTTGGGCGGGTTATAAGTGTAATATACTGGCACTTTATCAACATAAGGCGACTTTTGACGAATAAACGTTGGGTTAGATTGGTCGAACACCTCTGGGCCCTTAAAGTTAGCAGCCTCTTCGTACCAGATTGCTATGACATCACGAGCTGAGTTTGATTTCAGGCGTTCGGGTTTGTCAGCACCGTAAAAGTAGAACGTTGACTTGGTCCGCCGGTGAAAGATTCGAAGTGGTGTTGTCCGACAGATAAATTCATCAGTCATATCTAACATGCCTAACGCCCAAATAATCTGTTCATATACCGAATCACGTAAGTTAGTCGCATTCTCACGAATGATGATCACATTAGCCTTATGACCTTGTTGCGTCTGTTTCTTCATCATTACACAGAGCTTCAGACTAACTGTAGATGATTTAAACGAGCCACGGCCACCGTTTAACACAAAATACGACGCATTTGAACGCCACATTCGTCTGAAATGCGGTTGGACTAATGACGATAGTTTAATTTCATTAGATGTCATCAACGATCACCGTCCTATCAGTGCCATTCTCTTTGCCAGTCAAGATGTCGGCCTTAGCTCTAGCAATCTCGGCTTCTGCGTTAACCTTACGCAATTGAGCGGCCTCTAATTCAGGATTCATCCCCTTACTCATACCTAATACACGGGTAAGAATATCGGCGGCTTTCATTGAATCTGAGTTCTTTGTTTTGGTATCAACAACGTCTTCAACATCTTCGTAAACTAATCTATCGTAAGTTTTGCCATCAGCTTCTGTGACTGGAATACTTCTGGCCTTGCGCATTGTAATAACGACCTGTTCCAATTCCTCACGTCTCATGATTCTTGTCAGAAATTCTAACACTTCTTGCTGAGTTGCGACCCGTTTACTAGCAAGCTGCTTTAGCCTAGTTTCGATGTAATTCTTGATGTCAGGTTTTGTCAGGTTCTCTTGACCAACACTTCGGGCTGTTCGTTCGCTGTAACCAGCCTTACGAGCCGCATCAGCGGCATTGCCCGACACAATATACTCATCGGCAAACTTCTGCTGCTTAGGTGTTAATTTTCGTTTCATTACATATCACCACACCTCATGATCAATAATTAGGATGACTATTTTTTCTTTTTGGCTTTTTCTTATTTAAGCCATTTCTCAAGTCGTGCATCAATCTTGGTTTCTTCGACCGTACAATAACCGAATTTTGAATGAATGCGCATTGCCAATAACACCACCTCCTTTCCGGAGATTTATTAATATGTACTAAAAAAGTGGTCATCCATAAGGAATAACCACTTTATATACCAGACTGCATTTTTGAATGACAAAACAAAAATCAAATCTAAGCCAGTGAGCTAATTATGAAAGGAGGTCACAGTCTGGCAATGGCGTGCCCCGGACTCGAACCGGCATAACTAACCTTCACGCCACCCTTTAATAGGGCCCTTTTTGAAATTAACCACAATATCACTATATCGCATTAATTCGAACTTTTTTCCGAATGATTTCTTAACGATTTCCCAATGAAATCTAGTTTTGCTTCCATACCAACAGAGATTGTCCTGGATAAGCCTCAGCAAATTGAAGCAGTGCCTTTCGCTTACGATAATCTACGTTTTTGTCTGTTAAAACCTTAATTTTTTTTGCGATTTCATCATTCGATAACTTTTCAGGAACAAAGTACGAATAATACAGAACCAAATAATTATCGAAAGACAAGAACGCCATTGCTTGTTGGATCTTCTCTATTTCTACTTGGGCATTAATGATACCGACAATCCTTTTTTCAGCCGAATTACCATAAGCTTGTGCCTTTGGCATATCATCAATCGTGGGCGATTTGATTTCTACTAATGGACGCCCAGCCATTCGAGCATAGCTTCTAAATCGATTTAAAACTGCCCGTGCATTTCTTCTAGTAGCTTTGTCATCTAGTTCTGGCAACAGTACCACTCGCTCACCCCACGTGATATAATTAGATTTGTCAAAATCATTCATAAGGGGCTGCTTGCGGGCGGCCTTTTTTTATGCAAGAAATTTGTTGATA
>NZ_RHOT01000032.1 GCF_003946675.1 Lapidilactobacillus gannanensis | reverse complement strand
TCAAGACGAAAACCTCTCTCATTGTTTAGTGTTGGAACTTCAATGATACCTGATTTTTCGTCTTGGTGTCTTTTTTTTACCATTTTTTGATCAATCAACATGGGTGGCTAACTTGATTATAAAATTCGCGTAAATTTGTTCATTTTATATTTCAAAGTAAAAATTTTCGTAAAAAATTTCATTTAAATTCAAAATTCATCTACATACATCTATACAATACAATTCCCCCTCATTTTCAGTATTTATAAGCATTATGAATTTCACACAAAAGCACCTAGGTCAATGTGACCTAGGTGCTCTAAAATACGTGCCATTATGACTCAGTTAAAGATGATAATTTTTAATAAATCTAACTTTTACATTCAATTATTAAAATTTAAAATCTCCATTGTACCAATAGTCCGTGGAGTTTCCATTTCCATTAACATCGTCAGTGTAGCGGGTCATCACAATCAAATTTCGATTAAGTAATTTATTTTCAATCGGAACGGTGACACTAAAGCCACTCCATCCAGCATTATTAATATTTGGATAAGCCTTGGCAACGTCTTCTCGATTTACAGAAGTAATTGAATAACGCGCAATTTCGCTTTTAGTTGACTTATCTAATAAAAATAAATAACGATATGGTTTAGTATCCGAAGTATCTGCAGAATGCCATCCCTTTAACACGGCATTTTGACCATCAATCCTAACAGTATCTAAGCTCCCTTTATTTTCAGTACCATTTTTAATAGCAGGAATTTGATACCTAGTAGAAAAATCAGTATCAACATAGTTTGTACTTCCGCTTTGATTGCTTGAATAGCGAAGTTTTATAGTAAAGGTTTGTCCACGTAATTTAGCCGTAATTGGCGTATTCAGCAAAAAGCCACTATTAAGCGAGTTATAAACTTGAGGATACATATTCTGAACGTCAACTCTAGGAACACGGTTTAATGGAAAACGTGCAATCTCTTGCCCCTTTAAATTCATAAGGAACAAATAACTATATTGTTTTCCTACTGATTCATCTGCAATATTCCATCCTCCAATGCGAAGATCAGTACCATTCTGTCGAACAGAATCAATCCAACCTTCGTTTCGATTGATATTGAACATAACAGTGTGGGACCAATTTTCAATTGTATCTCCCTCTCCTGAAGGCCTATCTGAATATCGTGAAATAATTTGAATATCCTTGCCAGATAGACTGCGATCGAATTTCATTGATGCTGTAAACCCAGAATTTTGGGAATTGTAAATATTAGGATACGCATTTTTTACATCTAGCCGTTGTGTATTATCAACTTTTACTCGCGAAATTTCACGTTTATCTGTTGCATTGTAGAAAATAATATAATGATAAGGTCGTGTAATTGATCCATCCGCTGCATGCCATCCATTTACAGTTAAATCATTACCGCTAAGATTAATTTTATCAAAAGAAGCAAGGTTCTGAGAAAAGTCATAAGTATCAGATTCATAATCGACATAATCAGTACTACCACTTGGATTGCTACTGTATCGAGAAATAATTCGAATTTTGCGATTTGTAATTTTGTTCGATAAAGGTACAGTATATGAAAAGCCACTATTAGCCGCTCCATACAAATTTGGATATGCTTGGGCAACATCATTTCTAACATTCCGGTTAATCTTATAACGACTGATTTCAGTATTTGTATTTGCATCCATTACAATTAAATAACTATAATTTTTGCCTTTTGCATCACCAGCAGCATGCCATCCATTAATTTGCAGTCCGGTTGATGACATCGCGACTCGATCAAAACTGCCCTTATTCGCCAATTCTCCATAATAATACTTCGCCAAATCCAAAAACTGCGTCGTATCATAACCCCACTTGGCAAGATATGCGTCAGGATCAACATGATTTGTTCCGCCTAAATAACGAGTGACATCATGATGCGTCCACAATGTCCCACCACCATTGACAGTGGCTGGTGTTAAAGTCCAATTATATTTGACTGCCATTGACGCCGTATACCAAGCAGCATTATTGATTGACTTAGCAAATTCTTCACGATTCCGAGCAGTAACTAATTCAAACTGGACAAAGCGAGCGTTAGCCATGGGGCCACCACCCCAAGAACCAAAATCAGTATCATGAATATTCAAGATTGTGGTTGCATCAATAAAAGTATGCACGAAAGCGTCCTGCCAACCACCGTTAATTTCGTAATCCGCTTCATTGCGGGCGCTAAAATTATTCGGATTATCAGTATAATGGAAAACAATCCCATTTGGCTTTTTATCGCTGGTTGAATAATTAAACATCGAAAAAGTATGCAATTCTTTAGTCACGTTCGATACCGCAAACTTGGAATTTAGAATATAACTATTGATTGAAGATGAAACTGTTAATGATGTAGCTGCTTTCACTGCTTGTGTTGCCTGATTAGACATCAAGTCATTAGCAGCAAATAACGTCATTGATGCCAACATTGCAGTGCAGAAAAATGTAATTTTTTTAGATTGTTTCACGAAAGATACCTCCAAAACCAGAAACCAATAACAACATTACTTATTAGTTTACTTCATTTTTTCATGTGATGCTATTTCGATTGTGTTAAATTGAATGGTATGTTTTTATTACTGATTAATTAAGGTTATAATAATTTAAAATTGTTCAAAACCTTTTTTATTGAAAGATGCTATACTAAAAAAATGGAGGGATTATAATGAAAAAATTAGTTCGTACACTTGTCCTCGTTTTACCGATCATCTTATTGGCTGCTTGTTCCAATAAGCAAACAAACAGTTCAAGCTTAAGCGATAGTGCTAATACAGCCGTCATCAAGCAGGAATTTGCTCAAGCTTCCGCCTATTACGATGCTGCGAATCAAGTAGCCAAAGACAGTAAATATACCACTGCAAAAAAGAATACTGAATATCTTACTACCGCCCAAGAAAAATTGGCCACAAATGATTTTTCTGGAGCTAAATCTGCTCTCAAGCAAATTAATACCAAAGATGCGACTAGTGCTGTTAAAAATGCTAAAAAGCAATTGACTAGTCAGGTAAACCAGCAATCATCAAAATATGCGGCAATTAATAAAATAATTGCTTCAGCTAAATCCGACTTTGATAATCAGAAATATTCGGTTGCTAGCTCGTTACTCACTGACTTATTTAAAGAAAATAAAAATTTAAATAACTTCAAAGATTTAAAAATTAAAGCCCTAAATCTTAAAAATGATATCTTAGACGCTGAATTAAATGCAGCACAGGAAACAAAGAGTGCTACTTCCGAAAGCAATAGTGCCAATGCTGATGAAGCTTCAGATAATAGTAGTCAATCAACCCCATCATCAAGCTCCAGTTCTAGTGCTGCCGTGACTAGCAACTCTCATGATGATAATTCTGCAATTACCGATGGTAGTGTCACCGCTGCTCAAATCAAAGCTGCGCGGCAACAGTTACGTGATCAAGGCGTCAGTGACAGTGCTTGGAGTAACTCCGACATTGCCAATGCTATTCTCAAAGCGCGAGCAGATGGTCGTTCAACCATTAAAGAATCAGATGCCAACTAAGTCCTTATGATTTAACTAAATTAAAGGACAGCATTTTCAGAATTAGCTGAAAATGCTGTCCTTTTTTGAATAACTTTTAACTCTCTCGTCCCTCATCCGGTCCCGCTTCTGAATGAATGCTAACATCTTCACCAAAAATTTTCATTTTCATCTTAATACCGGTTGGCGTGGCGGCTAAACCGCCAAGACCGGTCTCGCGCAAGGAAGTTGGTAAATCTTGGCCAATTCGTTTCATCGCAGCAATGACTTCATCGGCCGGAATTTTATTTGTTAATCCTGCAAGAGCCATGTCAGCGCAGGTCAAAGCATTTACCGAGCCAACAACATTGCGCTTAATACAAGGAATCTCGACTAAACCAGCGACTGGATCGCAAACTAAGCCTAATAAATTTGACATCGCCATGGCAAAGGCTTCGGCACTTTGTTGTGGCGTGCCGCCTGCAACTTCGACGGCAGCAGCAGCGCCCATGGCTGAAGCACTGCCAACTTCAGCTTGGCAACCGCCAGTCGCCCCGGCAATCATCGCCTGATTAGCCACAATCATGCCGAAAGCTGAAGCGCAAAAAAGAAATTGAATTTGTTGATTGCGAGTTAAATTCAGTCGTTCTTTCAGAACACTTAGTACCCCAGGCAAAGTCCCCGCAGAGCCAGCAGTTGGCGTGGCACAAATAATTCCCATCGACGCGTTGACTTCATTGGTCGCAATCGCATTTTCCACAGCGCGCAACATCGTATCGCCGGATAGTGTTTTACCAGCAGCGCGATATTTTGCCATTAAAACAGCTTCGCCACCTGTTAGTCCTGTCGCCGACTGCACACCTTGGCCAGTGCGACCCTTTTCGGCGGCAGCAATCATGACGTCTAGGTTTTTACCCATGGTCGCCCAAATAATCTCACGACTACTATGACTTAGTTGGATTTCTTGTTCAATAATCAATTCTGAAATTGGTCGCTGTGTCTGATCAGCCATCGTTACTAAATCAGCAATTGTCTCATACATTATTTTGTCCTCACAATAATTGACTTGAATTTATAACAAAATAGCATCCTGACTCATTCCCCGAGCCTGAATTAGTTGTTCTGGAAAGGGCCGATCCAATAAATCTAACTGATAAATATAATGATCAGCCAGCCGATGTGTCACCCTAGGTCGGCGATAATTAGCCGCGAATAATTGATCCAGGGCTGCCCCAATCGGTTGATTGGCTGTGACAAATAAAATCGGTAGTGGCCCTTGGGGTGCAAAAACCAAGCCATTGAGATCAACTTTGCGAATTTCAATGGTTCCCCCTCCAACTGAACACCCCCACACCGTAATTTCTTTCTCAGCATTAATTAAAGTGACTGCGGCAGTATTAGGATGGCCAATTGGGCTTAAGTGTTGATCTTCAATAAACTTAATTTTAATGCCCAATCTTCTTGCCAAATCAACTGCCATGGGTACCCGACGATCTGCAGGATCAAAGCCTAACACGCCACTAATAATGGCGTAATCAGTACCATGCCCTCGATGGGTTTGGGCGAAAGATTCAAAATACCGCACAACTACTTCTTGAATTGGTGCATGAAATAAACGATTGGCCACATGACCGATAGCTACCGCCCCAGCAGTATGTGAGCTAGAAGGTCCAATCATAACTGGTCCAATAATATCAAAAACGCTGCGATAACGATTTGTCATAGTTTTTTCCTCAATCTGAAATTAATCAAACTAAAATAAATTTTGATTAGGTCGACCTACTAATTGCTTGACGACACCAGGACCACTTAACGTTCAAATAAGCTGTCCCAATTTTACCACGAAAATCCGACTTAATTTTCTGTTGTTGAACGAATTGTTTGGCGATATGCCGAAGGGGTCAGTCGCATCCGCCGTTGAAATATTTTATTAAAATAAGAAATATTATTAAAGCCGACTAACCCAGCAATCGTGCCAATAGCGTCATCGGTGTTCTGCAACAAAATCGTACTTTGACCAATACGAGTGGCATTAATATAATCAGTCAACGCCATTTTTGTCGTTTGCTTAAACATACGGCACAAATGACTTTTACTTAAATTAAAATGACTGGCCAAAATCGTTAAAGTTAGTGGCTGACTGTAGTGTTGCTGAATATAGGCAATCACTGCTTTCGTTTCATCAACTGCCACCCCACCAGTCAGTGGTTGACTATGCGTATGATCAGCCAGCTGAACCAGATTAGCCCAAGCCAAAAATAAATAGCCTTTAATTTGTAACATAAAGGCAGCCGGTTGTTGATAATACAGGGCACGAATATTTAATAAGTTCTGATAAAGGTCCGCGGTCAAGTGACTAGTCAAGGGCAACAAGGTGGGCACCCGCAATGGCTCGGCTAAATACTGCTGTTGGATGCTATCCGGCACTGCCGATTGCAAGAATACCGGATCAAACACGACCGCAAAAAAGCCAAAAGGCGCGCCAACTTCGGCAGTCATAGCATGTAATTGATCGGGCTGAATAATCGCAATGTCACCCTTTTTTATTTGATAGGAAGCACCATTCAAATGAAGCAGTGCTGCACCAACCGTCACAACCAATAGTTCACATTCGGGATGCCAGTGCAGAGCGACACGTTCAGCTACAGTCGGGTCAGAAATAAATTCATGTACCCGTAATGGAAACAAAGCACTACCATGAGGCTCTAATTCTTTTAGTTGATCTTGATTCATTTTTCTCACCATTTTGACAATATTGTGTTAATAATCAGCAATTTAATTAAAGTCATTTCATCATTACACCGCTATATTATACAGTATAAGCGTTTTCGTTATAAACGCAATCAGGAGCATCATTGTGTTATCCTGGTTTGGAAACGTGTTCGGAGGGATAGACTGCTAGGCCTAATTTAATTATTTGCTCGATCGGTTGCACCGCTCAATCAAATAATTGAAATTAAGCTACGCAGTCTGACCATCCCTCTCACACTCTATTTTTAGGAGGTTACCTAATGCAATATACAATTAAAGATGGTGCTTTATTAATTGGCCATCAAAACGAAACTTTACGGATCGAAGCTTGGGGCCAAGATGCCTTAAGAATCCGTGCTACTGAATATCCCGATTTCACTAAAAATGATTGGGCCTTAAGCGAAGCAGTTCCTGCGGCTCAACGCGAAGCTGATATCAACATTAACGAAGCTGACGGCACCGCAACAATCAGTAACGGCCGTTTGAAAGCAACAATTAATGCGGCTTGTGTTTTATCGTTCTTCCGTGATGGCAAATTAATCTTACGTGAATACTTCCGTTCATACTTTGGTACTGAAAGTAACGAAAGTCGTTGCTTGAAGATTATCGGCCGTGACTGGCAGCCAATCGTTGGTGGCGACTATGGTTTAACTGTTCGCTTCGATCCTAACGACGGCGAAAAGATTTTCGGTATGGGCCAATACCAACAAAAGTATCTTGACCTTAAAGGCTGTACTTTGGAAATGGCACAACGTAACTCCCAAGTCACGATTCCTTTTGCCGTTTCTAGCTTAGGCTATGGTTTCTTGTGGAATCATCCTGGTATTGGTAAAGTTAACTTCGGTAAAAACATGACTGAATGGCATGCTGATGCTACGAAGCAAATGGATTACTGGATTACGGTTGCTGACAAACCAGCCCAAATCGTTGAGAATTACACAGCTGTCACTGGCCGTGCGCCTGAATTACCAGAAGGCCTACTTGGCTTATGGCAATCTAAGTTACGTTACCGGACTCAAGACGAAGTGCTCAGCGTAGCACGTCATTACAAAGAATTAGGGATTCCTTTAGACATCATGGTCATCGACTTCTTCCACTGGACTCGTCAAGGTGACTGGCATTTCGATAAAGAATACTGGCCAGATCCAAAGGCAATGTGTGATGAACTTCATGCCATGGGTACCAAAGTCGTTGTTTCTGTTTGGCCATCAGTTGACCGTAAGAGCGAAAACTTCAACGAAATGTTTGAAAAAGGTTACTTGATTCGGACTGAACGGGGCTCAATTCAAACTTACGACTTCCAAGGCGACTGCCTGGAAATCGACTGTACGAACCCTGCTGCCCGTCAATTCATTTGGGACAAATGCAAGAAGAACTATTATGATTACGGAATCGATATGTTCTGGTTAGACAATGCTGAACCTGATTATGCCGTTTACGACTATGACAACTATCGTTACCACCTCGGACCAGCTTTGGAAGTTACTAACATTTACCCACAACTTTATGTCAAGGCTTTTGAAGATGGCATGAGTGCTGTTGACCCTGACAAGAAACGTTTGCACTTAGTTCGTTCTGGTTGGGCTGGTAGCCAAAAATATAGTACTTTAATTTGGTCCGGTGACGTGCCAAGTACTTTTGAAGCCTTAGAAGATCAATTATCTGCTGGCTTAAACATGGGTCTTGCCGGGATTCCTTGGTGGACGACTGATATCGGTGGCTTCATGACTGACGATATTAACGATCCTGGTTTTAAAGAATTATTATTACGTTGGTTCGAATTTGCCGTTTATACGCCATTCTTACGGATGCATGGCGATCGTGGCCCTCACGATATTCCAGCACTATCAGATTCCGATCATGGTGGTGGTAGTCTTTACACTGGTCATGCTAATGAATTGTGGAGCTACGGTAAAGATGCCTTTAAGATTATGAAGGATCAATTGAAGATTCGTGAAAATCTTAAACCATACATCGAAACCTTATTTAAAGAAGCTAGTGCTACTGGGGCGCCATTATTGCGGACCATGTTCTATGAATTCCCCGATGATCCTCATGCTTGGGAATTACAAGACCAATATATGTTTGGTTCTGAATATGTAGTTGCACCTGTACTTCACGCTGGCGAAACAGAACGTAACGTTTACTTACCTGCTGGTCGCTGGGAAAATGTCAACGACGGCAAGCAATATGATGGCAAGCAAACCGTTGTTGCCGTAGCACCACTTGAAGTTATTCCAGTTTTCAAAAAAATTAATTAATTCTCCTGACGGAAAAATCGCCTACTGATTTTTATCAGTAGTGACAAAAAGAGCCGCCTAGCAAGGATTCGTGTGAACTGTCTGCTTAGACAATGCCACGTAATTCTGCTGGCGGTTCTTTTTTTGTTTCAAACAAACCTAAAGGTAAAGGTGTTGAAACAGAATTGGTTCTGACGCCATTGCAGGCTTGCTGGTTGTGGAACTAGCCACCACCAAACCCTATTTGGAGAAGTCTTGACCCAATTTTAGCAAGTCAGCAAATTTCTGGGCCACTGTCACTAACTAGTGTGTTTGCACACGGGCAGTTTTCCAATAGGAAAAACCGTGGAAAATAATGCCAGCTACTAATAAAACCAACCCCAGATAGACATTGACGAAATTTAGGATAAAAGCCAACGCATACAAGCACATACTAATCGTTGGGTATTTGGCAATCGTTTGTAATTTATGTTTGATCAACGTACAATCTGCTTTCATTAACTCGTGGTGATGCCACAAATAAGTATAAAACCATAAATAAGAAGCCGAAATCAGCAGGGCCAATAAATCATAGCTAGCAAAAGCAAACCGCATATCAGCAGTGCTACCTGATTGAATACTTGCCGCCATTAACGTCATCACATAATTCATTAAGGTAACACCAAACAATCCTACTAAATTCATAATGTTCAAAGCCACTGAAGTATGCTTGATTTGACTAAATAAGTCATGATGAAACAACCACAGAATCCCGATATAAACATAAGTCAAGCAGTAGGAAAAGAATAGCGGCCCTTGTTGCATAACTGTTTGTTGCAAATGATCTTTCGGATAATTGGGCAACTTAAACTCCAAAACTAAAATCGTAATCAAAATGGCAAAGATACCATCACTAAAAGCTTGTAGACGTTCCGTTTTCATAATAATTCCTTCCAATAACGATTAAAATCTCATCGCTAGAATTCTTCGTAAACTGCTGGATCCTGTTGCGTCGTACGGCCATCTGCGCGCGTTAAACTAGCAATTGCTGTCATATCTGTAGGCGAAATTTCAAAATCAAATACGTCTAGATTGCCTTTTTGCCGGCTAGGCGTTGCTGATTTAGGAATTGGTAAAATCCCTAATTGTAATTCCCAACGCAAAATCAATTGACCAACATTTTTATGATACTTAGCGGCCAATTGTTGTAACAGTGGATCTTGTAACATCACGCTTGCTCGTCCCAATGGGCTCCAAGCCTCAGTCAAGATTTGATGTGCTTGATGATACTCACGTTGTGCCTGTTGATTAAAGTAGGGATGCAACTCAATTTGGTTAATAACTGGACTTTCACTAGTTTCCTTCGCCAAACGCTCTAAATGTTCAGGAAGAAAATTACAGACACCAATTGAACGAACTAAGCCAAATTTCTTAGCTTCAATTAACGCTTCCCAAGCCATCACATATTGATCACGCCGTGGATTGGGCCAATGGAGTAAATAGAGATCAAAATAGTCTAAACCAGTACGATATAAAGATTCCTGAATCGTCTCGATTGCAGCCTGGGTTTGATAATAACGTCCAGGTAACTTCGAGGTGATCAAAACTTGATCTCGGGGAACACCACTGCGACGTAAAGCCGCCCCAACTGTCCCTTCATTCTCATAATTATAGGCAGTATCAAGTAACCGATAACCATTATTTAGCGCAGCAACAATCGCGTTAGCACCGACATTACCATTTAGTTGATAGGTACCGAACCCAATTTGGGGTAGTTTTAAGCCATCACGTAACATGTAAGTTTGCATTTGTTAACCTCCAATACTTCTATTTTACTTGATTTAACCAATAAAATTCAAAAAATCATTCGATTAATCTTTTATGCACGATAATATAAAAAAGTGTCTAGTCATCCCCTAAATTTCGAGTCAATTATTCAGCTCTATTACTGATATGATGCTATAATTCTGGTATCTTATCAAAGGGGGAATCAAGGATGAAAATATACAGAAAGTTAACTCAACCTGTGATGGTGATCCTGCTTGCATTGATTGCTGCCTTGCTAGCCACAATGATGTTGACGAGTCGGCAAGCAAAAGCTGCAACAATTACCATTAATGGTTTGGACGCAAATGATGCCAAAATCACCGATATTGCCGGAAATGACCTCGAACCTGGTGCCGAATTAGATAAATACACCAGTTATAAAGTGAATTACGACTGGTCGATTCCTGACGGTGTCAAAATTAATAATGGCGACACTGCTACTTTTGCCATTCCAGATAATGTTGCCATCACTTCTGACACTTTTTTCCCGATTACTGACGAATTTGGCACTACTATTGGTGAAGTCACCATCAAGCAGGGAGAAAAAACTGGCACAATTGTTTTTAACGATGCCCTAGCAGCAACTAGTGCTGGTCGGCATGGGACATTGTACTATTTTGCAAATGGGACTGTTGATAACAACACTAATAATAATCATTGGTACATTAATAAGGTGGGGACACTCGTTCCGGCCACAATTAGACTTGAACAAAAGCAAATTCGCTGGAATATTGCTTTGAATATTGCTGATATGAATCTGAAAGACGTGGTAGTAACAGATACTTTGGGCCCTAACCAAACTTTTGTCCCTGGTTCAGTTGTCGTCAATCGGATGCAAAACGGTAATTATCTAGGCTCGATCACACCAGAAGTTACTGTTAATGGTAATGTCATTACAATGAACTTAGGTGATGTTGATGACTATCTTGATATTTACTACACCACCACCACTAATGGGAATAACGACTACTACCAGAACTCAGTCTTTGTAGAAATTGATGGCGTCACTCACTCCGCCAGTGATGATGTTGCCGTCGGTGGTGGCGGCACTGGTACCAGCTATGTTGGGAGTGCACTTTTACAAAAAAGTGATTTTAACAGCCAAGCTGCGATTGCTGGTGCTCACTATCAAGTGCTAGATCAAACTGGCAAGGTCATTTATGAAGATTTAGTTACAGACGAACAAGGTCAGATCAGGATTGATCGCTTAGCACCTGGAAACTATTCCTTTGTTGAAACCCAAGCGCCGGCCGGTTATCTGCTGAATCCGACGCCCCTACCTTTCGTCATTATTGCCGGTGTTAGTGAGCCGGTGTTAGTGCAAGCTGATGATCGCCCAATTGCGCAAACCGATATTCTCGTCAAAAAGATTTGGCAAAATGTGCCTGCTGGTACCAGCACACCACCAATCACTGCTGTGCTTTATCGGAATGGCCAGCGTACTGAGCAAACTGTCATCCTGAATTCAGCCAATAACTACCAAGCAACCTTTGCTAACTTACCGGTAACTGATAGTTTAGGCACACCAATTAATTACACAGTTGCTGAAGTTGACACGCCAGCCGGTTATGAATCTTTAACACCTGGTGAACAGAAACCAGATAATGGTTTAGTAACCTTAATTGATCGTTATATTGTTAAAGAACCAACCAAGCCGACAACACCAACGACACCAAAACCTGAACCAGAACCAACCAAGCCACTCACACCAACAAAGCCGGCTGTCAAACCAGCAGCACCTAGCAAGCCAGTCGCTAAGCCAATGATCAATAAGCCAACAGTAACCAGTAATAAGTTACCGCAAACTGGCGAAAAGAAAACAACCGGTATTTGGACCGCAGTTGGTTTATTGGTGATTTTATTACTAGCCGGACTTTGGATCAAGCGTCGTTCCGCCAATAAATAACCACCATCATCACCGCTACCAGATTGCAAGCTTAATTACTCGCTAATTTCAGCTTGTAGCAACAAATGCTTAACCAATAAGCACTAACATCAAGAAACGTCTGGGGTATCAGTCACTTAGACAAAATAAGGCCGCGTTTTGGTTGCTGCAACGTGTTCGTAAAGAGCAACCCATTTTGCTTAACAACAAAACACCTGAGCAATTCTAACAAATTGTTCAGGTGTTTTACGTTAATGATCAGCAGCTAACTGCCTTTTGCGAACACCTTGCATGTACATCAAAAAAACTTCAGCATCTCTAGCCTAATCTACTGCAGCCCTATCCTACTCATTTACAATAAATTGACTTTTTTCAGCGACTTATTGTAAATAAGCGTAAGGTCAATTGATTGCGTCTCCCTAAATAAGAGAGTAGTCTAAGCCTTGTAAGATAAATCGGCGATGACGTTCGCCATTAAATAATTGCTCAGCAATTTGATGACGTCTACTGCAGAGCCTATTACCTTGATAATAGACCTCTTCAGTAGGTGTCTTTTCTTTTTGTGGCAGAAATTTGAAGGGAGAAAGTATTATGACATTAGTTATTGAACAAGTTAAGGCACGGGAGATTTTTGATTCACGGGGTAACCCAACAGTCGAGGCAGATGTCGTTCTTTCTGACGGTACACTTGGCCGCGCTGAAGTTCCTTCTGGTGCTTCAACCGGTGAAAAAGAAGCCGTTGAATTACGTGACGGTGGCGACCGTCTGCAAGGTAAAGGCGTTTTAAAAGCTGTTAATAACGTCAATACCGAAATCAACAAAGCTTTACATGGTGTCAGTCCTTTCAACCAAGCTAATGTTGATCAAATCATGATTGACCTAGATGGGACGCCCAATAAAGCACGTTTAGGTGCTAACGCCATTTTAGGTGTCTCCATGGCGACAGCACGAGCTGCTGCTGAAGCCACTCATCAACCCCTGTATCGCTACTTAGGTGGGACTGATTTGGAATTACCACAAACATTCCATAACATTATTAATGGTGGCGAACACGCTGATAATGCCATTGATATTCAAGAATTCTTGATCACACCAGTAGAACGGACTAGTTTCCGTGACGGTTTCGAAAAAATTGTTAACACTTACCATACTTTAAAGAAGGTTCTTGAAGATGCTGGTTACAGCACTGGTTTAGGTGACGAAGGTGGTTTTGCGCCTGATTTGAAATCTTCCGAAGAAGCCTTGCAAATGTTACACGATGCCATTATCAAGGCTGGTTATGTGCCTGGTAAAGAAATTGCCATTGCCTTTGATGCAGCAGCTTCTTACTTCTTTAATCGGGAAACTAAGAACTACGATTTTGAAGGTAAGACTTACACACCAGATGAATTAGGCGAATATTATGTTGGACTCTTGAAGAAGTTTCCTGAAATCATTTCCGTTGAAGACCCTTATAGTGAAGATGATTGGGACAACTTTATTAAGTTCACTAAGAATTATGGTGATAAGGTTCAAATCATCACTGACGACCCTGTCTGCACCAATCCTAAACTAATTCGAGAAGCTATCGAGCGTGGTATGGCTAACTCAGTTTTAATTAAATTAAATCAAATTGGGACTGTTACCGAAACACTTGAAGCAATCCGGATTGCTCGTAAGAATGGCTATACAACCATGATCTCACATCGCTCAGGTGAAACTGGTGATACCTTCGTTGCTGACTTCACGGTAGCAACAAATGCGGCTCAATTGAAATCCGGAGCGCCAGCACGTTCAGAACGAGTTGAAAAATATAACGAATTATTACGGATCGAAGAGGAACTAGGCACTGATGGCACACGCCTAGCACATTTCCCTGACAACGTTAAATTCGACTAATCATTAAACTAATTTCAGTCATATAAATGCAAAAATGAGAGTGTAACCAAAGGCGGTCAGCCGGTGAGTATTAACGTAAAGTGCCGAACAATTCATTAGAATTGCTCGGCATTTTTGCGTTAAGCGGAACCAGTTGTCTTTTGAGAACACGTTTCAGTAACGAAAGTTCGTATTATTTTTTGGAAAATAGACTTTTGTTCCCGGCTCTTTTTTATATTTGATTATTGATTAATTCTAGCCAAGTATGTAACCCAAGTTCAAAAAAATAATTGAAAATCTGCTGGCTGCTGGTTGATTACTTAAATCCAGAAAAATTGTCGATCAATTTCTTAGTTCAACACAATCTGATTTTCCAACAATGGTGCTGAATTAGACTTCCTAATCCAGGCAGGGGCCAACGATTGGCGTCCCTTGACTAAGGAACGACTTAAATCAATCCTTGCGGACATTTTAGAGAGAACCCAAGCAAATCTTGGCACTACTTTTAACCAGATAATGCAATTTTTCTGTGACAGCCACTTGCAGCAAGCTCCAAAACGGTTTAAGATAATCATTCCCACTTGACGAACGTGGTATTCTATCCTCATAACCGATTATTGAGAAGGGAGTCGCCCAATTTGTACGCAGATCTTAATCGTGAAGCTGAAGTTAAACGTGTGAAAGAAGTTAGCCAGATTATTGCTGCTGAACAAACTAGTAATCAGACCAAACTACAAAATGCTCAGCATGAAACCCATCAAATTGAATTAAATTATGGTGATGCTGCCAAAGTTAATACGATTGAAGTTGATGATCGGATGGAAACCAATGCAGCAATTCAACAGCAGAAACAGTTAGTTTCGTTAGCCGTCGAAAATCAAACCATTTTAGAAAAGCGGCAACAGCGATTAGAACGTTTAGCCAAATCTCCTTACTTCGGACGAATTGATATTGATGATGGCTTTGAACAAGAAACGCTGTATATTGGTACCGCTACTTTAATGGATGCGCAAGATGAAGATTTTCTCATTTACGACTGGCGTTCACCAATCGCTGGTATTTATTATAATGGCACACTGGGTTCCGTAAGTTATCAAGCGCCGGCTGGCCGTCAAGAAGTTAAGCTTGCCCATAAACGCCAATTTACAATTCAAAACGATCAGATTACTAATATGTTCGATACCAATGAAACGGTTGGTGACGAAATTCTTCAGGGTGTTTTAGGTGAAGCCGCTACTCTTTATATGCAAAATATTGTGGCCACGATTCAACGAGAGCAAAATGATATTATTCGGAACACTAGTGCTGATGTTTTAATTGTTCAAGGTGTCGCTGGCTCTGGAAAAACCTCCACCATTCTTCAACGACTGGCCTATTTGCTTTATCATAGCCGCCAAAAACTGGCCGCTGAACAAGTGATCATGTTCTCACCTAATCACCTATTTAGCAATTACATTTCGCAAGTACTGCCTAGTCTAGGCGAAAAAAATATGCGCCAAGTCACCTTAAGTGAATTCTTCAGCCAACGTTGCCATCATTTACAAGTTGAGGACAAATTCAGTCGTTACGAGCATGATCAGCAGCAGTTGCCTGAAATTGCCCAAAAAATGCGCCAATTCTTAGAGGCTGGCAATATTTTGCAACTGGTGCGGACTTATTTAAAACAACCTGACTTTCAACTAAAATTTAATGATTTATTGCTCAACGGTGAAACGATTATTAGCCAAGCTGACTGTGTTAAAGTCTATCAAACTCTTCCCAGTCAAATGGCTTGGTCCAATAAATTTCAGCAAACAAAAAATCGTTTGATTCGTAAACTACAACGACTTGTTCGCCATGAAGCTCAAGCTGACTGGGTTCAAGAACGAGTTGACACCTTAAGTGATTATGAATATCAAACTTTGCTTGATCAACAGCGTTTTGACAATGACGAAGCAGAACGCCTTTTTCTAGGTAAGAAAATTGCGCAATTACATTTCGAGCCGATTTACGATGCTTTATATAATGATTACTTTCTTGATATAGACCAACAATACTTGGACTTTCTAACCAAAAACGCACCAACCACTGTCGCTGCAAACTACTGGCAAACTCGAATTGAACATGTTCAAGCTCATTTTGAACGCCACCAATTGCAACTCAGCGACTGTGCGCCCTATTTATATTTACGTGATCAATTAACCGGCGGCGGTGAAAACCACCAGATTCAGTACTTGTTTATTGATGAGATGCAAGACTACTCGCCGGCCCAGTTAGCTTATTTACACGCATCCTTTCCGCTAGCTAAGCTCACGTTACTAGGTGACCAAGCACAGGATTTATTTGCTAGCAGTGTTGGTTTAGATCATTTTGATGAAGAAATTGCTGCCCTTTTCCCGCATAAGAAAGTCAAACTCTATCACTTAAACAATAGCTATCGTTCGACCCAACAGATTACCCATTTTGCCAGTGCTTTATTACCAGATCAGCAAGAGATTCTGGCATTTAACCGTCCGGGACCAAAACCGCAATTAATTATTTGCCAACGCTTAGCAGAATTAAATCAGCAAGTAAGTCAACAATGTCAACGCTTGTTAACGACCCAATCAATGGTTGCCGTCTTAACTAAAACTGAAGTTGAAGCAGAACAAATTTATGCGACTTTACAAAGCGACGCCCCAGTGACGTTAATGACCGAAAAACAACATCACTTGGAAAACGGCATTATGATCATGCCGATTTATTTAGCTAAAGGTCTGGAATTTGATGCGGTCATTGGTTACAATGTTTCAGCCGAACTTTTCCAAACAACAACTGATGCTCATATTCTCTATACAATCGCTTCACGGGCGATGCATGAGCTAGTGCTGATTTCTCTGGGCCAACCAACGAAGCTAATCACTGATTTGGATCCCCAACTCTACCAAAAGTAACACCATTTAACGCATAACCTGACCAGCAACCTGTTACTTCTTAAGAGAGTTTTAACTAGGCATTTAGCGATCATGGTGCTATATTAGAATTAATTCATAGCACAACAGGGAGATGAGCCCATGCGCAAATTATTGCTGTTTTTAGTTCCAATCGTTTCAGTATTTTTCCTTTCAGCTGCTTTCGTTACGCGTGCCATTACAAAGCTTGCTAATTACCCAGACTAAAGAATCTTAAGGTTCACGATTTCTTGAACACGATTACAGTCGCGTCTACTTTTAATGATTCAAATCATTAATATTATTTCTAAATTAAAAAAAGTGCTACTGCAACATCAATCCTTTCACAAAAAAATAAATCGACTTTAACAGCTGAAACGTGTGACAAAAGGTAATCGCCTTTTGTCACACGTTGTTTTTTTAATAAATTTCTTTATAATTTTAATCGCATTTAATTTTTTTATTCAAATAATACTTTCATTTTTTTAAATTGAGTTATAATAATAATTAAATTATTATATGGGGTGACCTAATCACATGGATATCTGGGAAAAATTGTATTTAGCGGCTAAGAAAGAATATCACCCTGAGGAAGTGACACCCTTTATTTACGCACATCATGTTGTTTGTGCTTTAGAGAGTGAAAATGGCGAAATCTATACCGGATTTTGTATTGAAAGTTGTTCCGCAGTTCTAAATCTCTGTGCTGAACGAACAGCAGCCTTAAACATGTATCAACAAAGTGGTCAAACAATGATTAAACGAATGATTGCTTTTCGTGATGAGCCACCATTTGATCAGGGCAGCGGTATGCCTTGTGGTGCCTGTCGTGAATTCTTAATGCAATTAAACGAACAAAATCAGAATACAGAAATTATGGTCGATTACCAAAAACGAACCACAACTACATTAAATGACCTACTTCCAAATTGGTGGGGTTGGGAACGTTATCAGGCTGCTAAAACAAAATAGTCTTGCTGAATAAGACAGCACTCACTGTATTTGTAAGTAACTGATTAATAATATGTAACTGTCACAGCAAAAATAAACCGAACTTTCGTTGCTGAAACGTGTTATCAACAGGCAACCGGTTACGCTTAACGCAAAAATTCCGAACAATTCATTAGAATTGTTCGGAATTTTACGTTAATGCTCCCCAGCCGACAGTGTTTTATCACATGCCGGCATATATCAGTCCTAATCTGCTTGGTACTTATCTTCCAAACGGCTCATCCAGAAGGCTAATGCAGCACCAGCAATAAATAACCCAATGGAAATTAAAATTCCTTGCGCTGTGTATTTAGCACCAAAAGGAATAATCATAATCGTTGACGCAAAAACTACTCCGAGAATAAAGTGGAACAGCTCAGCGTAAGCACGTTTAAAGATATAGTCTGCAACTTTTGACAATAACAAGACACAGGCAATCCCACCAATTGCTAAAGGAATGATGACCCCAAAATCTAGCGTTTTAATACCATCAGCCATCGCATCATACATTTTCATATAAACAATAAAATTAGATGGGCTCAACCCGGGGACAATAACGCCTAAACCGATTAGGGCCCCAGCGATGATCCAAGTGCCAAAGTTTTGCGCTACCCCATTGCCAAACAATTCTTTGCCAAAAATCAAAAAGATCAAACTAACCACGAATGTAATGCCCAAAATAGCATAATGCTTTTTACCGCGGCCTTCTTTACCTGCCTGATGCCATAAAGCAGGAATTGTTCCCACAATGGCGCCAACGAAGAACCATAAGACCTGATTTTCAAATTTAAAAGCATAACTGACAATAAATGAGAAAATAAAGACGCCAGCAATACCACCTAAACCTAACGGAATAAAAAATAAAATATTCTTTTTAAAATCACGTGTCAAATGCGCTAGAAAGGAAATAATCCGTTCATAAACCCCAAAGACTGCAGCCAAAGCACCACCACTGACTCCAGGTAGAATAAATCCCGAACCAATAAAAATTCCTTTGACAAAGCGTAGTAACCAATCTGACATAAATCGACCTCGTTTTCATAATTTTGCGCTCGAAGTTAATTATAGCATGGGCCCGTTGGAAACCAAATCACTTTGATAGCGCTTAGAAATTCTTAAGATTTAAACAATTTGCGCACCCAGGGTATTTTTAAAATGACCTAAGGCCCATTGATGCCCCACCGGATCAAAACTAGCCACTGCAGCTTGATGAATAACAATCTCATAACCTAAATTATAGGCGTCAACTGCTGTATGCAGCACGCAAATATCAGTACAAACACCAACTATATGCAATTCCGTAATCCGACGTTCACGAAGTCGCGAATCCAAATCTGTACCGCAAAATGCTGAATAATGGCGCTTATCCAACCAGTAAATCTGTTGTTGATTTTGCTGATAATAATCAGCCAGTTCACCATATAAATGGCGACCAGCCGTGCCAATCACATTATGTGGCGGAAATAATTTATTTTCTGGATGATACTGATCAGCTGGGTCATGACCATCAACCGCCATCACCACGAAATCATGATTATTAACAAAATCCTTTGTGACCTGCAGTAAATCAGGGGCAATTTTTTGACCAGCCGCGCCAGTCGTTAAAGCACCATCAGTGGCAACAAAATCATTCGTATAATCAATTACTACTAGTCCACGCATCAGTCGTCACTCCTATTCTTCAATTATCTTAATTAAACCAAATTAATCTGGGAAAGCAAAGTAATGACGTTGCTGGAACTTGCGCCATTCTATTGAGAAAAAGCTGATACGCTTCAATAGTCCTGATTTAACAGAAATGGTATCAAAAAATAATTTTGCTATTAGTTAATAATCGCTGGAATTATGCCCAAACTAAGTCGTTCAATCTTGCATTGCCACGCGCAAAAATAAAATATCGTAAATTAATAGTCTGCTTGACAATTTCTCTGAACAAAACCAGAGAACGTCAAACAGACTATTTCAGACCAAATATTATTTGCAAAATAAATTAAATTGTCTTATTTATTCTTAGCAATCTTGGCCTAACCATTACTAACAACGTACGTTATCTTAACTTGAAGCATCACAGCAAGTCTGCCTACTGTGTGCCACAACAAACAGCTCACAACAGCGTTAAGACCAGTGCTTTTTTTAGTTAGCTAGGGGTTTAAACTATGGTTGTTGCAGATTTCTAGCAAGCAATCAAAAAGTTAGATTCGTGGTTGCACCCCTGGTTGTGTTGCCAATTGGGCTAGCAGCTGGGCATCATCATCTGCTGCTATTCGATTAGAAACTAATTGTCCACATTCGCGACACCGATGAATTAGTGCTTGTTCACCATTCGCCCGGGTCCAAATACTGATTGCGTCCATAATGCCGTGACATAACGCTGAACGATCACCTGGGCGATGATCAACATGCAGACTAGCTAAACAATAGGGACAATGATTACGTTGCTTAGTACCAGCATTTTCCGGTAAAACAGCACGACCACAGTTTTGACAAATAAAACTATCGCCACAAGCTTGTTGTTCAAAGTTTTGTTGATGACGACGCTGAAACTGGCTAATTGTCTTCAATCGTTGTTTTTTAGCTTGTAAGTAACCTTGTTTATCAGTATTGTAATCAGATTCTGATTGCAACTGTTGATAGCTTGCCCAACGATCACGCGATAGTTCGCCGTTACGTAACGCCTGTTTAATGGCGCAACCAGGTTCTTGCTGATGGCGACAATCACGGAAACGGCAATGACTAAAATACTTTTCAATATCTGCAAAGCTTTGACTTAATCCAGTCTCAGCATCCCAGATTCCTAGTTCACGCATACCTGGTGTATCAATAATAGCCGTGCCTGTTGCCAGAGTTAATAACTGCCGTTGACTAGTTGTGTGACGGCCACGTTGATCTTTGGCCCGGATATTGGCTGTCGCTTGTTGCGCATTATGCTGCAATTGATTTACCAAAGTGGATTTGCCGACACCCGATGATCCTAATAAGACAATTGTCCGCACTGGCTGTAAATGTGCTTGTAACGCCGAATAACCTTGATGACTTTGATTAGAAATGGCCAATACCTCAACACCAATCGCAATTTCTTGAGCTGCCGTTAATTTAGTCGCCAGCTCGGCTGAACTAACCAAATCGGCCTTAGTCAGCAATACTACTGGCACACCACCAGATTCCCACGCCAAGGTCAGATACCGCTCCAGTCGCCGTAAATTAAAATCAGCCCCTAAAGCTTGCATAATAAAAACTTCATCGAAATTTGCGGCAACAGCTTGTGCCCAATGACCGCAACTAGCGCCATCAAGCCGTTTAAAATAAGATTGTCGTGGTAAAGTTGTGTTAATAATACTTTGATCAGGACCTTGCCAGTTTACCAGTACCTGATCACCAATTGTCGGATACATTGCAGCTGAATCACGGTAACTCCCCTGTTTTATCCGCGCTAAACCAGTTCCTAATGAACAAGTGATATCAAATAGGTCTTGGTGAACCCCAATGATTCTTGCCTTGATGTCATGATGTTTCGTACCTTTGTTGATTGTCATATCGTTTATCAATTTTAAATAGCTCCGTTCGTTTAATCATTTTTGTAAATTCTCCTTTTTTGACTTTTTACAGCAATTTCATCATTTATTTTTTAAGATTTTAATTTAATAACACTGTAAAAAGTTATTTAACAGCAATCGGCATGAACTAACCTATTCCTTTCTAAAATAACACAGTGTGACCCCAGCTAAATTTTTCCCGGCGCAATCTTGTTTGTCGCTCAAGGTTGGGCGGACAATTCCAAAATATACACAAAAAAGACGTTGGTCCGCGACCAACGTCTTTAATGACTAAATAAATAAGCATTACGACAGGTATCACACCATAAGTATTCCAAATAAACCTACTACCAAGCTGTCCTTGTTAGCATCAGCGGTTCATTGGCTTATTCACTTACTGATTAGATACCGTTCACACTCATTAAAATACCTCAATTTCTAATTCGGGAAAAATTTATAGTTTTAGTTTACCTAGAAATAATTAGTCTGTCAACCAGCAGTCACCTGCTTCAAGACAGACGTTCAGTGATTTTAAATTAATTTTTTAAAATCATGATGCCACGATTAGCTTGAGCTAGCCTTACAATTCAGATTCATTGAATGATTTAATAACCCTTTTTCTGCTAATTGTCGGTTGCAATTTACCCGCGTTTGTTGTAATTTAGAATTAATACGAACGTATGTTTCGATTGGAGGAAAAACGATGTTTGATTATCAAAATGAACCCTTACATAACGTCATGATGATCGATAGTAAATCGTTTTATGCCAGTGTTGAATGTGTGAAAAAAGGACTGAATCCTTTGCGTGCAGCTTTGGTTGTTGTCTCGCAAGAAGAGAATACCGGTGGCGGTGGTTTAGTCTTAGCGGCCTCGCCGATGGCTAAAAAGTTATTCGATATTAGCAATGTTTCTCGCTTTAAAGACTTACCCAACGATCCTCGTTTAATTAAGGTCCCGCCGCGAATGAATTTATATATCGAAAAAAATCTCGAAATTAATGCCATCTATCGACGTTACGTTGCTAGTGAGGATTTACATGCCTATTCAATTGACGAATCTATGCTTGATTTGACAAAGTCATGGCGACTTTTCGGCCGTTCGCCTGAAGAGGTTGCCCGGAAAATTCAACTAGATGTGCGCCGTGAAGTTGGTGTTTATACGACAGTTGGTCTCGGCGATAATCCACTCTTGGCCAAACTAGCTATGGATATTGCAGCCAAGCATAATCATGCTCTCATGGCGACTTGGCATTATCAAAATGTGCCCGACACCATTTGGCGAGTACAAACCCTCACTGATATTTGGGGAATTGGGCAACATTTAGCTGATCGTTTAGCCAAGCTAGACATTCACACCATGTATCAATTGGCACACACTGATCCATATTTACTTGAAAAAAAGTTGGGAATTATTGGCGCCCAATTATTTGCAACTGCTTGGGGAATTGATCGGAGCATTATCGCCCAAAAATACCAACCGGTTAGTCGCAGTTACGGTAATTCGCAGGTATTACCTCGCAACTACAGCAAACCGGATGAAATTGAGATTGTCCTTCGCGAAATTGCCGAACAGGTGGCGGCTCGTATTCGCAAACGCCACCTGCAAACTGGATTAGTTAGTTTATCTTTAGGATTAGCTCAAAGAGAGGCAACTGGCCGACACTTTTTCTCCCACCAAGCAAAAATTACACCCACTAATTTGAATCATGATTTGAGCCAAACTGTGATTGGCTTATTTCGCGCTCACTGGCATGGTCAAGCCATTCGTAATATTGGCATTAGCTACGGTAATTTAATTTCTGATCAAAGCCAACAATTAAACTTTTTTGAAACGCCACATAGCCAAATTCAGCGCCGACAACAGGACTTTGTTGTCGATAGTTTACGCCAACGTTATGGTTTCAAAACGGTAGTTAAAGCCAGTAGTCTACTAACTGGTGGCACCGCCATTCAACGAACTGGCCTTGTCGGTGGTCATAATGGTGGTAACAGTTATGAGTGACTTTGATGAAACCGTTCAACAATTCTTTAAAAATTACCATGACCGGGGCATGATGAAATGGGCTGGCTTTTACCTAAGTGATCACACACAACAACTGGAAAAGGTCAGTCGTGATTCACATTACTTACCACCTAAGCAACCGCAATTGTCACGAGATGAATTAACAGTCCTGATTTTAAAGGCTTTCAATCATCATTTACCAATTATTATCCAGCTAAATACGATTACTGCTGACAGCGAACAAATTCAAGAATATCAAGGTTATATTACAGCGTTGCTTGAGCAAGGAATTTATCTAGGGAGCCAACAATTTAATTTATCAGAGATTCATCATATTCGTTTCAAACCCTTGACTGACAGTAATAGCAGGTCTCGATCCTAATTAATTACAGCTCGTGCCATCATTATTACCACTGCAAATGTTGCCAGCCAAAACACTCTCAAGAGTAACGCCTAATTAGCAAATCTCCTGCCCAGAAAAACGCCGCTTAATTTTTTAATCTGCTATTAATGGCTCGAATTAAGTCACTGAAGTAAAACTTAGTAAAGTTTTAAGTCGCATTATTGCCCTAATTATTGTATGATTTTATTGAATTAATAATAATTGGGGAGTATTGCAATGATGAAAAGTCCCGCGTCACGTACAGGCAATCTGATTCGTTATACCATTTTTCTTGTCTTAGTTTTATTGACTAACTGGTTTAAAAATATGGCCATTACAAAAACCAGTATTTCAGGTGTTTTTACCTTATTGTATTTCTGTATTGCGGCACTAACACTGACCTTTTTCGTCCGACAATTTAATCTTGAAAAACGTTATTTCGCTCATCCTTTAAATCATTTAAGTGATGTTTTTGCGAACTCTTTTGGCTTTTTTTTAATAATGATTTTGGCAGTAGGTGGCTTAAATTTACTAATTGCCTGGTTACAAGCCCAAAACCAAATGCCTGAGTTTAGCCACTTAATTACTAGATTTGAATTTAAAGATGGTGGCTTTTGGCTCTACTTACTAATTGCCGGAATCATTACCCCCATTATTCAACAATATCTAGTCGCGGGCTTTTTCAATAATTATTTTTTCCGCACTGAAACACCGCTTAATATTGTCCTTGCAGTCCTAATTAGCGGTGCACTATATGCTGCTTTACAATTTCAGCCATTATTTATGCCAGCTTTTATTCAAATGTCTCTAGGTTGGTTGTTTGCTTTAAGCTACTTACGAACTCGTAATTTAACAGTCCCCATTTTCTTAAATATTTTTAGTGCAATTTTGGTAATTGTTTTAGCTTAATAAATAGCCAAAAAACAGCGCACTTCTGCTAACTGATCAAGCATTCACTATAAATTTAATTAGTAATCATCCACCCGCATAGCGGGTGGCTTTTTATTAGCCCTAGAAGGGCTTGCCACACGCAAAAAGCCCCTTAAA
>NZ_RHOT01000031.1 GCF_003946675.1 Lapidilactobacillus gannanensis | reverse complement strand
TAAAGTAGAACTATATTTAGTCAAAAAAATACCTCACAATCATTAGACTCTTTGTCTAACAATTATGAGGCACTTCACTAGCTGTTTAGATCATGTGGTTTTTTCGGATTTTGGGATCAATCAAGAATTGCCACGAAATCAGCAACAAACGATTCGGATAGATACTAGTAAAGCCGGTGAATATCAGTGGGCTTGTGGCATGGACATGTTCCATGGGAAAGTGGTGATTCGTTAATGAGTATTCAGAAACGTTTTTGGGTAGCTTTAGTGCTGTCGCTGCCGATGTTAGTTGCAATGGTATTAATGCCGTTTGGCTGGCATTTACCAGGTGGCGCAGTGACGCAATTAGTTTTAACGACATTAATTATGGCTGTTGCTGCTTGGCCTTTTCTACAAAGTGCTTGGGCGTCATTTACGAAGCATCATGCTAATATGGATACCTTAGTCGCGATTGGGATGGCAACGGCTTACTTTTACAGTATTTATGCGATGCTGACACAACAGCCGGTATTTTTTGAAAGTGCGGCTTTTGTCATCACCTTTGTTCTGTTGGGACAAGTTTTTGAAGAGCGGATGCGGCGTAATGCTTCAGATGCGGTCGCAAAATTAGTTGACTTACAGGCAAAGACAGCAGAGGTCCTGCGTCATGGTGAGTTTCAGCAAATTCCTCTGGCCGAAGTGCAACTCAACGATATTATTCGGGTCAAGCCAGGACAAAAAATTCCAGTTGACGGCGTGATCACTGAAGGTGATTCCAATGTGGATGAATCGATGATTACTGGTGAAAGCATGCCAGTCACTAAAACAGTTGCTGATCAAGTGATTGGGGCAACGATGAATGGCACTGGTACTTTTCTATTTAAGGCAACTAAAATTGGCGACCAAACGATGCTTTCACAAATCGTGGAACTAGTTAAAAAGGCGCAAAATAGCCATGCGCCAATTCAAAAATTAACAGATAAAGTATCTGATATTTTCGTACCAGTTGTTTTAATATTAGCAATTGTCACTTTTCTCGTCTGGTATGTGATGTTAGGCGCCACCTTGGCTAATGCGTTGATTTTTGCAGTTTCTGTCGTGGTCATTGCTTGTCCTTGCGCATTAGGCTTAGCAACACCAACGGCTTTAATGGTCGGAACTGGTCGTGGCGCCAAGTTGGGTATCTTAATTAAGAACGGTGAAGTTTTGGAAGCCGTCAATGATGTTAAAACAGTTATTTTTGACAAAACCGGGACGATTACTGCTGGCCAACCACAAGTGACAGAGGTAGTTGGTGACCAGACTAAAGTATTGCAGGTTGCGGCTAGTCTTGAAGGGGCCTCAGAGCATCCTTTAGCAACAGCTATTTTGAAAAAGGCTGAAGATTTACAAGTTGTGCCGCAAGCAGTGACTGATTTCCGCGCCATTGAAGGTAAAGGTGTTGCCGGCTTATTGGCTGGCAAAACGGCTTTTGTTGGCAATCAGAAATTATTAACGACTGTTCACGTTACTCCAGAATTGACTGACAAAATTCAAGTACTGCAGGACCAAGCCAAAACCGTGGTCCTAGTGGGACTCGATCAAGAAATTATTGGCCTGATTGCGATTCAAGATGTTCCTAAAGCTACTTCTCAAGCGGCTATCACCAGCTTGAAAGCGCGCGGCCTGAAAACCGTCATGCTGACTGGTGATAATCAGCGCGTAGCACAAGCTGTTGCCGACCAAGTAGGAATTGATCAAGTTATTGCCGATGTTTTACCAGGCGATAAAGCAGATCAAGTCAAACAATTTCAGCAGACTGGTAAAGTGGCTTTTGTCGGTGACGGGATTAACGACGCACCAGCCTTGACCACAGCTGACGTGGGCATTGCGATGGGTTCAGGAACTGACATAGCCATTGATGCTGGTGGGATTGTTTTAGTTAAAAATGATTTACGGGATGTTGATTTGGCACTAGCTTTAAGCAAAAAAACGTTCCAACGCATTAAACTCAACCTTTTCTGGGCCTTCATTTACAATGTCCTGGGTATTCCAATTGCGGCCGGTGTATTCTTCGGTTTAGGATTAATGCTTAGTCCAGAGTTAGCTGGATTAGCAATGGCTTTTAGTTCGTTATCAGTTGTGACTAGCTCGATGTTGCTGAATCGCGCTAGAATTACGCGCCGCGCTGAGTTTATTTAACACTAATGTTCAAAGTACTAAAAAAGTGAGGTTGTTGAAACGGAATTGGTTCTGACTGCATTCCGGGCTGCTTGTCGTGGAACGCTGCCGGCATTGATTGAAGCCAATTACAAATCAAATTGTCTCCAATACAAGCCTTTGTCTAACCGCTAAAGCGGCAAGACAAATTTGGCTGCTACTCGCAAGCTCGGGCGCAAATTAAAACCATTGGCTGACGACAAGATCCCTCCATTCCGTCTGGAGTTAGGTTAGTGCGCCTCACTCTTGTTAGTGGTTAAGGCAGTTCTAGTAGAATTGATCAACTTAATTTACTCAGCAATAATAATTGAATAGTTAGACAAAAATAGCCTGTGCGGCATCTTTCGATTTTATCTCGAAAGATTGTCACACAGGTTTTGTAGTTCACTGCAATCTGATTTTCTTACAGTGGTGCTCCATTCTGTTGGTTTAGTCTACCAGGCATTGAGTAATTTGCAGCTAACTTTATTTACCAGAATTGCCTTAAGATCGATTAAATCTAAAGTGGACCAAACTAGCTCAAAACGCAGTGGAGGCCGCCGGGTTGTCAGCCAATGGTTTTAATTTGCGCCCGAGCTTGCGAGTAGCAGCCAAATTATCCTTGGCGCTTTAGCGCTTAGGATAAGGGTTGTATTTGAGATTGTTGCAAAGCAATAAGCTCAAATCAATCCCGGCCGCGTTCCACAACCCGCCGGCCGCAACGGAGTTGTCCGCTATTCCGCTTCAAACTAACATCTGATTGAAGACTAAAAACGTCTTTCCTGAAAATCTGTTCAGTTGGCGGACATGTTATAATAAATAAGTTGGCCAAAATTAATTGGCCTATTTACGTAATTAGTAATGACTTAATAATACATAGATTGGTTAGTCAAAGATTTAAAAAGTGGAAAGTTGGTTAGTATGGTTAACCTAGCAGCACAGAAAATTCTTGAGGATAAATTTGGATTTGAAACTTTTCGCCAAGGACAAGCGACGGTTATTGATCAAATTATGGCTGGAGAAAATACGCTGGCCGTTATGCCTACTGGCGGGGGAAAGTCACTTTGTTATCAAATTCCGGCATTATTATTGCCTGGGGTAACGGTGGTTGTTTCGCCGCTGATTTCTTTAATGAAAGATCAAGTTGATGCTTTGCATGAAAATGGTATTTCGGCAACGTTTATTAATAGCACCTTAGATTATCCAACGATTCGCGAGCGGTTACGTATGGCAGCAAACGCTGAAGTTAAGCTGTTGTATTTGGCACCAGAACGGTTAGATACGCCGGCTTTTCGCCAAGACTTAGGGCAATTGCAAATTAGTTTGGTGGCAGTGGATGAGGCGCATTGTATTTCGCAGTGGGGCCATGATTTCCGGCCTAGTTATTTGAATTTGGCCGCGGCTTTGGAAGATTTGCCGAGTCAACCACCAATTATTGCATTGACGGCAACGGCCACTACGCAAGTAGCAGCTGATATTTGTCAGCGTCTGCGAATTGCACCTGATCATGAGGTGAAGACTGGTTTTGCGCGGGATAATTTAGCTTTTCAAGTGATTCGTGATCAAGATAAGGATCAATTTCTATTAGATTATTTGAAATTGAATCCTGGTCAATCGGGGATAATTTATGCTAGCACGCGCAAGGAAGTTGAACGACTGACTAATTTTCTGAAAAAACACAAGATTAGCGTTGATTGTTACCATGGTGGCCTGTCTGATCAAGCACGGCGGGATGCCCAAGAGGATTTCCTATATGATCGGATTCAGGTCATGGTGGCGACCAATGCTTTTGGGATGGGCATTGATAAAAGTAACGTCCGCTTTGTCATCCATGCCCAAATTCCTGGCAGTTTGGAAGCTTATTATCAAGAGGCAGGGCGGGCTGGCCGTGATGGACTACTCAGTGATGCAATTTTACTTTTTCGGCCGCAAGATATTCAGATTCAACATTTCTTCATTGACCAATCGGAAATGGATGAGGCTTACAAAAAGACCGAGTATCAGAAACTTCAAGAAATGACGCAATATGCCAATACGCCGATGTGTTTGCAACGGTTTATTTTGCGCTATTTCGGTGATTTAAGTGATGAGGATTGTGGTCGTTGTAGTAATTGCTTGGATCAACGCGAGCTGCAAGATATTACGGTCGAAGCGCAGAAGGTGCTGTCTTGTGTGGTGCGGCTGCATAGTAATTTTGGTAAATCAATTGGGGCCCAAGTGTTGACCGGCGCTAACACGCAGCGCATTCGGCAGTTGAACTTACAGGAGTTGTCGACCTATGGCTTAATGCGGGGGAGTTCGCAGAAAAATGTCAGTGGCTTGATTGATTATTTAACGGCGGCTGGTTTTCTGAAAGCGACTGCTGGACAATATCCAGTTTTACAATTAACACAAACTGGTGCCGATGTGCTGCGGGGCAATACAAAAGTCGCGCGGAAACAAGCAGTCAAAGCCCAACGTTCCTTGCCAGAAAATGATGATTTATTTGAGAAATTACGTGCTCTACGAATGGCTTTGGCGACCGAACAAGCTGTGCCACCATTTGTCATTTTCTCTGACAAAGCCTTGCACGAAATGTCAGCCCAACGACCAGCAACTGACAGTGAATTCTTAGCAGTCAAAGGTGTCGGCCAAAATAAATTACAAAAATACGGTGAACAATTTATGGCCGTCATTCGCGATGAAGCAGTGGTCGAATCTTAGGGAAGCGACTAAAATTGCGTTGTCGTTGATTTAAGCTTTTTCTACGAAAAATCTTAAATACAAGCCTTATTCTAAACGGTAAACCGTTAAGAATAATTTCACACCTGACGCCAATCGCCTAGCAACCACCCAGATGAAACTAACAGAATTAAGCACCACTGTAAGAAAATCAGATTGCAGTGAACTACAAAGCCTGTGTGACAATCTTTCGGGATAAAACCGAAAGATGCCGCACAGGCTATTTTGGTCTAACTATTCAATTATTGCTGCTGAGTGAATTAAGTTGTTTAATCCTACTACAACTGTCTTAACCACTAACAAGGGTAAAGGTTACTAACTCAACTCCAGACGGAATGGAGGGACCGGGTTGTCAGCCGCGAAATTATTGTTAGTGCTTTAGCACTTACAATAAGCCCCAAATTGCAAGAACAAATTAGCCACACGATAAATCCTATTAAATCAGTATTTTCATTAATATTCATATTTTATGGACTTAACTTAACCGGCGGAAGCAGCGGAGAAAAGCTCTTTGGGTGTTTGATAGCCAGTTTGCCGGCGCGGTAAATTGTTTAGCTTTGACTCAACTGCTTGGATATCATGAGGACCCAAAATATCCATGGATAGACCCTTGGGTACATCGCGGCGGATCATTCGATTATGCGCTTCGTTAGTCCCACGCTCAGAGGAACGATATGGATGGGCATAATAAAGGTCAGCGACACCGGTAAGTACAGCGCCAACTTCCGAGAACTCAGCGCCATTATCGGCAGTAACTGACTTCATGATTGATCCGTATTCTTGACAGATCTTGGCCAGCTCATAGTTGACTGAATCGGCATCACGACCATCGATCAAACGTAGAATTTGGCAGCGGGATTGACGCTCGATCAGCGTTAAGATCACACTCTCTTGACCGTTGCGCTTGCCCACCACGGTGTCCAATTCGAAATGGCCGAACTCTTGGCGCTGGTCGATACTTTTAGGCCGTTCATCAATACTCCGTCCGGCCAGACGCTTGTGCTTGATCGAGTGATGATGTTTAGCACGGTGGCGCATTTTTTCGAGTAGATCAAGATTACGGACTTCAAGTAACTGGGCATCAATATAGTGGTATAGCGTCTTGGTCGAGACCATCTCCTCAGGTTGATATAAGCCTTCAAGTTTGGCCCGTCCTACTGCTGCATCAGGCGACCAACCATCTTGACGCAAATAAGTCGTAAAATAGTCGATAAAATCAGCGACACCGACGAGTTTCAAAGGTCGATGACAGTGGGCTCGATTAGCTTCGTACTTAGCTTGTGCTGTTTCTGGTGAGTATACAGCGTAATATTGGCGTTGACCATTCACTTTTTTTACTTGGTCGATCTCGCCGCGGCACAATTCATTATTGATTGTTTGATGACAAACATTAAGCGCTCTGGCAATTGCACGATTGGAATAGCCTTGGCTGTGCAGCGTAGCAATTCTGCCTCGTTCAAACGAAGTTAGGTGCTGACCTTTTTTTCTGACTGTGGTATTCTGTTCTTGCATCAAGACAATAACCTCTTTCATTGTTTGTGTAGGAACATCAATGATAACAGAGATTTGTCTGGGTGTTTTTTATTTTATCAATTAGCTAAAAGTATTTGGCTAACTTGATTATAAAACGCGCGACTTACAATAAGCCTCGAATTTGAGATTTTCGCAGAAAAGCTCAAATCGACGGCCGCCGCGTTCCACAACCCGCAGCCCGGAATGCAGTCAGAACTAATTCTGTTTCAAAACTTCACCGGGTTTTAGTGCTTTTGCACTTTGGTTTGTAATTGGCTTCAATCAATGCCGGCAGCATTCCACGACAAGTAGCCCAGAATGGCGTCAGATGCTAGTCTGTTTGCTTATCTTCACTGTCGGAGTCTTTCACTGGATAAACCACATGGAATCGTTCTAGCACCATGGTGGCAGTATCAGGATCGAATACTTTGCCAGCTTCGTCGGCGTATTCCTGAATGAAAAATTCCAAATGTACTTGGCGCCAGTAGTCGTAACTACGGTCCCCTTCGCCTTCATGATAAGCGTGATCAGCGCCGACTTCACGAAATGGCTTGATTTCAACACTATCCGTGAAAGTCACACAAATTGGTTCATTTTTACTATTTAAAATAATGTCATACGAACCAACTTGTGGTAAAGCTTCGTCGGGTTCGTACAAGTCATAAGCACTAGTCGTGGCAGTTTTGGTACCAGTTAAAACCAAATCGGCCAACGTATCAGCATCAACGCCGAATTGATAAGCACTTTGCAGTGGGGTGTTGGCGGGCAAATTTAAGGTCACTTTCGCTTGCTCGAAAAAATTATCAGGTGTCATTGTCATACCTCCAAAAAAACTATATGGCAATTATACCGCTACTTTGTGTCAATAAAAAATAGTGCCAAGATTTCCCCAAATAGGAATTGGTGGTGGCTGGGCGATTTAGAGGGCGTGGAACATGGTGGGCGTTGATTTGAGCTTATTGCTTTCAGCAACAATCTCAAATACAAGCCTTATTCTAAGCAATAAATTGCTAAGAATAATTTCACCATTGACGCCAATCGCCCAGCCACCACCAGGATGAACTAATAGTTTGATTGACAAGCTTTCTGGAGTTCAAGGAATCAGCATGTTTCATAAGTGGCGACTTTCAGTAAAACTATTTTGGCCTTACTGTTCAGGATTTACCACTAATCTAGTTGAGTCGATTAGTTCCACAATAATTGCCTGAACCACTAACAGCAGTGAAGTGCACCACCTCAACTCCAGACAGAATGGAGGGCGTGGTTGTCAGCCGCCAAATTCTCGTTGGTGCTTTAGCACTTACGAGAGGACCTGTATTGGAGACTTTGTGCAACAAAGGCTTCAATCAGTGTCGGCCGCGTTCCACAACCAGGAAGCCCGTAATGGAGTCAGAACCAATTCCGTTTTAACGCCTTCACTAGATTTTAATGATTTTGAGCTTTTACATGTAATTGGCTTAGATCAGCGCCGGCTGCGTTCTATAACCAGCAAGCCGCAATGCGGTCAGAACCTGTTCTGTTTCAACACCCACACCAGATTTTTTTGCCAGGCACTAAAAAAAGAGTTCATTTCTGAACTCTCCTTAATGCTAATATACAAAATCTAAAATCAACATGCCAACCACGCCAAGAATCGCTAAGCCGGCAACATTAAAACCGAAAAATCCGGGGATGAAATGTTTGCCGGATTTGCTACTCCAATTGGTATATTCCTTGTAGACAAGGAGGTTGCACATTGAGCCGACCATGGTGCCAAGGCCGCCAATATTGGAGCCAAGAAACAGAGCCGCTGCGTAAGTTGTGAACTTGCCGATCAGAACCGTCGTCGGTACGTTGGAAATCAGTTGACTAGAAACCAGACTGGTTAAATAAACGGAGTGCTCACTACCCATGAAGCTAGAAATCAAGCTAGAAACTTGGGGGACTTGACGAATGGCACTAATAATAATGAAAAAAACGGTAAAAGTTAGCACAATGGCGTAATCGACATTACCGACAATTTTTGGTTCCAAGCCGAAAGCTAACATCATCGCGGTAACCGCACCAACCCAGGCCGGTATCATGTTTAGAACGCCAGCAAATATTAGACCAGCAACGAGACAAGTGATAATTGTGGGGCGCGGCATAATATGGATGTCCAAAACAGGGACCGTGGGTACTGGGACTTTTTTAACGAGGAGACTTAGGAGAAATAACAACGCTAAGCTGGCGATCAATAAGGGAATCGACCAGGAGAAGAAGGTGCTGGTGGGGACGGCGTAATGATTCATCATGAAAATGTTGTGGGTGTTGCCGAAGGGGGTAAAAGCACTGCCGAAATTAGCGGCCATCCCGATTAGGGTGACGGGTAAAACTTCAGGTAGGTCGTACTTCGTCGCGATGCTCAAATAAAGGGGAATCAAGGTGAGCACGGTGACGTCGTTGGTCAGGAACATGCCAGCAACGACGGCTAGCGCCAGAAACATCCAGGTTAATTGGCGGGTGTCATTGGCGCGACTTGTCAGGCGATAAGCGCAAAAATCAAGAATATGTAGGTACTGAAAAATTTGGATCACAGTCATCATGCCGAGAATGGACCAGAGAGTTGAAAAACTGATATCGGCTAAGTGCGGTCTGGCGAAGAACAAGCTGATGACCATTAGGATCGTGGTGATTTGCAAGACACGATCTTTAGTAATGGTTTTGATTACGGACATGCTTACACGCTCCAAAAAAATTCAACACTTCTTCTATTCTGCGCTTAATTCCACCAGCACGCAATATAGCTTATGTAAAAATAATGTAAAACCTAATTAGCGACTGTTTAAATTGATGATAGTAATAATCAAACGTTGTAAGTTCAGATTATGAATCATTAGGGGAACAACATTGGGTGAATAGTAAGTCTAAAGCAATTTTTTAGGGAACTGATGGGTCTGATTGAATAGGGAAGAATGACGTGCTTATTTAATTATTGAGAGTCATTTCACGAACGGTGTGTTTCCAGTTAGTAAACTATGGTATGATAAAGCTGAATGAAAATAATTCACATACAAGAAGGCCATTAGTAATGACGGTGCAAACTTCTAGCATTTCAGTTAAAGGAATGTTGATGTCACTAAAGAATCGTCGTTACTTAAAACAAGCTATGTTGGAAAAATATCGCACAAAGATTATTTACTTAATATACGGTTTAATCTCAATACTACCGCTGATTGTGCTGGCTCAATTACCTGTACTAACTGGAAGCTCCAATACAAAACTGTTTGATAATTGGTTGATACTGATTGGCACTAGCATTACCTCAATTCTGCTCTTAAGTTTATGGTTTCGTAAGCTGAGTAATCACCCAATCGTTGCCGTTACTCATTTCAAGAAGAAGTTGATAGTTGCCGTATTATGGTGTTTGTTCTCGTTAACAATTGCGCTAATATTTCAAAATATCTTCAGAGGTTCCAACTTAATTAATGATGCGGATCATGACCAGACAGTAAAGCTATTAAAAGGTCCTTTAAAAGTTCCGATGATCATTCAGGTTAGTTTGATATCACCTATTTGCGAGGAAATAAGTTTTCGTGGGATAGTCCAAACTTATTTTGAGAAACTATTTGGTTTCAAAATTGCCATGATTCTAACGTCACTTATTTTTGCGTTATTACATGGTACTAGTCTGCAACAAATTCCGATGTTTATTTTTTCTTTGGGCTTGATTTATATGGACCATCACTTTGCGGACTTAACGACCAGTATCATGACGCATTGCCTTTACAATACTGTAGTGACTATTTTGAATTTGATTGCTTGAAAGCAGCCTTCGCTAATCTAAGAAAGTTGAGCAAATTAATTAGTTTGAGTTTGTGGTTAAACCATTATTACATCAGAGGTTAAATAAATGGATTTACATCAGCACAATACTAAATCGTTAGCATTCCAGATTGGAATAGGCATTGTCTTACCTACTTTGTTTTTAATGATTTGCAATGCGACTAGTAATCGCATCATCTTAACGCTAGATTTTAGTCTAGTGATAATTTATGTCATCTATTCCTTCGTGACTGTTTTAAAAATGAGGGTCTTACAAGTAAATTTGCGCGCCGTCGTTTTGGGAATTGTTGGCGCGGGATTAGCGGTGCTAGTTCAGGTGGCGATATCTTTCCTTACCGGACTTAAAGGTGGAACCAGCCAAGTATTAAGTCTTAATCCACTGATTATTGCACCAATAGTTTGTTTAACCGGGCCGTTATGGGAAGAATTGATTTTCAGATATACGGTTAATATTGGCTACTTCCACAATAAATTTTGGGGGATTTTAGTTTCTACAGTGTTGTTTGCGCTTTTGCATGGATCTATGTGCTGGGTCGACCTAGTTATTTATTTTTGTATGGGCCTGATTTTTAGCTTTGTTAACTGGAAAACGCCTAATATTTTATCCTCGGTAATTGCCCATAGTCTGATGAATACTATGGCCTTCATTAATTTAGTTATCCTGTAGGTGAATAATGCTAAGTTATGTCTGCTGGGTACTCATTAACTTAGCAAATGATTCTGCTTGAACGAGTTGCCCACCACCAACTTAAATGAAATAAAAAAAGCCAGTTTGACCAGCACTCTGAGTATTAATGAGCGCCAGTCGAACTGGTTTTTTTCGAATGATTTAATCAATGATGCTTAAGCTTACTGGGAGTTTTAAAAATTATACTTCTTGTTGCCGCACTTTACGATAAAGCCCCCAGCCAATGATAAAGGTTAGGCCGTCAGCAACCGCCTGAGCCCAGATAATCCCGTTCATGCCGAATAATTGGGCTAAAACAACAATGGCAATCGCGAAAATCACAGCCTGTCGGGACAGCGCCATGACTAAAGCGCTCATCGACGCGCCCACTGACTGAAAAACGGTGGTGAACACCAGAATCAGGCCGACCAGTGGTGTGGTGAACAGCATTGCCCGCAACATTAGCGTTCCCATTGATACAATAGCTTTTTGCGCCATGAATAATTTAATCAATTGGGGTGCGAAAATGATAAGAATTAAGGCGCAAATAAAAGCATAGCCAGCCTCGATTTTCATATCATAACGTAAAATAGCTTTCAGGCGGGGCCAATTTTTGGCACCGAAATTATAACCAATTAAAGGTTGAGCACCAAAAGCAAAACCGATCATGACCATCATTACAATTGAATAAATCTTCTGAATGATACCCATGGCCGCGACGGCTTGGGCACCGTAAGCAGCTAAATAACTATTTAGTACCATCATCCCGAAAGTTTGGGCCAAATTAGTTAGTGAGGCGGGAATACCGACGCCAATAATTGCTCGGAAGGTTGGTGCTGACACATGAGCAGCTTTTGGTGCTAAAGAAAGCGTTTTGGCCTTACGCATGAAAATTATCAGTAGGCCAGTATTCACTATGTAACCTAAAACATTAGCAAAAGCAACACCACTAGCACCCCAGTGGCAAACGAACAGAAAGATCGGATCAAGAATAATTGTCAAAATTGTGCCACTAAGGGTCGCAATCATCGAAAATTTCGCCAAACCTTCTGTCCGAATAATATTACCAGGCACTAAAGAAACAATAATAAAAGTTGCCCCTAAAACTAAAACACGATAAAAATCAGCTAAGTAGGGTTGAGTTGCTTTCGTGGCGCCCAATAAATGCAGGATTGGTGCTTCAAAAATCAGTAGCAAAATCGTCAAGATGATACTCAGTGCAATGGCGATATAAAAACAAAAGCTACTGATCCGACCACTTTCGGCGTAATCATGTTTGCCTAACACGCGGGAAATCACGGCGCTACCACCAAGGCCAAAAATATCGCCAATCGCCAACATGAACGTAAATAAAGGACTACCTAAAGCAATCCCAGCGACTAAATCAGCATTACCAGTTTGCGCCACAAAAAAAGTATCGGCCAAGTTGTAAACCATGGCCGCCACCATGCCGAGCACCACTGGCAAGGCTAGTTGCATATAAACTTTAGGAATTGGTGCTTTTTCAAATAATTCATCCATGAGAAAACCTCCGTCTCTGTGAGGTCTCTCGCCAATTAGTTGGTTTGCCTAAACAGAATAGTTGTGAGGAGTGGTGTACTTTTGGCGTAGCGTAACTTCGATAATTTGCTTGGGCGATATAATCGACCGAGTGAATTATCAAGTTAGGCATAGCCAATTACCACTCCGAACACGATTAAAATAAGTTGTGAGGAGTGACGGGAGGCTGCGTAGCGTAACTTCAGTTATTTGCTTGAGCTGGTGCAACCAGATCGAGTGAATTATTAAGTTAGGCATAGCAGACTGTCACTCCGAACACGATTAAATAAGTTATGAGGAGTGGCATCATAGCATGCTACCACTGCAAACATATTTTTTATCAATAGATAATGATACGCGTCGAAATTTTTTGGTGCAAGGATAATTTTCGAACGCAAATTACTCATCACACAGTTGGCGTTGGAGTAAATCATGGTCAACGTGGGCTAAACCCCAGTCGCAAATCGCGTCTAATAAGGGAATCAGTGATTGGCCCTTAGCGGTTAATTGGTATTCAACGTGGGGTTGGGCCGTTTGGAAATCATGACGGGTAATCAGCCCGGCAGTGGCTAACTCTTGCAATTGGTTGGTTAACGTTTTGTGGGAGACACTTTTAATATGGTGTTGTAAATCGGCAAACCGACAAATCTTAACTTCGGCCAGTTCGTATAAAATCATAATTTTCCACTTGCCTTGAATGAGTTGCATCGTGGCATCAAATTCGTTGAGATAGCGGGGTTGAGTACTAGTTTCTGACATCAGGAAATCCTTTCTTAAATCGTAGTTACCTAAAAGTGCGTACTTGTAGCGCTATTTATCAGCGTTTATACTAGCACTTATTGAAAATAAGCTCAATTTTTTGGAGGTAACAATAAATGAAACAACTTGTCGTTATTACAGGTGCTAGTTCTGGTTTCGGGGCAGAAATTGCCAAGATTTTCGCGGCGGATGGTTATCCACTCTTGCTATTAGGTCGGCGGCTCGAAAAACTGCAACAACTGGCTGCTAATTTTTCTGAGGTGATGGTGGCCAGTGTTGATGTGACTGACTACACCCAATTCGAAAGTGCTGTCAGAAAGGCCGAGGCAAAATATGGCCCGACTGATTTGTTGGTTAATAATGCGGGCTTGATGCTGCTGGGAAATGTTCAGAATCAAAGTCCCACAGAATGGCAGACCATGTTGAATACGAATGTGATGGGTGTGCTCAATGGCACCCAAATCGTTTTAAATGGGATGCGCCAGCGCGAACATGGGACTATTTTAAATATGTCATCACTTGCTGGTAAGAAAACGTTCGTCAATCATGCCGCCTATGTCGCCTCAAAGTTTGGTGTCCATGGCTTGTCTGAAACCATTCGCGAAGAAAACGCGTCGAAAAATGTGCGGATCATGATGGTGGCGCCAGGTGCAGCTGAAACAGAACTCCTGACCCACGTGACTAGCAAATCAGCTTTAACTGATTATCAGGCTTGGAAAGACAGTATGGGTGGCTTAACACTTGATCCAAAGCAAGTTGCGCGGACAGTGAAGTTTATGTATGACATGCCGCAAGAAGTTAACATTCGCGAAGTGGACATTGCTGCAACCCGGCAAGATGCTTGATGCTGACATTGGCAAAGCTAAAGTTTTGAAACAGAATTTATTTTGACGCCATTGCGGGCTGCGGGTTGTGGAACATGGTGGGCGTTGATTTGAGCTTATTGCTACGCAACAATCTTAAATGCAAGCCTTATTCTAAGCAATAAATTGCTAAGAATAATTTCACCATTGACAACCCGATCCCTCCATTCCGTCTGGAGCTAAAATAGGCCACCTAAGCGTTGCTTGAGGTTAAGGCAAGGCTTGCAGAATTGAACCATATCAGGCTAGTCTGTAGTAAAACTTGACTCATTAAACAACCAGTCAAGATAACTTGTTTAACTTTAAAAGACCAATTTTTAAAAAGTGAGATGTCACCATACGACTTTAAAAAAAATCCGTGTAAATCTGATTTGCTTTATCATTTCGAGAGTGGTCCCCATTGACTCACGTAGAATGACTCCCACTATCACAGTCTCAAACATCAACAATAGTGAAATGAAACACCCCAGATCCAGACGCAATAGCGTCAGACAAGTTCTGTTTCCAAACCTGCCGATGTGTTTTAGATTTGACTCACCAATTTTCTCAAAAACCAAACTTTCATTGAAAATAATGAAAAAGAGTGAGGTCCAGTCCTTTTGTTATTAGCAGAATCAACTATATTAGAGCTAACCTAGTCACTGAGTAGGTCAATCTAAGAAAGTTGATGCTGTTATGGAAAAGATTTTTAATACCCGCTGCAATTTTACTAAGGGGCTTTTAATTGTCCCGGAGCCAACGAAGATCTTTCCGCCTGATATTCCCGTGAAGGCCAAGGTGGATTTGGCAACGGGCGCGGTGACGCTTTTCGTTGCACCTGAAGATTTGCCTAAATTAAAAGGATCGGACTTAAAATTTAGCAGTTAAAAAATTTTGTTTTAAGATTGTGGGGCTTTTGCAGTGTTTACTGAGGGTTTGTTTGAGGCGCTGTGATGATGTGCTGAAAGAAAGCCACATCCTTAGCTGCAGGGTGATTGCCTAGTTCAATTTCAAGGGCCAGCATTTTTTGTTGCCATTCAGGTGTGAATTTCAGTTGATTATTTTGTGACGGTTCACGCCAATCAAAAAAGTTACTTGTTAGCTATTATACGCGCTAATGAGTAACTTTTTTTAAAATTATTTTAGTGCTTGTTGGGCTTTACTGGGAATTAAATTGAGATCGACATAACTAGGACCGGCAGTAATTCGTTTCTGGCTAACCTTCGCCTTAACGTACTTACCAACTGCTACTGGTTGCGGATTCTCACCACTCAGATCATAAGACATTTGGCGATGGGTGCCGTCGGCTAAGACCCAGTCGAAATGATAAGTATAGGAGTACAAGCCTGCCTGAACTTTGCCACTGTCGTCTTTAGTTGCTGTTTTTTTAGGACTTTCAGTCACGATTGCATAAGCATCTTGCCCTTGATAAGTGTCATGATAATATTTGTAACCAAAACCGATCACAACTGCTGCCAAAATTAACGTGATTAACCCTGAAATAATTTTCTTCATAACTTTTGTTACCTCCACTTGGTTTACTAATAGTATGTTATAGAAATTAACCGGCTAAATGAACGGCTTAAGGACTGAACTTGTCATCAGACTTAAAGCTGAGAGGCTATATTTGATTGATTCTTTCCAGCAAATTATTGGATAGAAATTGAGGTAAGGTGCTCCCTAGATTAAGTAGTTTAACGCAGCACCACTGTCAGAAAATTGTCAATCGGGCTTCAAAATTTGCTATTCAAGTATAACAATAGTTTAGCTGAGTTGAGTTGCCCCACTATAATTGCCTTAAGCACTAACAATAAATGAAGTGAACCAATTCTGTTTCTCCATCCTTAACTTGGTGGTCCCTCACTGTTAGAAAGCCTCATTTAATTTTACAATGTAAAAACCGTCCAGACTGCAGTTTGACTAAGGTCAATTACAGACTGGGCGGTTTTAAACTCGATTATGAATTATTTTGACGGATCAGAAGTCGTATCTGACGGATTTGCGGTACCGCTAGTAGTTGCTGGCGTGGGGGCTTCAATTTTTTTAACCCCGATAATATCTAGTAAGAAGGTAAATACAGGAATACCAATGATCAGGCCCCAAGTGCCAAATAAGCGCTCGCCGACTAGTAAAACAACAAAAGTGAAAAAGACGGGAAGTTTAGTGCGGCTGCTCATGAATTTCGGATTTAAAACATAGGCTTCCAGGGCGTGAATCAAAATAATCATCACCACAATTGTGGCAATACCGCGAAAACCGTCGACTGTATAAGCCACAATTGACAATGGAATAACGGAAATAATCGCGCCAGCCACGGGAATCATTGACAACAGAAAGACCATGGCTGCTAATCCGGGAATGCTAGGCATTTTTAAGAAAATCAAGGTGATTGTTGTAATCACAGTGTTGACAATTGCAATAAAGATTTGTGCCTCGATGACGACGCCGAAAGTATTAATGAATTTATCGGCGAAAAATTTCAAATCAGCGAAGAACCAACCGAATGGTGAAACCAAGAACGTTTGGCCAAAGTCCTTTAATTCATCAATACCTACGGTGAAGAAGAAACTAAGAATCAAGGATAGTAGGACGGTTACGCCCATGGCGGTGATGCTGCCCGCATATTCCAGAATTGTTGTGATTCCGGATTGCAGCTGTGTTTTTAAATTCGTTTCATCAACCAAATTCAACACCCATTGAATTGTGGCGCTGTTTTTAAACTCATCACTGTTATAAAATTTCAGAACTAGGTCGTAGAGATGAACAGATTGCTTGGCAATACTAGGCACGTAATGGATGATGACGTATAACAGGCCAATCACGATTAAAATATAAATCGGGGCGACAATCAGCCAAGCCTTAACGTGACCAAAGCGGCGAAAAAAGTTAATGGCGCGGGTCACTAAAAACGAAAAGATAAATGTCAATAAAATGATATTCATCGCACTTCGCGATAACCACAGGACTAAAACTAAACTCAATAAGACAATTAATCGTCTTAACTTAATATTGGCAACAAAACGTTCGTAAATTGACATTGGTCTCCCCCTAATTAAGGTTATTATAACACTCAGTTGCGGGCTGTCAGCTAGCAGTAAATATTAAGTGAGTGTGATAAAAGGCGGTCAGCCGGTGAACATTGACGTAAACAGAGTGTGACAAAAGGCGGTTAGCCGGTGAGCATTAACGTAAAATATCGACCAATTCGTTAGAATTGATCGATATTTTGGCGTTAAGCGGAACCGGTTGCCTTTTGAGAACACGTTTCAGTAGTCATTTTTATTAAACTGATTAAAGATCGTTGCTAACAATAACTTCACCCATGTTAGTGTTAGTCATTACAAAGTCTTGGGCTGCAGCAATTTCAGATAACGGGAAAACTTTAGTAATTGGAATTTCAATGTGATGTTGATTGATTAATTCAAACATTTCATCAACGAGGTCCTGGTCCACATCGTCAGAACCGAACGTAGTCAAATACTTATCGATTAATTCAAATGGCGAGAATTCTTTCAAGACCCATTCGCCGGCTAGCAAGCCCATCATACAGCAAGTTGCGCCCTTAGCTAAATGAGCTAAAGAATTATTCACAGTAACGGTCCCCACCATGTCGATAATCCCATCAAACTTTTGTTCAGTTTGGAGTTCATTATTGGTATCAAGGATGGCTTGATCAGCGCCGAAATCTAATAATTGTTGTAACCGTTCCGGCTTCCGCGTAGTTGCAGTAACCTTCAGGCCAATGGCTTTGGCTAATTGCAACATTGCCAAACCAACGGAAGTGGTACCGCCACGAATTAACAATTCTTGACCAGCAACTAATTTCAATGTTTTTAGGGAGCCAAAGGCAGTATAGAAAGTTTCCGGATACTGAGCAAATTTAACCCAATCGCCTTGATAATCAGCGATAAAGAAGCGGTCATTTGGTAACAAGGCGTATTCTTGTTCACTGCCATCAAATTCGCGACCAAAGCCACCATTAATGGTAAACACGCGTTGTCCAACTTTTAAACCAGAATCGGGCGTCGTCGCGTAAACTTCACCGACGGCTTCAACGCCGATCACTCGCGGAAATTTAACATCTGGTGAACCACCAGCCCGAGTTAGAACTTCATACCGATGAACGCCAAAAGCGTGAATCTTCATGACTGAATGAGTTTTGTCGGGCACTGGCATTGGCCGTTCTTCAATACTTAAAACGCTTGAATCTCCAGGTTGATTAATAACAACTGCTTTCATATTTATAATACCTCCATATTGTCAGGTGATTGTTTAACTGATAAATCTAGTGTAAACTGTCCCGTAACGTACAGGTCAAGGAAGAAATTGAAAAAATATTAATGATTCGAAAACTGGCGTCATTAGCCAGTACTATGCGCTGAACTTTACTGTTTTATGATAAAAAAATTATTTTGCTCTAAAAAAGTGATCGTTAATGGTTCTCCTTATTATGGCGCTGATCAAACTAGATAAGTTAAGTTTAATCAGCACGTTACGAAAGTTAGGCCTCAGCGTGACAAAAATTAAGATATTTTTGCACCAAGCTAGTTCGACTGAATAGGACCGACCAACAAGTAAAAACAACTTTAAATGTTATTAGTTATGCGCTAACTGGTCCATTAATTTGTCGCTAAAAAGATATAATAGTACAATGAACCAACCACAGAGAGCGCGCATTGAATCAGCAATTGCTAGGGAAGTAACCATTGCTAGATTAATTAATTGTAGCTGTTCCAGCAGAATGACTATTGAGAGCATCGCAATTATCGTTAATACTAGGCCGATTGCGATGTTGCCGATTAATTGGACTTGATTTTTGTTTAATAAACGCTGCCGTGATGGTTTCTTCCAGGTGTAGTAACGCAGACTGATGATTAAAGTACCTGTCAATAATATGATTTGCCAATTTTGCCAAGTGGCTAGACCGACTGCACGCCAGGAACTAATAATTGTCAAGCCCAATATAAATGAGATAATCGTTATAAAAATCCGCATGAAATGTCCGCTTCGTTTAGTCATAGCAGCACGTCCTCTCATCAATGTGATTATGTGAACTATCTTTATCATATCATGCCAGTAACCTGATAACTAGTTGTTAATAGCATTAAATGATCAACCAAAAGTTCAGAGTGTAACAAAAGGTGGTCAGTCGGTGATCATTAACGTAAAATATCGAACAATTCGTTAGAATTGTTCGATATTTTTGCGTTAAGCGGAACCGGCTGCCTTTTGAAAACACGTTTCAACTGGTAAAGTTCGTTTTATTTTTTCGAGAATAGGCTTTTGTCACATTCTCGTTTTTAAATTTTCAAATAAGTGTTAGCAAACCAATTAAGCTGAGTACCAATAATTTGAGAGAATTAGCGTTCATAGCGATAGAAACCAAAGGAACCAACGATCGTAAAGAAAATGACGATGAAGGGTAAGTAGGCTTGGTGCATCGGTGGTTGAACAATGGTCCAAATCATTAAAATGAGCCCAAAAGCAATATAGCCGGCAATGTAATAAGTCAGGTGTTTAATTTTTAGATTTTTCTTCAGTGAAGGCAGAGCAATCACTGTTTCTGTTAAAAGTGCGTAAATAACTAATAAAATAAATAGTAACATTCGTATTTTTCCTTTGTGGCTTAAATTAGGTAATCCTTTACCCTGATATTAGCCGGAGATTATTGTGATGTCAACAGCTACTAATTGTTAGAGCAGCATTAGTAGCAGTGAGTTGGCGCAAGGCTGGGTGAATTTAACGGGCAATTTGAGATGATGGCACTTGCTAGTTATAAGGTGAGAGTGGTCGTGAAGACGATGACTGCTTGGCCGCTAATCGCTACTGTAGTTGGCTGGCGCTGAGCTAATTGAACACAAACTTTGATTTCACCACTGCGACCATTGGGGATGCCTTGACTTGCCGTGAATTCGAGTTGCTGACCGGAGTTGTTAATTAGGTGATGTTGCAGTAGATAAGCTGCAACTGGACCATTGGCGTTACCAGTAACGGGATCTTCATTAATGCCAGCAGCAGGATTAAACATCCGACCAAAAATCAAGGGATGTTTGGCCGGATTCATGGTGAACACATAATAGCCATAACCGAGTTGCTGGCTGATTGCCGCTAACCGATTGAAATCTGGTTGTAGTTGCGCCAAGACAGTTTGGCTGTTTACGGCGATCATCACTTTGCCAACAGTACCAGCAGTGGCAATTGCTAATGGACAGTTAGGTAATTGTTGCGCGGCTTCAATGCCTAAGGCCGCTAATATTTCAGTCTGAACTGCTGGGGCAAGTGGCGCTTGCAACCGCAACAAGCCTTGTTGTAAGGTGATGACCGTCTGATCGGCTCGTTGTGAAATTGTTACTGGTAAAAGGGCGTGTTGCGTTTGGATCTGTAAAGTTTGTGAGGTTAATCGTTGTTGCATTGTTAATACAAAAATTGCCGCAATCGTCGCATGCCCACACATGGCGACTTCAGTTGTGGGGGTGAAAAAGCGTAAGCGCAGATCTGCTTGTTGCTCAGTGGCCCGGCAGACAAAGGCTGTTTCTGAATTGTTTAATTCGCTAGCAATTTGCTGCATTTGGCCAGTAGTCAAGCCATCAGCGGCTAAGACCACACCGGCTGGATTGCCTTGAAAAGGTGTGGTTGTAAAAGCATCAACTTGATAAATCGAATAGGTTGTCATTTTAAATCACCTTATTTTTAAATGATAATGGTCGCCGTACATTGTCCAAATGAGCGGCCGTTGTAGTGTGTAATTGTGCTGTTTGAGTAAAGCTTCTTGGACTTTAAGCCGTGATAAATCCTGATGAGCAGTTTCTTGACGCATAATTTTGGCGCGACATCTTAGGAAAGTTTGTAAATAATGGCGTTGGGTGCCACCTTGGCGTGGCGATTTTGCTTGTTGTAAAGCTTTTTGGCGAATCCCCCCAAAACTTGAGCGGTCGTCACCTGGACCATGGACAACTAGGGCATCATAGTAAATATATTGACCTAAGGGTCCTAAATCGTCGGCTTTAGCTGCTTGCAGGGCTGGTTTTAAATATTGTTGATTTAAAATGTCATTTTGAGCTTGAATAAGTTTGGTATCAGGGGCAGCTTGTCGCCAAGCTTGAACAAATTTGTTGCCTAGACCTCGATGACTGGCAGAACCTTGGACTTTTTTCAGGGCCGGTAGAAATGCGACTAATTTATTATGTGGTCTTAACTTGGCATAACGCTGAATTACTTGGCGCAGATCACCAGTGGCACTAGTAAAGCCAATAATACCGGCCGTATAGCCGCGACCATCGCCGATATCCTCGATGTAACCATACTGTTGTTGGTAGTGGGTCGTTGAATTCTCCGCACTGGCAACCAAGGAAAAAGTCGTGTCGCGCAATACGCCAGTTTGAATGGTCTGGTGTGAATGATAGTTCACTGGTTGTTGCTGGTGGTTACTAACGACACCAACAACTAAAACGAATAATAGTAGAACTATGCTTAAATAGCGCCATTTTACTTTCATCAGGGCAACTTCTTTCAGACTTTAGGAAATGATTTACTGCTGAGACTGCGATTGCTTCAAATATTTCTGACCTTCCCGCTGAGCTAGCTGACTTAGCTGGTGGCTTTTAATGAAATTCTTGACCCAGTCAGGATTGGTTTTACTGTACTGCCGTAACGCCCAGCCAATCGCTTTTTGAATAAAAAATTCGTTAGTCGTTAAATCAAATTCAATCGCTTGGGTTAGTAGGGTAGGGTCAACCGTGTTCTTCTCAGGTAACTGCAGGGTAATCGCAATTCGACGCATCCAGAAATTTGGTTGCTGCTGGAAAAGTTGAAAAACAGCGCGTTTCTGCTCGGGATGAATTTTTAAATAATCACTGAAAACTTTACGCCAAGCATCCACACTATCCCACCAACTTTTGATGGTAACAAATTTGGTTAGCCAAACTAAATCGACCCAAGTGCAGCACTTAATATTTTGGTTGGCCAACTGAATTGTCACGTATTGATATTCGCGGGCCGGACGCTGATACAGGGCAACAATAGCCGCTTTCAAATCAGTCGGCTGCCACTCACGACTCGCTTGCAATAGGGTCTTACTTTGCCGGTTGCGTTCCGTCGCTGGCACGCCCAGAAAAATAAATTGATTTTTCATATAGGCGGCCCTTTTAGCCGCTTGCTGGGGGTCACCAATTAATTTAAAATTTTGAATCTCAAGAGTTATCGTCATGATCAGGACCTCATTGATTTTTTAGTCGCTTACTAGCCAAATGCTGGTAAAATAAACCATGATATTGGCTGTAACGGAGAAAAATTGTCGCCATCAACCAGTTAGTGTAGTCCGACCAGTCTGTGACTATTATCTAGCCAGTGCCCGGCTACAAGCAAGTCAAAAATGTTTAAAAAAACTGGGCGCGCAACTAAAAAAACTCCTTAAAAACTAGTTAGCTGTGCGAGCCGGCCAGTTTTGCAGGGGTTTTAGCAGATATTAAGATCAGTTAAATAATTTATTGTGGTTGATAGGCGTGATCTTTGACCATGCCGATCACGTCTAAATAAGCCTTTTTCAAATAGTAACCGCTGCGAATCAAACCACTAATACGCTGAACGTTATCAATCATTTGCTCATATTGTTGTTCGGTGATTGCCGCTATTTTAGCTGGCAATTTGTCAAAGCCAGCTGATCAAGCGCGATTATTTGCAGAAGTATCTGATATAGATATTTTAGTCAATAATATGGGAATTTTCCAACCAATGGCTTATTTTGACATTGATGATGCAACTTGGAATAAGTTCTTTGAGGTCAATGTTTTGGCGGGCAATGCATTAGCTCGGTTTTATTTACCTAAAATGCTTAAGCGCGATTTTGGCCGGATTATCTTTATTGCCAGTGAAGAGGCAGTGATGCCATCTGGAGAAATGCCCCAATACAGCATGACTAAGTCGATGAACCTATCATTGGCCAAAAGCTTATCGAAATTAACAGTCGCAACTCATGTGACTGTCAATACGATTATGCCTGGTTCAACGTTGACTGAGGGTGTGGCCCAAATGTTGCATGATATGTACGCCGACACTGATTTACCAGAGGATCAGTGGGAAGCAGACTTTATGAAAAATCACCGGTCTCGTTCACAAATTCAACGACTCATTCGGCCTGAAGAAATTGGTCGCTTCACAGCTTTTGTTGCTAGTCCTGACCATGGTGCTTTTTCAGGTGAAGCTTTACGCATGGATGGCGGTCTCGTGCCAACAATTTTCTAAACAGGTTTGATAGTTGCAATAACTTGTCTAATTCAGCACTAGCTTTGATTTGTAGTACACAGGTTAAATGATTTTAGGCAGAATAGTGGATAGCTAGTGCCAAATCTTCTCCGATTTGGAGAGGTGGTTGCTGGACGATTTTGCGGACGCAAGCAGTGGATTAAATCTAAAGTTGGTTTTGGGCAAAATAATAGACAACTCCGTTGCGGCCGGCGGGTTGTGGGACGGTTCTTAGACTGGTGCCAAGTCTTCCCCAATTTGTGGAGGTGGTTTCTGGGCGATTTAGAGGGCGTGGAACGGCGTGGCCATTGATTTGAGCTTATTGCGTTAGCAATAAGCTCAAATCAATCCCGGCCGCGTTCCACAACCCGCAGCCCGGAATGCAGTCAAAACCAATTCTATTTTGACAGATTCACTAGTTTTAGTACCTTGAGCTTTGGTCTGTAATTGACATTAATCGATGTCGGCCGCGTTCCACAACCCACAGCCCGGAATGCAGTCAAAACCAATTCCGTTTCAGCATCTCACCAGGTTTTAGCACTTCTAGACACTATTAAGACCTTAGTCATTCAAAGTGAACTGCAATTTCATTTGCCCTTCACCAAGACTAAGCATTTGTCCTAATAACTTATTAGCATTAGCTTGAGTCAGATTAGCCATCTTTTCATTGATGCTAGCTAAGTAGCCTGGCAAGTCTTCTTGACTAGCGGCTTTAGCGTCGGCTTCATGTTGTAAATTGCGGCAAGCAGCAACGCTATGTTCTTCGAAGAGGTTTTCCTGATCTTCGTACAAACCGAAGTTGCTATCACCAATTAAGGCCATGACATTGCTTAACCAATACATCTTTGTGGGATCACATTCGCCAGTGGTACCGCGGTAACTCTCGGGTGTATCAAAGACGTTGGCATAGAATGGCACAACTGAGTTGAAGGTGTTGGGACCAAAGGCCAGCCAGTGAATTGCAGCAATTTCACTCGGAACATCATTCCGAATTTGTAGAATATGCAGTTCTTGATTTCGATTGATACCAATTGGCCGGTATTGTTTCTTTTCTGCTTCAGTACCGGTTCCATAAGGATCATAAGGCGTATTTTGATAGTGTGAACTTAAAACGAACTTAATATCCTCAACACTAATTTTCCGGTTAGTCCGGCAAATAAATGGCAAATCTTGGTCATTAGGTTCGGTGTCGAATTCAGGGTTGAAATACTTTTGAACGTACCAAGCCCGGGCATTATTGTAGCGCGTATCTTTAATCGTGGCGCTGCCAAAAATATGCCGTAAATTAACTTGGTCCGGATCAGGATTTAAGTGATTTTTGACGATTAGTTCTGGCAAGTCGGCCGCAAATAAAGTGTCATCAGAATCGAAGTCAAATTGGTCGATGTTTAAACGATTGGGAGCAACCACATAAGCATCGTCGGGAATCCGGATGGCAGCCCAATGATGACCACCAATTGATTCAAAATACCAAACTTCGTTATTATCAGAGAAGGCCATTGCGTTCATTTCATAAGTGCCGTATTTTTCAAGGAAAGCACCTAAGCGTTGAACGCCTTCGCGAGCTGAATGGATGTAAGGTAAGACAATCGTTGTGAAATCTTCTTCGCCAACACCATTGTCAACTAATGGATCAACACCTAAAATCCGGGAGTTGCTAGTAATTGTTTCAGTGGCCGTCATTGCGACATTTTCACTGTTGATTCCGGCTGCGGCCCAAATACCATGATCATCAGTAGCATCAGGTGTTGAGGTATAGCGTAAAGGATTATCAGGTAAGTCGAAATTAACCGAACTTAGCACAGCTTGATAATGACGCGGTTGATCAGCAGGATTAACGACGACAAATTTTTCTGGATTAAGTGGCGCGTAACCATCTTCGTTACGGGCGATAATCGTTGAGCCATCAAGGGATGCCTTTTTTCCAACTAAGAAAGTGGTACAAGAACCTTTAATACGTTTAGTCATTATTTGTTGCCTCCAATAGGAAAAGTTTACTTACTTATTGTAGACTTTTCTATAGGCAATTGCGACTAGCTGCGTTCACGAAATAATTCGGTATAATAGAGTTGATTAGCAGGAGAGGATGAGTCAATTATGGAGATTACTATTAGTCCGGAACTACAGCGTCTTTGCCCAGCAGCGCGGCTATTAACGTTACGCTATCATACAAAAGTTACCGCAGCCAATGATTTATTAACTAGTGCGCTAGACGATAAGATCACTAGCTTAGCTGATAAAATTACATTACCAGAAATAGCTAAGTTTACTGAGATTGCAGCAACTCGTACGGCTTATAAGGCCTTGGGCAAGTCACCATCACAATATCGTAATGCTGCCGAAGCCATGTTACGGCGAGTAGTAAAGGGTCAGGGTTTATATCGCATTAATAATGTGGTTGATCTGAATAATCTGATGTCGATTAGTAGCGGTTGGTCGATTGGCTCCTATGATTGTCAACAAATTCAAGGACCAATTACTTGGCAACGCGCCCCAGAAAAGTCGACGTACGCTGGAATTGGCAAGTCAGATTTGAATATTGAGTTTTTACCAACTTTAGCTGATAAATCAGGGCTGTTTGGCAATCCAACTAGTGACAGTCAACGCACCATGGTTACTGAGCAGACAACAGAAGTCTTAACAGTCGTCTATACCTTCTCAGAACAAGCCGATTTAAATGAACTAGGCGCAGACTATCGTAATTATTTGCAAGAAATGTTAGCAGTAACTGATGTTGAAATTGCCGTAGTTGGCGAGTAGCTGATATTTAGAAGATAATTTTCAAGCAAAAGAAGTTAGTGTAATAAAAGAGAGTGTGACAAAAGGCGGTCAGCTGGTAAGTATTAATGTAAAGTGCCGAACAATTCATTGGAATTGCTCGGCATTTTTGCGTTTCTTATGTAGAAATGCAACCACAAGTTTTACTTGTGGGGGTCAGAGAAGCTTTAGCGAAAAAAACATCCTTTCAGT
>NZ_RHOT01000030.1 GCF_003946675.1 Lapidilactobacillus gannanensis | reverse complement strand
TATCCATGCCGAACACAGAAGTTAAGCTTCTTAGCGCTGAAAGTAGTTGGTGGGAGACTGCCTGCGAGGATAGGGCGTTGCCACGCTAACAAGTAAGGAATTGAGTTTAAAAGCTCAATTCCTTTTTTGTTACATAAAAAAAAAACTCAGATTCTTCGTCGAAATAATGGTCCAATAATCATCTTAGTATTAAACCCATATTTAACGACTTTTCTGGTGAAGCCACAGTTAATACACTTATCAATCGGATAGGTAAGAATGGTAGGGATAATCAGAGCCTGGAGTCCTTTAACGACATCAAAATAAGTATCTTCAATAAAAATAATATTTTGGTCTTTTATTTCAAGCAGATTTCGGATAGACTGGTCAGTAAGGGACATCACTAAATTCCTCTCTTTACTATTACTGTGGTAGGTGTAGATTAGACAGCAATCAAGTGGTGTCCTTTTTGCGTGTCTAAAATATTAATGGTATAGAAAAAAGAAGCTTCAAGACAAGATGTCGATCCACTTCAAATATTGTAGCGCCGAATTTTTTCCTAAAGGAATCACTAAGAATGGTTGTTTTACCCTGATAGAGCCGTTAGAATGTGAGTAGTCGTCGTAAATAAAACCAATTATTGTGATGACAAATATCTGAAAACAATTGCGTTTAGATGATTGGAGGAATCACAATGAATCAACCAGCATTGCCAATTTCAACATATAAACTTGATTTACTGATTGATACTTGCCTATTAACGGGGCGAATCATGATTGAAAGTGGTTCTGAAATGTATCGGGTTGAGGATACAATCAATCGGATTGCGAATAATGCCGGCGTCAAGAACAGTGTCATCTACACAACCCCTACTGGTTTATTTTTTGGAATTAAGGGCCAGCCGGTTTCTGAATTAAGGCAAATCAATCAACGAACAATTAACTTAGAAAAGGTTCAACAGGTAAATACCTTGTCACGACGATTTGCCGCAGGAGAAATCGGCCTGTGGCAACTACATTATGATTTAGAACAAATTGATCGAGAGTCACTATTCTTTCCCTTATGGTTACAAACACTGGCTGCAATTGTGGTTAGTGCAACACTGATGATTTTATTCTCCGGTCAGTATGATTGGCGAGATTTTCTGATTACTGGGTTAATTGGTGGTTGCGGTTATTTGGCTAATTATTACATCAATTTATGGACGCGAGTTAAGTTTCTAAGCGAATTTCTAGCGGCACTGACAATTGGGGTTCTCGGAGTTGTGGCAATTAGGCTAAATTGGGGCAGTAATTATAATAATATTTTGATTGGCGCCATGATGCCCTTGGTTCCTGGTGTACCGTTGACTAATTCAATTCGTGATTTATTTGCTGGTCATTTATTGACGGGAACAGTTCGTGCAGTTGAAGCAATCTTAACGGCAGCCGCAATTGGGACTGGTATCGGTCTTTGCTTTCGGTTCTTTTTCTAGGAGGTGGTTGCATGAATATTTGGTTGCAGTTAGTTATTCAAACAGGATTTAGTTATCTAGCGACGATTGCCTTCGCGATTTGTATCAATATTCCCCGGCGCGCATTAAATAGTTGTGGGATTTGTGGTACAGCTGGCTGGTTGACTTACTGGCTATTGTACAATCTTGGAAGTGGCCGTATGGTGGCTAATGTTGCTGGTTCACTGTTATTAGGTGTGATGGGAATTATCTTTGCACGGCGTAAAAGGATGCCAGCTATTCTCTTTAATATTCCTGGAATTGTACCGCTAGTTCCAGGTGCTACTGCCTATCAAGCCGTTCATGAAATGGTTTTTGGCAGCGCTGATCAGGCCATTATTTACACTTTTCGGGTAGCAATGGTCGCTGGGGCAATTGCAGTTGGCTTTATGTTAACGTCGTTATTGGACGAGGTTTGGCGTCATTTTCGGCAACATCAACAACAGAATTTACTTGATAAAAATAGTCACTGACAGTTACAAGTGTTTGTGTTAGAATAAGGTTATGCGATGAGTCGAGTAACCCGAAACATGGGTAAAAGAGTCGTGGCGTGTCCTCTACTTGCATGGTAGCTCACCGGATTTGTGAGGCGACACGTTCGTTAGAAGTTGTGGAGCGACTAACGATTGCGTCATTTGACGTACCACCACGAAGAGGCATATTTAATGAGAAATCATTGAATATGCCTTTTTGTGTGGCGTCACAAGTGTTACTAAGCTTGGGCGATAATATCAAGTTGCGTGTTCAGAACAAGACCAATTGAGATAGGGGTTGTCTGGTGGTGGGCTTTATCTAGGGGAGCAAACTTGTCAGTCTTAATAAAAATGCTGGCTTGACTGACCAACTACTTTTTGTCAGACGCTGTTGTAACATGTTACAATGAGTCTGAGGTGATTAGATGTTTCACAATATTGATTTGAAGACATTGAGTGAATTGGAATTAGATGTTTATAACTACATCATTAGTCATCCAAAAACGGTTCAAGGCCAGACAATTCGTGACTTAGCACAGGTCACACATGTGTCAACGGCGACGATTAATCGTTTTTGTCAGAAGTTGAATCTAAGTGGTTTTCCAGAATTAAAATATATGATTCGCGATGAGCTGAATACTGAGCAACGGACATTTCCGACCTATGATATTAGTACACCCTTAACTGATTTCTTTACCAAGGTTTCCCGTGATGAATTTGAACAGCAGATCAATCGTTGGCTTGAGATTATTTTATCAGCACGCACCTTGGTTTATGTGGGAATTGGTAGTTCTGGCTGCCTAGCTGAGTACGGTGCGAGATTTATGGGTAACGCTGGCGGTTATGCTTTTGCGCAAACAGATCCTTTTCAACCTCAGATTTTGCAAGACTATGATTTAAGCGACACGGTGGTCATGATTCTTTCAGTTTCTGGAGAAACCGATCGGATGTTAATGCGGGCTGGTGAGTATAAGCGTCATAATGCGAAAATTGTTGCCATTACCAATCATGAAAAATCACCCTTGAGTAAGGTTGCCGATCTAACAATTTCTTATTATATGCCTGAACGGAATACAGATGATCACGTTAACATGACTACCCAGATTCCCGTGGTCTATCTACTAGAAACTATTGCGCAACGCTTTAGCGAACAGATTCGCACGAAATAAAGAAACATGTGACACAAATGAAACACGTAACAAAATAACAAAACATGTGTCAAAAACTTCACAACCGCTCTTTTTTAATAATAAACAGGTTATAATTTGCTTGTAAGCGTTTCTAACGCCGTCATTATTAGTTTATTATAAGGAGTGGTTTCCATGAACGATTGGATCAATAAACATATTTTGCCACCAGTCATGAAGTTTGTTACAACTAGACCTATCAGTGCGCTTAAAAATGGGATGTTGTATGTCATGCCATTTACCATTGTTGGCTCTGTGTTCTTGTTGCTAGCTAATTTACCAGTACCTGCCTGGTCAAAATGGATGGCTAGCACGGGAATGGTGCCATACTGGAATGTGGCTTACAATGCGTCTTTTGCAATTATGGCGCTCTTTGCAGTTATTGGGATTGCCTATTCTTGGGTTCGTGATGAAGGTTATGAGCCGTTACCAGCTGGGTTATTAGCAGCGACGTGCTTCTTCTTAGTGATGCGGCCATCAAATCCTGTTACCATTAATGATAAAGTTGTTGCAACTGCTGGTCAGATGGCGCAAACGACTTTTATTGATCGGGATTGGCTGGGTGGCAAAGGCATGATTGCCTCCATCTTGATCGGTTTGATTGTCGGGGCTGTTTATAGTTGGTTCTTGAAGAAGAATATCACGATTAAATTACCAGATGCTGTCCCAGCAAATGTTTCAGCTTCATTTACAGCATTGATTCCTGCAGCAGTACTGATTACTGGCTTCATGCTAGTTTATCTGTTCTTTGATAAGGTCACACAATCAACGATGGTTGAGTGGATTTATCAAGTCATTCAGACGCCACTGCAAGGGATGACAGATTCTTTTGGTGGGATGCTAGCAATAGCTTTTATTGTGCCATTCCTCTGGTTCTTTGGGGTTCATGGTGCAACGATTGTTGGTGGAATCATGGGACCATTGCTACAAGCTAATGCCTTGGCCAACCAAAAGATTATTGATTCTGGTAAGGCGTTAACAGTTGCCAATGGTGGTCATATTGTAACGCAACAATTAATGGATCAATTCATGACAGTTACTGGATCTGGGATGACAATTGGTTTGGTTATCTTTATGTTCTTCTTTGCTAAATCAGCACAATGGAAAACGCTAGGACGATTATCAATTGCGCCAGGATTCTTCAATATTAACGAACCAATTCTCTTTGCGGCACCAATTGTCATGAACCCAATCATGGGCATTCCTTTCTTCTTAGCACCAATGGCATCAGCGATTCTAACTTGGGTCGCTTTACGTCTGGGCTGGATTCCATTATTCGGCGGGACAATGGTACCGTGGACCACACCACCAATTTTCTCAGGCTTTTTAGTCGGTGGTGTACGGACAGCAATCTGGCAAGCGTTGATGTTGGTCTTGACCTTCTTTATCTATTTGCCATTCGCACGTAAGCAAGACCAAATTCTTTATGCACAAGAACAAGGTGAAAGTACCGCAGATATTATTGCGGCTGATGGAAAATAATGAAGTTAGTTATTACTCATTTTTTGAATCTCTCTAGAATAAGAATGTGACAAAAGGCAGTCAGCCGGTGAGCATTATCGTAAAATAACGAACAATTCTGCTAGAATTGCTCGTTATTTTTACGTTAAGCGGAACCGGTTGTCTTTTGAGGACACGTTTCTGCAACCAAGGTTTAACCTTGGTTGGTCTAAATAGCTGGTGTCCCAGACTTGCTTTTAACAGAAATCAACCTTTTAGCTTTCAATTTTGACCGTGATTTTCCAAAGTCGTTTATAAAAACGTTGTCAAAGTATGTTATCCTAAATGTGTTGTTAGCCAGCAACCTTGAGTTCTGAATTTGTGCGGTAAGCTGGCGACTGAATAAAATGGTGCTTAACAACAGATTGGTTCACTGATCTGAATAAACTAAATCGTAGAAAGAGGTCTCGTTAATGACAGGTTTACGTAAAGATTTTCTCTGGGGCGGCGCGGTTGCTGCTCATCAACTTGAAGGTGGCTGGCAAGAAGGCGGCAAGGGTATTAGTGTGGCTGATGTAATGACTGCTGGTGCCAATGGTGTTTCACGGGAAATTACCGATGGTGTTTTGCCTGGTAAGAATTATCCTAACCATGAGGCGATTGATTTTTACCATCATTATCCTGAAGATATCAAATTATTTGCCGAAATGGGCTTCAAATGTTTCCGGACTTCAATCGCTTGGACACGAATTTTTCCTGAAGGCGACGAGGCAGAACCTAACGAAGCTGGCTTGAAGTTCTATGATGATTTATTTGATGAATGTCATAAATATGGGATTGAACCAGTGATTACGTTGTCTCACTTTGAGATTCCGTTCCACCTAGTTAAAAAATATGGTGGCTGGCGTAATCGCAAGATGATCGAATTCTTCATGAAATTCGCGACGGCTTGTTTCGAACGTTTCTCTGGTAAAGTTAAATATTGGATGACCTTCAACGAAATCAATAACCAAACCAATTATGATAGCCCATTTGCCTTGATGACAAACTCTGGGTTAACAGTTGATCCTAGCGAAAATATGGAGCGCTTAATGTATCAAGCGAGTCATTTTGAATTAGTTGCCAGTGCCTTGGCAGTTCAAAAAGCCCATGAAATTGACCCTAACAACCAGGTTGGTTGTATGATCGCTATGGTGCCTATTTATCCATTGACAGCTAAACCACAGGATATTATGAGTGCTGAAAAAGCGATGCAAGCACGTTATTGGTTTGCTGATGTACATTGCAATGGCCGCTACCCTAGCTGGTTACCAGTTCATTTTAAACGGGAAAACTTCAACTTAGATATCACTGAAGAAGATTTAGATGTCCTTAAAGCAGGGACCGTTGATTATATTGGTTTTAGCTACTACATGTCTGCTTGTATCAAAGATAATGGGAATGCTCCTGAATACCATTATGACGAGCAAAACGGTCAAACGACGAACCCATATTTGGAACACTCTGAATGGGGTTGGGCCGTTGATCCTGAAGGTTTGCGTTATGGGATGAACTGGTTCAACGACCGCTACAACTTACCACAGTTTATCGTGGAAAATGGTTTTGGTGCGATTGATAAAGTTGGTGCTGATGGTAAAGTTCATGATAGCTATCGCATTGATTATCTCCGGCGTCACATTGAACAAATGAAATTAGCCGTAGAAATTGACGGCATTGATTTAATGGGCTACACACCTTGGGGTTGTATTGATTTAGTTTCAGCCGGGACTGGTCAAATGGATAAACGCTACGGCTTCATTTACGTAGATAAGAATGATGCTGGTGAAGGCACTCTAAAGCGGTCACGCAAAGATTCTTTCGACTGGTACAAAGAAGTAATTGCTACTAATGGTGAAGATCTAGGCTAAAAGCTGCCATTGCGTGTGATTAAAGACAGTTAACTAGTGCTCATAACCTCAAACAGAAGAGTCTGGGACATAAGTCTATTCTCCAAAAAATAATACGAACTTTCGCTGCTGAAACGTGTTCTCAAAAGGCAACCGGTTCCGCTTAACGCAAAAATGCCGAGCAATTCTAACGAATTGTTCGGCATTTTTCGTTAATGCTCACCGGCTGACCGCCTTTTTTCACACTCTTTTTTTAGCAAAAATCTTAGCGTACAGCCGTTTTCTGTTTTTCTAAATTTAAGAGTGAAATGGATTTAGTCGCTTGTGGGTTGGCGGCAACAGGAGACTAATGCTGAAATTAAATGGGCCGTGTGGGCCGACAATTTTTAATTAAATCTTGAAACTGACAACATATAAGAAAAAATATCAAAAAATACATAATAAATATACTAATAATATGCAAATAGGTTTGGAAGCTGAAGAAGGAAGCAAAAGCGGATGAATATTATATTTTAAAAGCCGCCATGCAAAACTGGCTAATGGTTACATAATAATAGTATGGATATTCCCAATCTTATAGCTAATAAAATCATTTGCAAAGAATATCAGCATTCCTAGATCTGACAAAATATACATTATTTTTAATAAAAATGTGGTATAAATAAAAATGGCGTGCTATAATATTTCAGCACGAGATATACATAATGATGTATATTAAGTCAGGAAAAGAATTGTTGTAATATTTGCTAATTACATGGAGGATCAAGATGACGAAGAAATTAACAACGATAGCAATAACTAGCGCTGCTGCCATTTTACTGGGTGTAACCTTAAGCTCAGTACCGGTCCAAGCAGCTGATAATAATGAAAAAACAGTGACCAACGCTCAGCAACTAGCACAACAGAAATCTTTCGATGAAGTTAGTGATGAAGATGGCCAAGCAAAATTAGTCGCGCATCCTTCCGAGATGTTAGCAGAACGCTATAGTTGGAATTACTGGTCACCAACCGAGAATTTGGATGAAGTTACCGATGAAAATGGCAATGATGTTGATTTCGAAGATGTGACTGTAATTGGTACAGTTGACACGAATAAAGCGGGCGTTTACCCGATCACTTATCAGTATGGCAAGCTCAGTGTGACGATTGAAGTAACCATGCTTGAAAACACCGCTACTTTAATTGTGCCTGACCAAACGGTAATGGTTGGCGATGAATGGGATCCATTTGAAGAAGTTGAGGGCGTTAACCTTTGGGGCGGCGAGCTCACTAGAGATAAGTTATATGTAACTGGTTATTATGACTTGAACACGCCTGGTGTGTATGAGTTGGAATATCAAAGTGATCATCGAACAACCACGATGAAATTAACTGTCTTAGCTAAAGATGATGGTAACGGTGATGATGGCAGTACTAATGGCGGGGGCAACGAACCTGGTGATGTTGGTGATCCCAACGATTCAGATGGTAACGAGGAGCCGAGTGATGGTGATGATCAATCAGATTCTAACGAGACTGATGATCAAACCACTACTGAGCCAGGTACTGGTAATGATACTGATTCTGATCAGGGACAAACATCACCAGATTTGGGTGGCGCCAATCAAAACGGGGTTAATGATGGTGACAACCAAAGCACCTTAACTAAACCAACGGCGCCAAGCCAACCAACTACAAATAATCAAGCAACTGCCAATTCGGCACCAGCTGTTGCCAAAGATGATCAGCCAGTAAACCAAAAAGCGCCACTATCAACGGAAGATCAGGCCAAAGCGGCCGTAACTTTGCCGAAAACTGGTGAGCGACGCCAAGGTTATGGTGCGACTATTTTAGGATTAGCTATTTTGACGCTAAGTAGCTTAGCAGTGTTAGTAGTGAAATATCGTCGCCGGCGCAACTAAATCTGATTTTTGTAGAATAGGTTAATAGCTACTTGCAAAAAAGTAGCTCGTACCATTTCGCGTGAAAAAAGAACGTCTGAGACAGCAGCCATTTAAACAAAATAAGGCCGAACTTTGGTTGCTACAACGTGTTCACAAAAGGCAATCGATGCCGCTTAACGCCAAAAATACCGAACAATTCTATTGCAGAATTGTTCGGTATTTTACGTTAATGCCCGGCGCCTACCTTTTGGGACCTCCGAGTTTTATTGATAATAGTTGCTGCAACTGGCCAATAACTTATTTAATTAAGGTTGCTGTTAGCACACAGGCCAAACTTAACAGCCAAAAGAGCCATTGGGGCCATTGATGGCGAAACTTTCTCTGAAAACCTAAAATCAAAAATACCAGACATAAGATAATCAGAGCAATTAATAGGATTGATTTCATGGGGTGAGCTCCTCTGATGATAGCCAAAATAATGGCTTGCTATAATGGATTACTGTAGTTAAATTATAACGTAGCAGTGCATTGGGAGCAATTAAAGCAAAGCAGTTTTTGGCTGATTAGTTCAGCTGCAACAATCAACAAGCGGGCACAGTTTTGGCTAGTAGGTTATGGCTAAGATATTGATTGCTTTTCGCTTTAGAAAGCGTTTTAATAGTAGTTGAACAATTACTTTTTGGAGGTCAAACGATGGTTTGGGCGCGGGATGTGAATACGTAGCTAATTTAGGCAATGAATCAAACCGTGATAACTTAAAAACACTGAAACTTCTCAGTTTTTTTCTGTAAAAAGTGTCTAAAAAGTAGCTAATCATGATAAGATTCAGTTAGGAGTTATTTTAACAATATAAAGGAGCGCAAACATGACTAAATTTGCAAAGTACTTTGATCATACCTTATTGAAACCTGAAGCAACTGAGGATCAAGTTCGTCAGGTGATTGCTGAAGCAAAGGAATATGATTTTGCTTCCGTATGTATTAATCCATATTGGGTTCGGTTGACTGCAGAAGAATTAAAGGGTACTGATGTCACGACTTGTACCGTCATCGGTTTCCCTCTGGGTGCGACATCAACAATTTCTAAGGTTGCTGAAGCTGCTCAAGCAATCCAAGATGGTGCCGGTGAAGTCGACATGGTGATTAACATTGGTGAGTTGAAGGCTGGTCATGATGAAGCTGTTCAACAAGATATCGAACATGTAGCTCATACTGCTCATGGTGGTGGCGCACTTTTAAAGGTTATTATTGAGGCATCCTTATTGACTGACGCTGAAAAAGTTCGGGCCTGTGAACTGGCAATGGCTGCTGAGGCTGACTTTGTCAAGACATCGACTGGTTTTTCAACTGGTGGTGCCACACCGCATGATGTTAAAATTATGCGCGACACTGTTGGTGATAAATTAGGAGTCAAAGCTTCAGGTGGTATCCATACTTTAGCAGATGCTGAGGCAGTGATCGCTGCTGGCGCAAGCCGGATTGGTGCTAGTGCATCAGTTGCAATTCTTAAGGAGGCCCAAGCAAATGGCAAAGACTGATTATCAATTTAAACGCGTTTTTGGAATTGTTTTAGACTCGATTGGGATCGGCGAAGCACCAGATGCAAACAAGTTTGGTGACGAAGGTGCCGACACTTTAGGTCATATTGGTGAATACTTCCAAGGTAAGTTCCAAGTACCTAACTTAGTTAAAATCGGTTTAGGTAATATCCGCGAAGACAAACCAATTCTTGGCGCTGAACCAATTGCTCATCCAGAAGGTCATTACGGCAAGATGTTTGAAATCTCTGCTGGTAAAGACAGTATGGATGGTCATTGGGAGATGATGGGACTTCCCGTTACAAAACCATTAGGCTTTTTCCCAAATGGCTTCCCTGAAGAATTGATTAAGAAAATTGAAGATTTCAGTGGGCGTCATGTCATTGTTAATAAGCCTTACAGCGGCACTGAAATTATTCATGATTATGGCGAAGAACAAATGAAGACCGGCGATTTGATCGTCTATACTTCTGGTGATTCAGTGCTGCAAATTGCGGCACATACTGATATCATTCCTTTGAAGGAACTTTACAAGATTTGTGAATACGCACGTTCAATTACGATTGATGAATATCATGTTGGTCGGATTATTGCTCGTCCTTACAGTGGCCCGGATAAAGATCATTTCGTTCGTTCAAGCGATCGTCATGACTACACTTTGGAACCAACTGAAGACACTGACTTGGACCGCTTGAACAAGGCTGGTCTGGATGTACTTGCTGTTGGTAAAATCAATGATATCTTCTCTGGTCGCGGTGTTACTAAGGGTTGGCATACAACTAGCAACATGGATGGCATGGACAAAACCATTGCCGCTGCTGACGAAGATTTTACGGGCTTCTGCTTTACTAACTTAGTGGACTTCGATGCCATGTATGGTCACCGTCGTAATCCTCAAGGGGATGGCGATGCTTTAATGGCCTTTGACAAACGTTTAGGTGAGTTATTACCTAAGTTGCATGATGATGATTTACTCTTCATTACGGCTGATCATGGGAATGATCCTTGCTTCAAAGGAACTGACCATACGCGTGAATACGTGCCATTGATTTGCTACTCACCATCATTTGCTCAAGGTGGCAGTCTGGGTATTCATAGCCCATTCTCTGATCTTGGGGCCACTGTTTTGGATAATTTCAAAGTTGCTGGTAATGGTGTTGGCAAGAGTTTCTTAGCCGACTTGAAATAGACGGAGGTTAATATGAGTACACATATTGGTGCTGCTAAAGGTGAAATCGCTGAAAAAGTATTACTTCCAGGTGATCCTTTACGCGCAAAGTATATTGCTGAGAATTTCTTGACAGATATTCATTTGTATAACGAAATTCGGAATGCTTTCGGTTATACTGGCCTCTACAAAGGCGAGAAAGTTTCGATTCAATCAAGCGGGATGGGCATTCCCTCAATTTCAATCTATGTGAATGAATTGATCCAATCCTACGATGTCCAAACTTTGATTCGGGTTGGGACTGCTGGTGGCTTAGGCGCCAATGTTAAAATTCGAGATGTGGTTTTAGGCCAGGCTGCTTCAACTGATTCATCAATTGTGACCAATACTTTTGGCCCTGGAATCAATTTCGCACCGGTGGCTGACTATGGCTTGCTATCACGAGCTGCCGAATTAGCCGAAGCTGATAAAATCAATTATCATGTTGGGAATGTTTTAGGTGAAGATCGTTTCTACAACGACGAAATTGATATGAAGAAGTTAATTGATTATGGTGTACTGGCAACTGAAATGGAAACACCGGCGCTATATCTATTAGCTGCTAAGTACAAACGGCGGGCATTGTCGATTCTGACCATCAGCAACCATTTGGTAACTGGTGAAGAAACTACTGCTGAAGAGCGGCAAACGTCATTTAACGACATGATTAATTTGGCTTTGCAAGTTTAACTCATCAGCTAGATTTGCCCACTAGTGGTTAAAAAACAGATAGTGTTAAATTAAAATACTGCATTGACAACTTTTTGAAGTGAAGTCAGTGCAGTATTTTTTTATTGGCTTCAAGAATTTGTGAGTCGCTCCTAGTTTAGTAACAGCAGGAACCAGCAATTAAATCTAGTGCCAAGACTTCCCCGATTAGGAGTTGGTGGTGGCTGGGCGATTTTATGGGCGTGGAACATGGTGGGCATTGATTTGAGCTTATTGCTGCGCAACAATCTCAAATACAAGCCTTATTCTAAGCAATAAATTGCTAAGAATAATTTCACCATTGACGCCAATCGCCCAGCCACCACCTGTGTAAACTAACGGAACTGATTACCACTCTTTGGAGAAGCAGATTGAAGTGACTTACTAATCTGAGTGACAAGCTTTATGAAGTTGAAGGAATCAGAGTGTTACAGAATTGGAGATTGATTATCAATTAGACTATTTTGGTTTTACTATTCTGACTTAACATCAGTCTAACTGAATTGAGTTGTTCTACTACAATTGTCTTAATCACTAACAACAGTAAAGTGCACCACCTCAACGCCAGACGGAATGGAGGGCGTGGTTGTCAGCCGCGAAATTATTAGAGTGTGAGGAGCAGCGGGCTTTCGGCGTAGAGTAACTGCAAATAATTGCTTGAGCTGGTGTAACCAGATCGAGTGATTATTTCAGTTAATCATAGCCGGTTGCTGCTTCGAACACGTTTGGTGTTTTAGCACTTACGAGAAGACCTGTATTTGAGACTTTCGCAGAAAGGCTCAAATCAGTGTCGGCCGCGTTCCACAACCAGCAAGCCCGCAATGAAGTCAGACACAATTCGGCTTCAAAACTTCACCAGGGTTTTGGCTGTTTTGAACTTATAACTGGCATCAGTGCCGGCAGCATCCGCGAAGCATCAGGTACATCATTTAGTGAACTAAAGGGGAATATAGTTGAAAAGATTCACTGAATCGGTGTTTAATGGATGTAGGAGGTAATATCATATGCAATTTGAAAAATTAAGTAATGGTGTTTCAATTCCCATGTTGGGTTTTGGCACTTATCGCATCAAACCATCAGAAGTCGCTGACGCTGTTGCAGAGGCCTTAGCAGATGGCTACCGTCATTTTGACTGTGCCCATATTTACGGCAACGAAGTCGAAGTCGGTGAGGCTTTTAAGAAGTCGGGCATTAAGCGCGAGGATTTGTTTGTAACGTCAAAAGTTTGGAATGCTGATCAAGGCTACGAGAGCACTTTGGCTGCTTTTGACCAAACTTTAAAAGATTTGCAATTAGATTATTTGGATTTATATTTAATCCATTGGCCTAATGAAGAAAATTTCCAATTAACGTTGGATACTTGGCGGGCCCTTGAAAAGATTTATGCTGATGGTAAAGCTAAGGCAATCGGTGTTTCCAACTTCTCAGAGCAGCAATTAAAAGAAGTCTTCGCCATGGCCACAGTGAAACCAATGGTCAACCAAATCGAACGCCATCCATACAAGACGCAAGTTGAGTTAGGCAAATTTGACCAAGAGAATGGGATTGTTAATGAAGGCTATTCACCAATTGGTCACGGCCATTTGATTCTGGAAGATGAAACCATCAATCAAATTGCGAAAGCTCATGGTAAAACGCCTGCGCAAGTCGTTTTACGTTGGCAAGTGGATACTGGCTTTGTGATTTTCCCGAAATCATCAAATAGCGCTCACGTGAAAGCCAACTTTGATATTTTCGACTTCAATTTAACCGCCGACGAAATTAAAGCGATTGATGCTTTGGACCAGGACAAACATCTTAATTACGATAAGTAGTTTGATCAAGTTCGACAATGAAAAAATAGTGTTCCATCCTTTTAACTAAGGAAGGGGATGCTATTTTTTTAAAGTCTATAGCATGCGTTAAAATAAGTCGCTGGTCAAATATTGAATTGTTAATCATGTCAAGATAAGTTTATATGATGGATAATGATTGTAAGTCAAAGGATAACTTCATTGAGGTTATTGAAGGTTTTAGTGATAAGTATTTAAATTTATTCGCAATAGAATACCTTACAAGGTAGTATGATAAGGTATAGATAGGTTAAATAGCTAGAAAGGGTTACAAATTATGGCGACGATGAAAGATGTTGCGAAACTCGCTGAGGTCGGAGTAGGTACTGTTTCGCGTGTGATTAACAACTCAACAGGAGTCAAGCCGGCAACACGTGAGCGCGTTGAAGCGGCGATTAGAGAGTTAGGCTATGTGCGCGATGAATATGCACGTGGTTTAAAAACAAATTCCTCACAGACAGTTGCTTTAATACTGCCGACTATTTGGAATCCTTTTTTTGCGGAGTTTGCATATTTTGTTGAGCAAGCCTTGTATCAGCGCCAATATAAATTATTGTTATGTAATTCTTCAGGTGACTATGAGAAAGAATACCAATATATTCAAATGGTCACGCAAAATAAGGTTGATGGTATTATTGGCATTACTTACAGTGCAATTGATCAGTATGTGTCTTCTAAACTGCCTTTTGTCAGCATTGATCGCTACTTTACCGAAGACATCTCGTACGTAACTTCCGAGAATTTTGCCGGTGGGAAATTAGCAGCACAACAATTATTAGATCATGGTGCGCGACATCTAGCGTACATTAGTGGTTATTCTAAATATAAAAATGAAACTACTCGTCGCCGCGATGGCTTTAATTCCTTGCTGATGCAAAGGGGAATTGAAGCAGATGAAATATTTGTGCCTGAGCCAGTAACAGGCTTACCTAAATTGGTTGATGGCTTATTGAAACGGCGTCCTGATTTAGATGGGATTTTCTGCGTAAATGATTTAATGTTATTACAGGTAAAGGAAATTTTAAATCAGCGGCAAATTTCTGTACCTGATGATATTCAAATGATTGGTTATGATGGCTTTAACTTAACAGATGATCAACCATTGGGTGTGTCAACAATCAAACAGCCCGTGGCTGAAATGGCCCAAGCAGCTGTTAAAATCCTATTCCAAAAGATTAAAAATCCTGATAGTCCTTCAGAAATTGAAGTATTGCCAGTCAGCTATCGTGAGGGCTGGACCACCAAAGCAAAATGAATAATCACACATCGGATTAATAGTTGTGTGATTTTATTTTAGCATTTTTTGGAAACGTTTCTAAAATGTATTGACAGTATCCGCTTACAGTAGTAATCTATAAATGAAATTAGAAACGTTTCCAAAAAAAGGAGGAGCTTTATTATGAAGCATTGGAAATTAAGTCTTTTAGCAGTTACGGTTTTGTCGATAATGGGTTTGTCAGCATGCACTGCGAAATCTGATAGTGGTGCATCTGGTGACAAGAATATTGAAATGTGGGTTCAATATTCCAAAGAAGATCCCGAAGGTAAAGCGATGAAGACCAACATTGCTGAATTTAATAAGACTAATAAACAAGGATATAAAGCGACTGTTCAGTATATTCCTCGTAGTGGTTCTGGCGGTGGATATGAAGATAAAATTAATGCCGCGCTTAATTCTAACAGTTTGCCTGATGTTTTGACCTTAGATGGTCCCAACACGGCTGCTTATGCAGATTCTAAGATTATTCAACCAATTGATAAGTATATTGCGAATAAAGATGATGTGCTGCCAAGTATTATCAACCAAGGTACTTATAAAGGAAAATTATATGCGATTGGCTATTCTGAATCAGGTGTGGGGATATACTACAACAAGCAAATGTTTAAAGAAGCGGGGATTACTGATCAAGAATTACCATCTTTAACTAAAAAATGGACTTGGGATGAGTTCATGGATATTTCCAAGCGACTTAAGAATAAATTCAATGGTCCTGCGATCGACATGCAATTATCAGACCATTCAGAAATGTCATTGTATTCGTTAGCACCCTTCATTTGGTCAGCTGATGGCAGCATTACTAATAAGGCTGGAACGAAATCTGTCGGATACTTTGACTCAGCTAAGACTGCCAGTGCCTTTCAACTAATTCAGAATCTTGTTAAAGATGGCTATACTACCATTAGTCCCAAGGAAAAAGGCTTTCAAACTGGTAAATATGCCATGCTGATGTCAGGCTCTTGGACTATTCAAGAATTAGATAGTCAGTACAAAGATATTGATTATGGGATTTTACCATATCCTGTTTCACCAAAAACAAAGAAATTAGTTTCTCCAACTGGTAGTTGGCAATATGCAATGAGTGCTAGTACGACTAAGACCAAAGCGGCTGGCGCCTTGATTAAGTTCTTATCAGCTAAAAATCAAATGTATCGCACAAGTATGAAGATGACAGTACTACCAGCGAGAAAGTCTGTTTCTAAGATGATGATGAGCAAAGTGACACCAAATATGCAATTCCTGATCAAGCAAAACCAGGTCAGTGGTCATGCTCGCCCAGTTTTGATTAAATATCCTCAAGTTTCACGTACTTTCGCGGAGACTGTTACGAAGGCTACTTACTATAAAGAAAATCCTGATGTTGCAGCGTTATTGAAAAAACAGGCAACTGATATGCAACAATATTTGAAGTAAGCTATCAAGAATCTGGCAATTAGGAGGCAACATCATGCATCGCAATTCATTAACACGTTCCTCGCAAGCGTGGTTATACATCTTTCCGGCGTTGCTAATTTTGACATTATTCCTATTTATTCCAGCCTTAATGTCAATTTACTATTCTTTTACTAATTTTAATATGCTTTCACCACAGACTCGTGTCTTTAACGGCCTAACAAACTATATCACTCTTCTTAAAGATCCAATTTTTGGTAGAAGTTTACGTAATATTGGTCAGTTTGTCATTTTTATTATGCCGTTACAAGTTGGTACTGCACTGGGTTTGGCATTAATTGTTAATAAAAAGCGTGCTGGCAATACTTTTTTCAAGATTTCATTTTTTGCTCCAGTAGTTGTCTCACTAGCAGTAACGTCAGTGCTTTGGTTGTATATTTTAAATCCCGAGCAAGGTTTATTGAATGGGGTTTTAAGCCATTTTGGTATTTCAGCACAACCATTTTTAACTAGTCCGAAACAGGCAATGTTTGCAATTATTGGTATTTCCACTTGGCAGGGTGCTGGGTATCAAATGCTGATTTTCTTAGCCGGATTACAGAATATTCCGACAGATGTTTATGAAGCGGCAGAATTAGATGGTGCTAATGCTTGGGAAAGATTCATTCATATTACTTTGCCAATGTTAAAACCAACTTCTGTCATGATTTTGACAACTACATTTATTGATGCTTTTAAACTAATTATTCAACCAATGGTAATGACTCAAGGTGGACCTATGAATTCAACGATTACCCCAGTTTACTATATTTATCGGACTGGTTTTACTGATCGTCAATTAGGCTATGCCAGTGCGATGAGTGTTATTTATGGCGCAGCAATTATTATATTCACGATTGTTCAACGGCGGATTACAGGAGATGATAATAATGTCAAATAGTCATAAAGCTAAAATTGCAAAAACAATCATTAGTACTATTTTGATTACTTTATTAGCATTATTGTTCCTGTTTCCGTTAGTCTGGATGATTGCTTCATCAATGAAATCTGAATCAGCGATTTATCATGATCTTAGCAGTTATCGCGCTTTTCTGCCGGCCTTTGATATTAATCAATGGGGGAAAGCATACAGTAGCTTACTAGCTCGTTTCAATGTCTTTATTTATATTTTAAACAGTTTATTTTATGGCTTATCAGTTACGGCTGGCTCTGTTATTGTCAACTCATTAGCAGGCTATGGCTTCTCCAAGTTCCGTTTCAAAGGGCGCCGTTTTCTATTTGGCCTATTGTTAGCGATGCTGGTTATTCCTGGTGAAACGATTATTATTCAGAAATTCCAAATTGCTCGTGGGTTAGGTATGCTAAACACACCATTTGCTGTAATTGTGCCAGCTTTGGCGGGACCATTTAATATTTATATGTTTAAGAATTTCTTTGATGCCATCTCCAATGACATTATTGAATCGGCACAACTTGAGGGTGCGGGGATGTTCCGAATCTATTGGCAAATTATGTTACCAATGGCGAAACCAGCCGTTGCCACAGTCGGCACACTTTCGTTTATTGGTAGTTGGAATGATTATATTTGGCCTTTGATGGTTTTAACCGACTCAAGCAAGTTTCCGTTGCAAGTCGCGATTACTAATATTAACAATTCACAACCAGTTTATATGAATCAAGTAATGGCAATTCTGACCATTTCGACGATTCCATTAATTCTTGTGTACATCTTTTTCCAGAAGTATCTGGTTCAAGGTATGGGCGCATCAGGTACGGGGGAAAAATAATGACTTTAACTAAAGCAGCAGCAAATCGGTTTATTAAAGATAATCAAGCAACAGTTTCACAAAAATTTCGGCCACAAGTTCATTTTGCCGCGCCAATTGGCTGGATCAATGATCCTAATGGCTTAGTTTACTTCCAAGGGTACTATCACTTGTTTTATCAATACAATCCCTATCAGGCAACTTGGGATACCATGCACTGGGGCCACGCTAGAAGTAAGGATTTATCTGTTTGGGAAGACTTGCCCGTTGCCTTGGCACCAGATCAGGAATATGACCGCGACGGTGTGTTTTCTGGCTCAGCCTTGGTGGTGGCTGATCGGTTATATCTAATGTATACCGGCCACATTATTCATGATGATGGCACGATTACTGAAAACCAAAATATTGCGTATTCTGATGATGGTCTTCATTTTGAAAAGTATGCCAATAATCCAGTGTTAGCCGCCAAGGATTTACCTACAGGAGCTTCGACCAAGGACTTTCGTGATCCTAAGTTAGTCCACCATGGTAACAAATTCTATGCCGTGATTGCTTCATCATATCGCAACGAAACTGGCCAGATACTATTGTTTGAATCAAAAGACCTGTTACATTGGCAGTTTAAATCAGTGGTGCTGGATCACTTGCAGGAGTTAGGTATGATTGCTGAGTGTCCTGACTTGTTTTCATTTGAAAATAAAGATGCCATGATATTTAGTGCTATTGGCCATCAGGATGATACGCATGAAGTCAAGATTGCTCTGGGCGAGATGGACTGGGATAAGGGTGTTTTCTATCCTCAAAGAATTCAAACCTTAGACCAAGGGGCTGATTTTTATGCACCTCAAACGTTTGAACATCAGGGCCGACGCGTGTTGATCTCCTGGCTACGTCATGCTAGTGCAACTAATTATTTAGCCGACCGACAACAAAAATGGAATGGTCAAATGGGGACGCCACGGTTATTAACAATTGATGAAAAGGGGGACCTTAATCAAACACCGGTACTTCCAGCGGGCGTTCAACAAGAATTATTATTAGCAGAGAAAGAAGCAGTGACGTTACCGACTGCTTGTGCAATTAGTTTAGTACAATCCCTGAAATTTAAACGTCCAATAACGCTAGCAGGTAATGACGGACAAATTATTTTGCAACGGACTAGTGCCTATGAATACGAACTGCTAGTCCAGTCAAGTACTGAACAACGCAAAGTTCAGATAATTGCTGATAGTCAGCAAAAAGTGACACTGATTCTTGATCGTTCATCAGTTGAGGTTTTTGTTGGTGAGAGCACTGTAGCTAGTTTAGTTTATTTCTTTGAAAGTGGTATTAAAAGTCTAACCTCAGCAGAGAATAATCTCAAAGTAGATTTAATCACGTTCAGTAAATTATAGGAGATGTCTTTGATGATAGGTGGTATTGAAGCCGGCGGTACGAAATTTGTATTAGCCGTCGCAGAAAATGATGGTAAAATTATTACCCGTAAAAAGATTCCGACTGGAGATCCGGAAGCAGTCATTACTGATGTGATCAGTTTCTTCAAGCAGTTTCCAATTCAGTCTTTGGCGATTGGCTCTTTTGGGCCGATTGGTGTCGATCCACGACGGGATGACTATGGTAGTATTAAAAATACACCCAAAAAAGGTTGGGCTAACTTTCGTTTTCTAGATTTAATTAAAAAAGCTTTCCCCAATTTGCCGGTAGTTTGGACAACTGATGTTAATGTGGCCGCATATGGTGAATTAACTTTAGGTGCTGGTCGTGGTGTTAATGACTTAGCCTACCTCACTGTTGGAACGGGTGTCGGTGCTGGTATTATTTATCAGCAGAAGCTTTATACTGGTTATAATCATGCTGAATTAGGGCATTTACTGATGCAACCGCGGGCAAAGGATCAATTTCTGGGCAACTGCCCCTATCATGGTCGTTGCTTGGAAGGCATGGCTTCAGGACTAGCTTTAGAGAAAAGAATTGGTCACTCAGCGAAGTTGCTAGAGAAAGATGATGCTGTTTGGCGGACCGAAGCCTTTTATTTAGCGCAGGCTTGTGTTGATTTAACAGTTAGTTTTGCGCCGGAAAAGATTATTTTTGGCGGTGGTGTTTCAAACCAGGAACAATTATTCCCACTAATTCGTGAGTCATTCACTGAACAATTGGCTAACTATGTTGATACACCACCAGTTGATCAGTACATTGTGCATGCTCTGCTTGGTGATGACGCCGGAATAGTTGGGGCACTCAAACTTGCTAGTGAAAAACTAACTGACCAAGTAACTGCGTTGTAATGAAAAAATAAAAATTGTCGGCAGATATTTTATAATCGTTATCTGAAACAAATTCGTTAAAATTAAATAAAACTCTGGGACATAAGTCTATTTCCAAAAAATAATACGAACTTTCGTTGCTGAAACGTGTTCTCAAAAAGCAACCGGTTCCGCTTAACGCAAAAATGCCGAACAATTCGTTAGAATTGCTCGGCATTTTACGTTAATGCTCACCGGCTGACCGCCTTTTGGCACACTCTTGTTTTTGTCTACACAATCAATCCACTGATAAATCCAGTACGCCCGTCAACTGCTTACGAGTTTGGTCTGTCAGGTGGTGGGTAATCATTACTAGGGTTAGGTCGGGATCTTGGAGGAGGCGACTTTCGATTTGTTGAGCGCTTTGTTCGTCAAGACCAGCCGTCACTTCATCGAGGAAAATGATTGGTTTACGGTGGACTAAAGCACGAGCGAGCGCGATTCGTTGACGTTGACCACCGGATAGATTTTGACCATGACCGATAATTTTAGTGTCGAGGGTCATGAAGGTATCAATTTGCAAATCGTGACAAATTTGACTAAGGGTAGTTGTGCTGACATGTGCGCCCAACTCTAGATTGTCACGTAAAGTCGTGTTAAATAAATAGGGTTTCTGCTCAACGTATTCGATTTCCGAGGCACAATCATTAACGATCTGTTTATCTAGTATGATTTCACCTTGGTAGCCAGTTAATTGACCAGAAATTAAATTAAGTAAGGTGCTTTTGCCAACGCCACTTTTACCAATTAAGGCGTATTTACCATTTTTATTAAAAATATAATCGATTTGCTTTAGCACAGGCTTATTTTCATATGAAAAACTTAAATCATGAAGTTTAAGTTGTTTGTTAAAGCTGTGTGGCACAGTTTCAGTAGTTGCTTGTTTAACTAAATCGATATTTAGAATTGTTTGGACTGATCGCATTGTAAATAAATTCGTTGTTATTTTCGAAAGATTGGAGAATAAGAGCCCGCTTAGATTTGCTGCGGTACCGACGACCCCGACATTGACTAATTTGTTAAAAATCAGGAACGCCGTCCAACCAGTGGTGAAGATTTGCGAGAAAATACTTAAAGTACCAATGCCATCAGAAACAGCCTCGATTTTTTTAGTATAGGTGACGTTGGTCTGACCAAGTTTATCGGAAGCTTGTATGATGCGCTGGCGAAAAGTTATGGTTTGTTGATGATTTTTAAAAACAGTAAAGCCACCAATTAAATCATTGATTTGACTCATAAATTGACTATTGGCATTTTTCAATTGTAAGGCAGCATGATCCATTATTTTATTAAATAATTTTGGAACATACATTAAAATGATACTAAAGAAAATAGCTACTAAGGCCAAACTGTAATGGTAAAAAAGCAAGGCACCAATTGCAAAAGCAGCAGTTAGCACGCTATTAAGTAACTGATAAAAACTCTTAAAACCATTCTCTTCAATCGTTTTGACATCATTATTTAACCAAGATATATATTGGTTACTATCAGTTTGATTGAAGGCGGCAATACTATAAGTGTTGATTGTACTGGCAAAATCTGCCCGCAATGCATTATTCATTAATCGAATGATTTTAGTCTCGTAGACAGTTAAGATGTAATCGTTGAGAATAGTTAGTAACCAAATCCCTAAACTAATACCGCACCATTGAATAATGCCAGCTAAATCACGACGAACCAGTGCATCAATGATTGGTGCCAGAGACATGGCACTTAGGATTTGTAGGGCTGATAGGGCAATCTGTAGCATAATAATCACTAATTGTTGTCGTTTGAATCTTAATAAATATTGTTTCATGATGACTCCTCACTTTCAAAATGACTTGCTTAATTTATTGGTAAGTATAGAATCAAACTTAATTAAACAAATAAAACATTTCATATTTGAAAGTTTGGTGGTTGCAGATGGCACATCTGGGTCAAACAATTGCCGATTTACGGCAGGAACGTAATTTATCACAAGCAGAACTAGCAGCCGATATTTTATCACCGGCGCAATTATCTAAGGCTGAACATGGGTTGACTGATTTGTCAGGGACAAAACTGGTGATGTTACTGGGACGGCTACATATTACACCGCGTGAGTTCTTCTCATTGGCCGAGATTCAAACCGCTTCAGAAACTATTGAAGAGCAATTGATTAGTGATACTTATACGTCTCTGGTTAAAAATGATCAGCAATTGGGCCGACAAGTTATTCGACAGGCGGAAATTTTTGATCAACAGGCATAGACAAAGTTTTCCCATTTAAGTTTAATTATGGCACGGGCTCAGATTGGCCAACTTTTTGAACAAAAGCTATCAACTGCCGATGTACACTACATGACGGATTATCTTTTCTCAGTGGAACATTGGTCACGCTATGAATTAGTCCTATTTATGAGCACGACCTCTGCTTTAAGTTTAGCAGTTGTTGACCAGTTAGCTCGTGAAGTCAGTCACCGTTCAAAACAATACCAAGCACTTAATTTGGATTTGGTCACTAACTTGTTGTTTAATACCGAAATGACTTTTATCGAGGCACGATTGCCAACAAAAGCGAAATTTTTTGCTGCCGCGTTAAAGGCATTGACGCCAGGCGATGACCACATGGGTGCTCATTTTTTAATTACTTTTGGTCGAATAAGCTATCAATATTGTTTTGAAGATCGTTACCAAGCAACTTTGCAGATTAAAAAGTTACTCCAGGCATTAAAAATACTGCACATGAATGATTACTATCAGTTTTTTGATCGTAGTTTTAAGGAATTTCAGCAGCAATATTGTTGAATAAGTCGGTTGAATATAATCGAGGTAAAACTATTCGGCTGGAGCAAAGATTTCGCTGAGAGGCGGTATTAAAATGACACATATTGGTCAAACAATTGCCGATTTACGGCAGGAACGTAATTTGTCGCAAGCGGAACTAGCGGTCGATATTTTATCGTCGGCGCAGTTATCCAAAGCTGAGCGTGGCTTAACTGATTTATCAGGAACTAAATTAGTGATGTTACTGGGGCGCTTGCATATTACGCCGCGTGAGTTTTTTCGTTAGCTGAAATCAAAACGGATCAGGAACGGGAAGAAGATAAAATTCTAGTTGAAGTTATTCAAGCGATGTTTAAGCAAGACTGGGAGTTAGCACAACAAGTACTCCATCATACCGAAAAATACAATGATTACTACCAAAGTGAATTTTCAAGGTTACTGCTAATTTTAGTGCGGGCCCAGGTATTACAGCTGAATCAGCAACAATTGAGTTCGTCTGATCGGCAATATTTAATTGATTATTTGTTTTCAGTGGAACACTGGTCACGTTATGAATTGGTATTGTTTATGACTACGATTGATTCTCTTGGTCGGGTGACGGCCAATATTTTAGCTCATGAATTGGTCAAGCGTGCTGGTCAGTAACAGGAGCTGAATTTTGATTTTTTGGTTAACGCGCTTTACAACGTTTTATTAATTAATTTGGGAATTAGTCAAGCAGATTCAAAGTTCTATGTAAAGGCTTTGAATCTGCTTGATTATGGAAGTAGTCGCATGGATGCGCAATTTATGCGGCAGTTTAGCAATGCACTCTATCAGTATTGTTACCAAGATAAAATTGCTGCCAAAACCCGGATTGATGAACTTCTGAAAAATTTAAAGTCATTGCAAATGACTGATTATTATCATGCTTTTAAGAATAATTTTATTGAAGTTGATCAGCAGTTTTATCAGCATTAATCTGAATGATTGAACTTAATTACACATATGTTATACTAAAGGTACAAAAAGAGGCGGTTCGTTACAACCGCTTCTCCACACAGAACCGTTTTAAACGGTGACTGTCTTTGGTTTATTTTGAGTAAAATAACCGCAAACTCGTCAAAGTTTATGAGCGGTTATTTTTTTGACCTAAATTTAATCAAATTTACGTTTCATTAAAATTAGGACACGACAAATCTAAAAATTGGTGCCGATTCACGAACTGCTAGCTGTCTCTGCAGTTAGCCGAGCCAATTTAAACATTTGTCGTGTCTTTAAATTACCATTTGGCAAAATCGTGTTTCTCAACGTCCTTGCGCAAAACAGGTAACCGTTTATTTTTCCCAGATTCTGCTAGTAATTACTACCAGAAAATATTTTTCCAGGAAGCACTCTGGTATACTAGGCTTATTATGTCATTATCCTAGCGGGAGGCTATGTATTATGATTGAAATTAAGAATCTTAGTAAGAATTATGGCGACAAACAGGCGCTGAAAAATTTAAACCTAACAATTAAGTCAGGGGAGATTTTCGGATTTCTAGGTCATAACGGTGCCGGTAAATCGACTACCTTGAAAAGTCTGGTCAGCATTATCGAGCCAACTAGTGGTTCAATTACTGTTGATGGCTTAGATTTAAAAGAACATCGGCAAGAAGTTAAGGAAAAAATAGCTTATGTGCCAGATACACCGGACATTTTTTTACAATTAACAGCTAGCGAGTATTGGGATTTATTGGCGGCAGCTTATCAATTGCCTGAAGCCGACGTGGCTAAACGGCGCCATGATTTAATTGAATTGTTCGACATGGGGGCACATGTTGACGAAACGATGGCCAGTTTTTCTCATGGGATGCGACAAAAGTCTGTTTTAATTGGTGCGCTTTTATCGGATCCTGATGTTTGGATTCTGGATGAGCCACTGCAGGGGTTGGATCCCCAGGCAGCTCATGATTTGAAAGAACTGATGAAGGCTCACGCAGCTAAAGGTAAAACCGTTATTTTCTCAACCCATGTGCTGGATACGGCGCAGCAATTATGTGATGAATTGGCAATTCTGAAAAAAGGTGACTTGATTTATAACGGCTCTGTGACTGACTTGTTGGCCCAACATGACAATCAATCTTTGGAAGAGATCTATTTAGGAATGGCTGGCCGCCAAGATGATGGGCATTTAGTTGACAACATTGAAGGTGACGACCATGAATAAGCAACAATTACGGGCGTTGATGGCCGTTGACTTGCGCTTAGCAAATCCGCAAGTTACTGATCGGTATCGTAAAAAGGGCAAAACCGGCACTGCGCTGACTAAGAAATTAACCAATCAATTTGTCTACAATACAATTATTTTCATCTTCATTTATGGCATGACGATGTTTATGCTCGATTTCAGTAAGATGCCGGGCATGTTCACTTTTTATGTGGGATTGTTCGTTTTACTAGGTATTTCTCAAAGTATTTCCAGTATTTATAATGTTTTTTTCGCTGGTAAAGATTTAGCATCATATTTGCCGTTACCATTCCGTCAAAAAGAAATATTTTTCAGTAAGACCTTAATTGTTTTCCTGAATGTTATTCCCTTTACCTTGCCATTATTGTTACTATTCTTTTTCACAGGCTGGCGCGTTGGTATTTTTATTCCCTTGGCAATTATTTTAGCATTAGTTGTTTTCCTATTGGTAATGTTACTTGTCTTCATGATCTGTTCACTGATTGTTTTCGGCCTGACCAAGACCAAACTATTTAAGCGTCATAAAAACGCGGTTATGAGTGGGCTGATGGCAATTACGATGATCATTGCTGTTGGTGGAATTTTACTGATGAACGGACAAAATAATTATGCTGGCACGGGCGCTAATTTTGACCGGGCACCAATTGCCTTGTTCTTACCGCTTTATCAAATTTTCAAAACGCCATTTTCTTTAGCCAGTGGTGAAGGCTGGTTAGGGTTGATTGCCTTGCTATCCTTGTTCTCGGCATTGTTGAAGTACCAAGTGTTACCGCATTTAAGTGAGCAGTTGACGCAAGTGAATACGACTGAAGTCAACAGCGCCAATTCACGTAAAAATAAACGAATTCGTCGCACTAAGTTGGTGCCGATTTTAGACGCTTATAATTGGCAATTGTTGAAGGAACCGAATTTGTTGTTACAGGTTTTATCTAGTTCAATTATGATGCCGTTAATTTTTATTCTTACTTTTGCTATGAACGGCTCACAGTTCAATTTTGCCAAATTAACGCCTAAATGGTTGGGTGTCTTTTTCGTAGCTGGTTTAGTTTTTTCAGCAATGACTGTTAATCAGACGTCTTTAGCTGGTAATTTGATTTCTTTAGATCGGGAGAACTTTGAATTCATTACGTCATTGCCGATTTCGTTAAAACGCTATTTACAACGAAAATTTCGGTTAGGTTTCTTACTAGAATTGGCAATCAATATTTTGATGTTATTGATTGCGGCGATTGCGTTTAAGTTACCATTAGTTTTATTGGTTGCGTTACTTGCTGGCGTTGCTTGGGGCACCTACTTGATGTGTCTTCATTATTTTCAACGGGATTATCGGTTACGGTTGACTAATTGGACGAGTATCACTCAATTGTTTAACCGTGGTGGTGGCAATTTAGCGTTGATTGCTATGATGTTCAGCAGTATTATTATCGGAGCCATCATCATTACCATTTATTCAATGGCAATCGCCTTTTCCCATTTAGCAATCTTAGCTAATAGTATCGCGGCGATTGTGGTAATCGGTGGTTCAATTTGGGCTTGTTATCATTACCAGAAGAAATTCTGGCATCTATTTGAATAAGCTGGGCTGCTTCAACAGTAGGGTCATAATGTGCTGCTACTTTGGAAAATAAAGTAGTTGCGGTTTATTGATTAATCAGAGTGCGACAAACGGCGATCAGCCGGTGAGCATTAACATAAAATAACGAGTAATTCGCTAGCGAATTGCTCGTTATTTTTGCGTTTCTTATGTAGAAATGCAACCACAAGTTTTACTTGTGGGGGTCAGAGAAGCTTTAGCGAAAAAAACATCCTTTCAGT
>NZ_RHOT01000003.1 GCF_003946675.1 Lapidilactobacillus gannanensis | reverse complement strand
TCCGGCCCATACAAAAACTCCTTCCTAGGAAGACAAGCTTTAATTATTTGCTTGTCTACCCAAGAAGGAGTATAGCCGACGCATACTAGCTTTTTTGTGTTACGAAAGTTGCCATAGCCGATTGCTTTACAATCAGCCAGAATCCAGTTAGGTTTTAAACAGTATAAAGTCAAAATTTGGTTGGCTATTAGTTCTTCTTTAGGTCTTAGCAATTTTTACTTGGAACTAGTTGGATTGTCTGAAACGTGTTCGGGGCAACAAATGGCTAGGCCTAATTTAATTATTTGCTCGGTCACTTGCAGTGCCCAATCAAATAATTGAAATTACGCTACGCCAAAAAACCGTCGCACCTCACACTCTGGTTGAAACGTGTTCGGGGCAACAAATGGCTAGGCCTAACTTGATTATTTGCCCGATCTGGTTGCACCAGCTCAATCAAATAATCGAAGTTAGGCTACGCCAAAAGTACGTTGCCCCTCACACTTTGTCAATAGTTGACATGTCAGTTCAAACTGATATTCTAAATCTAGTTAATTTATTTTTTTGAGGAGGAATTGTTCATGTTTTGGCGACAAAAATCTTGGGGGTTTGATTGGCCCTTATTCTTATCTGGTATTATTTTCTTGATTGCAGGTCTTTTTTTGGTGGCACAGCCATCGGCTTCTTTAGTTAGTATTGTTTTAATTTTCGGGATTATGGCGATTGTCCAAGGGATTTCTTGGTTAGGTAATTTCTTCCATTACCGAGATTATGTTAATGGCATTAGTTTTTTCGTCATTATTGCCGGTGTTTTGGATATTTTAATTGGGATTATTTTCATTACTAAAATTTATGTGGGTGCCATTGTGATTGCCTATGTATTTGCGACTTGGTTCTTAATTGATTCGATCATTGGTATTGTGGTTGCTAGCCATTTACGTAATTTTGGTAAGGGTTATTTCTGGGTTTCACTGATTTTAGATATTTTAGGGGTAGTGGTTGCGATTATGATGCTCTTTAATCCCTTGTCTTCGTTGCTGACAATGACGATGCTACTGTCAATTTATTTTATTATTTTTGGTGTTAATAATGTCATTATGGCGATTGCTCACCGCGGTTAAGCGAAAATAGCAAACAAGAAACGCCCGGTGTGTTATAATTCTTCAGAGGACGTGTTGAAATGGTGAAACCTGATACTTTAAATCTAGTCATTATTACCGGAATGAGTGGCGCCGGTAAAACTGTGGCAATTCAGTCGTTTGAAGACTTAGGCTACTTTTGTATTGATAATATGCCACCAAGTTTACTACCGAAATTCTGGGAGTTGGTTAAAGAGTCTGGCAAAATAACTAAAATTGCCTTAGTGATCGACTTAAGATCGCGGGCGTTTTATGATGAAATCATCTCAATGTTGTCAGGGTTAGACAATACCAACTTTGTCACTACCAAAATTTTGTTCTTGGATGCTTCTGACGAGGAGTTAGTTAGCCGCTATAAGGAAACTCGGCGCTCGCATCCTTTGGCCATGGAAGGCCGTTTGTTAGATGGTATTAAAAAAGAGCGAGAATTACTGGGCGAGATGCGAAATCGAGCGCAGTTGATCATTGATACGACTAATTTGTCGCCGCGTCAGCTGCGTGAAGAGATTTTTGATAACTTTAAGAGTTCTGATAATCCCGTCTTTCATATTGAAGTGATGTCCTTTGGCTTTAAGTATGGGTTACCAATTGATGCTGATATTGTCATGGACGTACGTTTTTTGCCTAATCCATACTATGTGCCAGCTTTCAAGAATAAAACTGGTTTGGATCAACCAGTGGCTGATTACGTTAATCAACAGCCAGCAACAGAACAGTTTTATCAACAATTCATGGCTTTGCTGAAGACAGCCTTGCCCGGCTACAAAAATGAAGGCAAGACAAGTTTGACTATTGCGATTGGTTGTACTGGTGGCCAGCATCGTTCGGTGGCTTTAGCTGAACGTGTAGGTCATGCTTTACAAGCGGAAAACTATCCGGTGGACATTACTCATCGAGATTTGACAAAACGCAAAGAAACGGTGAATCGCTCATGAGTCGCACAAATCGTATTGTTAGAGTAATCAAAGGCCGTCGTCCTAAAATTGTCGTAATTGGCGGTGGGACAGGCTTACCAGTTATTTTGAAAAGTTTGCATCAGCAAAATGCCGATATTACTGCAATTGTCACAGTTGCCGATGATGGTGGGTCGTCAGGTATCATCCGCGACTATATTAACGTGGTCCCGCCTGGTGATATTCGTAATGTCTTGGTGTCGTTGTCAGATATGTCACCTTCTTATTTGGATATTTTCCAATACCGCTTCGAAAGTAAAGACTCTTTCTTTGCCGGGCATGCTATTGGTAATTTAATCATTGCTGCATTGACGGAAATGGATAATAATATTTTTGATGCTGTCCAGACTTTGTCACAAATGATGGCCGTTGATGGTCATGTTTATCCAGTTGCTAATGAACCTTTAACGTTGAACGCAGAATTTGAAGATGGGACCACTGCTGCTGGTGAAACTGAAATTTCCGGCGCGCGCAAGCAAATTAAACGAGTTTGGGTTACTAATACCAATAATCCTAATGAACAACCAGTTGCAGTTGCACCGGTTATTCAGGCAATTATGGACGCTGATGTGATTGTGTTAGGACCTGGTAGTTTGTTTACCAGCATTTTGCCAAACTTAATGGTCAAGAATTTACAGGCGGCGTTACTTAAGAGTTCTGCTGAAGTAATTTATATTTGCAATATCATGACGCAGAAAGGTGAAACTGAACACTTCAGTGATGCCGATCACGTTAAAATCATTAATGATCATCTAGGCGCAAAACGAGTGGATACAATTCTTGTCAATGCTGAACACGTCCCAGACAATTATTTAGATTATCAAAAATATAACGAATATCTGACACCAGTTAGTCATGATTTTACCGCGTTGCAACAACAATGTACGCGGATTATTTCTAATGATTTCTTATCACTGCATGATCACGGCGTTTTCCATGACGGTACTAAAGTGGCTCGAGAGATTCTTAACCGCGCTTTTCAACCCAACCATTAATTAGAGTAGGAGGTGGGCCAATGGCATCTTATGCAAGTGAAGTCAAAAAAGAGTTGACCCAACTCGAAGTTCATCCTAAACACGCACGCGCAGAGTTAGCAGCTTTGTTGCGGATGAATGGTACTTTAGCAATTGCCCATCATCAATTTGTTTTAAATGTCCAAACAGAAAATCCAGCGACTGCTCGCCGAATTTATTCACTATTGAAACAAACTTATGCAATTGAAGCGGAATTATTAGTTCGCCGTAAAATGAAATTAAAAAAAAACAATCAGTATATTGTTCGCGTGGGCAATAATGCTCAGAAGATTCTTGCCGATTTAGATATTGTTGGTGCTGACCAATTAACGATTTTGACTCGGGTACCAGAATGGGTCTTGCATGATGAACAGTTAAGTCGATCATATTTACGTGGGGCTTTTCTAGCTGGTGGTAGTGTGAATAATCCAGAGACAAGTCGTTATCACTTGGAAATCTATTCCTTGTATGATGATCATAATCAGGATATTCTTGCGCTAATGAATCAATTTCAGCTTCATGCCAAAACTACAGAACGGCGGAGTGGCTACATCAGTTACCTGAAAGAGGCGGAACGGATTGCTGATTTCTTGCGGGTCATCGGTGCAACTAACGCGATGCTGAAATTTGAAGATATTCGGATTGTTCGCGATATGCGCAATTCTGTAAATCGCTTAGTCAATTGCGAAACAGCTAATTTGAATAAAACAATTGATGCGGCCACACGTCAAATCGAAAATATCAAATATTTACAACGAACTGTTGGTTTAGATTCGTTGCCAGATAAGCTTCAAGAAATTGCCGAATTACGTCTAACTTATCCTGAAACAACCTTAGGTGAGTTAGGTCAATTAGTGCCAAGTGGTGCTATTTCTAAGTCAGGCATCAATCATCGCCTTCGCAAATTAAATGAGTTGGCCGAGAAGATGCAGAACCGAATGGTCGGGTAAGGAGAAAGTACGATGACAGAACCAATTCTATTAGATGAACAGCTTTGCTTTGAAGTCTATCAGGCTCATAAGGCTTTTAATCATTTTTACGCGCAAGCCTTAGCGCCATTTCATCTAACCTATGCACAGTATATTGTTTTATTAGTGCTCTTTCAGGAAGAAAAGATTTCTGTGAAAGAGTTAGGCCAACACGTTGGTTTAGATTCTGGCACGTTAACGCCACTTTTAAAGCGTTTAGAGAAGGATGGCTGGATTAAGCGCGAGCGTAGCCAAGCTGATGAACGTCGCCTGGAAATAGGTTTAACAACGATGGCGCAACGCAAGAAGGAAAGTATCTTCGAGCACGTTCGCGGTTGTGTAAGTGTTTTGGAATTACCAGAAGAGAGCTATCGTCGCATGATGACTGATGTGGCTTTTCTAACCAATCAAATCGACCACGCAACTGAAAAACTATCTTAATATTAGAATATCTGTGGAAAGCTATTGCTATTTGTTTGAATTTTAGGTAAAATAGCTTTTGTTGCATTGGGTCCTTAGTGTAATGGATCGCACGTAAGATTCCGGTTCTTGAAATCTGGGTTCGACTCCCAGGGGACCCATAAAAGGGTATTTGCCAGTAATCATTGAGCGTTATAAACGCAGTGGTTACTGGCTTTTTTGTATCTTGGCTAAGTTTCATCAGTTGGTTGCCCTTATGTTAGTGCTTAATAAACGGAAGGAATTAAAAGAACTATTGAGAAAGTGTTACGGGATGAATCAATATTAGAAAAGAGTTTGATGAATAATAATTTATTTATTCAAATTGTATTTGCGATTAGTTTTATAAATAAGCCTTAACAAACAGGCTTCCCGCTAAAATAAAAGCACCAATTCCAATCACAATTTTAATCGTACGTTCAGAAATCAGGCGCACAATTTTTAGGCCAATGAAGCCGCCAATTAGAAAACCAATTGCTAAGGGAATAATAGCGGTCCATTGGATTGTGGTTTTAGTGGCGTAGACAATAGCTGAAACTAAATTTGCTAGACCTAACGTAATATTCTTCTCAGCGTTATATTGGGCAAACGGCAGAGGACTGATGACTGCCAATAGAGATAGCATCAAGACGCCACTTGCTGCGCCAAAGTAGCCACTATAAACACCAACTAGAAAAATTCCCAGCCAAGTGAGCAATTTAACCAATTTAGCAGGACTTGTTTCGCTTTGACCACTAATTGTCGCTATTGGGTCAGTTCGGCGGGGGAGTAGCACCACAATTGCGGCTAGGAAAATAAAAAAGGGGACGACCTTCTGGAATGTGCTAGCAGGGATGGCAAAAAGAATTAAAGCACCAGTCACACAGCCAATCAATGTTAGCGGTAGAATCACTAATAAGTCTTTACCATGACCTCGGAGTTCTTTTTGCGACGAGACTGTTGCGCCAACACCAGTGAAGAATAATGCGTAAGTGTTCGTGACATTGGCAGCTACTGGTGGTAAGCCAACTGCTAATAAAATAGGATATGATACTAGCGATGCTAAACCTGTAGCTGTACTAACAATGCCGGCAACAATTCCCGTGGGTAGTAAAATCAACCATAATTGCCAAATTCCTGTCATCTTCATCATCCCTCTGATTTTTGTTGACTTTAACTTGATCATAACTCTTTTAGGTACAATCGGATAAAATTTTTTGTAAAAGCACACTTTTCTAATTGGTAGCTTGTTATAATTAAATTAGCCAAATAAAAATTCGCTTGCAGGCGTAGATTGCGAGGTTCTTATGACACAAATGGTGGTACCAATTGATATTCTCGTGACTTTAAATCAACATTATCTTAAACCAGTCTCAGTTATGTTGGTTTCATTGTTCGAGCATAATCCACAACAACGCTTTCGAATTTGGTTGATTCATGAAGCTATCCCGAAGCCAGATCTGCAGCAGTTACAAGCGTTAATTGCTCATTACCAGCAAGAATTTACGGCCATCAAGGTTGATGGTGAACAGTGGCGCCAGGCGCCAACTGAGGGACGTTATCCAATAGAGATGTACTTCCGTTTACTCTGTGGAGAATTGTTACCGCAAAGTCTGTCACGAGTACTATATTTAGATCCAGATATTTTAGTGTTGAACTCAGTGTTACCCTTGTGGCAGTTAGATTTGGAAACGAGCACTTTTGCTGCAGCCACTCATACAGGCATGACGAATCTAGTGACCGATTTGAACAAACTTCGTCTGGGAACCGATCATGCCTATTTTAATTCTGGGGTAATGTTGATTGATTTAGCACGAGCGCGACAACTGGTTCATTTTGCAGATATTCAGCAGGTACTTGAAACCAAAAGTGACTATTTATTATTACCAGATCAAGATTTGTTGAATTATTTATACGGTCGTGAAATTAAAGAAATTCCTGAGGAAATCTGGAATTATGATGCTCGTAAATATGCGGTTTATTTTACTCGCAGTTTAGGTAAGAATGATTTACACTGGATTATAGGTCAAACAGTTTTCTTGCATTTTTGTGGTCAGCCCAAACCTTGGGACGAACGACATGATAATCGTTTCACGGCTTTATATGGCAACTATCAGCGTTTAACAGAGCGGTTATTAGCCCGACTTGCCTAATGTTGATTGAACAAAATTATTTTTAAATATTAAGCAAAAATGTTTGACCTATTTTGACTATTATGCTAAATTAGCAGAGTGATCATTTAAGTGCTAATTTCTTAGCACGATTTAAGGAGGCTACAATATGTTAGTGCCAACAGTTATTGAGCAGACTTCTCGTGGCGAACGGGCCTACGATATTTACTCACGTCTATTGAAAGACCGCATTATCATGTTGTCTGGTGAAATTAACGATCAAACGGCCAATTCAATTATTGCCCAGTTACTTTTCCTAGACGCACAAGATTCAACTAAAGATATTTCGATTTATATCAACTCACCTGGTGGTGTCATTACTTCTGGTTTGGCAATTATGGATACGATGAACTTTATTAAATCTGATGTCCAAACAATTGCCATTGGGATGGCGGCTTCCATGGCTAGTGTCCTGTTGGCAACTGGGACCAAGGGCAAGCGCTTTGCTTTGCCGAACTCAACTGTCTTGATTCATCAACCATTAGGTGGTGCTCAGGGTCAGGCTACTGAGATTGAAATTGCTGCTGAAGAAATCGTTAAGACTCGTAAAAAGATGAATAAGATTTTGTCTGATGCTACTGGTCAAGATATGGCAACAATTCAAAAGGATACTGAACGTGATAACTATATGACTGCCGAAGAAGCTAAGAACTATGGCTTGATCGACAAGATCATGGTTAACATGAACGAGAAGCCTAGCAAGTAATTACTCACGAATCTTTGATTGACGACAAATATTAATACTGTGTTGACAACTTTTTAATTAAAGTGTCAGCGCAGTATTTTTTTGTGGTATCAGATAGGCCGATGAATTTTACGCTTTAAAGTAATCAGACAATAAAATAGTGAGGGTTTGAAACAGAATTGGTTCTGACTCCATTGCGGGCTTGCTGGTTGTGGAACGCGGCCGGCATTGGTTGAAGCCAATTGAAAACCAAATTGTCTCCAACACGAGCCTTTGTCTAACTGCTAAAGCAGCAAGGCAAATTTGGCTGCTACTCGCAGGCTCGGGCGCAAATACAAACCATTGACTGACAACCACGCCCTCTTAATCGCCCGGCCACCACTAACCCCTAATTGGGGAAGTCTTGGCACAATTTTAGTTTATGACTGTCAAATCGCTGGGCCTCTGTCATCACCCCAGACTAGGGAGCAACTTAAAACAATTCTGCCAACTATTATAGAATCGGTAGTGTCTGCAACTTAATCGCCCAGAAGTCTGTTAGAATAGAAAGCGTTGGGCAACTTAGCAATCAGAGTCCAGTGCTTGCACAAACTATTTTTAGAATTGTCCAGTTATAAAGACTGGTTTAATGGGATTCCATAAGAAATATTTGTGATTTTGTGATTGAAGCGCTTGCAATTCTTGCATTCTGATTTAAGCGTTGTTATAATAAACTCGTGCTTGAGATAGGTGTTAGGTATTGATGAGCGCCTTATTTTTTGGCATAGATGGGTCGCTAAATGACACCGATGGACGATTACCGTCCCACTGAAAGGTCTGGCTATGATGCAAAATGACTTATCGTGGATAGAAACAATCGCCCCAGGCTTCTCAAATGCCATTCGGCAACGTTATTTGATCCTCCAACGGATTCAATGGATGGAGCCGGTTGGTCGGCGCACGTTGGCCCAGGAACTTGGTTTAAGTGAGCGTGTTTTACGAACGGAAACCGACATTTTGAAAGCCTCTGGATTGATATTATCCTCCAAATTAGGTATGGTATTAACAGAGAGTGGACATGATGTTCTCATCAAGCTTGACGATTTAATGTCAGATTTGTTAGGCTTTCCTCGTAAGGAACGGCGTTTGGCAGCATTGCTGGGAATCGATCACGTGTTGATTGTTTCGGGCGACAGCGACCAACAACCAAGAGTACTAGAAAATGTCGGTCAGCTTTTGAACAAGACTTTATCAGTCTTGTTGCTCAACGGACAAAACGTTATTGCGGCAATGGGTGGTTCAACGATGGCGGTTGTTGCCAAGGAGTTAACACCAGAATTAGCCCAACAACGGGAATTATTGTTTGTGCCGGCTCGTGGTGGGGTTGGTGAGCGAGTTGATATTCAAGCCAATGCGATTTGTTCGCAAATGGCACAGCGAACAGGTGGACGTCATCGTAGTCTATACGTTCCTGAAGATATTAGCGAGCAAACTTACGAACCACTTCTCAAGGAACCATCGATCAAATCAGTTTTGGATTTGATCTCTCATGCCAATGTGGTGTTACACAGTATTGGCGAGGCCATGACCATGGCTGAACGCCGTAATATGTCAACCAGTGTGATTAACCAGTTAAAAGCACGTCACGCTGTTGCTGAAGCGTTTGGTTATTTCTTCGACGATCAAGGTCAGGTCGTTTACAAGATACCACGAATTGGATTACAGATTCGGGATCTTACTGATATACCGTATGTATTTGCTGTTGCCGGTGGTGCTAAGAAAGCCGCCGCGATTCGCGCTTACATGCACAATGCACCTCAACAGACGTGGTTTCTCACGGATGAAGGTGCCGCTAACTCGCTTTTAAAAGGGGCAACCTTTTAAAGAAATTTTTATTTCCTGAAGGAGGAAATTTTGTATGACTGTAAAGATTGGTATTAACGGTTTCGGCCGTATTGGTCGTTTAGCATTCCGTCGTATTATGGAACTTGGTGCAAAATCAAGTGATATCGAAGTTGTTGCTATCAACGATTTGACTTCACCTGCTATGTTAGCTCACTTATTAAAGTATGATTCAACTCATGGTACTTTAGATGCTGAAGTTAGCGCAACTGAAGACTCAATCATTGTTAATGGTAAGTCATACCATGTATACGCTGAACCACAAGCACAAAATATTCCTTGGGTTAAAAATGATGGTGTTGACTTCGTACTTGAATGTACTGGTTTCTACACTTCTAAAGCTAAAGCACAAGCTCATTTGGATGCCGGTGCTAAGCGTGTCTTGATCTCTGCTCCTGCCGGCAGCGACCTTAAGACAATCGTTTACAGTGTAAACGAAGATACATTGACTGCTGACGACAAGATCGTTTCTGCAGGTTCATGTACTACAAACTCATTAGCTCCATTTGCACAAGCTTTGAACAATGAATTTGGTATCGAAGTTGGTACTATGACAACTATCCATGCTTATACTTCAACTCAAATGCTTCTTGACGGCCCAGAACGTAAAGGTAATGTTCGTGCTGCACGTGCTGCTGCTATTAACACTATCCCTCATTCAACTGGTGCTGCTAAGGCTATTGGTTTAGTATTACCTGAATTAAAGGGCAAGTTACAAGGCCATGCACAACGTGTTGGTGTGCCTGATGGTTCTGTTACTGAATTAGTATCAATCTTAAGCAAGCCAGTTAAAGATGCTGACGAAGTAAATGCTGCTGTTAAGAAATACACGATTGACAACCCTTCATTCGGTTACAACGAAGACAGCGTTGTTTCTAGCGATATCATTGGCACAACATTTGGTTCAATCTTTGACCCAACTCAAACTGAAGTTACAACTGCTGGCGACAAGCAATTAGTTAAGGCTGTTGCTTGGTACGACAACGAATACGGCTTCACTTGCCAAATGGTTCGTACTTTATTGAAGTTTGCAACTCTTTAATTAGAAATTTCAAACTAAATATTTAAACTTTGAACTGTTGATTTTTGAGGCGGAGGGAGGTCGACTCCTTTCGCCTTTTATTATGAAAAAAATTCTTGGAGGTTGTCCACAATGGCAAAATTAATTGTTTCTGACGTTGATGTTCAAGATAAGAAAGTCTTAATTCGTGTTGACTTCAATGTGCCTATTAAAAACGGCGTGATCGGCAATGATAACCGAATCGTTGCTGCTTTACCAACAATCAAATATGTAGTTGAACATAACGGCAAAGCTATCTTATTGTCACATCTTGGCCGGATCAAGAGTGACGCAGACAAGAAGGAATTGAGCTTACGCCCAGTTGCTGCTCGTTTATCTGAATTACTTGGCAAAGAAGTTAAATTTGTACCAACTAACGAAGGTGCTGACTTAGAATCAGCTATTAACGCTATGCAAGACGGCGACGTTATCTTAATGGAAAACACTCGTTTCCAAGATATTGACAACGACTTTGGCAAGCGCGAAAGCAAGAACGATCCTAAATTAGGCGAATATTGGGCATCATTAGGTGACGTTTATGTCAACGATGCTTTCGGTACTGCTCATCGTTCACACGCTTCTAACGTTGGTATTGCTACAGCTATGAAGGCTGCTGGCAAACCCGCTGCTGCTGGTTTCTTAATGGAAAAGGAAATCAAGTTCTTAGGAACTGCCGTTGACAAGCCAGTTCATCCATTCGTTACCATCCTTGGTGGTGCTAAGGTTTCTGACAAAATCGGTGTTATCGAAAACTTGATTCCTAAGTCTGACCATATCTTAATCGGTGGTGGGATGGCTTACACATTCTTGGCTGCTCAAGGCCACAAGATTGGTAAATCATTATTCGAAGCTGACAAACTTGATTTGGCTAAAGAATTATTAGCTAAAGCTGGTGACAAATTAGTCTTACCAGTTGACAACGTCGCTGCTGCTGAATTCTCAAATGATGCTAAGCATGAAGTCGTTGGCCAGGATATTCCTGATGGTGAAATGGGCTTAGATATCGGTCCTAAGACAATTGCTTTATTCAAAGACATCTTAAAAGATGCTAAAACAGTTGTTTGGAATGGCCCAATGGGTGCCTTTGAAATGAGCAATTATGCTGAAGGTACATTAGAAGTTGGTCGTGCATTAGGTGACTTAACTGATGCTACAACAATTATCGGTGGTGGTGACTCAGCTGCTGCTGCTATTCAATTAGGTATTGCTGACAAGATTACCCACATCTCTACTGGTGGTGGCGCTTCTCTTGAATATCTTGAAGGTAAGACTTTACCTGGTATCGCTGCAATTTCTGAAAAATAATTCTGAGGTGAAAAATATTGCGTAAACCAATTATCGCTGGTAACTGGAAAATGAATAAGAATCCTGAAGAAACTCAAGAATTTCTTGAAGCTATCAAAGGCAAGTTGCCTGCTGCTGATCAAGTTGAATCAGTTATTGCAGCTCCAGCCATTGACTTAAATGCTTTAGTTTGGTTCTCTAAGGATTCTGACTTAAAAGTTGCTGCTGAAAACTGCTACTTTGAAGACGAAGGTGCTTTTACTGGTGAAACTTCACCTAAGGCTTTGTCTGAAATGGGCGTTGACTATGTTGTTATTGGTCATTCAGAACGTCGTGGCTATTTCCACGAAACTGATGAAGATATCAACAAAAAAGCTAAGGCTATTTTCCGTAATAACATGTTACCAATCATTTGCTGTGGCGAAAGTTTGGAAACACGTGAAGCTGGCAAGCAAACTGACTGGGTTGTTGCTCAGATCAAGGCTGCTCTTGCTGGTTTGACTGCTGAAGAAGTTTCTAAATCAGTCATTGCCTACGAACCAATCTGGGCAATTGGTACTGGTAAAACTGCTTCTGCTGACCAAGCTCAAGAAATGTGCCATGCTATTCGTGAAGCCGTTAAAGGCTTGTACAACGAACAGACTGCAGAGAATGTTCGTATTCAATACGGTGGTTCTGTTAAACCTGCTAATGTTAAAGAATTAATGGCTAAGCCTGATATTGATGGTGGTTTGGTCGGTGGTGCCAGCATGGTACCTGATTCATTCTTAGCTTTGGTTAACTATCAAAATTAATCACGATTATTAGTTATTTTTCAATAAAAATTTGTTAAAATGGTGATATTAACCGAATTCATTCGGGAAAATCAAAAGGAGCGAACTCAATGTCTGTAATTACTGATGTTTTAAGCCGCGAAGTCTTAGACTCACGTGGTAATCCTACTGTTGAAGTTGAAGTTTATACTGAATTAGGTGGCTTTGGCCGCGCTATTGTTCCTTCAGGTGCCTCAACTGGTGAACACGAAGCTGTTGAATTACGTGATGGCGACAAGTCACGTTTTGGTGGCAAGGGTGTTTTAAAGGCTGTTGCTAACGTTAATGACACGATTTCTAAAACAGTTATCGGCATGGACGCTACTGACCAACGTGCATTAGACCAAGCTATGATTGATCTTGATGGCACACCAAACAAGGGTAAATTAGGTGCTAACGCTATCTTAGGTGTTTCTTTAGCTGCTGCACGTGCTGCTGCTGACGAATTAGGCATGCCTTTATACGAATACCTTGGCGGCCCTAACAGCTACGTATTACCAACACCAATGATGAATGTTATTAATGGTGGGGCTCACTCTGACAACAAAGTGGACTTCCAAGAATTCATGATCATGCCTATTGGTGCTAAGTCTGTCCGTGAAGCAGTTCGGATGGGTTCAGAAACTTTCCATACTTTGAAAGGTTTATTAGCTGCTGACGGCAAAGCTACTTCAGTTGGTGACGAAGGTGGTTTCGCACCTGATTTTGCTAACAACGAAGAACCTTTGCAATACTTAGTTGACGCTATTACTAAAGCTGGTTACAAGCCTGGTAAAGACGTTGCTATTGCAATCGACGTTGCTGCTTCCGAACTTTGGAATGACGAAGACAAGAAGTACAAGTTACGTTGGTCAACTGGTGAAGAATTCGACACACCATCATTCAGCAAGTATCTTGAAGGTTTAGCTGACAAGTACCCAATCGTTTCTATCGAAGATCCAATCGACGAAAACAACTGGGATGACTGGGCAGTAATCACTAAAGAACTTGGTAAGAAAGTACAAATTGTTGGTGATGACTTCTTTGTTACTAACACTGCTTACCTTGAAAAAGGTATCAAGATGGGTGCTGCTAACTCAATCTTAATCAAAGTTAACCAAATCGGTACTTTAACTGAAACTTTTGAAGCTATTGAAATGGCTAAAGAAGCTGGCTACTCAGCAATCGTTTCTCATCGTTCAGGTGAAACTGAAGATACGACAATTGCTGACTTGGTTGTGGCTACTAACGCCGGCCAAATCAAGACTGGTTCAATGAGCCGGACTGATCGGATTGCTAAATACAATCAATTAATGCGGATCGAAGACCAACTTGGCGATGCTGCTAAATACAACGGTATTAAGAGCTTCTACAATGTTGAGTTTGACAAGAATGGTTTCGCTGCAAAGTGGGACAAATAATTAACTAAGTTAGATAAGAATGCCACTGTGGAAATCCACAGCGGTATTTTTTTGTACTTTAAATTGTACCAAGTCTTTCTCAAATTGGGAGGGTGGTTGCTGAGCGATTTGACTCAGAATTAGTTTTAGGCAGAGTGGCGGACAACTCCGTTGCGGCCGACGGGTTGTGGAACGGTGTGGGCATCGATTGAAGCTTATCCTAAGCGATAAATCGCCAAGGATAATTTCACGCCTGACAACCCGGCGACCTCCACTGTGTTTTGAGCTGGTTTAGTCCATTTTAGATTTGGTTGATATCAAGGCAATACCAGTGAACTTAGGAGCCAATCGCCCAGCAACCACCTGTATAAACTAACAGAACTAAGCACCACTATTTAGAAAAACAAATTGAGTAAACTAACAAAGTCTGTTTGATAATCCTTCTGGAATTAACCCAGAAACTGTCAAACTGTCTTTTTAGGTGCTACCGTTCAATTGTGATAACAATTTGAATCGAGTTGATCTATCCCACTACAATTGGTTTAAGCACTAACGAAGCTGAAGTGGACTAACTCAACTTCAGATGGAATGTAGGGTGTGGTTGTCCGCCAATGGTTTGTATTTGCGCCCGAGTCTGCGAGTAGCAGCCAAATTTGTCTTATTGCTTTAGTAATTAGACAAAGGTTCGTATTTGAAATAATTTGGGCTTTAATTGGTTCAAATCGATGCCGGCCGCGTTCCACAACCAGCAATCCCGCAATGAAGTCAGACACCATTCTGTTTCAAACACTTCACCAAGGTTTTGCATTTTTACTCTGCACTTTTAATTCACTGAGTAAACAGGTTACTGCACAAGTTATTTGTCGTTGACTAGCAATCAAGTCAAGATTATGGTAAAATTTCATAAGTAAGAAACTCAGGTTATAGTTCGGAGGCAAGCTTCATGTACAATGTCATTCAGACGTTATTAATTATTGTGTCAATTGCCATCGTGATTGCAGTCATGATGCAACCATCAAAACAACAAGATGCCTTAAATGCCCTTTCAGGTGGTGGCGGTGAGTTGTTTGGACAAACAAAGAAACGTGGATTTGAAGCGGTTATGGAACGTGTTACTGCTGTTTTAGGTGCTCTCTTTTTTGTCCTTGCATTGGTATTAGTTTATCTGTCTTCGCATTAGAATGATTATCTAAAACTCCTGCGATTGCGGGAGTTTTTTTGTTAAGAATAAGGGGCGTTTCATGGATCGTCAATGGCCACAACCGTTCTTTTTAGCAGGCTCACAGAAAATAGCTATTTTATTATTGCATGCTTATACTGGTAATTCGACGGATATGCGTTTGTTAGCGCAGGCTTTAAACCGTCAAGGCTACGCAGTTTTGGTGCCACAGTTTCGGGGACATGCAACTGGTGAGCCGCTTGATATTTTAATGGCTGGTAGTCCTGCTGCTTGGTGGCAGGATACTTTACGAGCAATTGCTGATTTACAGTCTCAAGGATATCAGCAAATTGCTTGTTTTGGGTTGTCATTGGGTGGTTTGTTCGCAGCTAAGGCAATACTGACGCAACCAACTGTAATTGGTGGTGGCACCCTTAGCGCACCAATTTTTACTGACGATTTTTCCCGCATACCGAATCAATTTATTCATTATGCGCAAAAAATCGGGCAGTTAGTTGGACGCGATACCTATAGTCAACACCGAGAATTGCAATTGATTCAACAATTACTTCCTCGGCAATTAGCTGATATTCAAACTTTGGCGCACCAATTGCGACCACAGATTGCAACGATTCGCAAACCTTTTCTAGTTGCACAAGGTGGGCAGGATCAATTGATTGATCCCCAAGCAGGCCAACGCTTAGCTGATCAAATCTCAACAAATTGGCTGACCTTTTGCTGGTATGCTCAGGCAGGACATGTTTTGACTGTTAATCAAGCACATCAACAATTGGCGCAAGATATAATAAATTTTATCGATAAATTGAAATGAGGGTTTAGATGAAAAATGATGATTATTTAACAGCGGAAGTGCTCGAAGTTTTTCGAGCTAATCCTAATCGGAAGTACGCTGTTCAAGATATTAATGATATTTTAAAATTAAATGGTGCTAATTCTTTTAAGCGGGTTGTCCGGATTTTGGCAACTTTAGAAGGTGAAAACGCGATTAGTGTTAACGAAGGCGGACGTTTTAAATTAACGCCAACTTCAGAGGAAGTAACTGGTCGTTTTGCAGCAAATGATAAGGGATTTGGGTTTGTTCGAATTGAAGCCGATCCTGATAGTAAGGAAGAAATTCCTGATGTTTTTGTGCCTAAACAGAAGACAGCCCATGCTTTACAAGGCGATACCGTTAAAGTGAAGCTTGTCAAAGCGGCGAACCCTTGGAATGGTCGCGGTCCTGAGGGTGAAGTGGAAGAAATCGTTGAACACGGCTTAACACAATTAGTTGGTGAATTCGTGCCTTATAGTGATCAACAAATTAAGAAGACTAATTTGCTAGGTAGTGTGCGTAGTCACGACAAGAAGTTTGCCGCTTATCCTGTTTATATCCGTGATACAGGGATTCATCCCCAAGCTGGTGATATGGTCCAGGTAGAAATCACTGAATATCCAAGTGATGCATTTCCAACACGGATGTTAGGGATTGCGATGGCAACCTTGGGTAACAAGAATGATCCTGGTGTTGATATTATGACCATCGTTTATCAACATGGCATTCGGACCGAGTTTCCTGAGGATGTTTTGGCGCAATCAGAGCAAATTCCAGATGAATTGTTACCTCAAGATTGGGCTAATCGCCGTGATATTACGGATCAGCAAGTTGTTACAATCGATGGCGACGATTCCAAAGACTTTGATGATGCCGTGACTGTTTGGCAATTGCCTAATGGCCATTATCATCTTGGTGTTCATATTGCTGATGTTAGTCATTATGTAACCGAAGATTCGCCATTAGACAAGGAAGCATATGCTCGTGGGACCAGTACTTATTTAACTGACCGAGTTTTACCAATGCTGCCATTCCGGTTATCAAATGGTATTTGTTCACTGAATCCAAATGAAAACCGGTTGGCTTTAACTTGTGATATGGAAATCGATGATCAAGGTCAGGTTGTTAAACATGAAATTTATCCAAGTGTGATTCGTTCCAAAGCACGGTTAACATATAATAACGTTAATAAGATTTTAACAGATCATGATCCCCAATTAACTGCTGAGTACGAGCATTTGGTACCAATGTTGACGCAAATGGCGGCCCTACACAAAATCTTATTTGATAAACGTCATCGTCGTGGCGCAATTGATTTTGAAGAAACTGAGGCGCAAATCAAGGTCGATGAAAAAGGCTGGCCAATTGATATTGTTTTACGGGACCGGGGCTTGTCTGAACGCATGATTGAATCGTTCATGTTGGCAGCTAATGAAACTGTTGCTGAACACTTTAGTCGTGAACACGTGCCATTCTTGTATCGGGTTCATGAAACGCCCGATGCAGAAAAAGTGAAATCTTTCTTCGAATTTGTGTCAGCCTTTGGCATTGTCGGACACGGTAAAGCTGATAACATTAAACCAATTGAGTTACAGCAGGCTTTAGCTAAAGTCGCCGGAACGCCGGAAGAAATGGTTGTGACCACAATGTTGTTACGGAGTATGAAGCAGGCTCATTATTCAACCGAACAACTAGGTCATTTCGGGATTGGTGCAGATTATTATACTCACTTTACGTCGCCAATTCGTCGTTACCCTGACTTAATTGTCCATCGTTTGATCCATAGTTATGCAACTGTTGGTAAGACTGAAGCCAACCAGGAAAAATGGACTGAAAAATTACCTGACATTGCGACTTACACTTCTGAACAAGAACGGCGCTCAATTGATACTGAACGCGACGTTGATGATCTCAAGAAGGCCCAATACATGATGTCTAAGGTTGGGCAAGAGTTTAATGGTGTAATTGCCTCTGTACTGAAATTTGGCATGTTCGTGTCACTCGATAATACTGTTGAAGGATTAATTCACATCTCCAATCTACGTGATGATTATTATGATTATGATGAGAAGCAAATGACTTTAACTGGTGCCAAAACGCATACCATCTTTAAGATTGGTCAAGAAATCAAGATTAAAGTTTTGCGTGCAGATCCTGATCAGGGGCAAATTGACTTTATTATTGCTGGTCAAGATACCCCAGCTGATTTTACAGATCAAAAGTCAAGTACAGCTCCTAAGAAAACAAATAGTCAGCCACGGCACAATAATAAATACGAACGCCATAACAATAATGGCAATAGTAATGGTCGGCGGCCTCAAAAGAATCGCCGCTAGTCAATTGAACAGGTGGTGTTTGCTTTGGCAAAAAGAAAAGAAAAACCCCGCAATCAAGTGGCAACCAATCGGAAAGCCCAACACGACTATACCATCACTGAAACTTACGAAGCGGGCGTTGCGCTAACTGGCACTGAAATCAAATCAGTTCGCGCTGGCAAAATTAATTTGAAGGATGGTTTTGCTCAGTTTCATCGGGGTGAATTATGGTTGGAAAACGTCCATATTAGCCCTTATGATGCTGGTAATCGTTTCAATCATGATCCCTTACGTAATCGTAAATTGCTGTTGCATAAGCGAGAACTGGCCAAAATTAGTGGTGTGATCAAGACTGCTGGGATGACCATTGTGCCCCTGAAAGTTTATTTAAAACATGGTTACGCTAAAGTTTTACTTGGCGTTGCCCAAGGGAAGCATGAATACGATAAACGTGAAACCATCAAGCGACGGGAACAGGATCGTGAATTACGTCGTGTTTTAAAAAATAATTTTTAAAGATTTGTACTTAATTGATTTTTAATAAAAAAGTCCACAAATAGTCATTGCTTATCAGGAGATACTAATTTATGATAGGCTTTGGACTATTTTTTTATTTTCAATCATTATTTAAAATCCAGTGCCTTCAAAGAATGTTTCAATTGATCTAATGGTAAAAAGTTTTATTGACTGCAAAAGTAATCTTGATTCAGCAATAGGTTATTTACTTTGAACACACTGAGAATTAGGTGGACAAATGGCAAAGCATGCACGTTCTGAACGTTTGAAACAAGCAGCAAGTGAAAGTGATCAGGTAACTCCGAAGAAATCACACCGTGTTTTAAAAATTATTTTAATCAGTTTAGCTGTGGTGTTGGTAGCGGCTGGCGCTTATGGGATTCATTTATATGCCCAAGCAAAGTCGGCTTTAGACAAAACTTACTCATCAGTTGATAAGGCGGCTGAAGCCAAAACGGCAAAAGTTGTCGCTGCAACTGAACCTTTCTCAGTATTATTGTTAGGAACTGATACTGGGGATGAGGGGCGGACTGAGGTCAATGGGAATTCTGATACCATTATTGTTGCCACCGTTAATCCTAAGAAGAATCAAACAACTTTAGTAAGTATTCCCCGGGATACAATGGCTGAGATTATTGGCACTTCAACTTTTGATTTTGAAAAGGTGAACGCTGCTAATAATGTGGGTGGCGCTAAAATGGCCCTAAATACCGTTTCTAAGCTGATTAATGTTCCCCTGACTAATTATGTCTCAATTAATATGGGTGGCCTTAAAAAGATAGTTGAAGCTGTTGGTGGCGTCGAAGTTGAGGTGCCATTCTCCTTCAGTTCTAATGGGTCGACTTTTACTAAAGGTAAGATGAAGTTAGATGGCAAACAGGCCCTTGATTATGCACGAATGCGTTATGAAGATCCAGAGGGTGATTATGGTCGTCAGAAGCGACAACGGCAAATAATCACGGCTATTTTAAAATCAGCGGCTAGCACGGGAACTTTGGCTAATTTTACGAAGTTAATGGATGCTATTTCTGATAATTTAACGACTAACTTTACAACTGAGCAGATGATTACAATTTTTAAGAATTATCGTTCCTCAGCAACTAATGTGACGAGTGATCATTTGCAAGGGATTAGTGCTTACGCCGGTGATGCGGCGGTTCAAGTACCTGCGACAACAGAGTTACAACGGGTTTCTGATATTGTTCGGACTGAGTTGGGACTGGAAAAGGAAACAATTAGTAATAGTACGACTAAAGAAAATGACTATAATGAGCAACAAAACGGCTTTATCTTTGATAATCCCACTGAAGTGCAGAATTATTATGTTTATCCGTTGAATAGTAGTAATTAATATTGTTAAGGGCACGGCCACAGCCGATTAGTTGGTGAGCATTAACGTAAAAAGACGAACAATTCGTAGAATTGCTCGTTTTTTTGGCGCTAAGCGGAACTAGCTGCCTTTTGAGAACATGCTGGAGTTGTTAAAGGGTTTGTTCTCACACTCTTGCCAAAATTAATTTTATCGTACGCTGCCTGTTAACAGTGGCAGCGGTTTTTCGAAAGTTATTAGTGAGCGTGGTTTCACTTGCAGAAAGTTGGTTAAATTGCGTAAAATAAGCATTATTAATGCAGTCTATTTTATTAGCTATTGATTGGAGTTAAGTTGATGAAACAATTTGAATTGGCCTCATACTTACAACAAGTTCGGCGCTTGATTCCCGCAGTTTTATTCTGGTGGATTTTTACGCACTTACAACAAACTAGCGGTTTAGATTTAAATTGGCAATGGACGGATGTTTATTTATTGATTAGCTTTGTTGGAAGTAGTCCCTTTTTTTGGCTAGTTTGGCAGCAAAGGCAAACTCGGCGGGCAACTCAACAGCGGGAAAAGCAGGCGGTTGATACCACACAATCCTCAGCAAAACCAGCGCAACAACAGAAGAACAGCAAGACAGCAATTGACCAGCAGGTCCGGCAATATCAAGGCCAGCATCGTCGGGGACGTTATCTAGATCAGTTCTTTGTCTTTGGTGGGCGTTTGGCAATTAATTTGGTGGTCTTAGTAGTTAGTCCATTTTTTGCAATTTACTGGTTGCTGGTTTCGGCATTGCATCAGTAATTAACTGCCAAGTTGGTGTTACTGCTAATTTTAGCTTAGGGTAAACATATTAATAGTTTATTGACAATCTTATTAACAAATTCTTAGGAGTGAGTCAGTTGATGAATTTTACAGGTAGTCTGGCAGCAAATCAGTTAGTCATTGATTTTGGTGCCGATCAAGGACAAGCAAGCTTAATAACGAAGGGCAGCTTACCAGCAAGCACGACAGCAGTCTCAACAACGGTTAATTTGCTTTGGCAGGCTGACCACGTGGTGGCAATTAGCCAGCAGAAAATGGCTGTGGCAGCTGGTGAAACTGGCCTGATTTTAACATTACCTTGGGCAATAACAGCTGATTATTTGTTACCTTTTTTGAAGCAGACATTAATGGGCACGGTGGCGGTACCCCCGATCCCAGCTAACCTTCAAACGGAGTTAGTTCATTATTGGCAACCATTTCAGCAATTGCTTGGTTTCTTAAATCAAACCGCCTTGCTGGTTGCCCAACCTGATGCACCGGCTAAAGCAAAGGAGACGGTGGCTAAAGCAAGTCATCGTTGGCGCTCTGAGGTGAGCAAAATTGATTTTCAAATTAACTATCGCGGTAGTCAGGCAACGGTGCGTTGGGCTAGCCGTAATCAAATGATCATTGCTGCTGGGGCAACTTTGCTGGCTGAGGCGCCGCTCAACAAAGATGGTAGTTTAGGTTTTAGCGCTAGATTTGCTTCGCAATTACGGCAAGAGCATCAAGCAGCAATTAGCCATTTCACCACTACCGCGCCAATCACCTTAAAAAGTGTGAATGAAGTAGGGCTGTTTTTATACTTTGGTGGAACTAATAGTTGGCTGGTCTTGCAAGATCAACAAGGTAAAACAATCGATGCTTGGACTGTCGTTAAAAAATAAATAAAAAAAGTAGTGACACTTTGTCACTGGCCTGCTATAATATGCCTGTGTGAGTAACAAAGTGTCACTAGAGAGGAGCTGGATCGTGCCAAAAACAACTTTCCTGAATCTATCTGATGCGCGCCGTCGTGAAATTGATCAATTATTAGTCGAGACTTTCTATGATACCCCTGCTAGTCAAGTCAAAGTCGCAACTATTGTGGCTAAGATGGGGATGTCACGGGGTGCTTTTTATAAGTATTTCGAGAATATTGATGATGCTTTTCATTATACGCTTGGTCAAAATGCTAAAGTGATTCGCCATGATATTCTTTACAGTATTGATGATAGTGACGATAATTTCTTTGATGGTATTGAAAACTATTTACGTTGGTGTACACGATTATCACGTAACAGCTATTATTGGCAGCGCTTGTCGCTGTTGACACGTTCGACAGCTGAATTAGCTTATCGTGAAGTCCAGGCAATTGACGTCAGCTCGGACTTCGTTAAGCAAGTGATTGCAGTGATTCGCAAAAATCAACTTAACATTGATTCTGATGATGAGATGATCAGTTTCTTATATTTCATGTTAGAAATGATTATTTCGTCGCTTAATGATTATATTGTTAATCATTGGACGACAGAACAATTGTTACGTGATTTTGGTTATCGACGGAAATGGTTGATTACTAACTTGGAGAATTAGTCGCATGATGATAATTGATATGTTTGATTCAATTAATGATCGGTAAGCAACAGGAGATTATCTGATAACATCTATTCGGGGGAAGGGTGTTATTAGTTAACAGCTAAGTTGTGGGCGTGATAACCTCGCTTAGTGCAACTGCTTAATTGTTGATCACCAGTAGTTGACAACTTTTTGTTACATCGTTTCAATTCACAATAAAAAGACGCAATTAATTGATTTTGTCCGAAGTCATTCGCGGCTGATCAAGAAATTGAGTCTTTTTTGCTATTAAAAGGCAAGTTTTGAGATTATTATTATGACCATTAGGGTTCTATGTCAATGTCCGTCAAGGCGCCACTTAATCTGATTCAGTTAATTGTTGCTGACTGTTGAAATAATGACGGTAAGCTTGATACCCAGCAATAATTGCGCCCAGACTAGTAGTCGAGAGGAGCATGAAGGTAATTAGAATTTGATAACGAATTGCGCGGACTGGATCAACGCCCGCAAAAATCAAGCCTGACATCATCCCCGGTAGATTAACGAGACCAACTGTCTTGGCTTGATCGATGGTTGGTTGCATGGCAGTTTTAATGCTTTCACGAAGAATCGGTAACGAAGCGGTTTTGATTTCAGCACCAAGGGCAAGTTTTTCCAGAATTTGTTGCCGCTGATCGCGAAATTGACTATTTAAGGCACGGTAACAAAGACCAACTGCGACCATCGAATTGCCAGCAATCATCCCCGTAATCGGAATAATTTGGGAAGGAATCAGTTTTAAAGAGCCACTAAGAATAATCAAGCCTAAAGTGACGAAAGTACTGATGAATAATGCTAAAAATGTTTCTAAATACTCGCGAAAGTGGTGATGAGCATTGGGATTGCGTTTGTATGCATTCCAAGAAGCATTAACGACAATCAATAAGCACATTAGAATGGTCAGCCAAGCATTATTCAATTGGAAAATATATTTTAAAACATAACCAATAATGGTTAACTGGATGACTGCCCGGATGATGCTATAGATAATGTCTTTGGCCAAGTGTAATTTCTCTTTGGTACTAATGATCATGGCGACTAAAACTAGCATAAAGGCCAAAGCCAGCGAGGCGTTATTAACGACTAATTGTTTCATTTGATAATTCCTCCAGCCTGCATTTGCAATAAATTTTCGGCGATTCGTAATTCGTCTGAATCGTGAGTGACTTGAATTAAAGTCAGCTTATTCTTCGACAATTGTCGAATCAAATCTTGGACTATTTCTTTGCTACGCCGATCTAAGCCAGCCGTTACTTCATCAAGCAGTAAAATTGTTGGTGGAAAAATCAAATTACGAATTAAAGCGACGCGCTGGCGTTCACCACCTGATAAATCCGTGATCTTTTTATCGAGGAAGGCAACTGGCAAGTCAACTAATTCCAAGTAATTTGTCACGCGGCCCTGGTCAAAGGTTTGATTGCGAATTTGAAACGGAAACTGCAGATTATCGCGGACGGTTTGACCAAAAAGTGTTGGTTGCTGGAAACAGTAGGAAACTTGTTGGCGATATTTTGGTAAGTTGTAATCGCGTTGGTTTTTCCCGGCAAAAATTATTTCACCACTGCTAGGTGTTGCTAATGAAGCTATCAGCTTCAATAAGGTACTTTTACCACTGCCTGATGGGCCAGTAATCGTTAAAAAATCATTGGCAGCCACTGTTAAATTCAAGTCTGGAATGATTAGTTGTTGGTTAGCTAAATAACTGACATGAGTTAACGTGAGAATCGCCATAAAAATCTCCCCCTAATTACTAAAATTGTTCTAAAAATGGTAACAAAAAAGCGCTCACAATCAATATAGCATGGATTTACGCGACTGAACATCCTAAGAGATTGAAAACGCTCTTTATTTTGGTAATGAACAAGGTGCAGGCATTGCTGGCACTAATCTGCCCAAACTGAACCGGCAATATCAGTGAAACTGTTGATTAAAGCAGCATAGTGAGGTTGATCTTTTTGTTGGGCAAGAATCTGCTTCATCGCACTATAACGATCGGTAATAATGCCGTCAACACCATAAAGCTGCATTTTATTTAAAGTTGCTTGGTCATTAACGTCCCAGCTGTAGACCAGTTGCTGTTGTTGGTGGGCCTTATCCACGAAGTAGCTATTTAAAGTGGTCACTTCCATGGCGTAACCGTTTAAGTTTGTCTCTGGGAAGGCAAAATTATAGGGCATAATGTAATCAACAAATAAATCAGGCGCCAATTTTTTAGCTTGAGCGACAGTCTGATAATCCAATGATTGGATTTGACTATCATTTTGTTTCAGTGCTTGATAATAACGGCGAATAAAATTTTTAGTGAAGTTAGGGCTATCATGAGTCGTTACTTTTAGTTCAACAAGCAAGGGTTGATGGGCCTTGTTAGCACTCGCAAGATAATCATCAAAGCTAGGTATTTTGGCCTGATAACCATGCTCGCGAACGGTGATCTTTTGTAGTTGGGCTAAGGTCAATTGTTGCGGTGTCTCTGAACGACCGGCTAGCTGACGTAGTGTGGGATCATGGAAACAAATAAATTGGCCATCTTTGGTTTCTTGAACATCCATTTCAATAAATGCGGGTTTTTTGCGGGCAGTTTTCTCTAAGGCGGGAATAGTATTTTGGACGCCATTGCCAGCGTCCACACCACGATGTGAAATTAAAATCGGATTACTAGTCAATAATCCTTTCAAGTAGCCGAAATTGAAAGCAAGCAATAATGCCACAGTCGCACTGAGAAAGGTCCAAGTTAGAATACGCCAGAAACGACGATGTTTGGCAGTATCAGCAATTTGAGGCTGGGCCAAGGCAACTGGTGGTTGCATCAATAACAGCAACATAATTGTTGAGTAGCTGGCTAATAGCAGTGAAGCTATCTCTAAGCCAAGCATGGTGATCATCGCACCTGGCAAGGCGAAGCGCGTTTGATCAAGGCCAACTTGTAAGAAATAAAGTAGGCCATTGATCACGGCAAAAATCAGGCCGCCTAATAGCGTGGCTAATAATCCGCGCTTAAAATTGGCCCAATTACGATGACGAGTCAATTGCCAGCTTTGACGCCGTGCTTGCTGGACTGACAGCCGATTTAAGGTCAATAGGGGCAATACATATAAATAGCGGAGACCAAGCCATAAACCTCCTAAATAAAAGAGAAAGAGCAGAATAGCATACAAGGTGTGTTCATCAATAAAAGTTAAGATAAAATTGGGAATGACGACTTTACTTAACAATTGTGTTGAGAAAAATAAACTGACTGCTGGCAAGGCTAAAATGAAAAATAAAATTAAGAATAGGAAAGTTTTACCGTTTAACTGGCGAAAACGTTGCGCAGATTGCCGCATTAATTGACGAAAATGTGGCTGATGATCATGTTGTAATTCATTAACAAATAGCATAAAAATTGTGAATTGCCAGTAAACAAGTAGCAAAACTAGTAATAATAGCACCACAAGTAGGACGACCATCAAGGGATGGTCTAGCACAATTTCACCAATGTTTGTGTAAGACAAATAAGCCACATTGAATTCGACCATCAGCTTCGCAGTTAACCAGCGCAAGCCAATAATGACACCTTCAAGTAGAATATTCATTAGTACAGAGAAAACTAAAATCTGCGGCCAAAAACGCCAGAATAAATGATTGGCGCCTAACCAAAATCGTAAACTTGGTAATCGTTTCTTTTTAGACAATTCTAAGACCCTCTATCCCAATTGATTGCTATCAATAGTCTGAGACATAACCGATTGTTAGTCAAGATAAACTGACAAAAGTCACTAAATTTGTTAGTGTCGATCTTGACGGGAATCTTTCTGAATTAGAGACTTAGAAGAAAGTTGCAGCACTGGCGAGCAGGCCAATTGAAGCGCTGATCACCAATTGCAGGGTGGTGCTGCCATCAAACCCCAATAGGGCAATGATAATGGTGGCGATGAAACTAAGTAGCGGACAAATCAAACTAATTTTTCGCCAGGACGGTTGGTGACGCACCCAGGGATAGCTTAGTAGCGAAATAAAGCTAACTAATAGCACTAGGCTAAGTAATGGCCATGCAGGTAGATGAAATTGTACGATTTCACCAGTCTCATTAGTGAAGTATCCGCGAATCAAGGCTATCGTGATACTTAGGAGGGCAAGTCCAACAATTGATAATGAGAAATAATTCTTTTTAAAGATGTTCGACGCCCCCTCTATTAATTAATATAATATTATTATGACAAAAAAGTTTGGCGAGTGATATCCGTCGTAAGTACGAGTTAAGTGAATTGTTGTCAATAGCCTGAGGACACAATTTTCTTAAAAAAGCACTATGACTGAAAACACGTGCTGTTTTTTCAGCAAATATCGGGGTAAGATAAGACTAATACGTTAGGGGGAATTGCCATGTGGAAATTACGCACTTATTTAGCGCCCTATCGCTGGCAGGCAATCTTCGGAGCTTTCTTTAAGTTCATTGAAGTCATCTGTGAATTGAGTTTGCCAAGCTTTATGGCACTAATTGTTGATCGCGGGGTGAAGCATCACGATCAAGCTTTTGTTTGGCATTACGGGTTGATCATGATGGGAATGGCACTATTAGGTCTAGCATCGGCTTCCGTATGTCAGTACTTAGCAGCCCGCTCTGCTCAAGGGTATGGCACTGATTTGCGCCGCGCTTTATTTAAGAAAATTACGAAAATGTCTTATCAACAACAAGATCAATTCGGAACGGCGACTTTGACGACTCGTTTAACTAATGATGTTAATCAGTTGCAGTTATGGATTGCAATGTTGATTCGTCAGGTTTCACGAGCACCTTTTATTATTATTGGCGCGTTAATTATGGCCTTTACCTTAGATTGGCACTTGGCGTTGATATTATTAGTTGCAACACCAATTTTAGCATTCGTCGTTTATTGGCTGACTAAAAAAATGGCGCCGTTGTATCGTCACTATCAGCGTCAATTGGATCGGCTATCCAGCTTGGTCAAAGAAAATCTGGGCGGGGTCAGAGTTATTCGCGCTTTTGCCAAAACTAAAGCTGAGAAAACTAAGTTTACCAATGAAAATGATGACATCACGCAGACCGGGTTAAGAATTGGCCTATTATCAGCACTTTACAATCCCTTAACTGCCACTGTCGTCAATTTAATGATTGTGGTGATTCTCTGGAATAGTGGTGCGCGAGTTAATGCCGGGACTTTAGCACAAGGAACAGTTTTAGCATTTATTAATTATGTCAATATGATTTTGGCGGCAATTTTAATGTTATCTAATTTGGTTATTTTAATGACCAAAGCAATGGCTTCTGGCGAGCGCGTGCAACAAATTCTAGCGACCGAAATTGCTGATGATGCCACTGCTGTTGCGCAAATGACAGTTGATTTAGATAGTCCCCAAACAGTTCAAATGACAGATGTCGATTTTTATTTTCCTGATGAAACTGGTCAGCGGGGCGAGCCAGTTTTGCGCCGTCTAAACTTTGCAATCAATCGTGATGAGTCAATTGGGATCATTGGTGGAACTGGTTCTGGTAAATCAACCCTATTGAATTTATTACCTCGTTTTTATAATGCGACTAATGGCAAAATTATGATTTTTGGAAAAGAACAGCAGCAATATTCGCTGTGGCAATTGCGTCAATTATTTGCGGAAGTTCCTCAAGATACGACCTTATTTACCGGGACAGTTGCCAGTAATCTACGCTGGAGTAATCCCCAAGCAACAGATGAACAATTATGGCAAGCCTTGACAACAGCTCAAGTAGCAGATTTTATTCGCCAACAGCCAGCTTTATTACAGGCGCCAGTTGAACGTGGTGGTCGTAATTTTTCTGGTGGACAGCGGCAACGATTAACGATTGCCCGAGCCTTAGTTAAGCAAGCACCACTACTGCTACTTGACGATGCCACCAGTGCGTTGGATTATTTGACTGAGGCGCATTTCTTAAAGGCGGTTAAACAAGCATCATGGCAGAAAAATATTTTCTTAGTGACGCAACGAATTGGCACGGTCGCTCATTGTGATCGCGTATTAGTTTTGAAAAATGGTGAGATTGTCGGATTTGATACGCACGACCAACTATTAAAGACGAATCAATTCTATCAAGAATTAGTTGCTAGCCAGTTGGATCAAGATAAGGTAGGTGAATCAAATGGCAGTCTTTAAGCGTTTAGCACACTATTTTGCTGAGAAGAAGTATTTATTTATCATGGCCACGATTTTAGCGTTTGTCGCCGTTTTAGGAACCTTGATTGCGCCTGTCTTGGTCGGCACGACGATTGACCAATTGGTTGGCCGCCATCAAGTTGATTTTACGAAACTCAATCAAGATATTTTAATTTTATTAGTTCTTTATTTTGGAAGTAATCTCTGCTTATGGGTGGCTACTTGGCTGTCAAATAACGTTGCCTATGATGGTGTTAATCGGTTGCGGCAACAATTATTTAGTAAATTGGACCGCTTGCCACTGAGCTTCTTTGATACGAATCCTCATGGGGATATTACCAGCCGCTTTGTGAACGACGTGGAAACAATTTCTGATGGTGCCTTACAAGGTCTGCTAACTACTTTGCAAGCTGTCTTTACAATTGTTGGTTCGATTGTTATCATGATGCGACTTGATTTAGTTATGGCATTGCTAGTGTTAATAACGGCGCCATTGTCATTTTTGACAACACGCTTGATTACTAAAAAGTCACAACATTATTTTAAAATGCAGGCGGATGATTTGGGCGCTTTAAATGGCTATGCTGAAGAAGCGATTGCTGGTTTGAAAGTAGAACAAGCTTTTCAACATGAAACTGCTAGTCAAGCAGATTTTGAACAGTTAAATCAGCAACTTTATCAAACTGGGTTTAAATCACAATTTATTGCCTCATTTGCTAACCCAACTGCCCGAGCAATTAATAATATTATGTATGCTGTGATCGGTCTAGTAGGGTGTTTACGAGTAATTACTGGACAAATTTCAGTCGGCGAAATTTCGACATTTTTAATTTTCGCGACTATTTTTGGGAAGCCCTTTAGTGACTTTACTAGTTTAATGACGCAATTTCAGTCGGCCTTTGCTTCGGCACGGCGGATTTTCCGAATTATTGATTTGCCAGAAGAAATTCCTGATCCTAAGCCAGCAGCAAAAATTGATCAGGTCCGCGGTGAAATCGCCTTTGACCAAGTTGATTTCAGCTATGAGCCGCAACAACATTTGATCCATGATTTGAATTTGCATGTTAAACCTGGCCAACAGGTCGCAATCGTCGGTCAAACCGGGGCTGGTAAAACAACTTTAGTCAACTTACTCATGCGGTTTTATGATGTGACGGCTGGGAAAATTACTTTAGATGGTATTGATATTCGGCAGCTCACCCGGCAAAATTTACGCCAACAATTTGGACTGGTCTTACAAGACACTTGGCTATTTGCTGGTTCGTTGCGTGATAATATTGCTTTCGGTAAAGATGACGCGACGATGGCGGAAATTCGCCAAGTTGCCCAAGAAAGTGGTGTTGATGAATTTATTGAGAAGCTGCCGCGTGGCTATGAAACTGAATTACAGTCAGCTACCGATAGTTTATCAGTCGGCCAGCGCCAACTCTTAACGATTGCTCGGGTGATGTTAGCCAATCCGCCAATGCTGATTTTGGATGAAGCAACTAGTAATATTGATACTTATACCGAAGTTAAAATTCAAGCCGCCTTCAATAAACTGACTCAGGGTCGCACAAGTTTTGTAATTGCCCATCGGTTATCAACGATTCGTGAAGCTGATTTAATTTTGGTGATGGATCATGGTCAAGTGATTGAACAAGGCACTCATCAAGAACTATTAGCGGCTAAAGGTTATTATGCCCAACTTTACGAGAGTCAATTTGCAAAATAAGGTTGATTAGCTCGATAACTTGCAAAAAGTTAGGAAAACTAACGAATAATAATTGAGTTTCTCGGTGAAACATGTTATAACTTTAAACGACTTAACTTGTGATTTCTTAAAGGAAGTTGGTGTTAATTTGGCAGAAGTTTCAGATTTGGCAGTTGGCCAAAAAATTAGTGTTCGTAAAAGTCAGGATGTTCCTTTGAGTTTTCACGGCACCATTACTAAGATTTACGAAAATTCCGCACTTGTTTCAATTGATAGTTATGAAGATCAATATGCAGAAGTTGTTGCGGATTTACAGAACAAGACCGTAGTTGGTTTTAAGCATATTCGTGTCGTTACTAAATAATTATCATAATAAAAAGCCATCATTTTTGGATGATGGCTTTTTTGTTGCACTTCACAGTGTTCTCCAATGCAAAAGCTTGAAACTGTATTATTAGGTTTAAAACAGAATGGCGTCTGACTCTGTTCCGGGCTGCTTGGCGTGGAACGCGGCCGACGCTGATTGAAGCATTTGCTTTGCAAAGTCTCCAATACAGGTCTTATTGTAAGTGCTAAAGCACCAACAATAATTTGGCGGCTGACGCCAAGATCCCTCCACGCCGTCGGGAATTAATTTGGCACACTTTATCCTTGGCAGTTTTTAAGACAGTGATTGTAAGATTGTGCCAACCATCTGACTTTATGTCACATCTTGAATGACACAACTGACGCGAATCACTGTTGCTCTGCTTGAATTAATCAACATAATTAAGAACCTTTGCTTAGAAAAAGCAGATTGCGGTGACTAACAAAGCCTGTTTGGCATATTTTTTGTGGATGAAACCAGAAACTGTCAAACAGACTTATTTGTGTACTATTTAGTAGTTATTAAAGCTCAAATCAAGTTGATTAGTCTCACTACAATTGCCTTAAAATCTAACAATGATGCAATGCACCACTTCAACTTCAGACGGAATGGAGGGCGTGGTTGTCAGCCGCCAAATTATTCTAAGTGGCTCTGCCACTTAGAATAAGGCTTGTATCTAAGACAATTTGGTTTGTAATTGGCTTAGGTCAATGCCGGCCGCGTTCCACAACCAGCAAGCCCGTAATGGAGTCAAAACCAGTTCTGTTTTAACACCAAAACTAGTTTTTAACGTTTTTTTTTTACTCAGCAATCAATTAAGAAGTGAACATTACATATGCATACCCATCTTCTTATATGATTCCATACCGCCAAGCCAAAGTTGGTCCATTGGCACATTGCGTTCTTTAGCAAAGGTCATCATCTGAGTTTCATGATCAATTAAATGATACTTTGCATCAGGATCTTTGGGATCAACGACTTGTAACTGCGCCATCATACCACCATCTTCGTGCTCGAGAATGTGGCAGTGGTACATAAAGACACCAGCAACGTGAAACCAAACTTTGATCTGAACATGCTCGCCAGGATTAACGCTGACTGTGTCTTTTAAACCAAGTTCGTTGGGATAAGGTGCTTGGCCGTTACGAGAAATAACTTTAAATCCAGTGCCATGCATATGGAAAGGATGAATCATGCCACCCATTTCATCATTAGTATTAGTAATGTCCCAAATCTGGCACTTATTCATTGGCATCTTATAATCAATACGGTTCATGACGAATTTCTTACCGTCAATCATTACTGCCTCATCCATGCCTGACATTACTACTTTTTTAATCGGCAAATCTGGTGCTGGTTCTGGATCAGGAATAGCCGCAATTAGATTCTCCGGAATAACTTGATTATCTGGCTTAAATTCATGAATTCGGAAAGTCATCAAGGCAACATCATCGGAATACAAGGTAACAGTGTCGCCGGCATGATAACGGCCGAAATCGACAATGATTTCCTGCCGCTCAGCACAGGTCAACATAATATGATCAAATTTAACTGGATGGGGTAGCAAACTCTTGTCACCAGCAATTTGGGTAAAGGGGAGGTCATCACTGAAGTGCAACCGCCATTCTCGCCGGTTAGCACCGTCTAACAGACGAAGACGTAATTTTTGGGTGGTGACATCAAAATAAGGATTGATGGTCCCATTGATCATTGCTGTGGGGCCTTGAATACCGTCAGGATCATAATCGGCCCGATAATTCCACTGGTTATTCTCATGGAAATGTCGATCTTGTAGCACTAACGGAATGTCATCAACACCATAGGTATGCGGAATTGGGAGAGCCGCTTCATGATCATCTTGAACATAAGCAAATGCTGCTAAGCCATGCCAAACTTGAGCGGCAGTTTCTGGACAAGGGTGGGCATGTAACCAATTCGTTGAAGCAAGTTGATTGATTTTAAAAGTGACATCACGACTACCATCAGGATATACCGGTGCATGACAACCGCCATCTTCAATTGGACCAGGAATATCTAGACCATGCCAATGAAAAGTTGTGACTTCTGGTAAATGGTTTACCAAATGAAGATGAATCGTTTGGCCGTTTTTAAAAATTGCCGTTTCACCCAGCAAACTAGTATTGTAACCCCAAGTCTTCGTCTTTGCGCCTGGCAAAAGTTGTGTTTCGCCAGTTTGGGCGGTAATGGTGTAGTAAACATCCTGACCGTCAACACGATCAGGCTGCATAACTGGTGGAACTCGTAATTTCATTTCTGGCACATCAGGTCGCACTAACGGCACGTAGCCACCGTCATGGATATTATAAGCAGCTTCATCGAAAAAATAATCATGATAAATTGACATTTCTAATACTCCCTTCAGTAATAATTGCACCTTTATCTTACCCCTGAAATATCAGAATTACCACTAACCTGTGTTTAGTGCCAATCAGGAGAACGGCTAGTAATGAATGTAAAATGAGTCTGGGACATATCATTCTTATTCTCTAAAATGATACGAACTTTCGTTGCTGAAACGTGTTCTCAAAAGGCAAATGGTGCCGCTTAATGTAAAAAATGCCGAGCAATTCTAACGAATTGCTCGGCATTTTTCGTTAATGCTCACCGGCTGACCGCCTTTTTGTCACACGCTCATTTGGGCATTAAGCGGTGCCGGCTGTCCTTTGAAAACCTGTTCAGTAGCGTTAAAGTTTGAATTGTTTTTGATAAACGAATTTCAGCCTCGTACTAAATCGATGGGACAAATTAGTTTTCAAATTCTTTTAAATATTGACTGAAAGGAACTAGTGCTTGGGATTGATAGGTGTCATTAAACTTATCAATTGCAGCCTGATCAAATTTCTCAGGGTCAAGTTGTAACTGCTCAACTGGTAGTGGTCGCTCGTCGGCAATTTTAACATCAATTACCACTGGTTCGGTGGCCGTCTTAGCATAATTAAAAGCAAACATTAATTCTTGATAGTTTTTAACAGTAAAGCCTTTAACACCATAACCTTCAGCAACCTTGCCAAAGTCAACGTCAGCAATGTCAACGCCGTAATGGCTCTGCTTGGTGTCGTCTTGTTCCGCCTTAATGAAACCAAAGGATTGGTTACTTAAAACCACATTGATCACTGGCAAATGATACTTAGCTTGAGTGACTAAATCTTGAGCAACCATGGCAAAACCACCATCACCACTAATTGAGAAGACTTGGCGGTCTGGATAGCTTAATTGTGCCGCAATACTTGCGGGTAGCCCATAGCCCATGGTCGCAAACCAGCCAGAAGTAGTGAACCGTTGTTTTGGATTCATTTTTAAGAAACGTAAGCTGTCAATGGTAACATTACCAACGTCAATATTAAAAATAGCATCTTTTTTCGCAATTCGATTAATTTGGGCGAAGACAGGCTCAGGACGCAGTGGCGTTTGAGTGTCCTTGCTCATTGCCTCGATCCAATCATGCCAGTTTTGATTATTGGCAATATTAGCTTTATACCAGCCAGTTTCTGGTTGTTCTGTCCCAGCGGCAATCAAGGCTTGTAAGGTTGCTTTGACGTCTGCCAGAATTGGTAGGTCAGTGCGATGGCGTTTGCCAAATTTTGTATTATCAATATCAACTTGAATAAGGGTGGCTTGTGGATCAAAGAAGTACTTGGCAAAAGGAAAATCGCTACCCATGAATAAAATCAAATCGGCATGTTGTAAGGCTTCAACAGAAGGTTTAGTTGCAACTCGACCAGCAGAGGCCAAGTAGGCGGGGTTATCGTCAGGAATAATGCCCTTAGCTAGTGCAGATGAGGCAATTGGTAATTTATACATTTTGGCAAAAGTTTCAACTTCTTCAGTTGCGCCTTTAGCACCTAAGCCAATGTACATGATTGGCCGTTTCGCTTCACCAATTAACCGTAAAGTTTCAGCGACATCTTTGGCCGCTGGTTGTGGATAATTAACGCGATAACTGGCAGCAGTTGACTCAAAAGTATCAGGAATATCTTCCCAACCTAAACTAACTGGAATAGTGACAACAGCCACACCTTGTTCCTTATAGGCATGTTTAATGGCCTGATCAATCACGTGAGGTAATGATTCTGACGTCATTACGGTTCGATTATAGACGGCAACGTCAGCAAACATGGGGTTCTCATTCATTTCTTGGAAGTAGTCTGTATTCATGGTATCAGTGCCAACTTGGCCGATTAAAGCCAACACTGGGACATGATCCATTTTGGCATTATACAGGCCGTTAAAGAGGTGGGTTGCGCCAGGACCGGCGGAACCAAAGGCGACACCAATTTTACCGGTGATTTTAGCATCGGCGGTAGCAGCGATAGCCCCAACTTCTTCATGACGAACTTGAATATATTTAATATGATCTCGTTCATTAAAGAAAGCATCCATACTAGAGTTAAATGAACCTCCGGGGATGCCATAAATATGATCGACTCCCCAGTCCTCAAGAACCTTGACCATGGCAATTCCAGATTTAATTGTTTTTGACATAAAAAAGCCTCCCAATTCACTTATTTAAAGTCAGTATAACTCTTTCTAAAAGAAAAGCGAGTATTCATACTCGCTCGTGAGTTAACTTATTCTAAATGTAGCATAGTTCTTGAGAAACATGGTAAAGAAGAGTCTGGGACATCAGTCTATTCTCTAAAAATAATACGAACTTTGGTCGTTGAAATGTGTTCTCAAAAGGCAGCTAGTTCCGCTTAACGCCAAAAGACGAGCAATTCTATGAATTGTTCGTCTTTTTGGCGTTAATGCTGACCAGCCAACCGCGTTTTGTCACACGCTCAGTCTCGGTTATTCAAATTGTAAAAATAGTTTGGTAAGTTAAGCAATTAAAACCATTTTTTTCAGCGCACTAGTGCCAAATTGTTCCGTTTCGTTAATTAAAATTTCGGCGCAAGCATAACTATCAGCCAAAGCATGATGGTGTTGAGTAAGTTTGATTTGTAAATAATCAGAAACAGTGTTTAGGCGATAATTAGGCAGGTCCGGATAAAACTTGCGGGTAGTTTTGACGGTATCTAACGTTAAAAAGTGTGGTGGTTCGATTTTGTATTTGCGTAGACTCTCTTGGAGTACTTTAGTGTCAAAGCGGGCATTATGTGCGACCATTAATTGCTCCATTGAAAATAGTGGGGCAATATGTGGCCAAACTTCTGCAAAATTTGGAGCGCCAGCGACTGATTTACTAGTTAAACCATTAACTTTCGTGTTCCAATAATCGAATTTTGCTTCGGGATCAATTAGGGTATAGAAATGGTTGACAATTTTGTTATCACGGACAACTACCAAAGCTAATGAACAAGCACTGTTAGGTTGGCGATTGGCCGTTTCAAAGTCTAAGGCAATAAAATTCATTTTAATCCACTTTCTTCATCAAATCAGCAGTATCAAGTTCAATTGGACAATGATCAGAGCCAACAATATCAGTTAGAATTTTGGCATCAGTTAATTGGTCATTTAAATCAGGTGTGGTCATGAAATAATCAATGCGCCAACCGGCATTACGATCGCGAGCATGGAAACGATAGCTCCACCAAGAGTAAACGTCAGTTTGGTCGGGATAAAAATAACGGAAGGTATCCACAAAGCCAGCGGCCATCAATTGACTAAATGATTGGCGTTCTTCGTCAGAAAAACCGGCATTGTGATGGTTATTTTGCGGATTCTTTAAGTCGATTGCTTCGTGCGCAACATTTAAATCTCCACAGAAAATAACACTTTTCTGCTGCGCTAATTCGCTAACGTAGTGGCGAAAAGCTTGATCCCACTCTAAACGGTAAGGTAGGCGTTTTAATTCGGCCTGAGAATTGGGCGTATAACAAGTCAGCAAATAGAAGTTGGGATATTCTAGCGTGATCACTCGACCTTCTTGATCATGTTCAGGCAGACCGAGTCCATAAGTCACTTTTAACGGCTTAGTTCGGGCAAAAATAGCAGTTCCAGAATAACCCTTACGTTCTGCATAGTTAAAGTATTGTTGATAGCCAGGTAAATCGAGCTCAACTTGGCCTGCTTGCATTTTAGTTTCTTGCAAGCAAACAAAATCCGCATCAAAATTTTCGAAAGTAGTTAAGAAGTCTTTTTTTAAGACGGCTCGTAGGCCATTGACGTTCCAAGAAATAAATTTCATCAGGCACTCCTTTAAAAAACAATTATGATCAACTTCATTCTAACAAAAAGCCAGCTAAGATTATAGCGCCAATTAGCTTTGCTGCACCAGTGATTTGTAAATATCTACTGACTGGTCGTTCTGTAAGTCAGGCAAGTTAGACTTTTGGACAACTGTTGCTATTGCCAGTTGGCCCAATTGGCAATTTATGGGCGTGAACTGGGCTAGTGTTATTTTAATTAATATTTGGTAAAATGAGGCATAGATGAAATTATGAATTGAAGGTTTAAATAAATGATGGCGAATTTTTCAGATTTAAAAATTCCAATTTTAGAAAACTGGCCAATGTCAGATTATACGTTTACTAAAACAGGGGGACCAGCTGATTACTTAGCTTTTCCAGAAACAACGGCTCAAGTTGGGCAATTAATTAAACGTGCTTATCAACAACAGGTACCGGTTACTGTTGTAGGTAATGCCAGTAATTTAATTATCCGTGATGGCGGGATTGCAGGTTTAGTTATTTTGTTAACCCGAATTGAAGAAATTCAACATCAGGATCAACAACTGATCGTCACGGCGGGGACGCCATTAATGACCGTTTCCGAAGCAGCTTATCGTGCTGGTTTAACTGGGTTAGAATTTGCTGCTGGTATTCCCGGGAGTGTTGGCGGTGCGGTCTTTATGAATGCCGGTGCTTACGATGGTGAAGTTAGTGATGTGATTACAGAAATCACGGTTATTAATGCCAGCGGTGAATTTGCAACCCTTCGCGGGCCAGAGATTCATTTTAATTATCGACACAGTATTTTGCAAGAGCAGCCATTGACAGTTGTCAGTGCCACGTTTAGCTTGAAGCCTGGCGATCCAGCTAAAATTCGCCAGACTATGGATAAATTTAATCAGCGCCGTGCTGAAAAGCAACCCTTAGATTTACCATCCTGTGGTAGTGTCTTTAAACGGCCACCGCACCATTACGTTGGTCCCTTGATTCAAAAGGCTGGGTTACAAGGTCAAATTGTTGGTGGTGCGCAAGTTTCCATGAAGCATGCTGGTTTTATTGTCAACATTGATCATGCCACTGCCACTGACTATTTGAATTTAATTAAATTGATTCAAAAGACAATTTGGGATAAATTCCAAGTGAAATTAGTACCAGAGGTCCGAATTATTGGTCGAGAAGTGACTCAGCCAAAATAAAATCACAAAAAAGTTTTCCGCGTGTGATCAAAAGGTGGTCAGCCGATGCGTTAAGCGGAACCGGTTGCCTTTTGAGAACACGTTTCAGCAGTTAAAGTTCGTTTTATTTTTGATAAAAGCGCTAATGTGATTGCTTCGGCACTTTTGTTAGGTCCGAGATTAAATGATTAGAAACGAGGCCGGCGACTGCGGAATTTAACCAAAGTTCGACCAAAATGAGCTTCCTTAGTGAAGGCGGCCAAGTTTGGCAATAATTCAGCAAAAGTAATTTCTTGATAGCTAGGTAAACGCTCAACTGTCGGCCAAAAGGCAGTTTCAAATAATTGCCAAATTTCTTCGCGGTCGCGTTGGGGATAGTCGACAGAATCAACACCATGCAAAGTAATCCCTCGTAAGATAAAGGGTAAAATCGTCGTATTTAATTTAAAGCCACCAGCATTACCACTGACCACTAAATGACCGTTAGCACTAACTTGAGGAATCAGGTTGGTCAGTAAGTCACCACCGACATTATCAAAAACGACTTGATAAGCTTGTTTAGCCAATGGCTTTGGGGTTGGTAATAATAATTCTGTTGGCAGACAAACGCGTTGCGCACCACGCTGTAATAATTGTGGCTTCAAGTCAGTTTGCCGGGTAACTACTGTCAAATTCGTATAACCTAACTGTGCTAGCAGCGCTAATTGCCAACCACCAACACCACCAGTCACGCCGCTAATTAAAATAGCGGCATTTTTATCAGCCATACTTTCAGTATCGAGGACCTTAGTCAGACCAATTGCGGCGGTCAAACCGGCTGTGCCAATTAAGGCGGCGTCTTGTAAAGTACGTTGGCCATTTAATAAATGGAGAAATTCGCCAGGCACATCAACAATTTCTTGATAGCCACCATCAATTTGAATTCCGATTTGTTGGCCAATACCAACGACCTGATCACCGATTTGAAAGTCACTATCGTGGGAGGCGGTTACCCAACCAGCAAAATCAATCCCTGGTACTCGAGGATAATCACGAATAACCCCACTATGAGCTTTGAGTGTGAGGGCATCTTTGTAATTAATATCGCTGTAGGCAACTTGTACCCGCACCCAATCTGGTTTTAGACTTGGCAACTCAATTTTTTCAATTTGGGCTTGTGGTTGTTCATCGATTAAATTGACGACTAAAGCTTTTTTTTGCATAGTTACTCCTTGTTAGTCAGCCGACTCTTCTTCATGAGATCTGCTGGAAAATAGTCCCTAATACTTATTAATGTTCATTATAACGCCGCTAAATAAGCTTGGCTAGTTTTAGTCGATCCGCGAGGTTATTAACCGATTAGTTTTAGAACTTTTTTTGATACATAAACGTAACTTAATCTTGGTTGCAAACTGTTGGCAGTGACTGTTATTTAAGTTATACTTAGGGTCGTTTTAGTAAACTTTTTGTTAGATAACATTTTGTTTAGTGAAGAATGTGAATCGAAAAGAGGCAACTTATGGTATTTGGTCAGAAATTACGCGCCCTACGAATTTTAAAAAATCTTACGCAAGAAGAATTAGGTGAGCGGACGGATTTAACTAAGGGGTACATTTCCCAACTTGAAAATGATCAGGCCTCACCAACTGTAGAAACGTTACAGGATATTTTAACTGTGCTCGGGGTTTCGTTAGCCGAGTTTTTTCAAGAAGGTACTGCGACGACGCCAGTGCTTTTTAATGGTGCGCAACAGGTGACGCATGAAGATGAGGCGTTAGGGTATCAATTAACTTGGCTGATCACTGATTCCAACGAGCGCGAAATGGAACCGGTTTTGTTAACCATTGCGCCAGGTGGTCGTTTCAAACCATTCGATCCTTCACCAGCAGAAACCTTTGCTTATGTGGTTCGTGGTAAAGTTCGGTTGGCTTTTGGAGAGGAATTAGTGACTGCTAGCGTTCATGAATCGCTTTATTTCTCCGCTAAAAGTCCCCATCAATTGCTGAATCCGTTTCAAAAACCAGTTACCTTATTGCTGGTTGCGACTGAATCATATCTTTAATCTCAGGAGGGAATTACAATGGCAGCACCAATTATTGAATTACGGGGTATTACGAAAACTTATGACGATGGCTTTACTGCCTTGTCAAATATTAATATGACGATTGAACCTGGTAAATTCTATTCTCTCTTAGGTCCTTCTGGTTCAGGCAAAACGACGATTTTAAGATTGATTGCTGGTTTTACTAATGCGACGACTGGTTCAATTCTTTTTGAGGGTCAAAAAATCAATGACTTACCAGCCAATCAACGAAAAGTAAATACGGTTTTCCAAAATTATGCCTTATTCCCACACTTAGATGTATTTGACAATGTGGCTTTTGGGCTGAATTTACAAAAGCGTCCCAAAGCAGAAATCAAAAAAAGAGTGCTCGACGCTTTGAAGTTAGTGCAATTGCCAGGCTATGCTAATCGAGAAATCAGTGAAATATCTGGTGGTCAACAACAGCGAGTAGCGATTGCTCGGGCAATTGTTAACGAGCCCAAAGTGTTATTGCTGGATGAACCGTTGTCAGCTTTAGATATGAAATTACGGCAAGACATGCAATATGAACTTCGAGAATTACAGCAACGGTTGAAAATCACGTTTATTTTCGTGACCCACGATCAAGAGGAAGCCTTAGCCATGAGTGATGAAATTTTTGTCGTCAATGATGGGAAGATTTTGCAAAGTGGCACACCCGTTGATATTTATGATGAGCCGATCAATCATTTTGTGGCTAACTTTATTGGTGAAAGTAATATTTTGCCTGGTAAAATGCAAGCTGACTATCAAGTTGAATTTGTTGGCAAAACATTTGAATGTGCTGACGCAGGGATGAAGCCTAATGAGAAAGTTGAAGTTGTTTTGCGTCCTGAAGATTTAGATGTGACAACGGCGGAACAAGGTAAATTAGTTGTGACCGTTGATACGCAGTTATTCCGTGGTGATCATTTTGAAATAATTGGGATCGATGATGATGGAAATGAATGGTTGATTCATTCGACTAATCCAGTTCGTGGCGGTAAGCATATCGGTTTGACTTTCGAGCCAGAGGATATTCATGTTATGCGTTTCGGTGAGAAAGAAGCCGACTTTGATGCACGCTTGGAACAATATGAGGAGGACTAAAGCAGCATGAAACAAACAAAACGCTTTTTTATGATTCCTTATTTTATTTGGATTGGTCTGTTTGTTGTCGCGCCGTTATTGCTGATTTTATATCAATCCTTAACCAATAATCAGCATCAGTTTACTTTCCAAAATTATGTGACCTATGGTACCTCAAGTACTTATCTACATATGTCACTTAATTCGCTATGGTATGCCTTTTTGATCACCGTGATTACCTTGCTGATCAGTTATCCGGCAGCTTATTTTTTAAGTAAGTTGAAGCATCAGCAATTATGGCTATTGCTAATCATTTTACCAACTTGGATTAACTTATTGCTGAAGGCGTATGCGTTTATCGGCTTGTTAAGTCGAACTGGTTCAGTGAACAGTTTCTTAACTTTTGTTGGCATTGGTCCACAGCAACTGCTATTTTCTGATGGTAGTTTTCTGTTGGTGGCCACGTATATTGAAATTCCGTTCATGATTTTGCCAATCTATAATGCCATTGTGGAGTTAAATCCAGCCTTGATCAATGCAAGCCGTGATTTAGGAGCAACGAATTGGCAGACGTTTCGGCGGGTTATTTTTCCATTGACAATTAGTGGGGTCAAAGCTGGTGTTCAAGCGGTCTTTATTCCATCATTATCACTCTTTATGTTGACGCGACTGATTGGTGGTAATCGGGTCATTACTTTAGGGACCGCGATTGAAGAACACTTTATGACAACGATGAACTGGGGAATGGGTTCGACAATTGGGGTTGTTCTAATTGTGATGATGTTTATTATTATGGCCTTAACCAATGATCGCCGAAAGAAAAGACGGGAGCTGAATGACGATGAAGAAAATTAAATTTAGTTCGGTTTATTTAGTGTTAGTGTTCATTATTTTATACATTCCCATTTTTTACTTGATTTTCTATTCCTTTAATCAAGGTGGCAATATGAATCACTTCACTGGTTTTACTTGGGCTCACTATCAGGAGTTGTTTTCAGATAAGCGGATGTTAGTGATTGTCTTAGACACTTTCTTGATTGCCATTTTGTCATCGTTATTTGCGACTATGATTGGGACTTTTGGTGCCTTAGGAATTGCTGGTCGCAAAAGCCAGCGGACTAAGTCGGCCTTGTTGACATTGAATAATGTTTTAATGGTTTCACCTGATGTGATTATCGGGGCTAGTTTTTTGATTTTATTCTCGGCTTTAGGCATTGGCTTGGGTTTTGGCTCAGTGCTATTAAGCCACATTGCTTTTTCAATTCCGATTGTGGTGTTGTTGGTGCTGCCTAAAGTGAATGAGTTAGATCCAGCCTTATTGAACGCTGCCCAGGATTTAGGGGCAACGAATTGGCAAACTTTCTCGCGGGTAATTGTGCCTTATATTACGCCGGGTATTTTCTCCGGCTTTTTTATGGCTTTTACCTATTCATTAGATGATTTCGCCGTCACTTTTTTTGTAACTGGCAATGGCTTTACGACTTTATCAGTAGAAATTTATTCCCGGGCGCGTCAAGGTATCAGCCTAGAAATCAATGCGCTATCAGCAGTCATGTTCTTATTCTCGTTACTGTTAGTTGTGGGTTACTACTTCGTGAATCAGTATTCTCATTCGCGCCGTCAAAAGCAACGTCGTCATGCTAAGAACGAGGTGACCTTACTATGAAAAAAATGTCTGTCTTAATTGCGGCGATTTTAGCCTTTTGTGGGTTACTTTTCTTGGGGAGTCAACAACTGTCGCGCCAGTCAGGCGTAACTAGTGCTGCTAACACTTTGAGTTTGTATAATTGGGGCGATTACATTGACCCCGCGCTAATTAAAAAATTTGAACAGGAAACTGGGTACCACGTACAGTATGAAACTTTTGACAGCAATGAGGCCATGTTTACTAAAATTAAACAAGGTGGTACCGCCTACGATTTAACGATTCCTAGTGATTATATGATTGAAAAGATGAAAAAAACACATTTATTATTGCCAATTGATCATCGGCAACTGACAAATTATCACTATTTAGATCAGCATTTTCTTAATCAAAGTTTTGATCGTGGCAATCGTTATTCTGTGCCTTACTTCTGGGGAACCTTAGGCATTATCTATAATGATAAGTTTGTTAAGGCTGATGAGATGCAACATTGGTCAGACTTATGGCAACCTAAATGGCGTAATCAATTGATGTTGGTTGATTCAGCGCGAGATATTATGGGCATGGCATTGGTCGAACAAGGCCAATCAATGAATACAACTAATAGTCAAACGCTGATTGCCGCACAGCAACAACTAAATCAACTTAGTGGGAATGTCAAAGCAATTGTTGCTGATGAAATTAAAACTTATATGATTCAGGAAGAGGCCCCATTAGCGGTAACTTGGTCTGGTGAAGCCAGTGAGATGTTGGCCCAGAATAGTCATTTACATTATGTGGTGCCTAGTGAAGGTAGTAATGCTTGGTATGATAATATGGTCATTCCCAAAACTGCTAAGCATAAAAAGGCAGCCTATGCTTTTATCAACTTCATGTTGGATCCGCATAATGCGGCGCAAAATGCTGAATATGTTGGCTATGCGACACCTAACAAGCAAGCACTCGCATACTTGCCAGCAAAAGTACGGCAGGATCGGCAATTCTATCCACCGTTAAGTACGATTAAGCATTTACAAGTCTATCAAGATTTAGGCGCCCGTAAAGTCGAAGAATATAACGATTTGTTCTTGAAGTTCAAGATGTATCGCCAGTAAAAGTGTCAGCACTTTTCCGAATTGAAAAGGTGAATTTGATAATGATTAAGTTGTTCCTTAGTCAAAAATCGCTGGTCTCTCGCCTGGATTAAACAAATAAAATTGCTCACCACTATTTAGCTAGACCAGATTGTGATGACACAGCAACGGTGTGATAATCTCTCTTGAGAATAGAGATGTCACACTGTTTTTTTGCTACTGTTTAACTATTATTACTGATTGAATTGCGTTAACCAATCCCACTATCACTGCCTTAAACACTAACAAGAGTAAGATGTACTATCTCAACTCCAGACGGCATGGCGGGCGTGGTTGTCAGTGTTCTGCAACCAGAAAGCCTGTAATGCAGTCAGAACCAATTCTGTTTTACAATCATTTTCACTATTTTTGGAACGACACACTATTCTGGATTTTAGCAACTTTTTATCAATCAGAAGTAGCTATGGTATAATGAATTATCTTAATGTAAGGAGGCTGATCATGAGTATAGATTGGAGTCAGATTTTTACGTGGCAGAATTTGATGAATCTGATCGATATCCTTGCGGTTTGGTTTTTTATTTATAAAATGATTATGCTGCTCAAGGGTACCAAAGCGGTGCAGCTTTTTAATGGGATTATCATTATTGTCGCAATTAAGGCAGTTAGTTATTATCTAAATTTGCATACCGTATCTTATATCATGGATCAGGTGATCAATTGGGCGGTTGTCGTCTTGGTTATTATTTTCCAGCCCGAGATTCGGCGCGCCTTGGAACGCTTAGGGCGTAATGATATTTTCGGTGGTAGTCATAAGACGAAGGAAGATACGAATCACTTAATTGATGGCCTAGATAAAGCCATTCAATATATGTCCAAGCGCCGGATTGGGGCTTTGATCACGATTCAAATGCAGACTGGCTTGGAAGATTATATTGAAACCGGGATTCCGTTAGATGCAGATGTATCTGGGGAATTGTTGATCAATATTTTTATTCCCAATACGCCGTTACATGATGGGGCCGTGATTATTCGCGACAATAAAATTGCTGTTGCGGCGGCCTATTTACCGTTATCTGAAAGTAATATGATCCCGAAAGAATTAGGCACACGTCATCGTGCCGCCGTCGGGATCAGTGAGGTAACTGACGCGGTGACCTTAGTTGTCTCTGAGGAAACTGGGGCTGTGACGATCACGAAGAATAGTCAATTGATGCATGATTTAAGCCGTGAAGATTATTTGAAATTCTTACACGTGCAATTAGATAGTCCTGAAAAGGAAAATACTTGGTGGCAAAACGTCCTCGACTTCTTTAAACCTAAGAAGGGAGGGGCCAAGAAATGAAAGATTTCTTTGATCGACCATGGGTATATCGGGTGATTGCCTTAGGATTGGCAGTTTTATTGTTTATTTATGTGCAGAATAATAGCTTAGGCTCAACCATTTCTAACAATATGAATCAGGAACAAACCGCAGCCGCAGACACAAAAATCACGTTGAAAGAATCGTTACAAGTTGAAGTGGATACTGATAAATACTTTGTAACTGGTTATCCTGAAAAAGTTGATATCACTATTGAAGGTGCTAAGTCTTTAGTGGCAGCAGCTAAAAATACCAATAATTTCCGAGTTTATATTGATTTACGAGATTTGAAGACTGGTACGCATACTGTCAAGGTTAAAGTTTCTGGCTTGAATAAATCGTTGAAGTATTCAATTAAACCCGATACAACAAAAGTTAAAATTCAAACTCGTTCCGATCGAACTTTCCCAATTCAAACAAAATATAATAGCAATCGAATTGCGGATGGCTATCTTGTTGGTACGCCAGAAATCAGTCCAGAAACAGTTCATGTTTCTGGTGCTAAGACTGAGGTGGCCCAAGTTAAACAAGTGGTCGCACAATTAGATTTGAGTGCAAATGCGAACGCGACTTACCAACAGGAAGTTCTTTTGCAAGCATTAGATAAAGATGGTAAAACTGTAGATGTACTTTTGACGCCGCAAACTGCTCACGTCAAATTACCGATTTATTTACCAAGTAAAAAAATGAATGTTGTCTTTAGACAAAGTGGCACCGGTGTTTCGGGCAGAACTTATTCGTTTTCAAGTTCAGTGACTGAAGTGAATGTTTCAGCACCACAATCTGTTTTGAATAACTTATCAAGTACGTTAACTGTCCCAGTCAATGTAAACGGCTTAACTAGCACCACTCAAAAGACGATTACGATTCCTAAGTCAGACGGTGTGATTGCAGTTGATCCAACTGCTGTTTCAGTTAATATTACGGTTAGTCAAGATAATGACGATGATGATACTAACACGAATAGTAGTAGTAGTAGTAGTTCCAGTTCCAGTTCAAGTAGTAGTTCTAGTTCGTCGGGTGCCTCGTCAAACACTAACAGTACTTCGCACTGAGATACTACGACTGCGACCACTGATGATGCAGATGACAATTAAACAAAATCAATCTAAATTCGATTAATAACTGAATTAAAGTGAGATAGGAGAAAATAATTATGGTGAAGTATTTTGGTACGGATGGTGTTCGTGGTGTTGCAAATAAAGAATTAACACCAGAATTGGCATTTAAATTGGGTCGTGCAGGTGGCTATGTTTTAACCCAACATGCGGATGACAAGGCCAATCGGCCAGCACCACGAGTTCTCGTTGCTCGCGACACGCGGGCTTCGGGACAAATGTTGGAATATGCCTTGATTTCCGGCCTACTTTCAGTAGGAATTGAAGTGTTAAAACTTGGTGTCATTACCACACCAGCAGTGGCTTACTTAGTTCGCGCGCAAGGTGCTGATGCTGGTATCATGATTTCAGCATCGCATAATCCAGCTGCCGATAATGGGATTAAGTTCTTTGGGTCTGATGGTTACAAACTACTGGATAGCGAAGAAGAAGAAATTGAAGCTTATCTGGACGCCACTAACGACGAATTACCTCGACCAGCCGCAGAAGGATTAGGTGTAGTTGAAGATTATCCCGAAGCTTCTCAGAAATACTTACAATTTATCGAACAAACAGTTTCTGAAGATTTTGGGGACATTAAAGTCGTTGTTGATGGTGCCAATGGTTCGACTAGCGGTTTAGTTAATCGTTTATTTGCCGATATCGATGCAGATTTCACAACAATCGCTACTTCACCAGATGGTATCAACATTAACGATCATGTTGGTTCAACTCATCCAGAAAAATTAGCGGCAACTGTTGTTGAAAAGGGCGCTGACCTTGGTCTAGCGTTTGACGGTGATGGTGATCGTTGTATCGCAGTTGATGAGAACGGTCAAATTGTCGATGGTGATAAAATTATGTATATTCTAGGGACGTTCTTTGCTGAACGCGGTCGTCTCAAGAATGACACGATTGTCACGACTGTCATGAGTAATATCGGTTTGTACAAAGCCATCGAAAAGGCCGGCCTAAAGTCTGTTCAAACTCAAGTTGGTGACCGTTATGTGGTTGAGGAAATGCGTGCTAATGGTTATAACTTAGGCGGCGAACAATCTGGTCATATTATTTTGTTTGATTTTCATAATACTGGTGATGGGATGTTAACGGGGATTCAATTGCTAAACATCATGAAACAAACCGGCAAGAAATTATCAGAATTAGCGGCGCCAGTTCAGACTTACCCACAACGGTTAGTCAATGTGCCAGTCACTGATAAGAAGAACTGGCAAGCGCATCCCGCAATTGTTTCAATTATTGACACTGTCGAAAAAGAAATGAATGGGGATGGTCGGGTTTTGGTTCGCCCTAGTGGCACCCAATCATTATTACGAGTCATGGCCGAAGCACCAACTCAAGAATTAGTTGATAAATATGTTGATCAAATTGCTGATGTTGTGCGCAACGAAATTGGCGTTGATTAACCAAATGATTTAGTCGTCAAAAAAAGAGTCTGACAAAAGGCGGTCAGCCAGTGAGCCTTAACATAAAATGTCGAACAATTCGTTAGAATTGTTCGGCATTTTTTTCGTTAAGCAGAACCGGGTACCTTTTGAGAACACATTTCAGCAACGAAAGTTCGTATTATTTTTTTGGAAATAGACTTATGTTCCAGACTCTTTTTGTAGTCAATTAACTTGCAAGTCCAATTAATTCTTAAATAAAATTGATAGACCAATATTATATTAAAATCATACCAATGCGTAAAATAAATTTGACATTGTCAATATAAACCAATAAAATAGCAATTGTTTTAAATGATGAAGTTTAAGAATGATATATACCAATTTTAAGGAGATAACTAGACATGTGTGGAATTGTTGGTGCGATTGGTTACGATGAAACAACAGAAATTTTATTAAAAGGATTAGAACGATTAGAATATCGTGGCTATGATTCTGCCGGATTATATGTTAATGATCAAACTGGTCATGATTATTTGGTGAAGACCGTGGGGAAAATTGCCGCCTTACGTGCTGCCGTTGACCAGCAGGTAAATGGCCAGCTCGGTATTGCCCATACGCGTTGGGCAACGCATGGACAACCTAGCGAGGCAAATGCGCATCCACAGTTTTCGACGTCACAACGTTTTTATTTGGTGCATAACGGGGTCATCAGCAATTTTACAGAACTGAAGCAACAGTATTTGCCAACAACTGACTTTGTGAGTCAAACCGACACAGAAGTTTTAGTTCAGTTGGTTGCTAAATTTGTTGAGCAAGAACAGTTATCTACTTTAGCGGCCTTGCAGAAAACTTTACAATTGGTTAATGGCTCTTATGCGTTGATTTTGGTTGATCGCCAACAGCCAGATCGGTTATATGTTGCCAAAAATAAAAGCCCACTACTGATTGGGCTGGGACAACAAGGCAACTTAGTGACTTCAGATGCTTTAGCTACTTACGATTTAACTGATCAATATTTGGAACTTCATGATCAAGAAATTGCTATTGTAACCGCTGAACAAGTCCAACTTATGAATTTACAAGGTGTTAGTCAAGTCAGAGAAGCAATCACAATCAACGTCACGGCTGGTGAAGTTTCCAAAGGTGCTTATCCAACATTTATGCTAAAAGAAATTGATGAGCAACCCGCGGTGATGCGGCGAATCAGTCAAGAGTATTTAACAACCAGTGGTCAACCACAAATTGAGCCTAAATTATTGCAAACTTTAGCACAGGCCGATCGGCTATATTTTGTGGCCGCTGGGACAAGTTATCATGCCAGTTTGGTTGGTAAACGGTTATTTGAAAAGTATACTCAGATTCCTGCAGAAGTAGGTGTTGCCAGTGAATTTGGTTATCATTGGCCGATTTTGTCGCAGCAACCAGTTTTTATTTTCTTATCGCAAAGTGGTGAGACGGCTGATAGCCGCCAGGTCCTAATTGAGGCGAAACGGCGTCATCTACCAACACTAGTGATTACTAATGTGGCTAATTCGACTTTGGCCCGAGAAAGCGACTATTCATTAGTTTTACATGCTGGTCCAGAAATTGCGGTTGCTTCGACCAAAGCCTATACGGCTCAAATTGCAGTTGAGGCAGTTTTAGCCAAAGCGTTAGGCGAGTATTTAGCGATTCCAGCAGCGCTTGCCTGGGACTTGCAAATGCAGTTGAGTTTAGCTGCTAATGGGATGGCAACCTTAGTTGATGATAAACAAGGTTGGGCTGATTTAGCGGCCAATTTCTTGGGAGCAAGTCAGGATGCGTTTTATTTGGGACGGGGGATTGACTATGATGTTAGCTTAGAAGCAGCCTTGAAATTAAAAGAGATCTCTTATGTCCACACAGAAGGTTTTGCTGCTGGTGAATTGAAGCATGGGACCATTGCTTTGATTGAACAGGATGTACCTGTGATCACATTTATTACCGAAAGAACTACCGCTAGTCATACTCGAGGGAACGTGCAAGAAGTTTTAGCCCGTGGTGCGCAGGTATTAGTTATTGCTAGTGAGGCTTGTCAGCAGGCAACGGATCAGATTGTTTTACCAGAATTAACTCCTGAACTAATGCCGTTATTGACTGGCGTTTGTGGGCAATTATTAGCTTATTATGCAACGTTACAGCGAGGATTGAATGTGGATCAACCGCGTAATTTAGCTAAAAGCGTTACTGTTGAGTAAATTAAATCAGGTTCTGCTAAGCATAGGCAGAACTTTTTGGTCATAAAACCAGTCAAGGTCAAGTAGCATCAGTAGCGACTGTGCTTGTAGCCGGTTAAAATTTGCAGTTGAAAAATATCTGACGAAAAGTTATTCAAAGTTATTCAATAAAGGTCAACATAAAATTAGAGTCTGACAAACGGTGGTCAATCTCATTGGGCGGACAAGCGTGCTTATGGAAACTACGATCACCCCAAAATTGACTGATTTACTAAAGGCTACTTGCATTGCAGTTACCGTTAATGAAGTTGGTTAGCGCCAGAAGGCTTGAACAAATAGAGTGATCGCTAAAATTAGTGATCCTAGACCAATCACTAATTTAATGATTCGTTCAGGAATTCGCCGAACTAATACGGGACCGATTAAACCACCAATTAGAAAACCTAACGCAAGCGGAATAATGTAGTGCCACTGGATAGTTGTTTGGGTGGCATAAATAATAGCTGAAATCAAATTTGCTAACCCTAAAGTGACATTCTTTTCAGCATTATATTCGGCAAAAGTAAGGGGACTGATGACCGCAAGTAACGACAACAGTAACACACCGCTAGCAGCACCGAAATAACCGCTGTAAACGCCAACTAGAAAAATCCCGCTCCAAGTGACTATGGTGACCAATCGTTGGTGAGGGGCGGTGGTGCTTAATTGTTTTTTCTGATGGTAGTTATGTGGCCAGAGGACGACGACTGCCGCTAAAAGAATAAAGAAAGGGACAACTTTTTCAAAAGTACTAGCTGGAATCATGAAAAGAATCAAGGAGCCGACCACACAGCCCACTAGGGTTAGCGGTAAGATGATTTTTAAGTCATGTTGGTGACCATGGAGTTCTTTTCTTGAAGAAAGCGTGGCACCGAATTCTGCAAAAAATAATGAATAAGTATTGGTCACATTCGCCACAACCGGGGGTAAGCCAATTGCTAATAGAATTGGGTAGGAAACTAAAGAAGCTAGGCCAGTTGCTGAGCTGACAATTCCGGCGGCGATACCTGTTGGTATCAACATCAGCCATAGCTGCCATAATGTTGGCATGGTAAATCAGTCCTTTACATTGTTAGCTTCTATCATACCGCGTTTTCCAATGCTTTAGTGAGTCAGCTGAGTATTTAGCGCTTTCAAGCAATAATGGCTATTTTTTCGCATGGCATGGTCCTCCCAGAATAGTCATGAAAATAAACTGTACATTCAGTGATAATCCAGTAGAATGAAGACAGTAACTGCTGAATTATTTTGTTGGCAATTTGCTTGGCAGTCGACTAAATCAAGAAAAGTGAGTGACTCATGAAAACAGCTATTTTAACTGACAGTGCTTCTTATCTAACACCCGCAGAAGCTGATCAATTACAGGTAACCATGTTACCAATTACGGTCATTTTTGGCGAAGAAGTCTTTTTAGAAAATCAAACGATTACCGCTGCTGATTTCTATCAACGGTTACATCAAGTTGACAAGTTGCCTACCACGGCACAGATTACCATGCAGCAAATGGATCAGGCTTTTGACCAACTAGCAGCTGCTGGATTTGATGAAGTTATTTGTATTAATCTTTCTAGTGGTATTACCACATTTTACGAAAATCTCTGTCAGCATGTAGCCGAAGTGACGGCAATTAAGGTCTATCCTTTTGATTCACTGATAGCGAGTGCTGGTGAAGCAGATTTAGTACGTTATGCCCAATATTTAGTAGCCCAAGGTCAACATGCAGCTGAAATTTTACCACGCTTAACGGCTTTTCGAGCAACGATTGGGGTTGATTTTGCGGTTGATAACCTACAACATTTATTAAGAACCGGCCGTTTATCTAATGCTAGTGCTATTTTAGGCAGTTTATTACAAGTAAAACCAATTCTGCAGTTTGATCAAGCTGGTAAAATTGTTGCCGTTGCCAAAGAACGCACGATGCGGCGAGCATTAACTCACGCCTTGCAGGATTTGGACCAAGCTCAAGCAGCCGTTGATTTTCCGCTTCAGGTGACGGTGATTGATGGCAACGCCCCGTTAACGTCGCAACATTGGCAGGAACAAGTGCATACCAAGTTTCCCGAAATGTCAGTTCATATCAGTCATATTGGTCCTACAATTGGTGTTCATACTGGTGAAGGGGTCATGGGCTTGCTATGGTCGCGCGACTGGCAAAAAGAATTGGTCGCTGGTAAATAAAATGCGCTATGCAACTATTAAATTGGCTACTTTTATAAGTCGGCCCAATCGCTTTATTGCCCACTGTCAACTAGCTGGCGAATTGGTAGTGGTTCATGTTAAAAATACCGGTAAATGTCTAGAATTATTAATTCCTGGGGTGCTGGTTGCTTTGAATTATCTGCCTAGTCCGCAGCGGAAAACTGATTATGATTTGGTGGCAGTAAAAACTGTGACGCGCTGGATTAATATTGATTCACAGATTCCTAATGCGCTTGCTGCAGCAGCACTTAATCAAGGACAAATGACCTTGCCTCAGCTTGATGCGATTAGTCTGGTTAAACGTGAGGTTGTTTTCAGGGATGCGCGGTTTGATATCGCTGGAACAACTGGTCACGGCCGAAATTTTTTCGTAGAAGTTAAAGGGGTCACTTTAGTTAATGGTAAAGTGGCGGCTTTTCCCGATGCGGTAACGACCCGTGGTCTCAAACATGTTGAAACGCTAATTCAAGCGCAACGACAGGGCTATCAGGCTTATTTGCTATTTATTATTCAGGTACCACAAATTGAAGTGATGACGATCAATCGGGCATTACAACCAGAATTAGCCGCAGCAATTGCGACTGCTCAAGCTAATGGGGTTCAAGTGCTGGCTTATAATTGCCAAGTCTCAGCAGCAGAAATCACTATTGATCGCGCCGTGCGTTTTGATTTGCAACAACCATTTGAATTGCCGCCAATTCCAGAACCGTGATAGGGCGATCGATTATGTCATGACAGGCATTACTGTTAGGTCACAACTCGTTTATTTTTGCTTGACTTTTTCTTTTTAGTTGCGTATTGTTAGATTCATCTTATTAGTTGGAGTGATTGCCATGTTACATTTAGCAAAATTACAACTGAATAATAGTTATTACTACGTCTATTATGGTTAGCGGATTGTATCTGTTGGATGCAAGCCGCGTACGCGAGCTTTGCATCCATGATGGTCGTAGTATTTAGTACGAAAAACAACCACATGGATCTTAATGATTTCATGTGGTTGACTGGGTTTTAGTTGTGTAAACTAAACGACTTTCTCAAGCAGTCACAGAAATCATTTCTGTGACTGCTTTTTGTTTATTCAATTGGAGGAGACGAAGGTATGCGAAAGAAATTTTTAATTATTTTATTGGTATTATTATTAGGGTTAGTTTTCTGGACCGATTATCAAAGCAAACGTCCTCAAGCGAGTGGAGAAATTCGGATTGGTATTTTGCAGTTGATGGATCAGAGCGCACTGGATCAGGCGCGCAAAGGTTTTTTGGCAGAGGTTAAGCAAAATGGTGGTAGCCTGGGCAAAAAAATTAAAATTGATTATGTTAATGCCCAAGGTGATCAAGCTAATTTGCGAGCTATGAGTGAGCGTTTAGCCAATCATCATAACACTTTGAATTTAGCGATTGCCACACCAGCAGCGCAGGCCTTACTGGCAGTTGACCAAAAGACACCGCTATTATTTACAGCGATCACAGACCCCGTCGATGCTGGTCTGGTCAAAAACTTACAAAAACCGACGGGAAATGTTACCGGCGTCACGGATAGCGTACCAGTGACAGCACAACTCACTTTAATGCGACAATTATTTCCTCAGGCCAAGAAAGTAGGTCTTTTATATAATGCTGCTGAGCCGAATTCAGTTATTCAAATCAAACGGGCCCAAACAGTTCTGAAAAAGCAGGGCTTGCAAATCGTTACACGCACGGTCGCAACGACTAATGATGTTGAGCAAGCCGCAACTAGTTTGGCGCGGCAGGTCGATGTGATGTATTTACCAGCAGATAATGTTTTGACGGCCGCCATGCCATTGATGGGTAAGGTCTCTCAAAAGACCAAAACACCGATCATTCCGGCGACAACGCCTATGGTGAAATTAGGTGGCGTTGCCACGCAAGGCATTAATTATTACCAATTAGGCCAACAGACTGGCAAAATGGCCTTGGCAATCATTCGCGGCAAGGCCGTTCGGGATTTACCAGTTGAAAAACCAGCCAAGACGCAGTTGGTTTTTAATCACCAACTAGCTGATTTCTTTAAAATTGATTGGCGTCGTTGGCAGTTGCCAAGTAAAAAATAAAAAAGTTTTTGAAGGGATGATTTGAATGGATTTATTAATTTCTAGTTTGTCATTGGGGTTGTTATGGTCGATCATGGCGATTGGTGTTTACTTAACTTTTCGAATTTTGGATATTGCTGATATGACTGCTGAAGGTAGTTTTCCCTTAGGTGCTGCAGTGACGGCTAGACAAATCGTGGCCGGGGTAAACCCATGGTTAGCGACTTTGTCAGACTTACTAGCTGGTTGTTTAGCTGGCTTTGTTTCAGGATTTTTGCATACGAAACTAAAGATACCAGCGCTGCTAACTGGTATTTTAACCTTAACTGGATTGTATTCAGTTAATTTATTAATTATGGGTCAGTCGAATATTTCCTTGTTAGGTCGTGTTTCGACTGTCATTACACAATTGTCTGGGTTATCACCAACTTTTGCCGCCATTTTAATTGGTGCTTTGGTGTTAGCAGTGGTGATTTTCTTACTAGTGACTTTTTTCAATACTGAAATTGGTTTAGCAGCCCGAGCAGTTGGTGATAATGAGCAAATGAGTGCCGCTAACGGGATCAACGCTGATAATATGAAAATTATTATTTACATGATTTCCAATGGTTTGATTGCTTTAGCCGGAAGTTTAATGGCTCAAATTAATGGTTACGCGGACAGTAGTATGGGGATTGGTACAATTGTGATAGCCTTGGCAGCAATTATTATCGCTGAAGTATTGGTCCAGAATTTATCTTTTGGTTGGCGCTTGATCACGATTATTGGCGGGGCAATTATTTACCGCTTGATTATTGCGCTGGTGTTGCAATGGGGCGTTGATCCTAATAATTTACGTCTGTTTTATGCCCTAATGTTGACTGTCTTTTTAGCAGCACCTCTGTTACAGCAGCGTTTTGCTCAGCAGCGCCGGCGTCAGAAAAATATGGCTAGTTTTAAGGAGGAACAACATGACTAATCAAGCTTTGGAAATCAAAAGATTGCATCAATATTTCAATCGTGGTACGTCTAACGAACGGCATATTTTACGAGGGCTAGATTTAACATTAGACTCGGGAGAATTTGTGGCCGTCATTGGCGGTAATGGTGCTGGAAAGTCAACCTTGATGAATAGCATTGCTGGTAATTTGCCGGTCGATGAGGGCCAAATTCTGATCAATCAAGAGGATGTTACTTATGAATCAGTGGCCCAAAGAGCACGGTTGATTGGGCGTGTTTTCCAAGATCCACAAATGGGCACTGCACCGTTATTAACAGTTGAAGAAAATCTGTCTTTAGCAATGCTTCGGGGGCAACGTCGTAAAATCCTGACACCAGGTGTGAAACGCCGCCAACGTGCCTTCTTACAAGAAAAGCTAGCCTTATTAAACTTAGGATTGGAAGATCGGCTCGGTGCTGAAATCGGCTTATTATCTGGTGGTCAACGCCAAGCAATCACGTTATTGATGGCCACTTTGCAGAATCCGGCGATTTTATTATTAGACGAACATACGGCAGCATTAGATCCTGAGACTAGCCAGATTGTCATGAATTTGACGGCTAAATTAGTGGCGGAACAACATTTAACCACTTTAATGATCACTCATAATATGGCTGCGGCGTTACAATTTGGTAATCGCTTGATTATGTTGGACCATGGTAAAATTGCAGTTGATATCCGTGGTGCTGAGAAGGAAAAATTGACGGTGCCTGATTTGCTAGCTTTATTTAAGCAACGTAGTGGACAAGAGCTAACGGATGATGCGATGTTGTTAAGTTAGTTGTTGCAGCTACTTAATCACCCACTTGCGGTTGCGACATAAGTCTTGCCACAAAAAATAAAAAGAATGTTAGCAGCTGTTACCTTTTCTCAAAGAGCAACTAGTTCTGCTTAACGCAAAAATACCGAGCAATTCGTGAATTGCTCGGTATTTTACGTTAATGCTCAGCGGCTGACTTTAGAAGATTTTGATTGAGCCACTAGTAGTTTTCGCATTGACGGTTATTTTAGGATTTTCACCGACTAGACCATTTTGATGGCGCTGTTGACGCGGGGTTAAATAAGTAGCCCCATATGGTAAACTAACGCGACCAGAATTACTATTGGTTTGAAAATGATAGCTGCTATCAGTTGGCATTTTGATGACGACTGAACCACTGGTAGTGATCACGGTTAGGTCAGCATTGATCTGACTGAAAGAAAGACTTAAATTGCCACTGCGGCTGGTGAAATGGCCACTACCGACTAGGCCTTGACCCTGGACATTACCAGAATGATCGGTGAGATTTAACTGTTTGGCAGTCAAGGTGTGACTATCGACATTGCCACTAAGACACTCAACATTGATTTCATCAGCGGTTAAATGAGCAAAATGAATCTGACCACTTTTTACTTTGCCGCTGATCATACTATTGGGGTGAAGACCAGTACTTTCGGTTAATTTAAGATCACCAGAATTACTAAGCAGTTGAATTTGTTCTGCTTGCAAGAAAACACCCTGGATTGAGCCTGAAGTTGTTTGTAAGTGAATCTGGTTGAGTTGTAAGTTATGGCTGGTAATTGTCCCATTGGTCAAACTTGTTTCCAAAATATAAGCGCCGCTCAAATCATCAATTTGCAAATTACCGTTTTTATTTTGTAAATAAACAAATCCAGTGAATTGGTTAGGAATCAGCACTTCAATGCGTTCGCGAAGAATCGCCAAGGGAATTCTTCGCGGTTGTTCAACTTTTAATTTATCACCAATGATTTTACCGGTGGCATAACCATTGGTACGATCAGCATTCATGTATTCATTAACGATTAACTTGTCACCAGTTGTCGGTGCCAACGTGATTTTCGCATAGCGATAATCAATAAAAATTTGATTCAGTTGCTCGATCGAGTAGCTGAGGGTGTGAACTAATTTAGTGGCAAAAAAACGGTCATACAAACGATTAAGTTGACTATTATCAAAATGGGTCGTTTGCGGTTGGCTAGCAATAGTCGTCAGAATTTGATCAAGATCGGTTAAAGTAGCAAGTGAAGCTGCAACGGCATTTTCCGGTGTTTCGCCTTGATTGACGCGATCCTCCGTTGCTTCGTTAAGATCGGCTAATAAATCGTTATATAATTCGGTGGTTTCCGGGGTTGCATTGAATTTTGAAAAATGTTTTTTTAAAGTTTGTTCAATTTCTGGAAACATATTAAAACCTCTTCCAAACTACTAAATCTTAGCTTCAAGTAGATGTGCCTTGAAATTTAGGTTTAGGGCTTTTTTTTTAATCTAAAAATTGGTTATACTATAATAAAATAAATTAATAAAATAAATTGCTATTTGATGAAGTTGGCGTAAATGGTCGTAATTACGTTAGACACGCCAATATTTTAGCATAAAATTTAGGTGCTGTCGCCGTGATAGCGCTAAGGGAGTTCAGTTCAGTGCCAACACGTCGAGAAAAGATTTTTCTAGGGTTAGCTTTAGGTATGATGGTGATTTTATTTATTAGCTCAGCCATGACCTATCAACAACAAACTATTGTTCCAGAATTGAAACACTTTAATTGGGCTTGGTGGCATCAAGTGTTAGATCACATAAAATTTGATTATGCTGGCCGGACCATGAGTGTTGCAACTCAGGGTTATGCAGGAATGACTGAATTTTTGATTCGTAAATTAGCCCATTTTGGCAGTTATTTTCTACTTGCTGGTTTTGGTTATTTAGGGTTACTTTCGGTGATTCCGTTTTGGGGTTTTCGCGTGCCGCTTACTTGGTTGGCTGCCACAGGTTATGCAGCTTTAGATGAATTTCATCAGTTATTAACTTCTGGTCGTTCACCAATGATTCAAGACGTGATGCTAGATAGTTGTGGCGCAATTGCTGGCTTGCTGGTGGCGTTACTGATTGTTGGGCTGCACCATCACCGTCAATAGAGGCGGTTTAGCCGCTTTGCTGGGGCGACAATGATTTCTCCAATCGGGCGCTAGAAATTATTGCGTCAAGCCTCAGTTTTTGGTATGATAGATGAGGTTTTTATCTTATTTTACCAAGTTTGTTAATGAAAGAAGGAGAAGCGAATGTCAGGACATTCCAAATGGCACAATATCCAAGGTCGTAAGAATGCACAAGATTCAAAACGTGGAAAGATTTTCCAGAAATTATCTCGGGAACTTTACATGGCCGCAAAGGGTGGTGATCCTGATCCCGCGAACAACCCTTCATTACGCTTGGTGATGGACAAAGCGCGGGCTGCCAATATGCCGAAAGACAATATTGAGCGAGCAATTAAAAAGGCTCAAGGTGGCGAAGGCGAAAGTTACGATGAGGTTACTTATGAAGGTTATGCACCAGGTGGGGTAGCTGTCTTAGTTGAAGGTTTAACTGACAACAAGAATCGGACTGCTTCTGATGTGCGAGTTGCATTCACCCGTAATGGTGGTAGTCTTGGGGCGACTGGTTCAGTTAGTTATATGTTCGATCGTCGTGGTTATTTTGTAATTGACCGGACGACAACTGATGCTGATGAAGATCAGATGTTGGAAGACGTGATGGATGCTGGCGCAGACGATTTACAAACATCTGATGATGCTTACGAAATCTACACTGATCCCACTGATTTTGCAACGGTTCGAGATTCTCTTGAGGCCAAGGGTTATAAATTTGCTGAGGCTGAATTGACGATGGTACCACAGAATACGACCCCCGTTCCTGCTGATAAAGTCGAACAATTTGAACGGATGATTGATTTACTTGAAGATAACGATGACGTTCAGAATGTCTATCATGCTGGTGATTTACCAGATGACGAGGACTAAATATTAACATGATTTAGCGTGTGACCCAAGACAGTTAGCCGGTGGTCACTAGCGTAAAAGCACGTAATTCGTCAGAATTGCGTGCTTTTTTTGTCGTCAATTTTAATGACGCTTGGAAATAAAAATTTTGAACCGCTTTCTGCGTAATTAAACTTAAGGAGGTGAGAAAGTGACGATTGCAGATGAGGTTATCCAGTTGTTACAACAAGCTGTCCGCCGCGGTGATCAAGATATCTTTTTTCAAGGGCAAGCAAGTGGTTGGTTAGTTTTTGGGCGTCGGGGCAGTGAACGTTACTTTATTGCTGACCTTGATTTGACTCATGGTCGTGCCATAATCAATTACTTCAAATATCAAGCGCAAATGGACTTAAGTGAACAGTGGCGACCGCAAATTGGTGCCTGGCATTATCAAACAACCCAATTAGAACTTGATTTACGTTTGACCAGTGTAGGTGACTTTCATCATCAGGAGACTTTAGTCATTCGCCTATTGACCGAAATTCCGAAAACTTACCGGTTTATTAATGCTGCCCGCTATACTTCATTAACTAAATTATTGAATCGGCGCGGCCTAATTCTTTTCTCTGGCCCTACTGGTTCAGGGAAAACAACCTTGATGTATTATTTGGCGCAAAAATTAGCTGCCAGCCAAACGATTCTAACTATCGAGGATCCACCGGAGATGGTGGCCCCGGAATTTATTCAGCTACAAGTTAATTCTCAAGCGCTAATGTCTTATCAAGCCTTACTGCAAATCAGTTTACGATTACGTCCAGATGTTTTAATTATTGGTGAGATTCGTGATGAGCTTTCGGCACAAATGGCTGCTCAGGCTGCTTTAAGTGGACATTTGGTTTTAGCAACCGTTCATGCGCGTACTAGTGGTGGCGTTATTCAGCGTTTGCAAGAATTGCAATTGAGTGTAACAACGCTTAAAACTTGTTTAACAGCCTGTTGCTATCAACGCTTAATTCCGCTTAATTTTCAGCAGCAGTCTGATGATCAGGACCGTCAGGGCGAGTTGGCACTTAATTTAGATCTGTTATGTGGTGACCCGCTGCTGGCGACTATTATCCAACCACAACAGACCTTACAAAATTGGCAGGCAGATCTGCAGGCGGCACGAAAAGATGGTCTTATCAGCGCAGAAACTTTTCAGAAATTCCAATACGGCTAAGCAATTATTCCTTAAACCGGCAGAACTGGTCGATTTCTTAACCCTCAGTGGTCAATTATTAGCTGGTGGTTTTACCCAGAATGAGTTACTTCTAATTACTAGTGATTTACAGGTGCTTAAGGCTGAACAGATTCAAATTGTTGAGCAGCAGTTACAAGCTGGTGCTAGTTTGGCAACGGCGTTAAGTCCCTTGATCAAGTCGCAAAATTTACTAGCGCAATTGCAAATTGCTGAAGGTCAGGATGCGTTAAGTCGTTGTTGCTTAGATAATGCGAATTTATTGGCGGAACAACAGAAACAGCGGCGTCAATTGCATAGTCTTTTGATTTATCCAATTATTTTATTTACGCTATTGCTAGGTTTAACAGGCTTTGTCCGGCTCTTTTTGCAACCGCAATTAGCTGTTTTGAATGATGGCCCGATGTCCACGCCGCTGGCAATTAAAATGTTGCGAATTGCTGGTTTAATTTTGCTGGGGTTTGTTTTTGTGGGCACGGTTTATTATGCGCGCTTATCCAAACTGGCCCGATTACGACAGCAACTACACTGGCCACTTGTTGGCCATTTGTACCGTTATTATTTGAGCTACGTGATTTGTACCGACTTAAGTCATTTACGAAAGAGTGGTCGTTCACTGGCAGAAATTCTCGCGTTGCTAAGCGATTTACAGCCGAAGTCATTACAGGCAATTTTAGCGCGACAAACTCAAGAAAAATTACTGACTGGACAGTCATTGAAGTGCATTTTACAAGCCGAATCGTTATTACCATCGGAATTAAACTTACTGCTAGGTGCTCATGCAACTGCTGCGATTCAGACAGTCGAATTACAGACAATTGCACAGCAAAATTATCAAAAACTAGTTCAAGGTTTAGAACGGCTTTTAGATCAAATCCAACCCTGTTTATTTGTGCTGATTGCATTATTTTTAGGCGGTACTTATTTACAAATTCTTTTGCCAATTTATCAGATTATGAAAGGATTTTAACTATGAAGAGTAAATTATTTAACCGACACCAACCACGAGCAGCATTTACTTTAATTGAAATGAGTTTGGTGCTACTAATTATTGCGTTATTATTGTTGATTATGATTCCAAATATTGCCCAACAGAAAAATAAAGCCAGTGCCCAAATTGACCAGGCCTTTGTTAAAAATATGGAGACGCAAACAACACTTTACCAAACATCGGAAAATGGGACTGCTAGTTGGGATACACTCGAAAAATCAGGCTACATCAGCGGTGATCAACGCAAAAAAGCTGAATCACTTAATTTAGTCATTAAAAGCGATGGTAGTATTGCGACTAGTAAATAATTCATCGCGCTGCTCAGGCTTTACACTTTTAGAAATGAGCCTAGTTCTGCTGATTATTAGCAGTGGGTTATTTGTTTTAGGTGCTAATCATGCTTGGCAGCCTGCCAGCAAATTGCAGGAAAGATTGGCGGTACAACAATTTATTAGACTGTATGAGAATGCTGTTAATTACAGTTTGACTCACCGAACAAGGACCACAATTGTGGTGCATGACAGCGAAAAGAAAGTCTTAGTTGCCGATACAACGGGTAAATGGCATCAGAAAATTTATTATCCAGCTAGTTTAACGTTTACGAGCCAAGGCAGTACCAAAATAGAAATTTACAAAGGTAAAGTCAAAACACCGAAGACTTTAAAATTTTCTGGTAAAAATGGTGTGTATGTACTAACAACTCAATTATATTGGGGGCGATTGCGTGTTAAGTAACCGTAAAAAATCAGCATTTCTATTATTAGAATCGTGCCTTAATTTGAGCATAATGCTGGTGCTTAGTTTATTGTTATCCGGATTGGTGCTGACAAATGAATATCAAATGCAACAAAATCGACAAACGTTCCAAGAATTGGTGGCAGAAAATAAACAGCTTAAATTGGAATTGGCGGATGGCCAACGGGTTCCCTAAGTTTGACTCAGAACGACGAGCTGCATTTACATTGCTAGAGACGGCGCTCGCATTATTTATTTTGTGTTTGTCGCTGCAGCTAGCCTGTGGTCATTTGACCCTCGCCAAGAAGCTACAGACTAAGATTACTCAGTCTGATCATATTGAAACGCAATTAGCGACAATCCAGTTAGAACAATTTTTAGCAGAAATGGCTATTGTTGATATTAAATTAAATGGTCGTGAGGTTTGTCTGGTCAATCGTCAGCAGGCCGCTAAAAGCTATAAATTACAACTGCGAAAAAAAGCGCATGAAGTGATTGTAACCAATTGGGATAATCAAGGCTATATGCTGCTGTGGTACCGCGTGGATACAGTGAAATTTACTTATCAGGCACCACTTCTAAAAATGACCTTAACAATGACCGATGGTGAAAAACTGCAGCATTATTTCTTAGTACCGCCAAAGCAATCATTGGAGGAGTGATGAAACAACAACGAGGAAGCCTTACCATTTTAACTTTAGTCATGTTAACTTTTAGTTTACTACTCATTTATTTTGTAAATGATTATTATGCTCGCCAAAATTTTGACTATCAAAATTTGATTTATTATTATCGCCAGCAAAACGTTAAATTAAAGCGCTTAATCAATGATGAACAGTGATTTTTACTAAGAAACGTTTTTAGAAAGATGCTTGCATATCTTTAAACTTATCGGTAAAATGGCTACTAGGTTCATCATTGATTGGAGTGACTGGATGGCAACGCATTTAAATGACATAAAAAAAATTTATCAACAAACTGATGAAGCTGTCAATCTTTTACAATCAGCGTTGAATACTGATTATCTAACTGCCTTAAGTGAGACATTGGCGAATCTTGTTCAAAAAACAGTCCATGTAGAGAATGAGGCGCCAAATCAGGAAACAGTTGCAAAATTACATCAATTATATCGGGAGATTAAGTGGGCTAATTTAACTAGTGAGCAGCGGCTGGCATTAGGTCAATTATTGATTTTTCGCCGACAACAGGTTGATAAGCCTCAAGCCAATTTTCAAGCAACCCCGAGCACAATCGGTGTTTTAATTAGCTTAGTAGCAACAGTCGTATTTGGTCGGCAACAGTCATCATTAAAGATTACTGATCCAGTAGTGGGGACGGGCAGTTTATTACTAACTGTTGGTCAACAATTACAACGGATTTATCCCGAACTATCCCTAATTGGTTTGGATAATAATGATGAACTATTAGCGTTAGCCGCTGCTTGGGCTGACTTTCTAAACGACAAGTTAATGCTAGTTCATCAAGATGCTTTAACGCCTTGGTTGACTGAACAAAAACCGAATTTAGTGATTGCTGATTTACCAGTGGGCTATTATCCACTAGATTCTCGGGCCAGTGAATTCGAACTGCATGCCAAAAGTGGTCATTCGTTTGCACACTATTTGTTGCTAGAGCAAAGCATTAATGCTTTGCCTAACGCTGGTTGGGGAATCTTTGTCGTGCCAGCTAATTTGTTCGAAAGTGATGCTGCTTTAACGTTGTTACGTTGGCTCACCAAGCATGCTTTCTTGCAAATGTCCTTAAGCCTACCTAAAAGTGCGTTTCAGGATGGTACGGCTGATAAAGCAATTATTGTTTTGCAAAAGCATGGTGCGCGAGCTAAGCAAGCTAAAGAGGTATTAATTGCTAATGTACCTGATATGAATCAAATTGATGCAATGCGCCGTTTTTCCCAGCAGATGCAACTTTGGGCAACGGAAAATTTATAGAGGAGATTGACACATGGTTAAAATTTTAGCAGTAAACGCAGGAAGCTCAACTTTAAAATGGAAACTATTTGAAATGCCGGCTGAACAGGAAATTGCTTCAGGGATGGTTGATCGCTTAGGATTACCAGGATCAGTTTTTTCAGTTAAATTTAATGGTCAGAAAACAAAAGAAAAAATCGATATTCCTGATCAAGAAACTGCTGTTTCAATGTTACTGCAGCGTTTATCAGACTCAGGTATTATTAATGATTTAAGCGAAATTAAAGGTGTTGGCCATCGAGTTGTTGCTGGTGGTGAATTCTTCAAGGAATCGGCCGAAGTTACACCAGAAAATTTGAAAAAAATTGAAGAGCTAGCTGATTATGCACCACTTCATAATCCTAACGAAGCCAAGGGCATTATTGCCTTTGAACACAAACTCCCTCATGCAAAGCAAGTTGCCGTTTTTGATACTTCTTTCCATACGACTATGCCCGAAGAAAACTATTTATACAGTATCCCGTTAGATTACTATCATAAATATGGTGCCCGTAAATATGGGGCGCATGGTACTAGTCATCGTTATGTTTCCGCTCGTGCTGCTGAAATCCTTGGTGTGCCATTAGCACAGCAAAGAATGATCACAATGCACTTAGGTAGTGGTGTATCTTTGACGGCAATCAAGGATGGCAAATCATTTGATACTTCAATGGGCTTTACCCCATTAGCAGGTGTGACCATGAGTACGCGTTCTGGTGATATTGATGCTTCGCTGGTCGCCTTCCTGATGGAAAAGTTAAATATTACTGATCCTAATCAAATGGTTGATATTTTAAATAAGAAATCTGGCTTACTCGGCTTATCTGGTTTGTCACCTGATATGCGTGACTTACTAGCTAGTCGGTCTGAACGACCAGAATCTGACTTAGCGATTAAGGTTTTTGTTAATCGAATCGTGAAGTACATTGGTTCATATATTGCCGAAATGGGTGGCGTTGATACTTTAGTCTTTACTGCTGGGATGGGTGAAGGTTCAATTCCAGTTCGGAAGATGATTGTTGATCAACTTGGCTTCATTGGTGCCAAGCTCGATGAAAAGGCCAATGAAGTTCAAGCCGTTGAGCAAATTATTTCCGCACCTGATTCAAAAGTTAAAATTATGATTGTGCCAACAAACGAAGAGTTAATGATCGTTCGAGATGTGGTTCGACTAACCGGATTGGCCGCTAAATAACAATTTAAATAATAGGGCAGCTAGCTCAGCTAATTGAGTTACTGCTCTTTTTGTTTTAGACTATAAGTAATAAGTTGAAAACAGGTGTGAATTTTGTGGGGAGTGTTGTTAATGTCACCAACATATTTATGGTTGGCGCTGGTAATTGTTATCTTTGATTTGGTGGCGTTATTTACGAATTTAGTCAAACTCACATATCACGCACGTTGGTCGTTGCCACGTTTAGTGATTGGGACTGTTCTGGCGGCTGGATTAGTTGCGCTAATTGTGACAGTTCAACAGCATCAAGATTTAGTTCAACTCATCATTTTGAGTACTTTTTTATTAACGGTCTTAACTTGGATGCTCATTCGTAAAGGTTTGGGTAAGAAGTATGTGCTCCTTTCGTTAAGTACCAATGGCCTAAAAGATTGGCGGGCAATTCGTGATTTTCGAGTGACTAAATTGACTGAACAAACAAGTCAATTAATTTTGATTGATTTTACACAGCGTGAGTATAAATTGATTATTAATCAAAGTGTGACAGGTTTGACCGATTTTGTGCAACACCATTTATCTAGAAGTAAGCTACATTAATTGCAAAATAAGCATTGATTAATCGCTTTAAATCATGACTTACTGGCGCCATTAGCACTAGCAAAAAAATGGAGGATTTAATTTGAATAACGAATATCGCGGGGTTGTTTTCTTTGATCTAGATGGTACTTTACTTAATGAAAATTCAGTGGTCAGTCCGGCCGTTGGTCAAGCAATCAAAGCTTTACGTAAAAACGGTTATTTACCAGTAATTAATACTGGACGGTCACCACTGGAAATTGTGGCTGCTCGAGAAGCAACAGGAATTGACACCTTTGTTTCCTTAAATGGTTGTTATATCGAACATCGGCTGCAGTCAGTTTATCAAGGAAAAATTGAAACAGAAATCATTCAGCGAGTGGTCGCTTTAGCCACTAAACTAGGTGACCAAGTTGCTTTTTATACGACTGATCAAATTAAAGCAACGGCTCATAGTGAGCGTCTGGCTAGCGCGTATAATTTGATTCATACGCCAATTCCAGCAGTTGCACCTGATTTTTATCTGCATCATGATATATTAATGCTATTGTTATTGACGGCTGATCACGATCAGGACTATCACCAGCAATTACCTGAGTTAACTTATTATCGTAATAGTCCTTTTTCAATTGATACCGTTCGCCGTGGCAATTCTAAAATGCATGGTATCAAAACGTTGATGAACAATCTGAATTTGAATGGTTTGCCGACGTATGCTTTTGGCGATGGCCCTAATGATATCCCAATGTTGAGTTACGTTGATCATGCAGTTGTAATGGCAAATGGGATTCCTGAAGCTAAGGCACAAGCAGAATTTATTACGCAAAGTAACCGTGAGGATGGAATCGTTGCTGGGTTACGGCATTACGAATTAATTTAGTGGCGTGAGCTGAATGAAGCTGAACCTGAATTGGCGACACTGTTTACAAGGAGCCGCCGTGCTGCTACTGACAATGGCAATCTTGGAATTAAGCCCACAACATCAAGTTAAGTAAGTTGTAGTGAGACGATTTCCTGATCGTTGGCCACTGCATTTTTGGTAGCTTCATGTTATAATATTGAAGTGCCAAATTTGGGGGTGTTCTGGATTCGACATGTGTATCTGTGCGCGAATTGCATTCCGTAGGTTACGTCTACGTTAAAACGTTACAGTTTATATAACTGCAAACAAACAAAATTCTTACGCAGTAGCTGCCTAAAAACCAGCTAGCGTGATCCTGCTGAATTTGCCTAAGGTTCAGATTTTGGGTCTCAAATTAATTAGGCTACACTTAGTTACGCGGTCCGAATAATTAAGAGGAGCTTAGCAGACTCGTTGTTAATGGTTAGCCCGGTGGTGCGGCGCGCATTAATGACTAAATTTTAAATAGTACTACTATGAATGTAGACGTTGGCGTGGCAGTACGCATGGACAGGGGTTCAATTCCCCTCACCTCCATACTAAAAAAGTCTGATTAATCTTAAAAGATTAATCAGACTTTTTTAGTATTTCATTAATATTAGGCGCGTTTCTTTTTCGATAATCGGGGTGTGTTTATAATAGTGATGTCGTAGTCGGTTTATAATAAATTAGAAATGAATAAATATTCTGAGAACTGATTGAGAAAACGGTTTATTTTTTATAAATTCCTTGGCTTGAGTTAATAATTCAGCGGTTAAACATGATATACTAGAAATATCTAGGAGGAAATGCGTATGATCAATGCTCTTTTTGGTGGTGGCTTATTTTTATTTGGGTTAGTATTTTTGTTTCACCCAGCTAAGCAACCAACTAATATGTTAAGTTATAAAACGGCTTTGGCAACGAGCACATCTAGTGGCTTTTATTTGGCACAACGTTGGTGCCGTAATACTTTATTGTTACTTGGTCTGATTCAGATTAGCCTTGGGGCGATGATCAACCATTTTCAATTAAATAATCTGGTACTATTATGGTTATTGGCAATCGTTATCGGCTCTTGGTTAAGTTTTCGTTACTTAGAGCATAAATTACGCCAGTATCTAATGCGAATTGGTCACTTGCCACAAAAGTATCAGTTCCATAAATAAATCGTCAAATATTTTTCACATTAAGCTGGCTTTTTGAAAAAAACTGGGTATTTACATGAATATCCCCAAATTGCTAGTTTTTTTATTTATAATGAATTAAACGGGGGCATGAATTATGAAATTACTTATGGTGGAAGATAATACGTCAGTTTCAGAAATGATGGGTATGTTTTTTCAAAAGGAAAATTGGCAGGCTGTGTTTGCCTATGATGGCAACGAGGCAATGGCCAAGTTTAAAGCAGATCCTGATGGTTGGGATATGATTACGCTTGACTTAAACTTACCCGGAAAAGATGGTATGCAAGTTGCCAAGGAAATTCGGGAAATTTCTAAAACTGTGCCAATTATTATGTTAACGGCACGTGATAGTGAAAGTGATCAAGTGCTTGGTTTAGAACTAGGGGCTGATGATTATGTAACGAAGCCATTTAGTCCAATTACTTTGATTGCTAGAATCAAGGCAATTCATCGCCGAGCTGATTTGGCTAATGACCAGCATGAGTCAAGTTCAGAAGAAGTTGAACTTAATCAGGGTCAGTTTGATGTGATGACTGATCATTTTAAGCTAAGCTCTAAAACACGCGAAGCTTTCTTAAATGGCAAAGAAATTCCTGGTTTGACACCAAAAGAATTTGACTTACTGAAAACCTTGGCCAAGAAGCCACGTCAGGTTTTCTCACGCGAACAATTGTTAGAGTTAGTTTGGGACTATGAATATTATGGTGACGAGCGTACCGTTGACGCCCATATTAAAAAATTAAGACAAAAAATCGAAAAAGTTGGGCCACAAGTGATTCAGACCGTATGGGGGGTCGGTTATAAATTCGATGATTCGGAAGTAGGTCGTTAATGAAACTAATTTATCAACAAATGATTGGCTTTTTTGTCGTCATTTTTACCACTTTACTGATCGTTAGTGCGGCGATTATTAATTATAATAATCGCCAGGCATACGAAACAAATTGGCGTCAACTGGAAGGTTACGCTCGTAATTTTGGTGAAATTTTTACGGAAAAAGATGCCCAAACGGGATCGTATACCCCAATTTCAACAGACTTCTTAAATGAAGTTCAAGTTGTTTTGCAAGACGATCAAGTCGTTTATGTTGTTTATAGTGCGGATAATCAAGTGATTTATCCCAATACTGTGATCAATAAGGCCTTGCCTGAAAGTGTTTGGAAAGAGCTAAAGGCCGGTAAAGTTATTCGAATGCAAACCAATCGAACCTCCAATCAGACAACGACTGAAAAGGGTCCTGCAATTGGTAATGGCGCTGAACTTTCTTATGTGATTTATCCGTGGTTTGATAGTAATAAGAAGTTTGTTGGTGCCATGTACATTGGTTCGCGAGTGACGCGCATCAAGTCCAGTATGCGAGAAATGGAACGTAATTTATTGGTAGCACTGGGTATCTCACTACTGGTTGCTTTGGCATTAAGCTATTTGTTGGCACATTTTTACATTCGGCGAATCAATCGGCTTCGTTCGGCAACTAGAGCTGTCGCTAACGGCAACTTCGATGTGGAATTAGTTTCTCGCGGTCGTGATGAAATTGATGATTTGGCCAGTGATTTCAACAAAATGGTTCATTCATTGGATGAGTCCAATCGTGAAATTGCTCGCCAAGAGGAACGGCGTAAAGAGTTTATGGCAAATGCCGCTCACGAAATGCGGACGCCATTGACAACTATCAATGGGTTATTAGAGGGGTTAGCCTATGATGCAATCCCTGAAGCAGCCAAGGGTAAAAGTATTGAGTTAATGCAAAATGAAACTAAGCGGTTGATTCGTTTGGTCAACGAAAATCTTGATTATGAAAAGATTCGCGCTAATCAAATTGTCTTGAATAAGCGAACTTTTAATGGGACTGAAGCATTAAGCAATATTGTGAGCCAGTTAACCAAAAAGGCAGCTGCTGCTGGTGATCAACTAGTGTTAACCACTACTGAACCGGTTAATGTTTATGCAGATTATGACCGCTTTGTGCAGGTGATTTTCAATATTACTCAAAATGCTGTTCAATTTACTGAGAACGGCCAAGTAACCTTAACCATTAAAGCTTTAGCGACTGGTACTGAAGTTAAAATCAGCGACAATGGCTTAGGGATGAGTGATGATCAACTGAAGAATATTTGGGAACGGTATTATAAGGCCGATCCGTCACGGAAAAACACCAAGTATGGTGAGTCTGGTTTAGGTCTGGCAATTGTTCATTCTTTAGTGGAACAACACTATGGTCAAATTACCGTCGAAAGTGAACTTCATCAAGGCTCGACCTTTACCGTCACTTTCCCTAATGAAGTTGAGGCAGCACGCTTAGCTGGTCATTCAAAACGAATTAAGCCTAAGCAGGATGAGGCTGATCAAGGCAGTAATTAAGGTGTCACGTTGATCCTCTAGATTAGTTCTTCCTGTTCAGAGAAGCTGAATCGACATAAAAAAAGACTTGTAAAACCAAATTTGGTTTTACAAGTCTTTTTTTTTAGCAGTAGGCTGGAAATGACTGCGTAGATTTAGAACAAAGCAATTTAATTATTTTTGCGAAGTAGTCGTTGCCTTTTTACTGTTCGTTTTATCTTTTGTACTTGTTTTGTTCTGACTCATATCGGGAAATTCTTCAATGTCGGCCTTAGAATCAGTCATTTCCGGTGCATCAGTATGGTACATCCCGGTAGTGCTGTGGCCAAACTGACTATACAGTGAGGTCGAGCTATTGCCCAGGGCCTTACGCTTATTAAGTAGTTCATTAATTTGATCAAGATAATTATAATTCTCTGGATTAACAGGAATGAAGTTATTCGGCGTGTAAAACCGTAGTAAATTTTTGTAATTCAAAGAGTCTGAAAGTGAAAGGGCTTCGGTCACTTGGTCTTGGAGCTGATCAATTTCGTTGACCTGCTCCTCAGTTAAATCAGTTAGGATAGCGCCAGTTTGATTATCATAAACGGTACTTTTAGCACCTTTTCCACCAAGGACAGTATACTTGTCAGAAACAAAATTGTTATTTCGGAAGGCCACTAATTGTTGATGCTGCTTAGAAAGAAGATCTTGACCGAACATAACATAATCGTCGGTTTTCTGTCCGAGCAAGTGGAGAAGGGTTGGTAAAACGTCAATTTCACCGCCGTATTGTTTTTGGATACCACCTTTTAAGCCATCCATATGGAAAATCAAGGGCACTCGTTGCAGTTGCGCATTGTCGAAGGCGGTCCAAGTATCTGTTTGCTCTTGGTTATTTGTTTGGTCAAGTAAGGGGGCCAAGGAAGTGTTATCTTTATTAGAAAGGCCATAATGGTCACCATAAAGCATAATTAAAGAATTTTTGGATAAGCCGGAAGTATCTAGATAATTGAAAAATTCCTTTAATGATTCATCGAGATAGTGAGCAGTTACGAAATAGTTATTGACCACGGTATCAGAAGTATCAGTGGTTTGAAAATTAGTATCGTCCTCGGAAAGGGTAAAAGGCGTGTGATTGGTGACGGTTAAGAATTTGGTATAGAACGGTTGCTGGAGTTGTTCTAAATATTTAATACTTTCCGCAAATAATAATTTATCTTTGATGCCGTAAGCTGTCAGTGTATTTGGGGCGGCGTCATAATAATTTTGATCAAAGAAGTAATCGTAGCCAAAATTCTTATAAACATGATTACGATTCCAGAAACTGCCGACATTGCCATGGAAAACTGCGCTAGTATAATCGGCATTTTGCTTGAGGATTGTTGGTGCTGCCTGATAAGTGTTATCAGAACCTAGCGTTGTAAAAGCTGAACCCTCAGGTAGGCCAAAAATACTATTTTCTAGCATATTTTCTGCATCGGCAGTTCGTCCTTGACCAACTTGGTGGAAGAAATTTTCGAAGCTAAGCGAATTTTTATCGTGATACAAACTATTTAAGAACGGGGTTACTTCTTGACCATTCACTTTAAAGTCAATTAAGAATTGCTGAAAACTTTCCAAATGAATGATGATGACGTTTTTGCCGTTAGCCTTGCCAAAATAATTGACATTGGCTGGCACCTGATGCTTTTTAGTGTAATCAAGAATTTTATTAATATCAGTCCCATCAGCGGACGCACGAATCTGATTATTCTGGGCTGTTTTCACACTGTCGTAAACCATGAATGTATCGATCCCCAGATATTTAACAATGTAATTACGATCGAAAGTTCTAGTCAACAATTGTGGCCGATTAGTCTCACTTAAGGTTAAGTTTAACAGGAAGACAAAAACACCAATGGTCGTGGCTGTGAAAGCCCGTTTGCTGGTGAACTTGTGCGGATCAAACTTCAGCCAGCCCCGAGCCAATGCCAAAATTAACACCACAATATCGCCTAAAAGAAAAATGTCATGCCATTGCAGCAGCGAAGCAGTACTTTTGCCAAGGCCGTTAGCAACTTTGCCAACACTAAAAATGGTGTTAAAGGTTAGAAAATCAGTTGCTGACCGATAGTAGACAACATTGCTAAAGAGGATCAGACTGCTTAAAATATAGATAGATAGCATGACAATGTAACTGACTTTTGGCCGTTTAAAATAAAGCCCAAATGAGATCAGTAGGACTGAAGTGCCAAGTGGATTGAAGATCATTAACAAATGTTGCAGAATATCCGCGGCACCTAAGGAAAAGTCAACGTAGTAAGCTAGGGCAGTTTTGACCCACAGTAAAAGAACTAGCAAACCGAAGAAACCGAGTCGCGTTTGTAGCCAGCGACTAACTAGATTTTTTTTCAAAGTTAAAACCTCACACATATAATGTCTATATTTTACAATTTTTTAGCAGTGATTAGCAATTTTTACGAGAAATCGGTTAGATTCTTAATGATTTTACAAGCAAAATAGTCAGCTTTTTACTAAATTAACCACTCAGCTCTCATTCTTTAACAAGTCGCTGGCGGGGATTCTCAGGCGAAATCTTTAATTTTTATAAAATAAGTAAAATTGCGCTGTTTTTTGAACAAGTTTTGGTAAACTTAGGCATGACATAAGGGAAGGGTTGCCATGTATTTATTAGGTCCGCTTTATCGTGTGGTGGCAGATAACTATCAAGCACGAATTAATCATTTTCCATTAATTAAGCTTATTTTTTATAGCCTTGATAAGGCCTTGATTTATTTTATTCTATTTTTAATCCTGCGAATTATTTACTTGCGCGTCAAACAACGGCCTTGGCATTGGCGACGAGAAATTTTAGTGGGGTTCTTTACCTTTTATTTGCTATTATTGTTGGCGTTGACCGTTTTTCGAGGAATTTATTTTCCTTGGCAAATGACAATTTATTGGCAGCGTCCTTTGAGCGTGATCAATGTTCAGCCGTTGACTGAAACGATTAAATTACAATATGGTCAATCAATTATTGATTTTGTTTACAATTTTTATGGGAATATTCTTTGGTTTATTCCTTTTGGTATGTTGCAGCCCTTGTTACAGCACCGCCGACCTCATTTTTTCAGTACCGTTCTACTGGGGATGCTATTATCTCTTTCCATTGAAACGCTGCAGTTTTTCTTAGCAACAGGTGTCGCCGATATTGACGACTTAATTTTTAATACGCTGGGGACAGTTTTGGGCTATGGGCTCTATTGGCTGTTTTTACGACCATTTTTCCGTTGTAATTGATGGTTTTCATTAATTATGGCTTGTCCGATCGTTAAAAAAGCGAGCTTGTTTTCAGAAACGAAACATAAAATTAAAAAAGTTTTTCAAAATATTACCATTTTGCGTCAAAAAATGATAAAGTAACAATGTAGGTAAAATTAGATTTACTAGGAGGATTTTTTTCAATGACATTAGTACATGGTACAGAAATCTTCGCCGCTGCACGTAAGGGCCATTATGCAGTTGGTGCGTTCAATACAAACAACTTGGAATGGACTCGCGCAATTTTGAGTGCTGCTCAAGAAAAGAATGTTCCCGTTTTGATCCAAACATCAATGGGTGCTGCTAAATATATGGGTGGCTACGAACTTTGCCAACAATTAATTGCTGCTGAAATGAAGAGCATGGCAATTACTGTTCCTGTTATTATTCACTTGGATCATGGTAACTACGAAGCTGCTAAAGAAGCTATTGCTGCTGGTTACAACTCAGTTATGTTTGATGGTCATGACTTACCATTCGCAGAAAACTTAGCTAAAACTAAGGAAATCGTTGAATTGGCTCATGCTAAAGGCATTTCTGTCGAAGCAGAAGTTGGTTCTATTGGCGGTGAAGAAGACGGTGTTGTTGGCGAAGGTGAATTAGCTGACGTTAACGAAGCTAAGCAATTAGCTGCAACTGGGATCGACTTCTTAGCTGCTGGTATTGGTAACATTCATGGTCAATACCCAGCTAACTGGAAAGGCTTGCACTTCGATCGTTTACAAGAATTGGCTGACGCAATTTCGATTCCATTGGTATTGCACGGCGGTTCAGGTATCCCTCAAGACCAAGTTGAAAAGGCTATCTCAATGGGTGTTGCTAAATTGAACATCAACACTGAATGCCAATTAGCATTTGCTAAAGCAACTCGTGAATATATCTTGGCTAACAAAGACCAAGAAGGCAAAGGTTACGATCCTCGTAAGTTATTGGCTCCTGGTACACAAGCTATCAAAGATACTGTTGAAGAAATCATTGGCTGGATGGGTACTCGTCCAATCAAATTGGTTCCTGAAGAATTATAATTCTTTGATTTTAAATTAAAAAAGTCTAGGCTTGTCCCTAGGCTTTTTTTGTTTGGTTTTCATGATGGCTTAGTGTTGATTCTTTGCAAGCCACTGCGCAAATCATGAAAGCGATAAAATGTTCCCGGTAACTTTCTGCAAGTATCTTGCATTTAGCCCAAAAAACGGCTAAAGTTAGTTACTGAAAGAGAGTTTACTTTTCATTAGGAGGATAATTAATAATGGCTCATATTTCTTTTGATAGTAGTAAATTACGCCCATTTGTTCATGAAAACGAATTGGCAGAAATGCAAGCATTAGTTACGGCTGCTGACACTGAATTACGTGAAGGTACCGGTGCTGGTAATGATTTCCGTGGTTTCATCGACTTACCAGTTGACTATGATAAGGATGAATTTGCTCGGATCAAAGCCGCTGCTAAGAAAGTTCAAAGTGACTCTGATGTTTTCGTTGCCATTGGTATTGGTGGCTCATATTTAGGTGCTCGTGCTGCGGTTGATTTCTTAAACAGTACATTCTATAACATGGCGCCAGATCGTAAAGTACCACAAGTTTTGTTTGCTGGTAATTCAATCAGTCCTAACTATCTTTATGATTTGTTAGAATTAATTGGTGACCGTGATTTCAGTATCAACGTGATTTCTAAATCTGGTACAACAACTGAACCTTCAATTGCTTTCCGGGTTTTAAAGGAAAAGTTAATTGCTAAGTATGGTGCTGCTGAAGCCCGCAAGCGGATTTATGCAACAACTGACCGTGCTAAGGGTGCTTTGAAGTCTGAAGCCGATGCTGAAGGTTATGAAGAATTTGTTGTGCCTGATGATATTGGCGGTCGTTTCTCAGTCTTATCTGCTGTTGGTTTGTTACCAATTGCTGTCGCTGGCTGTGATATTGATCAATTAATGACTGGTGCTGCTGATGCTCGTTCTGAATATTCAAGTGCTGACTTGAACAAGAACGAAGCTTATCAATATGCCGCTTTACGGAATATTTTGTATCGTAAGGGCTACACGACTGAATTGTTGGAAAACTACGAACCAAACTTACAATACTTTGGTGAATGGTGGAAACAATTAATGGGTGAATCAGAAGGTAAGGATCAAAAGGGTATTTACCCATCATCCGCTAACTTCTCGACTGACTTACACTCATTAGGTCAATACATTCAAGAAGGTCGTCGTAACTTAATGGAAACTGTAGTTAAGATCGACGCACCTCGCCATGACGTGGCTATTCCTAAGGAAGAATCTGACCTTGATGGCTTAGGCTACCTTGAAGGCAAGACAATGGACTTCGTTAACAGCAAAGCTTACCAAGGTGTTGTTTTAGCACATACTGATGGTGGCGTGCCAGTGATGACGGTGCGGATTCCTAAGCAAGATGCTTATACTTTAGGCTACTTGATGTACTTCTTCGAAATCGCTGTTGGCATTTCTGGTTACTTAAATGGGATCAACCCATTCAACCAACCAGGTGTTGAAGCTTACAAGAAGAACATGTTCGCCTTATTAGGCAAACCTGGCTTCGAAAAGCTTGGCGATGAATTGAACCAACGCCTATAAGATTATTAATAGCACCAACAAAAAAGACCTCGATAATCGAGGCCTTTTTTTGTTCTTTCCTGCACGCTGGTGGTGTTAACTCTAAAATCTAGTACTGCTGCTTGGACGGAAATTAAAACCATTGGCTGACAAGCTATGCCCGCCAAATCGCCAGGTACCTGCCGTTCCACAACTAAGGAACGACTTAATGACATTATTAGGAAGAATTATCTTTTTTTTAAATAATTATCAATTTATTGAGCAGAACTGGTGCCGTCTGCGTAATTAATATTGTAGCCTGCTTCAACATTAAAAATGTAAGCATTGAAGTGAATATCATTATTGCCAATTGACTGTGCTTGTAATTGGACACCACGCGCGACCAATTCATCGCCACGATAAATTGGCGTGACGCGATAACGCACAAAATTGTTGGCGCTCTGTTTTAAATAATAGGCAATATCCATTTCATAATGTAGCATACCAGGATTATTTAAAGATTGTGTGCCTGTAATTAAATTTTTAGGATTGTTATTTTCGCCGGCTAGTTGAAAACCAATTAAATGACTGCGGTTATATAGCCAGCCGTGAGCAGTTTTTTTATTGTGCCAGCCGGTTGGATCCCAAGTTAATGCCGTCCGTTTGCTTGTAGGCATCAAAGATTGATTAAGCAGTGCGTCAGCTTGGACCGCACGATTGTGGGTGTCAAGATTAGTATAATTCTCCCAAGCGCCTTTCGCAGTGTTTAAGTCATCGGCAGTAAAGACCGGATTATTATTATTAACAGTGATTTCTTGATCTGTTTGATAATTTAAATCAGCTAACTTATTTGCTGCACTATTTGGCTGTGCCGAAGTTGTGGTTGCATCAGTCGTGGCTTGTTTAGCAGCTGTAGATTTAGCCTGTAGATCAGTTAAATCTTTTTTTAGTTGAGAGATCTGCTCCTTAGTGGTTTGATTGTCAGCCTGTAAGTCAGCAATTTTTTCGGTGAGTTTTTCATTCCGTGCAGCTTGCTGTGAGACAGCTTTCTTCTCCTGCAGATAGGCTGATTTATGTTTTGAAGCCAGACGATATGATGATGAAGAACGTGATTTCGCTGCTGCTTGTTTTTGCTGAGCTTCAGAATTACCACAAGCTACTAGAAGGCCTGCAACTAACAGGGTAGTGGTTAGCTTCATAATTTGTCTAATTTGCATGTTTTTACCTCAGCGCCTTTTGATAGCCGGCATTCTGTGCTTCTTTTCACTATTGAAGTAAACGGTGTTAGCAGAGCTCATATGATAGCCTGCTTGGCCGGGAACATGATAGATTTTAGAGCGTGAATTGCCAATGATTTGGCCAGCTTGTCCAGTGGTGACATCGCCTTGACTACCGCCAGTTGTGGCGGCAGCAGTGGTAGCAGCCTGGCTACTACTAGCAGCGCGACTAGCCTCTGCAGCAGCGGCCTGTTTACTTGCTTGTTCTGCGGCAACTTTACTAGAACTAATACTGCTGGCCTCACTACTAGCAGCATCGCTTGCCTTATCTTTATTACTTGAAAGTTCAGCTGCCTGATCTGATAAAGTCGTTGATTCTGATTTAGCCAGCGCATATTCTTTGCTTAAGTCATTTGCTTCGTTTTCAAGGCCAGTGGCTTTTTTGGCTAATTTACGTTGCTGGGTAGATGTAATTTCGGCAACCACTGGATAATGTTTCTGGTCTGCCTGACTAGTGTTGTTTCCAGTAACCCCAGCGCCAATAAAAGAAATAATTGTCACTGCAGATAGACTGATTAGCCACTTACTAGTACTTAAACCAATAAAGGCCGTTGCTTGGTGACGATGATGCTTGTACCACCATGCCCGCGATGGTATGAAAATTAACATGATTAGTGCCAATAAAAATAGCACTACAAAAAAATTACTCATAGGACTCCTCCAAAATTAATTTGCGCTGATCAAAATATTCTGGGATTGTAGCGCTTACAACAATATTGATGCTACCGCTATTTTTGGCAGCTGTAAATAAGGTTTTTAAATTTTTTTGGTTCTAGAAGTAATTAATTAGTGTTAATTGTCATATTCAATCATAGCAAGATAATAAAAAAGTTATTGGCATTATAACGAAGAAATTCGGAATTTGCCATCGTTGTAAGCTTAATAAAATGACCTAATCCAAACTAGTATATTAGGTTAGACGCTGTCGAATTTCATTAGTGTTGCTAAGATTGATGCCATTCGTATTAAAACCAGAGTTAGTTGGTGTTAGAATTGAAACACTGGTATTGCGTAAGAGCGTCCGTGGTAGTTTGCTTGGGGCCACCAAATAAATGAGCATACTCAATAAGACACTGTGGGCAACTAGCAAGACATTACCCTGATGCTGGTCAGTATGCAACTGCTGTAGAATCATTTCTGCACGATTTTTAAGCGTCGTATAATCTTCGGCCTGTTTTGTCGGGTCTGCGGCAGCAAAACTTTCAACCATTAGCGGAAAACCTTGATGTTGATGCCAATAGCTGAAAGTGTTTTTAAGGCCATAACTTGTGATTGCATGACTAAAAATTTGCATATCTGACTGACCTTCAAGACTACCAAAATAATATTCTCGTAATAGTGATGAGGTTAATAGTGGCACTGCTGGCTGCCGGTTAGTCAGAATAATTTCTGCCGTTTCATGCGCTCGGCTTAGGTCACTACTATAAGCAATCGTTAAGGGGATAGGGGCTAATATTTTTTGAACTTGATAAGCACTTTGCTGGCCTTTTTTATTTAAGGGAACGTCCGTTAATCCTTGCAAACGACCTTTTGCATTCATTGCGGTTTGACCGTGACGGACTAAAATTAAGTTTTTCATTGAGAACCTGTCCTTTTTTAAATTAGTGGTGAGTATGCTACAATTTAAGAAGGTAAAGAGAGGAGTTGAATGAGTATGGATCGTTTAGAAATTGTTCAAGCAATTATGACCTTTATTTTAAATAATCAAGATGTTGTTCGGGAACCACGTGTTTACACCAATCAGGTAACTTTTGCGTTTGATGATCGGTTACCAGTTGCCGGTAAAGGGGTGCTTTTTCCAGAGATGCGGCTACATGTTTTTCGCTTGGAACCAAGTTTTGTTAAAGCAAATCGTGATTTAGTTAATCAGATCTTTGCCCAAACAGAAGAAGGACCAACAGCTAGTTATGATCAAGTCTGGTTTACCAGTTCGCATCTTAGTGATCGCAAATTAAATTTGGTGGAGTTTTCTTTTGAATAAGTGGCATTTATTTGGCGATAGTACTAGTTCAGCTGTTTCATTAGCAGTGCTGACAATTGTGTTGTGGTTATTGGAGCAGATGCTGGACTGGTCGTGGTTACACTTCTTTGTTTTGGCTGGCGCAGTGGCGACAATCTTAATGACACTATGGTTAATTCTACAACAATGGTTACGGCATCGCGATTAATTTGTGTTTTTTAGCGGTAAATAGGCAATTTAGACTTGACGTGTCATTTTAGATACGCTAAAATATTTCTTGTGCCTTGATCAATTGCCCGTTGGTCAAATGGTTAAGACGCCACCCTCTCAAGGTGGAGTTACGGGTTCAATTCCCGTACGGGTGATTTATTGGGATATAGCCAAATTGGTAAGGCGGTGGACTCTGAATCCATAATTTCTAGGTTCGAACCCTAGTATCCCAATTAACTTTGAACAGTCGTTTTAATTGACGGCTGTTTTTTTGTGCGCTAAATTGAGGATAACATATTTGGACCAAGTGTTCCGTGGATCAGAGTGTGACAATAGATGGCTGCCTTTTGCGAGTGAGTTTTAGCTGGTTGAAGTCTGTTCTATTTTTTGGTAAAGGGCCTGCTGTCATTATCTTGAGGCAAAAAAATTTTTTAGTGAAATAAAAGAAAAAAAGGCTCTTTGTCAAATCCTGTTGATGAATAGCTTTTACAGAGTTGAAAGTCATGCGACTTTCAACTCTGTTTTTTTCATTGGTTTTGTTCTCATTTGCCGTAACTTAATACGTGAAATCATATGATGATAATTACGGAATCCAAATGCTGTGCGTTGAATTTGTTTAATCATTCGATTCATGCCTTCGACTGGGCCATTCGTATAGTCCGATTCACTGGCGTTGAGTACAACCACTAAGTTCTTTTTGAACGTTTGAAACACTGCTTTCATGTAGGGACTTATATTTTGATTTGTATATAGATCTTCCACAAGCTTGTCTTTGTCTTGATTCTTAAGGTTTTCCATGATGCTTTGCATCGACTCGTACGATGCTTTAAGTTCTTCGTTAATTGTCAGTCCTTGTTCTACACGTTCTAGTTGTGTGAGTTGTTTTCGCAGGTGTCGGTCATAAAAGACATGTTCCTCATCTAGATTTCCGGCATACTTCAAATAAAGCCGCCAGGCGAACTTTAACGTGCGATATTCATAGGATCTTTTATTGTACTTTTTCATGGTTTGCACCCGAGTTTGATTAAAAGCTCGAGTCATCATTGCAACGATGTGAAAGCGGTCGATCACAATTTTTGCCTGCGGAAACATTGCCTTGGCAATGTCTTGATAGTAACTATTTAGATCTACGGTAACTGTTTTGACACGTGCTCGAACACTTGCTGGAAATTGTTTAAAATAATCAGTAATACTTTGCTTGAATCGGTCTGGCAGAATTTGTTGAATTTCGTGCTCACCAGCGCCATTAATACAGATGAAATGGCGCCGACCACCAATTCCTCTAAATTCATCCATGGCGAGATGAACCGGTAGATAGTTAAGATTTCTGCGAAATAAGTCATCATAGTTGTCTAAGTAACGACAGACAGTGCTAGCTGATATGCCGGCATCGATCGCAATGCTAGCTTGAGTGCGGTCGTCTTGTAGACTCATAAACACTTTCTGACGCGTGGCTCGGGAGATACAACAGTACTTGTCTACCACATCAGAAGTAGCCATAAACGACGCTTTACAATTACGACAAATGACGCGTTCTTTATGGAGTTCTAAATAAACTGGTTCACTCGCATTCGCTGCCAGATAGGTCACGCGTGATACGTAGTGTCCATTATGACTTAGCTCGCAAAAGCCACAGTTAGCGCAATGTTTCTGGTCGAACTTAACCGTGGCTATATATACTTTTGCGCGCTTAGCTTTAATCACTTGATAGTTATATTTGTAAAAAACTACATTTGGGTCTTTAATACTGAGCGCAAATTTTATATTATTATCTACAGGGTCCATAAGTTTTCACGTCCTTTAAAAATGATGCTGTAGTGGGTGGATTTTTTAGGTGCGAGGCTTATGGGCCTTTTTTATTTTGCACTAAAAAATCCTGCTAATAGATTACCATGTTAAGTAAGCTATCAACAGGAAAAAGTATAGAACCGAAAAAAAGGGAATAGTACTTGTAAACGAGTGGTGGGATGCTATAATGACACAGTGTCATACGACACGGTGTCATTTTTTTATTTACAAAACATCAATTAGAAAGGAGTGGCTGATATGCCGAGCAGTACCTTTTTTGGACTTCCCGAGGCGAAGCAAGCAAAAATTATTGCTGCTGCTAGAGAGGCTTTTACAAGAGTACCAGCATCACAAGTTACTGTAGCTGATGTTGTCCAATTGGCGCAAATACCCCGTGGTAGTTTTTATCAATACTTTAAAGATAAAGATGATCTTTACTTCTATTTAATCTCTACTTTTAAGCAACATTTTCAAAAGCGATTTGTTGAAATACTTGATCAATTACACGGCGATTTATTTGCTGCATTGAAAGCCATGTTTCATCAAGAAATTTTTACTTTTGTGAATGGTCCCGATAAAAAGCTTTTACGTAATTTATTTATGGATCTTGATTATCGTAATTACCAGCGACTGTCACCAATGCATGTTCGACCTCATCACCATTTCTCACAATGGACTGAGGAAATTAAGGCGCACACAGATTTAAGTTTACTCAATGTAGATGAAGAACAATTCGATTTGTTGATTCATATCTTATTAGGCTTCTTAGGTCATTCAACGGCGCGTTACTTTATGTTACAGAACCAGGAGTTGCCAGTGACCTCTGATGATTTCGATGAACAATTTGATTTGGTTCTAAGCTGGTTTGAAAATGGTGTTTTGAATTCGACAAGGGGGAATCAGGCATGATAAAAATTGCTAAGAATCGTGTGTCCGTTTGGGCAGTTATTGGTGCGGTTCTCTTTATGATTGGTCAAGTTGTGACTAATCTTTACTTACCAAATCTGACTTCGGATTTGGTAAATGATGGTGTTGCCAAAGGTGACGTCAGTTATATCTGGAGTGTTGGCGGTAAGATGTTGCTTGTGTCACTGCTAGCTGTTATTTTTGCCTTCGGTAATGTGTTGTTGGCGGCACGTACTTCACAAACGTTAGGTAAAAATTTACGTCGAGATATTTATCAAAAAGTTTTAAATATGTCTGATGATGAATTTGATCAAGTTGGGACTTCTTCGCTGATTACGCGGACCACAAATGATGTTATTCAAATTCAAAACGTGGCGATGGTGGCTTTAAGAATGATGATTATGGCACCAATCACGTTAATTGGTGCTAGTTTCATGGCCTATCAAAAGGATGCACAATTAACAAGTATTTTCATTGTCGTTATTCCAATTATTGTTGTCTTTATCGGCATTATTATGTATTTTGCAGTGCCATTATTTAAAGCAATGCAAACTAAGACTGATAAATTAAACTTAGTCTTCCGTGAAGGTTTAACGGGGGTAAGAGTTATTCGTGCGTTTGTCCGTGATAATTTCGAACAAAATCGTTTTGATGGTGTTAACCGTGATTATACGAATAATGCTCGGAAAGTATTTTCAATTATGGCCGCAATGTTTCCTGTGATGACTTTGGTCATGAGTGGGACCAACATTGCAATTACTTGGTTTGGTGGTCATTTGATTGCTAATCAGGCGATGCCGATTGGGAATATGATTGCTTTCATGACGTATGCGATGCAGATTTTAATGAGTTTTATGATGTTAGCAATGGTCTTTGTCTTTATTCCCCGTGCACAAGCTTCAGCTGATCGGATTCAAAAAGTCTTTGATTTGAAGACTCGGATTCTTGAACCTAAAGATCCTAAGAAGTTTAGTACTGACGAACCAGCTCAATTGGATTTTGATGACGTCGTTTTCCGTTATCATGGGGCAGAGAAGCCAGCGTTAATTGACGTTCATGCGCATATGAAGGCTGGTCAAACCTTAGCAATTATTGGTGGGACAGGTTCTGGTAAATCAACATTGATCAACTTGATCCCTCGCTTTTATGATGTTGAACAAGGTGCGGTGCGGGTCAATGGGTTAAATGTTGAATCCGTCAGCAAACATGATTTGCAAGATCAAATTGCTTTAGTGCCACAAAAAGCAGTTTTGTTCAAGGGTTCCTTGCGAGATAACTTATTATATGGGAATGCTCAGGCGACTGATGATGAATTGTGGCATGCCTTAGAAATTGCTCAAGCAGCTGACTTTATCCGCGAAAGTGATGGCTTAGATACTTTTGTTGAACAAGGTGGCGATAACTTCTCTGGTGGTCAGAAACAACGGCTAGCAATCGCCCGAGCATTGGTTAAAAAAGCTTCAGTTTATATTTTCGATGATTCTTTCTCAGCCCTTGACTTTAAGACTGATGCTCTATTGCGTCAGGCACTACGTCAAGACAAGACTGTCAATCAAGCCATTATTGTCATTGTAGGTCAACGAGTGTCAACTGTTGCTGATGCTGATCAAATTATTGTTCTTGAAGATGGCAAGATGGTGGGTTTAGGCACACATCAAGAATTAAAAGAAAATAATGAGGTTTATCGCGAAATCGTTGATTCACAAATTAAGGAAGGGAGTGCTTCTAATGAGTGAACAAAATAATCGCAGCAATTCCCATCCAGCTCGACCAATGGGGGGTCACGGTCCCGGCGGTGGGATGGCGCTTCCTGGTGAAAAGGCTAAGAATTTCTGGGGCACTGTTGGCCGTTTGTTTAATTACATGGCTAAATATCGAATTGCGTTAGTAATTGTGATGATTTTCGCTGTGGGCTCGCAAATTCTTCAGGTACAAACGCCGAAGATTTTAGGAAAGGCAACTACAGAACTTTTTAAGGGTGTGATGAGTGGTACGGCAATGCAAAAGGCCGGGATTGCCATGAAAGAATACCCAATTGATTTTACTAAAATTGAATCAATTATCATGACGGTCATTATGATGTATGTGGCTTCGGCACTGTTAAACTTTATCATGCAGTTCATGATGACGCGGATTTCACAGGAAACTGTTTATCGGTTACGCCGAGAAATGAAAGCCAAAATGAAGACGTTACCGATTAACTACTACGACACCCACTCTAATGGTGATATTATGTCGCGGGCCATTAACGATATGGATAACATTGCCGGAACTTTGCAACAAAGTTTGACGCAGTTGATTCAAAGTACGGTGATGTTCATTGGGACTTTGTGGATGATGTTAACAATTAGTTGGCAATTAACTTTAGTCGCAATTGCCACGATTCCGTTAAGCCTAGTTGTTGTTGGTGTTGTTGCACCACGGTCGCAACGGTTCTTCGCAGCCCAACAGAAGAGTTTAGGATTATTAAATAATCAAATTGAAGAGAACTACGCTGGTCATATTATCAATCGTAGCTTTAATCATGAGACTCAAGCCATTAGTGAATTTAATGAAGAAAATGAGCGTTTGTACGCTGCTTCATGGAAAGCACAAATGATCTCTGGATTAATTATGCCATTAATGACTTTCATTAATAACTTAGGGTATGTGTTCGTTGGGGTTCTTGGTGGTATCCAAGTAGCTAATGGGAGCATGTCATTAGGTGATGTGCAAGCATTCTTGCAATATACGCAACAATTCTCGCAACCAATCACCCAATTGGCTAACTTAACTAATACGATTCAAGCAACCGTTGCTTCTGCTGAGCGTGTCTTTGAGGTACTTGATGAGGATGATATGACTGATGATCAGGTTGATCTTCCTGACGTAGCAGCTAGCAAAGATATTTTGACGATGGCACATGTTAAGTTTGGTTATCAAGGCAAAGATTTGCTAATGACTGACTATAATTTAGCTGTTAAACCTGGTCAGATGATTGCTATTGTTGGACCAACTGGTGCCGGCAAAACGACCATTATTAATTTGTTAGAGCGCTTCTATGATGTGGCTGGTGGTTCTATTCGCTTAAAGGGTGTTGATACGCGGAATATGAAGCGCGAAGATTTACGCCGTCACTTTGCGATGGTACTTCAAGATACTTGGCTCTTTACTGGGACAATCTATGATAATTTGAAGTATGGGCGTGAGGATGCCACTCATGATGAAATTATTGCTGCAGCTAAAGCAGCTCATGTTGATGAATTTGTCCGGCAGTTGCCAGATGGCTATGATACAGTCCTAAATGAGGAAGCTTCTAATATTTCCCAAGGACAACGACAATTGTTAACTATTGCGCGGGCTTTTGTTGCCGATCCTGAAATTCTAATTCTTGATGAGGCGACATCTTCTGTTGATACACGGACTGAATTACACATTCAACATGCAATGGGCCGTTTGCTTAAAGGTCGGACTAGTTTTGTTGTTGCCCATCGTTTGTCAACAATTCGTGATGCCGATAATATCTTAGTGATGAACCACGGCTCAATTGTTGAAACTGGGAATCACGATCAGTTAATGGCTAAGCAAGGATTTTATGCTGATTTGTATAATTCACAGTTTACTGGCAACGTGGAAATTTAATGGGGAAGGAAGTCAATCATGAAAATTAAAAAGCTTGTGGCTAGTCTTGCCCTATTAGTAGTTGGTGTGATTGGTTTAGCTGGGTGTCAAAGTAAGCAGCCTAGTTTAAAACCAAGTGCTCAGACATTTAAGCCTGATGGCATTGTCACTGTAGTTAAGGGAACAGCTTCAAAAAATGCTGCTTTAACTTATCAAATTGGTGCTGGACAAACGAAAAAAGTTAATAATCAAGATGGTACTTTTGTGATCCAAGTACCTAGCCAATTAAAAGCGACAAAAGTTAAACTGGCGGCCAAGCGTCGCGGCGTGACCACGACCAAAACAGTGACCGTTGCTAAAGCAAAACCATTAGCAAGTTATCCTAAATTTGCGATGACCTATAATGTTATTAACCAGCAAATGAAAACAGGTGCTAGTGTGTTGCCGATGCAAATTAAAGATGGGCTGACTGATTTAGTTAATGCTGATGGCTTGCGGATTCGCGTCAATGTTCAGAATCAACAATTGGTTGGTGTGGCCTATGTGTTTAGTGTTAGCAAAATGAAATCAAAAACTGAAATGAAAAAGTTTGCATTACAACTGGTTGCCTTATCAAACAGTGTTGGTGCAGATGGTAAACAGGTTTTGAAAGATTATCAAAAACTTGCTAAGAAAGCCGAAAACGGGCAAACCACGATTGATAACATTCATAGCAAAGGGGTTACCTTTGAAACTAATTTCTCGACTAAAGCACTTTATATGTATTTAGTAAAGAAATAGGCTGAGCTGATTTTAAACGAAATTTATAATCAAATAATAAAGTGAACTTTGGCTGCTGAAACGTGTTCTCAAAAGAACAGTCAGTGCCGCTTAGTGACACAAAGAGCGTCCAATTCGTCAGAAGAATTGGGCGCTCTTTTTACGTTACTGCTGACCGGCTGACTGCCTTTTGTCATATATTAGCTAGCGTTAGAACCAGTTAACTTTTTTTGAAGAATCACCGAGCTAATTAGCGTTAGTCTGCTTTTATATGACCCAACGCTAATTTTTATTTGGCCTTGCTTTGAAAATGCTATACTAAAAGTTAGAGGGTGATGTGATGTATCCAAGGACGCAAGCACTATTAAATAGCTTATTACAGCAGCAGATTGTTCCTGGCTTAAGTTATGCACTGATTAATGGTCAAACAGTTATGACGAAAGTGCAAGGAGATAAACAATGGTTCCCAGAGCCGGAGCGCTTACAACCAGGCTTACTTTATGATTTAGCTAGTCTGACGAAAGTGGTCGGAACGGCGACGGTTGTTTTTGAACTCATTGCGGCAGGTAAGTGTCAGCTTGATGATTCGGTGCAACAATATTTACCAGCTTTTAAGGACCACCGTGTGACCTTGCGACATTTATTAACGCATACGTCAGGTATTGCAGGCTATATTCCGCATCGCAATCAATTAAGTGCAATTGATTTGCAGGCGGCTTTGTTGGCTTTACCAGTGACGGCCACTTTTGAGCGCCAAATGGTTTATACGGATGTTGGTTTTCTGTATTTGGGTTGGATTGTCGAAGCAATTTGTCAGCAACCAATTCAGACAGTTATTACGGAACGAGTCCTTCAGCCACTACGTTTATTCAACACGACCTTTAAACCAGTTGCTAGTCGCTGTGTCCCGACTACTTATCAGGCTGGTTACTTGCGTCAAGGACAAGTTCATGATCCCAAAGCTCAAATTTTAGGGATGCATTGTGGTTCTGCGGGGCTATTTGCTGATTTAAATGATTTGGTGACGTTTAGTCAATGGTATCTTGGTCAGCGCCCTGATTTACCGGACTTGCTGAGTGCAGAATTTCGGCAAAGTTTGCTGCAAGACTGGACTGGACACCAACTGGGCCGATCCTTGGCTTGGGCTTTGCGATCGGCAGTCGATGGGCATCAATTGCTATTTCATACTGGCTTCACGGGGACATTTTTGTTATTAGATTTGCAGCGACAGCAGGGGTTGATTGTGCTAAGCAATCGCGTTCATCCCCAACAAAAAAACGATCGCTTTCTCATCGCTCGAGAAGCCATCGTTCAATCGTTTATTCAGGAACTAACAGATTAATAGCCTGCTGCGATAATACCCTGTTCTGCCAGTTTTTTACGTAAAGCTAACATTGCTGTATAGGTTGTCAAGATGTAAAGATGTTGATTGGGAATAATCCCAGCTTGGTCAATAAAAGCGTCCAGAGAATCACTAGTGATCAATTGCGCATCACTGGCACCAGCAACTTGAAAACGTAAATGAATATCAGGCTCCCGCTCACCACTTAAGATGATTTGCGGGATTTTTTGATAGGGCAGGTTTTCAAATTCACCATCCCAAATCCAACTCGTGTCACGACCATCAGCTGGATTGGCATTTAGCAAAAATCCTAGCGAAAAAGGTTCGGTGTCTGTTTTGATCAAATCAAAAACTTGATTTAAGCCAACCGGATTTTTAACAAGAATAATGGTTGCATGTTTGCCATTAAGTTTAATTACTTCCTGACGACCGAAAACTTGTTCATCATGATTAAAAGCCGCAATTATTTTTTCAGTGGGAATGTTAAGAAAATGGGCTGCACTAAAGGCGGCTAGGGCATTATAAATATTATACATGCCACCGACGTGAATAGTTAAGTCGGTGTTATTGATCCGAAACTTTGAGAAAGTTGGTCGTAACTCTTCAATGGCAGTCACTTCGTCAGTTAATTCAGGTCGCTCGAAACCACAATTGGGGCAAAAATAATCACCAAGATTGGCATAAGTAATACTGTGGTAATGTAAAATGTGTTGGCAAACTGGGCAAAGCACGCCATCAGAATTAAAACTAGCCCGTAAATCTGCCGCAGAACCGTTTTTATCGGCAAAGCCATAGTAGACAATTGGATTTTTTAACTGCGCGTCATTAAAAATTGGCGCATCACCATTGACGATTAGCGTTGCGGTAGGTGCCAGTTTCACGCCATCAATAATTTTCTTGTAGGTGGTATAGATTTCACCATAACGATCCATTTGGTCACGGAAAATATTGGTCAGGACAAAGGCTTTCGGGGTGATTTGGGCACAGACCGGCGCGACGTTAGCCTCGTCTACTTCTAGAATAGCCAGTGGTTTGGCGCCAGGCTTTGGTGCCGCCAGAAAAGAAGTGACGATTCCCTGAAGCATATTTGAACCACTGGGATTTGTCAGCACGTCTGGCTGTACTTGCTTGATGATTTTAGTCAGTAGTGAGGTCGTCATGGTTTTGCCATTGGTACCTGTAACGATAATCACGTCATATTTGGCACCTAAATGTTTAAGGACTTGTGGGTCAATTTTGGTGGCTAATTTACCTGGCAAGGAACTGCCACCACTGCGAAAAGTGTGCAGAAACCAGTAACTACTACGGCCAACTGCTTTGGCTAGGACAGAATTTAAAGACATGAACTTTTCCTCGTTTATTTAAAATTTCTTCGTTAAGTTAATATTATTTAAGTATGGTTAGTTTTTATCAGTGTTAACCGGCTGATAATTAAACTAATCGCTTTTTATTTTACCATATTGAACCGATTTTTTTACTGATTAGGTGTTGGCAAACTGGATAAGCCGATTGTTGCTGGCTAGGTTCACTGAGGGTTAAATATTTTCTAAGTTTTGAAATGTGTTCGGGCTGGTAAATGGCTAGGCTTAACTTAAATAATGCTTCGATCTGGTTGCACCAGCTCAAATCATTATTTGAAGTTAGGCTACGCCAAAAAAACACCAGCCCTCACACTCTATCTGAAACGTGTTCGGGTTGCCAAATGGCTATGGCTAATTTAAATAATTACTCGATCTGCTGTGCAGCTCAAGCAATTATTTGAAATTATCCTACGCCAAAAGATCGGCACCCCTCACACTCTGGTTGAAACGTGTTCAGGCTGGTAAATGGCTAGGTACAATTTAAATATTCACACGATCGGTTGTACCGCTCATGCAAATATTTGAAATTGTACTACGCCAAAAAACCACCAGCCCTCACACTATGTAATTTTAGTTAGGCAATTTGTTGAAAATCGTTTATACTTAAAAACGAATGAACTTCAGGAGGCAAACTAATGGCACAGTTATTTTATCGCTATGGGGCAATGAACTCTGGCAAGACGATTGAGATTTTAAAAGTTGCCCATAACTATGAAGAAGAGCACAAACCAGTTTTATTAATGACCAGCAGCCTTGATTCTCGGGATGGTGTTGGTTATGTGGCTAGTCGAATTGGCTTGCGCCGTAAAGCCGAATCTATTTTTCCATCAACAAATATTTTTGATGAAGTGGCCAAGATTAAGCCACAGCCTGCTTGTGTTTTAATTGATGAGGCCCAATTTTTGGAGAAGCATCATGTCTACGAAGCAGCGCGAGTTGTTGATGAATTAGGAATTCCAGTGATGACTTTTGGCCTAAAAAATGATTTTCGGAATGAATTATTTGATGGCTCCCGTTATTTATTGCTTTATGCTGACAAAATCGAAGAAATTAAAACGATTTGCTGGTTCTGTCAACGCAAGGCAACGATGAATTTACGGGTCAACAATGGTCGGCCGGTTTATGAAGGTGAGCAAGTGCAGATTGGTGGTAATGAATCTTATTACCCAGTTTGTCGCGAACATTATTATCATCCTGATCTCCATGAGTTTGAGGAAAGTGAGGCTGATCAAGCCTAATGGACAAGATTTTAGCACAATTAGATGGATTGGTTGATCGTTACGATGAATTAACTGAAATGATGGCTGATCCAGAAGTAATTGGCAATACTAAGCGTTATTTGGAAGTTTCCAAGGAAGCTGCCGGAATGCTTGATGTGGTCAACAAGTATAAACGTTACCGTGAAGTGGTTCAGGAAATTAGTGACAATGATGAAATCATGCGGGAAAGCAATGATAAAGAATTAGCTGATTTAGCTAAAGCTGAAATTGACGATTTAACTGCCGAACGCGATCAATTGGAACATGAAATCATGTTGTTAATGATTCCTACTGATCCTAACGATGATAAAAACATTATTATGGAAATTCGTGGCGCTGCTGGTGGCGATGAAGCTTCACTCTTTGCTGGAGATTTATTGAATATGTATCATCATTATGCTGAACGTCAGAATTGGCAATTTGAAATTGTTGATGAGAATCGGACTGAAGTTGGCGGTTTTAAAGAAGTTGCCGTCATGATCACTGGTGAAAATGTCTATTCAAAATTAAAATATGAAAATGGCGCCCATCGAGTTCAACGAGTTCCTGAAACGGAATCTGCTGGGCGAGTTCATACCTCTACGGCAACAGTTGCGGTGATGCCTGAATATGACGCAGTTGATTTAGATATTGATCCTAAAGATATTCGAGTTGATGTTTATCGTTCGTCTGGTGCTGGTGGTCAGCATATTAATAAGACCAGTTCTGCGGTGCGGATGACCCATTTACCAACAGGGATTGTTGTGGCAATGCAAGATCAACGGTCACAACAGCAAAACCGTGAAAAGGCGATGCAAATTTTACGTTCACGGGTGTACGACTATTATGAAAGTCAAAATCAAAACGAATATGATGCTAATCGTAAGTCAGCTGTCGGGACGGGGGATCGTTCAGAGCGAATTCGGACCTATAATTATCCTCAAAATCGGGTAACTGATCATCGGATTGGTTTGACGTTGAATAAACTTGATCGAATCATGAACGGTGAACTTGGTGAAGTGATTGATGCCTTGATTGTTTGGGATCAAACCAAGAAGTTGGAGCGAATTACTGATGAATCGACCGACGTATTATAAGGCCCTTAAGTGGGCTTTTTTGCTACTAAAAGAAAAACAATTAGATGAGCAAGCAGCGGAGTACATTTTATTGGAACGACAAAAATGGACTAAAACTGATTTGATTTTTAAAGAGCGGTCCGAAATGCCGGTAGCTGCTTGGCAGCAGTTTCAAGCTGACGTTGCCACTCTGCTAACAGGTCAGCCAGCACAATATATTTTAGGACAAGCTTGGTTTTACGATTTACCGCTTAAAGTAACGCCAGCAACGCTGATCCCGCGGCCAGAGACCGAACTGCTGGTGGCTTGGCTGTTAGAAAGTACGCCAGCAACGAAAGCGTTACGGATTTTGGATGTGGGGACAGGTTCTGGTGCAATTGCCTTGGCAATCAAGCATGAGTTACCAGCCAGTGATGTTTGGGCCTCTGATATTAGTGAGGCTGCACTAGCAGTTGCCCAGGAAAATGCTCAACATTTACAGTTAGCCATTCATTTTAGACAGGGCGATTTGCTGGCTGCCGTGGATAATGAACAGTTTGATATCATTATTTCTAATCCACCCTATATCAGTCGATCAGAAACTAGGGTAATGGATTACTCAGTTAAAAATTTTGAACCACAACAGGCTTTATATGCCGATAACCAGGGATTGGCTCTGTATCAGCAGTTGGCGCAAACAGTCGCAGCTCATTTAAAACCGGCGGGACAACTTTTTCTAGAATTTGGGTATCAACAAGCAGCGTCAATTCGTGAGATTTATCAGCAAGCCCTCCCGCAAGCAACCATTCAGATCAAGCAAGATCTGGCTGGTTGGCCACGAATGGCGCGGATTAAATTGCCGGATTAATCAAGGACAGCAATTAGAAATTAAGTTTTATGTATCAAGAAAGAAGTTGTGAGGTTATTTATGGAAACAAAAATTTTTAATACGCAAGAGATTTCTGCAGCAGCAGCGTTATTACGGCAAGGTGAACTAATTAGTTTTCCCACAGAAACGGTTTACGGTTTAGGCGCAGTTATCAACCGTGAAGCTTCAGTTAAGGCTGTTTATCAGGCTAAGGGCCGTCCAAGTGATAACCCATTGATTGTCCATGTGAATTCGCCGGAGATGGTTTGGCATTACGCCGCTAAGAATGCAGCTGCATTAGCTTTGATGAAGGCCTTCTGGCCAGGTCCACTGACGATTATCCTGCCGATTTTACCTGGTAGTTTATTACCTTGTGTAACTGGTGGTTTGCAAACGGCGGCTTTTCGAATGCCTAACAATGCGGCTACTTTGGCTTTAATTCGGGAAACTGGCATTCCCATTGTAGGTCCTTCTGCGAATACTTCAGGTAAGCCAAGTCCAACTACAGCACAGCATGTCTATCATGATTTAGGTGGTAAAATTGCCGGTATTCTGGATGATGGTCCGACTAAGGTCGGCTTGGAATCAACAGTGATTGATTTAAGTGTCCAGCCTGCGGCAATCTTGCGGCCAGGCTTTATTAATGCTGATGATTTGGCGCCAATTATTGGGCCAGTTGAAACTGAGCAACACCATGTTAAAAAAGACGAAATACCTAAGGCGCCAGGAATGAAATATAAACATTATGCGCCGAGTGCGCAAGTCTTGATAGTTGCCAATCAATCTGACTTTAAAGCAGCTGTGGCTCAGGAGCTGACCCAACAAACAGCACCTTTAGGCATCTTGGCTTTTGACCAACAACTGGCGCAATTAAAGCTTGACACAAATTCTCATCAAGTCCTCACTTATTCACTTGGCGATAATATCACGACAGCGGCTCAAGATCTTTTTGCCGGGTTACGTTTTTTTGATGATCACCCTCAAGTCAAAGTTATTTTAGCTGCCGGTGTAGCTGAACAAAAACTAGGCTTAGCCTATATGAATCGCTTAAAGAAGGCCGCCGGTGGTCAATTTTATCAAAAATAATTTAGTCTTTTCCACGAAAAAATATGGCAGAACTCGTGGGGAATAATTCGGTGTTAGTTATTAGGCAATAACGTTTAGAATTGAGTAAAATATCAGTATAATGTGAATCAAGGGGGTTATCGAATGGAATTTAATAATCGTGATCAAGCTGTCTGGACAGCAATTCATCATGAAGAAACGCGGCAGCGACAAAACATTGAGTTAATTGCTTCAGAAAATGTTGTGTCGAATGCAGTTCGAGCTGCTCAAGGCAGTGTGCTAACTAATAAATATGCAGAAGGCTATCCTGGCCATCGTTTTTACGGTGGTTGTGAGTATATTGATCAAATTGAGCAGTTAGCGATTGATCGGGCGCGCGAATTATTTGGGGCCGAGTATGCTAATGTGCAACCACATTCTGGCTCGCAAGCCAATGAGGCGGTTTATCGTGCTTTGTTAAAACCAGGCGACAACGTTTTAGGGATGGATTTAACGGCTGGTGGTCATTTGACTCATGGTTCGCCAGTTAATTTTAGTGGTGAGACTTATAATTTCCATAGTTATGGCGTGGATCCCGAAACAGAACAACTTGATTATGAAGAAATTCTGAGAATTGCCAAAGAAGTTCAACCAAAATTAATTGTTGCAGGTGCTTCTGCGTATAGTCGGCTGATTGATTTTCCGCGCTTACGGGAAATAGCTGATCAAGTCGGTGCACTATTAATGGTGGATATGGCGCATATTGCTGGTTTAGTTGCTGCCGGGGTTCATCCTAGTCCGGTACCCTATAGCGACGTGGTGACGACGACTACTCACAAAACATTACGGGGACCTCGTGGTGGCATGATTTTGGCAAAAGCAAAATATGGCAAAGCAATTAACTCAGCTGTTTTCCCAGGTACTCAAGGTGGTCCTTTGGAGCATGTGATTGCAGCCAAAGCTATTGCGTTAGGCGAAGCCTTGCAGCCAGAATTCAAGACTTATGCACGCCAAATTGTTTTGAACGCTCAGGCGATGGCAGCAGTCTTCAATGCAGATCCAACTTTTCGGGTTGTTTCTGGTGGGACAGATAATCATCTAATGTTATTAGATGTGACGGGCACCGGCTTGTATGGTCGTGATGTTCAAGAATTATTAGATTCTTTACAGATTACGCTTAACAAAAACACGATTCCTTTTGAACAGAACGGGCCTTTTAAAACAAGTGGTATTCGAATTGGGACGCCAGCGATTACTACCAGAGGAATGAAGGAAGCAGACGTCACCCAAATTGCTCACTTCATTATCGCGGCTATCCAAAATCGCGAAGATGACGTTGAATTGAAGCGGTTACATCAAAAAATCAATGATTTTGCCGAAAGTTTTCCAATAAATTGGGGCTAATCAGGTAGATATTTAAGGGCAACTAGCTTATCATTGATATGATTTGGAAAATGAAAGGTGGCAAAGGTATGGGAAAATTTACCGTTTTGAATCATCCATTGATTCAGCACAAGTTAACGATCATTCGTGATAAGTCAACGGGGACAAAAGTATTTCGCGAGGTTGCGAATGAAATTGCCGAGTTGATGGTTTACGAAATTACCCGCGATTTACCTTTACAGGATGTCGAGATTGAGACACCAATGGGTAAAACTGTGCAAAAGCAATTAGCTGGTAAGAAATTAGCAGTTGTGCCAATTTTACGTGCTGGTTTAGGGATGGTCGATGGTGTTTTAGAGTTAATTCCAGCGGCAAAGGTTGGTCACATTGGCATGTATCGTGACGAGAAAACTTTGGAACCGCACGAATATTTTGTCAAGATGCCGCCTGATATTGATCAACGAATTTTATTTATTGTTGATCCAATGTTAGCAACTGGTGGTTCAGCTAATATGGCAATTGACGCTTTGAAGAAGCGCGGTGCCAAAAGTATGCGGTTGGTCGTTTTAGTAGCTGCACCAGAAGGGGTCGAGGCAGTTCAGAAGGCTCATCCTGATGTTGATATTTATGCAGCGGCCTTAGATGATCGCCTAACTGAAACTGGTTACATTACGCCTGGACTTGGCGATGCTGGTGATCGTTTATTCGGCACCAAATAAAACACCGTGCGATAAAGCCTTTTCATGCGAACTTTCCTTTGAATTTTAGTTTTGTTGGTGTTAAGATTTAGTCTGTGTTTTCTGAACTTGTTTAGAGACTGAAACACCAGTTTCGAGAATAAACCTCGTTTTTTCTTGAAACTTTCAGATTGTTTTGGGAAGGAGGCGCGCTTTGGACGAGAAATATCAATACCTAACTTTCATGGGGCTCAGGTTTAACACAGCTAACTGTATCTCGACCCTGCTGACGGCACTGCTGGTATTTTTGTTTGTTTTCTTTACATCAAGAAAATTGGCAATGAGACCAGGTAAGGGTCAGAACTTGTTAGAGTATTTGATTGATTTCACTAATGGAATCGTGAAAGCGATTATGCCAGGTGATGAAGGCAAACCATTTTACTTCTATATCTTCGTGTTGTTTACATTTATTTTGTTCTCTAACACATTAGGGTTATTCTTAGAAGTTAAATTTAATGGGATTACTTTCACCAAGTCGCCGACTGCAGATCCAATGGTCACGATGCCATTAGCCATGGTTACCTTGTTAATGTCGCACTACTACTCAGTTGAGAAGTGGGGCTTCAAGGGTTACATGAGCAATTTTATTCGCCCGGTAGGATTCTTATTGCCAATAAATTTGATTGAAGAGTTTACGAACTTTTTGACCTTATCATTACGGCTGTATGGGAATATCTTCGCCGGAGAAGTTCTAATCGGTTTATTGTTAAACGTTGCTAGCAGTTTTGGTATTTTGACTGCAGTAGTAGCGGCACCAATGACCATGATTTGGCAAGGCTTTTCAGTCTTTATCGGTGCCATTCAGGCTTATGTTTTTGCAATTTTATCTTGTGTTTATTTTTCACGTAAATTAGAACGTGAGTAGGATTTCAAATTTAGGAGGAATTTCGAAAATGATTAAATATGTTGCCGCAGCCATCGCTGCAGGTTTAGCTGCCTTAGCTACTTCTTATGGTAATGCGAAAGTTATTTCTAAGACTGTTGAAAGTATGGCTCGCCAACCAGAATTAGCTGGTCAATTGCGTAGTACAATGTTCATCGGTGTTGGTTTGATTGAAGCCGTTCCTATCTTGGCTATCGTTGTTGCCTTCTTGATTCTCTTTGTTTAATCTTGGCAATTTTGTTTGTTAATTTTAAATAGAAGGGAGCGTTGTTCATGGCGAATGGATTAGTTATTGCTGCCAATGCCAGCTTAGGCGATTCGATTTTCTTAATTGTGACTTTCATCCTGTTAATGTGGTTAGTTAAACACTTTGCATGGGGTCCGGTAACGAAAATGATGGATAAGCGGGCCCAAAAGATTTCCGATGATCTTGACGGTGCCGCTGAATCTCGAAGCAAAGCTGAGCAGATGGCAGCACAACGACAGTCTGAATTGAAGAATTCCAAGTCGGAAGCAATTCAAATTGTTAATACAGCCAAAGAAAACGGTGAGAAAAGTCGTCAAGAAATTGTCACCGCTGCGCAAACTGAAGCTGCCCAATTGAAATCAAAAGCTAAGGTTGAAGCTGAACAAGTTAAAACCGATGCCTTAAATGGTGCTCGCGAAGATGTTGGACAAATTGCGGTCAATATCGCCGAAGCGCTCATTAAAAAGGATCTCAACGCAGATGATCAGAAAGAGTTGATCGATGCCTATATAAAGGGGTTGACGAATGCCGATGAAACTCGATAATACGACAGTTAGCAAACGTTATGCCAAGGCATTGTTTGAGCTTGCCAATGAGCAGCACGAGATTGAACCACTTTTTCAAGAGTTATTAGTTTTGCGGCAAGTGTTACAAGATAATCCTGATTTTGACGCAGTGATGGCTAGTTCTAGCGTGACACTGGCTGATCAGGCCCAACTTGTTAGCACGTTGAAAAAGCCGTTTTCGCAGACGATTCAGAATTTTTTACAAATGCTTTTCGACTATAAACGAATGGCCGACTTAGGGTTGATCATTGATGAGTTCGAAAAGCGCTATGATGCTGCTAATGGTCGAATTTTGATCAAAGCGGTCACAGCGACACCAATGACGACTGAACAAACAACCGCTTTAGGGCAGGCTTTTGTTCAAAGATTTGATGGTAAGATCGCTAGTGTCGTTAATACCGTCGATCCTGAAATTATCGGTGGTGTCATTGTTCAAGTTCAAGATCGTCGAATTGATGGCAGTATTCGCACACGATTAAATCAAATGCGAGAGTTATTAGCTCAGCCATTAAGTTAGGATTTTAAGAGTAAAGCGAGGTGAATCGGTTGAGCATCAAAGCTGAAGAGATTAGTACATTAATTAAACAACAATTAGCAAATTATCAAGACCAGCTTAAGGTCGATGAAGTTGGGACTGTTACCTATGTAGGTGATGGGATCGCTCGGGCCCATGGTTTAGATAACGTGATGTCCAGTGAGCTGTTACAATTCTCTAATGGTTCATATGGGATCGCCCAAAATTTGGAAGTCAATGATGTTGGTATCATTGTTTTGGGTAAGTTTGATGATATTCGCGAAGGCGATACAGTTAAACGGACAGGTCGAATTATGGAAGTACCTGTTGGTGATGAATTAATTGGTCGTGTCGTTAATCCTTTGGGCCAACCGGTTGATGGTGCCGGTCCAATTAAGACAACTAAGACACGTCCAATCGAATCACCTGCGCCTGGTGTTATGCAACGTCAATCTGTTGACGAACCACTGCAAACTGGTTTAAAGGCAATTGATGCCTTGGTACCAATTGGTCGTGGCCAGCGTGAGTTGATCATTGGTGACCGGAAGACTGGTAAGACTTCCATCGCTATTGATACTATTTTGAATCAAAAAGGCCAAAACATGATCTGTGTTTATGTGGCTATTGGTCAAAAGGAATCAACTGTTCGGGCCCAGGTTGAAACGTTACGTAAATTTGGTGCGTTAGATTATACAATTGTTGTGGAAGCCGGTCCTAGTGAACCAGCACCACTATTGTATATTGCCCCATATGCTGGTTCAGCAATGGGTGAAGACTTTATGTATCGTGGCAAGCATGTTTTGATCATTTTTGATGATTTAAGTAAACAAGCTTCCGCTTATCGTGAAATATCATTGCTGCTCCGTCGTCCGCCTGGTCGTGAAGCTTATCCTGGTGATATTTTCTACTTGCATTCACGTTTGCTTGAACGGTCTGCTAAGTTGAGTGACGCTTTGGGTGGTGGTTCAATGAGTGCTTTGCCAATCATTGAAACTCAAGCCGGCGATATTTCTGCCTATATCCCAACAAACGTTATTTCAATTACCGATGGCCAGATTTTCTTGGAAAGTGATTTATTCTATTCAGGAACTCGTCCAGCCATTGATGCCGGTGCTTCCGTCTCTCGGGTCGGTGGTGCAGCACAGATCAAAGCAATGAAGAAAGTTGCCGGGACCTTACGGGTTGATTTGGCTTCTTATCGTGAATTGGAATCATTCGCTCAGTTTGGTTCTGATTTGGATGAAGCAACTCAAGCCAAGTTAAATCGTGGTCGACGGACTGTCGAAGTTTTGAAACAGCCTTTGCATCAACCACTACCGGTTGAAAAACAAGTTATTATTTTGTATGCCTTAACTCATGGTTTCTTGGATAGTGTCCCTGTTGATGATATTCAACGTTACCAAGATGAGTTATTCGCTAATTTTGACAGTAATCATACTGATTTATTGAAGCAAATTCGTGATACTGGTAATTTACCAGCTGACGATGATATTCAAGCAGCAATTAAGTCATTTAGTGAAGGCTTCAGTCCTAGTACTGCTAAGTAATTAGTGGTCAATTAGGGACAATCTGTTTTTTAAGTTAGCAAAGGAGTGGTGAGATCATTGGCTGAATCATTAATTGATATTAAACGGCGAATTGCTTCCACCAAAAAAACTGGTCAGATCACTAGTGCCATGCAAATGGTTTCAGGATCAAAACTAGTTCGGCTGGAAGATAAGTCTACTAATTACCAAGTTTATGCCAAAAAAATTCGCGAAATCGTCACCCATCTTGCTGCTAATAAAGTTTTGGAGCTTGCTCTCATGCGCCAACATGCGAAAAGCAAAACTGGGACAACTGAAGAGGATGTTTTATCATTAAACAATCTTTTAGTTGAACGCCCAGTTAAAAAGACCGGTTACTTGGTCATCACCAGTGACCGTGGTCTAGTTGGCGGTTATAACAGTAATGTACTCCGTTCAGTAATGGATATTTTATCTGATCATAAAGATCCCAGTGAATATGCCGTCATGGTTGTTGGTGGCATGGGTACTGAATTCTTTAAGACTCGTGGTATTCAATTAGCCTATGAGTACCGTGGTGTTAGTGATTCACCAACTTTTAACGAAGTTCGGGAAATTGTTAAGACGATGGTTACCATGTTTGATGATGGGGTCTTCGATGAGTTGTACGTTTGCTACAATCATCATGTTAACTCACTGTCATCAGCGTTTCGGGCTGAAAAGATGTTACCAATTACTGATCTTGATACTGATAAAGTACACAACACGGCGGCAACTGAATATTTAGCTGACCCGTCGGTTGATGTCGCTTTAAATGCAATTTTGCCTCAGTATGCTGAGAGTTTAATTTTCGGTGCAATTATGGACGCGAAAACGGCCGAACATGCATCGTCAATGACAGCGATGAAGAGTGCCACGGATAATGCCAATGACTTAATTCGTGACCTTTCCACCCAGTTAAACCGGGCAAGACAAGCACAGATCACAACGGAAATTACAGAAATTGTTGGTGGAGCTGCGGCTCTTGAATAAAATTTAGAGAGATGGGAGGAATTATAACGCATGAGTGTTGGTCATATTGTTCAAGTTATTGGACCAGTTGTTGACGTTGAGTTTCCCCTCGACGAAGGGTTACCAGACATCAACTCTGCATTAAAAGCAACGAAAAATGACGACTCAACCGTTGTCTTGGAAGTTGCCCTTGAACTTGGTGATGGCGTAATGCGTACCATCGCAATGGAGTCGACAGATGGCCTCCAACGTGGCATGGAAGTTGCTGATTCCGGCGCACCGATTTCGGTGCCAGTCGGTAAAGAAACTTTAGGTCGTGTCTTTAACGTTTTAGGCGAAACAATCGACTCTGGTCCGAAATTCGGTCCAGACTTCCATCGTGAAGGTATCCATAAAGCTGCTCCTAAGTTCGAAGAATTAAGTACTAGTTCAGAAATCTTGGAAACAGGGATCAAAGTTATCGACTTATTAGCCCCATATATTCGTGGTGGTAAAGTTGGTTTGTTCGGTGGTGCCGGTGTTGGTAAAACCGTTTTGATTCAGGAATTAATTCATAATATTGCCGAAGAACATGGTGGTATTTCTGTCTTTACTGGTGTCGGTGAACGTACTCGTGAGGGTAACGACCTTTATTTTGAAATGAAGGGTTCCGGTGTTCTGGAGAAAACCGCCATGGTGTTTGGTCAGATGAACGAGCCGCCTGGTGCCCGTATGCGGGTTGCCTTGACTGGGTTAACCATTGCGGAATACTTCCGTGATGTTGAAGGTCAAGATGTTCTGCTATTCATTGATAATATTTTCCGATTCACTCAAGCCGGTTCTGAAGTTTCCGCTCTTTTAGGGCGGATGCCTTCAGCCGTTGGTTATCAGCCAACATTGGCAACAGAAATGGGACAATTGCAGGAACGAATTACTTCAACTAAGAAGGGTTCTGTTACTTCAATTCAAGCCATTTATGTTCCTGCTGATGACTATACTGACCCGGCTCCAGCAACAGCTTTTGCCCATTTGGACGCTACAACTAACTTGGAACGTAAATTAGTTGAACAAGGTATTTACCCGGCTGTTGACCCACTAGAGTCTTCTTCTAGTGGTTTGGATCCTCAAATTGTTGGTGAAGAACATTACGCTGTAGCAACACGTGTTCAGCATGTTTTACAGCGATATCGTGAATTACAAGATATCATTTCCATCTTAGGGATGGATGAATTATCCGATGATGAAAAAGTCTTAGTTGCTCGTGCCCGGAAGATTCAGTTCTTCTTGTCACAGAACTTCTTCGTTGCCGAAGCTTTCACTGGTCAACCTGGTTCATATGTGCCTGTTAAAGACACTATTGCCGGATTTAAGGCTATTCTAGATGGTAAATATGATGATTTACCTGAAGATGCTTTCCGAAGTGTTGGTAAAATCGACGACGCCGTTGCTAAGGCAGCTAAAATGGGTTACAAACATCAAGACAATTAAGGAGGCATAAACAATGGCGGAATCTGTAAAGATGTTCACCGTTAACATTGTGACTCCCGACGGTGTGGTTTATGACCATCACGCCACGCTACTTGTAGCTTGTGCGGTTGATGGCGATCTGGGTATCATGGCAAACCATGAACCGATTATCGCACCACTTGCGATTGGTGAAGTTCGTGTTAAACGGACAGATAACCCTGATCATCAAGATGCAATTGCCATAAATGGCGGTTTTCTCGAAGTTAATGATAATGTCGCTTCAATTGTTGCCGATAGTGCCGAGCGCGCTCGGGATATTGACGTTTCTCGAGCTGAACATGCTCGTGAACGGGCGCAACAAGAAATTAAGGCTGCTGAAGCCCGACATGATATTGATGAAGTTAACCGTGCGCAAGTTGCATTAAATCGGGCTATTAATCGAATTAATGTTTCTAAGCGTCAGCGTTAATTTAATAAGAAGAGGTCACTGAGTTTTTTCTCAGTGATCTTTTTTTACGTCTAAATAACTGATGCCTAAGACTCAGCCGATTATTTTACCCGAATTGTCAAATCAAGTGCAACACTTTCGACCTATTCTTAGTTATTGGTCTAGTTAATCGAAGTCTGGCAGAACTGCCATTGCCGATTGATAGTTGAGAACCTTTCGTGGTCTTTGGTTCAGAGCGTTTTGGATTGCTTGAATCCCTGTTAAGGTCAATTGGCGCATTGAGCGGCCTTTAGGAATGAACTCACGGATCAGCTGGTTTTGGTTCTCATTAGTACCACGTTCCCAAGGTGAGTACGGATGGGCGAAGTACACTGTCGTACCACTCACCTTTGATAAATCCGCAAACTCTGAACCGTTGTCAAAAGTAACTGTCTTAAAGTATTCGGAACCATAGTCATTAATAACATCTTGCAGGGCTTGTCGACAAGTGTTAGCGTGATAGTCCGTAATCTTAACGATGATTTCATAACGACTAACACGCTCAGTCAAGGTCATAATAGCGGGTTCGCT
>NZ_RHOT01000029.1 GCF_003946675.1 Lapidilactobacillus gannanensis | reverse complement strand
AAGGCCGCTCAATGCGCCAATTGACCTTAACAGGGATTCAAGCAAGCCAAAACGCTCTGAACCAAAGACCACGAAAGATTCTCAACTATCAATCGGCAATCGCAGTCCTGCCAGACTTTGATTAACCAGACCAATAACTAAGAATAGGTCGGAAGTGTTGCACTTGATTTGACAATTCGGGAAAAATAACTAATGTTTAACTAACAGTATTTCATCTGATAGTTATAATAAAAAAGGTCGTCGAATTATATTCAGTAAGTTGGTTCCGTTTATTAATGCATACTATTTAATGGATCGAGTTGCATGACTCAAAACTCAGTGACAGTTATTAAAAATCTTACCAGTGGAAAATTTTACCTAGTATAAATTCAGTTTATCGACTGTACAAGGTAATTGTCAATTTTGGTATAATAAGCATATTAAATTAAAGAGGTTAATAGCTATGGCAAATAAAATGCAGCAAAAAGCACGTCATTATAGTTTGACGATTAATCAAGTTGTTTCGCAAACTGAAAAGATTCAAGAAGAATTGGATCCACTATTTCAAAAAATCCAAAAAGCCATTAAAGATGACACAGTTGCTAGCTTAACAGCTGATGAATATCACGAAATCAAGACAACCTTTGCAGCGCGGACGGCTGACTATCAGGACTTGGCCGATGAGCTGGCAGCCGCAGTACCTCCAGCTCGATTAATGGGCAATCAGAAGTTTTTGGCAGCGGCGTATCAAGAATTCGTTGATGGTTGCCAAGCAATGACTGGCAGTTTACAGGCTGATCAATCCGTTGATCAAGCGGCGTTCTCAGCAGCGGAAGCAGCCCAAGATGCTGCTACCGATAAAATCAGTAAGTATTTACAACGAATTAGTAGCTTGATCTAGAATTCAAAAGTAATGGGGACGAAGATTTTTCATGAGTACAGAAACTTTAAATCAAACAATAGTTAAACAAACTGAAACTAACTTGGATTACGCGCCACATGGCATCAAGGCTGTTTTAGAGTTATTAAACGATGGCAATACCGTACCGTTCATTGCGCGTTATCGTAAAGAAATGACGGGTGCTCTGGATGAGGTTCAAATTCGGGCGATTGAAAGTGAATATAAGCGTTTAACAGCGCTGGCCAATCGTAAGACTGAAGTGATCCGTTCGATTACAGAACAGGGTAAACTAACGCCTGATTTACAAAAATCAATTGAAAGTGCCAGCAAATTACAAACTGTCGAGGACCTTTATTTGCCTTACAAGCAAAAGCGGAAAAGCAAGGCGACGGTTGCTCGGGCTAATGGCTTGGCACCATTGGCAGAATTAATTAAAGAACAACCGAACTATTCGAATGATCAGTGGGATGCGGCGGCCGTGAAGTATTGCGATGCGGACAAGGAATTGCCAACCACTGATGAAGTTTGGCAAGGGGTTCATGAAATTCTGGCTGATGAAATTAGTGACCAGGCGAATTTTCGGGAATTGACTCGGCGTTACACCGAACATAACGGCTCATTGACGAGTAGTTTGAAAGACGCAGATGCTGATGAGAAGCAAGTTTATCAGTTGTATTACGAATTTGCAGCACCGTTAAATAAAGTAGTGCCGCATCAAGTCTTAGCAATTAATCGTGCCGAAAAAGAGGGCGTTCTGAAGGCCGAAATTGATTTTGACCCCACACAGTTATTACAATTGATTACTAAAAAAGTAAATCGTGATCGCAATCAATTTGCTAGTGAAAAAATGGTGGCGGCGGTGGACGACGCTTACAAGCGTTTCATTGGTCCTGCAATTGAACGAGAAATTCGTGCGGACCTGAAAACCAAAGCGGATCAACAAGCAATCGCCGTTTTTGGCGAGAACTTGCGGCATTTATTGTTGCAACCACCATTGAAGGGGAAAACTGTTTTAGGATTTGATCCTGCGTATCGGACTGGTTGCAAATTAGCAGTTGTGGATGGTACCGGTAAGTTCTTAGATAAATTAGTTATTTATCCCCATAAACCAGCACCAGTTAATCAGCGTGCCCAAGCTGAAGGGCAGTTTCTTGATTTCTTAGAGAAATATCAAGTGACCATGATTGCCATTGGTAATGGGACGGCCAGCCGTGAGTCAGAACAATTTGTTGCCGCGTCTTTAAAGAAGACCAAGCGAGATGTTTATTATGTAATTGTCAATGAAGCTGGCGCCTCAGTTTATTCAGCTAGTGATAATGCTCGGGCTGAATTTCCCCAGTTGCATGTTGAAGAACGTTCAGCAGTTAGTATTGCACGGCGTCTACAAGATCCATTGTCAGAATTATTGAAAATTGATCCGAAAGCAGTCGGTGTCGGGCAGTATCAACATGACGTCAGCCAGAAAGAGTTGACGGCACAATTAGACATTGTTGTAGAGGATGTGGTCAACAATGTTGGGGTCAATTTAAATACGGCCAGTGTTGATTTACTACAACACATTTCTGGCTTTTCAGCCACTATTTCGAATAATATTGTGGCTTATCGAAATGAACATGGGAAGTTTGCAAATCGGAAAGAATTGCAAAAAGTGCCGCGTTTAGGACCCAAAACTTACCAACAAGCAATTGGCTTCTTGCGAATTATTACCGGTACAGAGCCGTTGGATAATACTGACATCCATCCAGAAAGTTACTCAATTGCTGAAAAGATTTTGAAAAAGTTGAAGATGACCAAAGCCGATTTGGGTAGTGAGATGTTGCAGACAATGTCGAAGTTACTGAATGTTACTGAGTTAAGTGAGTCCTGGTCGGTTGGTGAACAAACGCTACGTGATATTATTGCTGGATTATGTAAGCCTGGTCGTGACTTGCGTGATACTGTGGCTGCACCTTTGCTACGGCAAGATGTGCTAACAATTGAGGATTTACATCCAGGAATGGTTTTACAAGGCACGGTTCGTAATGTGGTTGATTTCGGTGCGTTTGTTGATATTGGCGTCAAGCACGATGGCTTGGTTCATATTTCGCAGCTAGCTGATCATTTTGTTAAGGATCCTGGCAAAGTCGTGGCTGTGGGCGATATTGTCAAAGTGAAGATTCTTGATGTGGACTTAAAGCGGGAGCGTGTGCAATTAAGTATGCGTGATCTCACTAATGACTGATTTTGAATTACAAAAATTAGTTGAACAAATTTCGTGGGCAGATTTTCACCGTCCCTTTGAACATCAAGCTAGATTTAATTCGCGATTAAAGACAACTGGTGGTCGCTATTTTTCTGGTGATCATCATTTGGATTTTAATCCGCGGTTTGTGGCATATCAAAATGGTGAACTTCTTCCAGACATTATTCGACATGAACTTTGTCACTATCATTTAGATTTATTGGGTTTGCCCCATGATCATCGGGCTGTGGAATTTCGTCAATTGCTTAAAGAAGTCGGTGGTCTGCGATTCGTACCACGAATTAATCCAGTGGTCACGCGCTCAAAACGAGCACAGTATCATTATCGCTGCCTCAATTGTGGAATGGATTATTGGCGACAACGGCGAATTAACACGCAACGCTATGTTTGTGGACGTTGTCGTGGTAAATTACAGCAAATCGCTATTGACCCAACTGCGAAAATCAACTATAATTAATTTTGCAGTTGTTTTTGCGGGCATGGCGGAATTGGTAGACGCGCAAGACTAAGGATCTTGTGACCCCTATAGGTCGTGGAAGTTCGAGTCTTCTTGCCCGCACTAACTAAAAGGTGTTTTGAGATCATTCTCAAAACACCTTTTTTGTTTGCTAAAAATTCAATTACAGTTTTTTACTAAAATTAATTGCTTTAGTCGATCCGTAGTTGAGTAGTGGCAGGGACCCAGCGATTCTGTGGCCCTCAAATTGTGCCAAGACTTCCCCAATTTGGACTTGGTGGTGGCTGGGCGATTAAGAGGGCGTAGAAAACGACGTGGCCGTCGATTTGAGCTTTTCTACGAAAATCTCAAATTCGAGGCTTATTGTAAGTGCTGAAGCACCAAACGTGTTCGGAGCAGCAAACGGCTATGAGTAACTGAAATAATCACTCGATCTGGTTGCACCAGCTCAAGCAATTATTTGCAGTTACTCTACGCCGAAAGACCGCTGCTCCTCACACTCTAACAATAATTTCACTGCTTCTCGCAAAATCGCTCGTACGCAAAGAACCCCCCTTCTCTGACGCCAATCGCCCAGCCACCACCAGGATAAACTAACGGGATTGCTTACCACTATTTGGAAAAACAGATTGATGTGGACTAATAGTTTGATTGACAAGTTTTATGGAGTTGGACAAATCAGTATGTTCCAGAATTAGAGATCAATTCTTAATTAGACTATTTTGACGTTACTGTTCAAATTTCATATCTGCCAAAAAGAGTTGAGTTGTCCCACAATATTTGCCTTAACCACTAGCAATAGTGAAGTGCACCACCTCAACTCCAGACGTAATGGAGGGCGTGGTTGTCAGCCAATGGGTTTGTATTTGCGTACGAGCTTGCGAGAAGCAGCCAAATTCTACTTGGCGATTTATCGCTTAGTAGAAGGCTTGTATCTAAGACAATTTGGTTTGTAATTGGCTTAGATCAACGCCGGCAGCGTTCCACAACCAAAACGCCCGCAATGTAGTCAGAACCAATTCTGTTTTGACATCCTCACTAGGTTTTAATGGTTTTGCACTTTGGTCTGTAATTGGCTCAAATCAATCCCGGCCGCGTTCCACAACCAGCAAGCCCGCAATGGCGTCAGAACCAATTCCGTTTGTTCACCGATACCAATGCTTTTGCCCTTTTTTAAATACGAAATAAAACTATTTTGAAGTCAAAAAAAGAGTCCTAGCAACCTAGAACTCCCAAAAAGATAAATTATTTAGATAATTTGCTTGCTGCTGCTTCGTCTAAAATCAAAGTAACATTAGCATGGTTTTGCAAGACACTTGCAGGTACGTGGTTAGTAACGGGACCTTCAACTGTTGCTTGAATTGCATCAGCTTTGTCTTCACCATAAGCCATTAAGATGATTTCTTTGCTCTTCATGATTGAACCGATACCCATTGAAATAGCATAACGAGGAACATCAGATTCATTTTCGAAGAAACGCGCATTAGCATCAATCGTTGATTGAGTTAAGGCAACTTTATGAGTAGGACCATCCAATGGTGAACCTGGTTCGTTAAAACCGATATGGCCATTACGACCAATGCCTAAGATTTGGATATCGATTGGGTTGTCAGCAATGACTTTTTCGTAACGTTCAACCTCAGCTTCAACGTTTTCAGCTTCGCCGTTTGGAACATAAGTTGCTTTAAATGGTTTTTTGCTGAAGAGATGTTCGTTCATGAAGTAGTGGTAGCTTTGGTCGTTGCTAGCAGGTAAGCCTACATATTCGTCAAGGTTAACTGATACCATGTTTGAGAAGTCAAGATCACTAGCAGTCATCTTATCGTACAAAGTAATTGGGGTACTACCAGTAGCTAAACCCAATACCTTGGCGTTGTTAGCCATCCCAGCTTTAATCATTTCAAAGGCAGCTTCGCCACCGGCAAGTTTATCTTTAACAATTTTAATTTGCATGATTTATATCCTCCTTGTTTGGTCTAGTCCAATTTAACGTGATTTGCGATTTTTGTCAAGTAAAGTTCAAACCGATTTAAGAAAAACGAGCCATTTTTTTATGCATTAACTTTGAAAAAAAGATAAACTCATTCTAGTTAGTTGGTTCAGTATTGACCTAGCTGTGTAGTCAGGTAAAATATAAGTACAAGTTGAAAACGAGGTGCAAAGTGATGGATAAGTCACGACAACGAGCACAGCAAATTGCGATAATTGGTATTTTTACTGCCATTTTAATATTGCAGGCAGTGGTACCATTTTTAGGTTACATTCCATTATTACCAGGATTACCAGTGATTACTTTAATGGGAATGACCGTGATGGTAGGTGCAATTTTACTAGGGCCTGCTTCAGGCGCTGTTTTAGGTTTGATTTGGGGCATCATTTCTTTAATTCGCGCCTATACTTCACCAGGGACAGTGACGTTTTTACTGTTTGCTAACCCAATTATTGCTATCGCGCCACGATTATTTGTCGGCTGGTTAGCTGGCTGGTTGCCAACGATGCTTGAACGAATCAAGTTACCGCAAGCAGTAAGCTTAGGCATTACTGGCTTTTTAGGAGCCGCTTTTAATACACTGGGGGTGGTTTTGCTAACTGGTATTTTCTATTTAAATCATAGCGCAGCACTTTTAGCCAAGCTTGGCATGCAGGGCAGTTCGCAGAATTTGTTTAAAGTTTTACTAATTGCATTGGGAGTCAATGGTTTGGCTGAAGCAATTAGCGCGATCATTATCGTGCCATTGCTGGCAATTCCTTTAAAACACGTGTGGCAGCGCCGCCAAAAGTAAGCTATGGCTATTTTTTAACAAGTTTCAACAATGATAATCATAAGTCCAGTTAACTATACAGCTCGATACCATGGCAGCGCTTTAGTTATTGATATATTGAGAAATATCACACTTTTTTTGACCGAAACGCTTGTTTTTATATTACCTACATGATAGTATAAGAGTTGTACTTTTTGAATGGTATTGGTTCGATTGTTCGCATAGACTTTCTTCCAAAAGTACCACACAGAAATACAAACAAATATAAGTATCCCCAAGGAGGAAACGTTCTAATGGAACACGGAACAGTAAAATGGTTTAACGCAGAAAAAGGTTATGGCTTTATCACTCGCGAAGATGGTAGCGATGTATTCGTACATTTCTCAGCTATCCAAGGCGACGGCTACAAGACTCTTGAAGAAGGCCAAGGCGTTACTTTCGACATCGAAGAAAGCGAACGTGGACCTCAAGCTGTTAACGTTAACAAAGACTAATTTTAATTTAAATTAAAAAGTTTTTTGGATCGGCATATTGCCGGTCCTTTTTTGTTATGATAAACAATAACAATTGTAAGTTGTGTTGCTGTGATTGGAGGATGAGATGATGCTTGAACAAAGCTTGGCGTTGCCAAAAGAATTAAGAATAGTTGAATTAACTGCGCAACAGGCACAAGTGTCATTAGCAGATTTACTATTACTAGCTGATGAAGATCCGAAAATGTTGGCTCGTTATCAGTCACGCTGTCGCTACTGGGCAATCCACGATCGTAAGCAACATTTTCTGGCGGAAGTTGCCGTTCAACAGCGTGCAGTTGACACCTGGGAAATTATGAATATTGCGGTTACTCCTGCAGCTCAAGGTCAAGGATTGGGCAGTATCTTGATTCGTTTGGTCCTTTTAATGGCTCAGCAAAATGACCAAGCGTATTTGCTGGTGGGAACTGGCGATACTGATTTAGCTAATTTAAGTTTTTATTTACATAATGGCTTTCGTTTTTATCAGATTCGGCCTAATTTTTTCAAAGAATATCAGATGCCAATTGTGGTTGACGGCTTGCCATTACAGGACATGATTATGTTCCGACAACCTGTGACAAAATTTTAATGATGCTTGTGGAGATTTGGCTGATTAATTGATTGGCTTGTTTAAGAAATAAGGAGCGATAATTTGGCTTATTCGCGTTATTCAAAACAACATAAACGACGGCGTTTAAGTTCACGACGACCAAAAAAACAACGTCAATTTATTGATTTAAATGGTTTTTTCTGGACGGTCGCGGTTGTTTTTGCCGTGGGTCTAATTTTTGTTTTAACTTATGATCGTTGGCAACAACATACTGCTCAAGAGGAGGCGGCTGCAGTGTCGTCATCAGAAGCTGCTGTTCAGAAAGAAAAACAAGCTTTTATTGGCCGTGTGGCGCCTGAAGCAGTTCAATTACAAAGCTCAACTCATGTCTTGCCGAGTGTGACCATTGCACAAGCAATCTTGGAAAGTAATTGGGGGAAGAGTAGTTTGAGCCAAAAGTATAATAATTTATTTGGGGTTAAGGGTTCAGATCCTAATAACACCCAAGAGTTAACCACCCAAGAATACGTTAATGGAAAATGGCAAACGATTACGGCACGCTTCCGAGTTTATCAATCATATGCTGAATCGATTCAAGATCATGCCCAGTTATTTACGCGGGGCACGACCTGGAATCCCCAGCAATATCAACATTTTTTAGCAGCGAAGGATTATCGTGAAGCAGCGAAGGCCTTGGAAACTGATGGCTACGCAACTGATCCTGATTATGCTAGTAAAATTATTGAATTGGTGGAAACTTATCAGTTAACTAAGTATGATCAGTAGGCTGTTGATTTGCCAATTTAATGAAGCAATAATTGTCAGCATCGCTAGGTTGTGCTATGTTAAGCCTAATTATAAAAATTGCAGTGGAGGGTTCACATGCGTGAATTAGAAGATAAAATTCGTCAAGATGGTCAAGTGTTGGATGGAAATGTTCTTAAAGTTGATAATTTCTTAAATCACCAAATTGATCCCCAATTAATGTATGCTATTGGGGCGGAGTTTAAGCGACTATTTGCAGATCAGCCAATTACCAAAATTTTAACAGTGGAATCGTCAGGAATTGCGCCGGCAGTCATGGCTGGCTTAATGCTGAAAGTGCCAGTTGTCTTTGCACGGAAACATAAGTCGTTAACTTTAAAAAATGATTTATATACAGCGACAGTTTATTCGTATACCAAAAAAGTCAGTAATGAAATTTCAATTTCGCAGAAGTTTCTCAGTGCTGATGATCGTGTTCTGATTATTGATGATTTCCTGGCTAATGGTCAGGCGGTTGAAGGCTTGATTGATATTATTGATGCAGCACATGCACAGCTGGAGGGCGTGGGGATCGTCATTGAAAAGACTTTCCAAAAGGGTCGTCAATTATTAGATGCTCGAGGGATTCGAACAGAATCATTGGCAAGAATCAAGGCCTTTGAAGATGGTCAGGTCGTTTTTGTAGCTGCTTCTGATGATTAATGTGTTCGGGCTGGTAAATTGTACTACGCCAAAAGACCACCAGCCTTCACACTCTGATTGAAACGTGTTCGGAGCGACAAATGGCTATGCCTAACTTGATTATTTGCTCGATCTGGTTGCACCAGCTCAAGCAAATAATCGAAGTTAGGCTACGCCAAAAATGCGTCGCTCCTCACACTCTCTAATTTGGTTTCGGTACTGGTATTTGATAGAATAATAATAGTGATGTTTTGGGGCAACCTGTAGCTTAGTACCGTTGAATGAATGGGCTAAGTTGCTGTCGGTTGCATTTTTTCTAGAGTTTTTTTCGAAATTCAATTCTAATGATCGAGGTATTGTCAAATGAGTTTTGTTTATCCACGTTCTTATACCGGTATTATTGGTGGCGGTCAAGGTAGTTGGCAATTGGCCCAAGCTGCTCACAAATTGGGCTTTTTAGTTAATTTATTAGTAGCTGATGCCAATGATTTAGCAGCTAAAGAAGCTGATCAAATTATTATCGGCACTTCCGCTGATACAAAGCTATTGCGTCAATTAGCCGCTGCCAGTGAGGTTGTTATTTTTCAAAATGAGAAGATTAATGTCAATAGCTTAAATGACGCTCAGATTGCAGATAAGTTGCCGCAAGGAACTGAACTACTCGCAATGACTCAGGATCGCTATTTGGAAAAAACTTTTTTGGAAGATCACAATATCAATATCGCACCTTATGCGATGGCAGTCACTTTAGATGATATTCGCTCGGCTGTAGATTCTCTAGGATTTCCTTGTGTCTTAAAGCCAATTCAAAAAGGTTTAGGACGAATTCATTCTCATTATATTTTGCGAAGTCATGATGATGTGGAACGGTTACCTGGTCAGTTGGCTGACGGAAGTTACATCTTGGAATCATGGGTACCTTACACCAAAGAATTTGCGATTATGGTTAGCAAAGACGCTCAAAAACGAGTTCAAACTTTTCCAGTATTAGAAACGGTTTATCACGAAGGCGACTTTCACAGCGCTTTAGCCCATCAAAAAAATCAGCCGGAGATTGTCCAAGAAATTCAACGGGTGGCAACTCAAATTGCTACGGCGATTGATTATCAAGGCATACTTGGGGTGACTTTCTTTGAAACGGAAGCCGGTGTGTTATTTGTCAATCGTATTTATCCAGGCCCTTATCAAGCAGCCGATTTGTATGGCAGTGTGACCAACTTTTCTCAATATGAGCTGCACTTACGTAATCTCTGTGAATGGCCAGTGCCTGATCTAGTATTGCGTCAAGAAGGTGCACTCTTGTCATTGCCGGCTAATTTGGAGCCGCAAGTTTTTGGACAAATTCCTAAACGGGTTAATTGGCAATTTATGTTTTGGCCGGTTTTGCAACAACCGCTCAGTTCAGATGCAACGATTGGTGAAGCGACGATCGTGGCAAATGATTATGCAAGTTTACTAGAATTAATTGAAAATACTGAATTATGGTAACCCAGCTTTTGAAGTTAGTTGATTGTAAGGAGAATAAGTTATGATTGAACGTTACACTCGCCCAGAAATGGCTCAAGTATGGAGTTTACAGAATCAATACCAATCTTGGCTTGAGGTTGAAATTTTCGCTTGTGAAGCTTGGGCCGAGCTTGGTGAAATTCCAGCTGTTGATTTAGCGAGGATCCAAAAAAATGCTAGTTTTGATACGGCGCGAGTTCAAGAGTTAGAAAAAGTGACTAAGCATGACGTGGTTGCTTTTACGCGGGCAGTTTCTGAAACTTTAGGACCAGAGCGGAAATGGATTCACTTTGGCTTAACTTCAACAGATGTCGTTGATACGGCTCAAGGTTATCGTTTAAAGCAAGCAAATGATTTGATCCGTGCTGATTTACAAGCTTTGTTGGCCACAATTAAAAAACGCGCTTTAGAATTTGAACAAACAGTTATGATTGGTCGAACTCATGGTGTTCATGCCGAACCAACAACTTTTGGGTTGGTTTTGGCAACTTGGTATGCCGAATTGAAACGTGATATCGAACGTTTTGAACATGCTGCCAAGGGTGTTGAAGCTGGTAAAATGAGTGGTGCTGTCGGAACTTTTGCCAATATTCCCCCAGAAATCGAAGCTTATGTCACCAAAAAATTAGGGTTACGAGCTCAGGATATTTCCACACAAGTGTTGCCTCGCGATTTGCACGCTGAGTATTTAACGGCTTTGGCCTTAACAGCGACTTCAATTGAACGTTTTGCTTTAGAGATTCGTCATTTACAACGGACTGAAGTTCATGAAGTCGAAGAACGCTTTGCTTCAGGACAGAAGGGATCTTCAGCGATGCCCCATAAGCGTAATCCAATTACGTCAGAGAATCTAACTGGATTGGCTCGGGTAATTCGTGGGTATCAAATTCCAGCCTTAGAAGATGTGGGTCTGTGGCATGAGCGAGACATTTCCCATAGCTCTGTTGAGCGAATTATTTTACCAGATGCAACATCGTTAATGGATTATCAATTAACCCGGTTCAATCGCTTATTGACCAATTTGGTTGTCTTTCCTGAACGGATGCTGCAGAATATGCAGGTCACGCACGGCTTGATTTATAGTCAGCGTGTGTTGCTTAAACTAGTTGAAAGTGGCTTAAGTCGGGAACAAGCATATGATCTAGTTCAGGCTAAAACTGCTTTAGCTTGGGATCAAGGCCAAGATTTTAAACAGCTATTAGCGGCTGATCCGAAAGTGATGTCGCAAATATCAAGTGCTGACCTTGATGACGCATTTGATTACCATTGGCATTTGCGCCGAGTTGATCTGATTTTTAAACGATTAGGCTTAAAATAAGTTAAGTCCAATTAGTTTCCGCCAACTGCCACTGCATTTTGAGCTAAACGGGTTCGTTTTAGGTTTAATCGATTTTTAAGTGGTGCTGAAAAGACAGCCACCAATTATTCAATGTCAGCTAAATGAAATTAGCAGAACAAAATTGAACACGAGTGTTTGGTAGGTTAGGGTACATTAGACTATAAGGCCTGTGTGACAATCTTTTGAGATGAAATCGAAAGATATCACGCAGGCTATTTTAGTTTTATGAGCGCAACTATTTTTTGTTGCTTTAGCGATTAGAATCAGACGCGCATCTGAGATTGTTGCCGGCAATAAGACTAAATCAATTGTCCACCGTGTTTTACGACCGGCAGTCCGAAATGCGGTCAGAACCAATTCTATTTCCGCATCTTAAGGTTACTAATGAAGTAAATGAAAATTTGAAACATCTGTTCCCTTTGCGGTAAAATAAGCGTAACATTTTAAGTTCAAATGTCTGTTATAATTGTTTGTTAGAATAACTTTATTTTGCTTAACGGCAATAGAAAATTTTTGATTTTCGGGAAGGAAGACAACATGGGCACGACCAGTATATTAGCAGGATTAAATGATCAACAAAAAGAGGCAGTTTTAACAACTGAGGGTCCCTTGTTGATTATGGCTGGGGCCGGTTCTGGGAAAACACGAGTCTTAACTCACCGAATTGCTTATTTGATTCAGGAACGTGGTGTTTTACCATGGCAGATTTTGGCGATTACTTTTACCAATAAGGCTGCCAAAGAAATGCGTGAGCGGGTGCAGAAATTATTAGGTGACGATGCTAATGATGTTTGGGTATCAACTTTTCATGCGCTTTGTGTGCGAATCTTAAGACGTGAGAGTGAAAAAATTGGCTACTCAAGGTCTTTTACGATTGCTGACAGTTCTGAACAATTGACATTGATCAAGCGAATTCTTCGGCAGTTGAATTTAGATCCAAAGCAATATGATCCTAAGGCAATTTTAGGTGCTATCAGTCAAGCAAAAAATGATCTAAAAACACCTAAGGAGTTTGAACAAACGGCAGCGAAGGGCTTTGATCAAGTCGTTGCCCAAGTTTATAAAATTTATCAACAAGAATTACATCGTGATCAGGCTTTTGATTTCGATGATTTGATTATGCAAACGATTGTCTTGTTTCATCAAGATCCAGAAACGTTGGCTTTTTATCAGCGGAAGTTTCGTTATATTCATGTGGATGAGTATCAGGATACTAATGAGGCCCAATATCAATTAGTACAGTTGTTAGGTGCGGCTTATCGAAATGTTTGTGTGGTGGGTGATGCTGATCAGAGTATTTATGGTTGGCGGGGCGCAAATATGGCCAATATTATGAACTTTGAACGTGACTATCCCCATGCGCAAAGTATTCTGTTAGCGCAAAATTATCGCTCAACGAAAAATATTTTGCAAGCGGCTAATTCTGTAATTGCCCATAATAGTTATCGCAAACCCAAGAAATTGTGGACAGATAATCCTGAAGGAACGAAACTTAATTATTATCGGGCGCAAAGTGAAAGTGATGAAGCCCTCTTTGTGACTAGTAAAATTAAAGCAGAGGTTAAAGACAAAAAATTTAACTATGGTGATTTTGCGATTCTTTATCGGACTAATGCCCAATCACGGATTTTTGAAGATCGACTTATGAAAGCAAGCATTCCTTATAAGATTGTCGGTGGCCACAAGTTCTACGATCGTAAAGAAATTCGCGATGTGCTAGCTTATTTGCGGCTAGTTGCCAATCCCGATGACTCGATGAGCTTTAATCGGGTGGTCAATGAGCCTAAACGAGGGTTGGGTGCCGGTACAATTGGCAAATTGCAAGAATTTGCAGACGAGCATGACTGGTCGCTACTGGCAGCAGCTAAGAATATTGAATTATCAGCTTTACCTGCGCGCTCGCGAACGAAATTACTGGACTTTGCCCAGTTGATTTATGCTTTGAATGCGGAAACAGCTAATTTATCAATGACCGAATTAACCAAACGTTTATTAGAAAAAAGTGGTTACCAAGCTAGTCTTGAAATTCAGAAAACAGTTGAAGCAGAAACCCGGCTGGAAAACTTGGCTGAATTCTTGACCGTTACGCAACAATTTGATGATAGTTATCAGCCTGAAGATAATGATAGTCAACCTTTGATTGATTTTATTGCTGATCTCGCTTTAACTTCTGATCAGGATGAACTGGGCGAAGACTTGAAGCAGGTCACTTTAATGACACTTCATGCTGCTAAGGGTTTGGAGTTCCCGGTAGTTTTCTTAGTCGGAATGGAAGAAGGCATTTTCCCATTATCACGTTCGTTAATGGAAGACGATGCTTTGGAAGAAGAGCGGCGGCTTGCCTATGTGGGTATTACTCGGGCCCAAAAAGAATTGTATTTGTCCAATGCTTATGGTCGAATGTTGTATGGTCGACCACAAAATAATCCGCCCTCAAGATTTATTGCGGAAATTGATCCTGAAGTAATTGAACCAGTTGCGCAAGAGGAGCAGCAGTATCCATTTGATCAGGTTGGTCAATCAGGCCGGCGTCAACGGCAAATGGCTCAAGGAACAGCTTCGACCTACCATGCACCACAAGCTAAAAAAGCCACTGGTGCCGTTGGTGCTGAACAGGTTAGCTGGCAGGTTGGTGATTTAGTAGAACATCGTGCGTGGGGACGTGGTACGGTAGTTCAGGTTGATCAAAATGGTGATGATATTGAACTCGCAATTGCTTTTCCAGAAATTGGGGTGAAACATCTGATGGCTGTTTTCGCACCAATCAAAAAAGTGAGTCAGTCGTAAAAAGCTAGTTATTAAATTAGTTTAAGAAAGAAGGAAGTCGTTATGCCATTACCAAAACCAATTAAGGATTATTCACTTGCAGATGCCACGACAACAGTTGGCGAATTACGGCAACAGTTACGGCGTTATGCGCAGGCTTATTACACGCAGGATGCCCCATTGGTTGAGGACTCAGTCTACGATGATCAATATCGCCAACTGCAAGAATTGGAGCAAGCCTTTCCGCAACTAGTAACTGCGGATTCACCAACGCAGCAAGTTGGTGGGACTGTTTTGGCGGGCTTCACTAAAGTTAGCCATCAGTTGCCAATGCTGTCGATGGGAGATGTCTTCTCACTAGACGAACTTGCAAGTTTTGATAGTCGCATGCAGAAGGCAATCCAGCAAACAACTACCTATAATGTTGAACTTAAAATTGATGGTCTAGCGATTTCATTACGCTATGAAGCTGGCAAACTAGTTTTGGGGTCAACTCGCGGTGATGGTTCAATTGGTGAGGATGTGACTGCTAATTTACGTACAGTGGCGTCGATCCCACAAACATTGGCGGTACCAATTGACTTGGAAGTTCGCGGCGAGTGTTATATGCCAAAAGCTTCTTTTGAAAAACTGAATCGTGAGCGGGATAATAACGGCGAAGCAGTCTTTGCCAATCCGCGGAATGCGGCGGCGGGCAGCTTGCGTCAATTAAATTCCCGCGTGACTAAGGAGCGTCAGTTGGACACATTTATTTATACCATTGTTAATGCTGACCGCTATGGCGTTACAACTCAAGCTGAAGCATTGAAACAACTGCAAGAGTGGGGTTTTCATGTTAATCCTGAGTCAATGGTAGCAACTGACTTACAGCAAATTGATGATTATATTCAACGTTATCAGGCACAACGAGATGAATTGCCTTACGGAATTGACGGTGTTGTTTTAAAAATCAATCAACTTAGTTTACAAGCAGAATTAGGCAATACCGTTAAAGTGCCGCGCTGGGAGATTGCTTATAAGTTTCCACCTGAAGAAGCGCATACGATTGTCCGCGATATTGAATGGACGGTTGGTCGAACTGGCGTGGTAACACCTACTGCGGTGATGGATCCTGTTAGTTTGGCGGGGACAACAGTTGCTCGAGCGACGTTACATAACGTCGATTTATTGCGTGAGAAAGATGTTCGTTTAGGTGACACCGTCTTAATTCATAAGGCTGGCGATATTATTCCGGAAGTTTCGCAAGTGGTTTTGGGAAAACGACCACTTACTAGTCAGCCTTATGAAGTGCCAACAACGTGTCCTTCATGTGGGTCAAAGCTGATCCACTTGGCTGACGAAGTTGCCTTGCGCTGTGTTAATCCAATGTGTCCAGCACAAGTTAAGGAAGGGTTGATTCATTTTGCTTCTCGGGATGCAATGGATATTACTGGCTTAGGTCCCAAAGTTGTTACCCAATTGTATGATCGTCATTTAGTGAAGGATGTCGCTGATTTATATAAATTAACGGCTACTGATTTAGCTGATTTAGACAAGTTTAAAGAGAAATCCATTAATAATTTATTAAATGCGATTGCTAACTCGAAACAAAACTCAGCAGAACGCTTATTATTTGGATTGGGTGTGCGCAATGTCGGTGCCAAAGCGGCCCGCTTATTATTGGCTGCATTTGGCAATTTAGAGAACTTAATGATGGCTTCTGCCGAAGAAATCACTGCAATTAAAACAATTGGTCCCACAATTGGCGATAGTCTAACAACTTATTTTGCCAATGCTCAGGTTCAGGAATTGATTCAAGAATTACGAGCAGTTGGGGTCAACTTTGATTATTTGGGCAGCACAACCACTGTTAAAGATAATTTCTTTAAAGATAAAACTATTGTGTTAACTGGTAAATTAGCTCATTATACTCGTAGTGAGTTAAGTCAGCAGCTAACTGATTTAGGCGCACACATTGTCGGTTCAGTTTCTAAAAAAACAGATTATCTGATTGTTGGTGAAGACGCTGGTAGTAAGCTAACCAAGGCGCGGCAACTGGCGATACCTGTTTTGGCAGAAACAGAACTGGACCAATATCTTGATGAGGTGAAATAATGCGATTCACGAGTAAAAAAGGATTACTTTTACTCATGGGCTTGATAGGGATTTTCTTAACTGCCTGTGGTAACTTACAAAACGCCGATTTAAGTGGCAACACTAGTAGTAATACTGCTTCTAGTAAGTCTGCTGCTTATCAGATTACGGGGACAACTGATGGTAGTCAATACAGTGCTTTGTTAAGCGACGGCAAATATAAAGTTAGTAGTTCTCGAGGTCTGACTGTCGATCAGAATAGTAATAATTTTAATGTTGCTAGTTTTGAAGATGGCCTGACGACGATTAGCAAACAACAATTTTCACCTGACAAATATGCTTTTCAGGAAGGTCAATATATTGCCCGGACAACTGCCAATAGTTGGCTTAAACGGAAGTCGAGTAGCAATGCTGATGGTTTAAATCCGGAAGATAATAAACAAACCGATTCAAATAAGCGAGCCCCAATTTATTTGCAACAAATTCTTGAGCAGGATTATTTAGTTCATAGTGGTAGCACTTATAAGCTTGATGGCATGGCCATTGGCTTAGGGATGAATTCGACTGACTATTATCAAAAAGTCCAATATGGTGCTACTTTCAAAACGACTATTTCTCGTGCGGACCAAGAAAAGCAGGGCAAAGAAATGGCCCAAAAGATTTTAGCCCGCTTACGCCAGAAAAAAGAACTTGCTAATGTTACGATTGTTTTTGGCTTGTATGAACAGGCCGCTAATGATAGTTTAGTGGGTGGTACTTATTTTGCGCAAGCAGTTAGTAAGTCAGGAACGACTTTGTCTGACTGGACGTCGTTGAAACAGGAGAACGGTGTTTTACCAGTTGTAAATAACGAAAAAGCAATCAATGGTGGCGATAGTGATTCCTTTAATAACTTTAAATCAAAAATTCAATCATTCTTTCCAAATTTAAGCGGCGTAACCGCGCAGGTTCATTATGAGAATGATTCGCTTAAAGGTATGAAGATTAAAATCACAACCCAGTTTTTTGGTGAAAATGAAATCCGTAGCTTTACGCAATACGTTGGCACTGCAGCTTCTCGTTATTTACCAGCCAATGTACCAATTGAAATAACGATATCTTCAGTTGGTGGTATGCAGGCTTTTCTGAACCGTGACAGCGGCGAAAAAGATTTTTATAGTCATGTTTTTAGTAGTTACTAGCTTTTCTGGTTTTTTCACTAAGCGTTAAATGATAAAATAAGCATAGAATGAATCTTGTTTTAAAACGAATGGAGGACATTTGGCGAATGATATCTAAAGATCAAGTTGCACATGTGGCTGAATTAGCTCGTTTGTCTTTTACAGACGCTGAATTAGCGCATTTCACGACCCAATTGGATCAGATTATTGTGATGGAACACGCCTTAGCAGAAGTACCAACAGACGGGGTTGCACCAACAACACAACTAACTGACACGGAAAATGTATTTCGTGACGACGTTCCTGTGACTGACGGGCCATCACGGGATGAACTTTTACAAAACGTACCAGAAAGTAAAGATGGCTTAATTAAAGTGCCTTCGATTATTGATAAAGGGGAGGCTGACGCATGAACTATTTAGAAACTGATTTGCATAGCTTGCATCAGCAGTTGGTCAATCATGAATTGACAGCCGTTGACTTGGTCAAAAGTACAATGGCGACTATTGATGAACATGAATCACAATTGAATGCCTTTATTACCACGAATCAGAAGAAGGCCTTGGCAGCTGCTGAGAAGTTAGATGCTGAGGGCATTCCTGCTGATAATCTATTAGCAGGGATTCCAGTTGCTTACAAAGATAATATTGTGACGAAGGGTGTGCGAACAACTGCTGCTAGTCATATTCTTGACAACTTTAATCCAGTTTATGACGCCACGATTGTTGAGAAATTAGAAGCTGCTGGGACAATCAATGTTGGTAAGACTAATATGGATGAGTTTGCCATGGGGTCATCAACTGAATCATCTTATTTTAAACCAACTCATAATCCTTGGGACTTAAGCCGTGTTCCTGGTGGTTCATCAGGTGGTTCTGCAGCCGCAGTTGCTGCCGGTGATGTTTTGGCGGCCTTTGGTAGTGATACTGGTGGTTCCATTCGACAACCTTCTGCATATAATGGTATTTTTGGCCTTAAACCAACTTATGGTCGTGTTTCTCGTTGGGGTCTGATTGCCTTTGGCTCAAGCTTTGATCAATTAGGAGTTATGACTCGTCGGGTCAAGGACGCAGCACCATTCTTAACTGTCATGAGTGGTCATGATGGCAAGGACAGTACAAGTTCTCAACGCCCAGTTCCTGATTTCAGTCAATTTATTGGTCAAGATATTAAGGGCCTGAAGATTGCTGTTCCTGATGAGTTCTTCGGTCAAGGGATTGCTGATGATGTTAAAGCTCAAGTTGAAAAAGGCATCAAGCAATTGGTTGAACAAGGTGCGATTGTTGATCATGTACAATTGCCTCATACGAAATATGCAGTGCCTGCTTATTATGTTTTAGCTTCCAGTGAAGCTTCTTCGAATTTACAACGATTTGATGGGATTCGTTACGGATTCCGTGCTGAAGATGTTAAAAACTTAACTGACGTCTATGTTCGCACGCGTTCTGAAGGCTTTGGCCCTGAAGTGAAACGGCGGATTATGTTAGGGACTTTTGCATTATCTTCTGGCTACTATGATGCTTATTTCAATAAGGCGGCTAAAGTTCGGACTTTAATTAAGCAAGATTTTGAAGAAATTCTAAAAACTCATGATTTAATTGTTGGACCAACGGCACCTGATACGCCATTTCTAATTGGTGCGAATGTTGCTGACCCAATCACGTTATACATGAAAGATATTTTAACGATTTCAGCAAATATGGCCGGTGTACCGGCTGCTTCAGTGCCAGCTGGGTTTAATGCCGCTGGGTTACCAGTGGGCATGCAGATGATTGCTAAGCGCTTTGATGAAGGAACCATTTTCCGTGCTGCTAGTGCCTTTGAAGAAATGAATCAGTATTATCTTGAGAAACCTAGCTTCAAAGGAGGTAATGCGTAATGAATTTTGAAACCACAATTGGCTTGGAAGTCCATGTTGAATTAAAAACAAAAACAAAAATGTTCAGTCCTGCACCTGTCGCTTATGGTGCTGAATCAAACGTTAATACTAATGTGATTGATTGGGGCTTCCCTGGCGTCTTACCAGCAGTTAACCATGAAGCTTATCGCTTAGGCATTATGGTTGCTTTAGCATTACATGCTGATGTGACTAAGGAAACTCATTTTGACCGGAAGAATTATTTCTACCCTGATAATCCGAAAGCTTATCAGATTACACAGTTTGAACAACCTTTAGCACGTAATGGTTGGCTGGAAATTGAAGTTAACGGTGTCAAGAAAAAAATCGGTATTGAAGAAATGCACGTTGAAGAAGATGCCGGTAAAAATACCCACGGTGACGACGGTTATTCATACGTCGATTTGAACCGTCAGGGCACGCCGTTGATTGAAATTGTTTCTAAAGCCGATATGAATTCGCCTGAAGAAGCTTATGCTTATTTGGAGCAATTGAGAAAGACGATTCAGTTTACTGGTGCTTCTGATGTTAAGATGGAAGAAGGATCAATGCGAGTTGATACCAATATTTCTATCAGACCAATTGGCGCTGAAAAATTAGGAACTAAAGCCGAATTAAAGAACTTGAACTCCTTTAATCACGTCCGTTTAGGCTTGGCTTATGAAGAAAAACGGCAGGCAGAAGTCTTAATGTCCGGTGGTCAAGTCCGTCCGGAGACTCGTCGCTTTGACGAAGCTTCTGGTGAAACAATTCTGATGCGGGTGAAGGAAGGCTCCGATGATTATCGTTACTTCCCAGAACCTGATTTACCGCCATTTTCAATCAGTGATGATTGGATCAACGAAATTGCTGGACAAATTCCCGAAATGCCTGAAAAACGGCGGGAACGCTATGTTAATGAATTAGGTATTCCTGAATATGACGCTGGTATTTTAACGGATACCAAAGAAATGTCTGATTTCTTTGAGGAATCAATTACTGATGGGGCTGATCCTAAGCTGGCGTCCAACTGGTTGATGGGTGAAGTCAATGCTTATTTGAATGCTAATAAACTTGATTTAGCACAAACACAATTAACACCAGCTAATTTAGCAACGATGATTCAATTAATCAAAGATGGCACGATTTCATCGAAAATTGCCAAGAAGGTTTTCCAAGAAACAATCAAGAAGGGGACTGAACCTAAGGCTTGGGTTGAAGCGAAGGGCTTAGTTCAGGAATCTGATCCCACTATTTTGACACCGGTTATTACAGCAATTCTTGATGATAATCAACAGTCAATTGAAGATTTCAAGAATGGTAAAGACCGGGCTGTTGGTTTCTTAGTCGGTCAAATCATGAAACAAACTCATGGTAAGGCCAATCCTAAAGTGGTTAACCAAATCTTAATGGGTGAATTAAATAAACGATAGTAGAAAGTAGGTTGGTTTAATGAAGATGCGTGCGCGTCTGATCTATAATCCGACATCAGGACATGAAACTATGTTACGGAGTGTGGGGGAAATTTTAAATGTTTTAGAGCAGGCCGGTTATGAAGCCAGCGCTTTTCAAACAACCCCAGCCGCTTTTTCTGCAGAAAAAGAAGCCGAGCGAGCTGCTCGTGCTGGCTTTGATTTAATTTTAGCTGCTGGTGGTGATGGGACGATTAACGAGGTTGTTAACGGAATCGCACCATTAAAACATCGTCCTAAAATGGCGATTATCCCAGCGGGAACAACTAATGATTATGCGCGAGCGTTAAAAATCCCCCGAGAAGATCCGGTTGAAGCAGCCAAGGTTATTTTAAAACACCAGACTGTTAAAATGGATATCGGCCAAGCTAATGAGAAGTATTTCATGAATATTGCCGGTGGCGGTTTTATGACTGAATTGACTTATGATGTCCCGTCTGAATTTAAATCAGTACTAGGCTACTTGGCTTACGTGTTGAAGGGTGCCGAGATGTTGCCGCGAATTCGGCCCGTGGATATGAAAATTCAGTATGATGATGGTGTTTATGAAGGGCCGGCCTCAATGTTCCTACTGGGGCTAACCAATTCTGTTGGGGGCATGGAACAAATTGCACCTGATGCGTCCTTGGATGATGGTAATTTTGCCTTAATTGTTGTCAAAACTGGCAATCCTGCCGAAATTTTGCGTTTGATGACGATGGTCCTAAATGGTGGTCGCCATGTGAATGATCCGAATATTATTTATACGAAGACTCGAAAAGTAGTTGCTCGCACAGTTCATGGTGAAGAAATGAAAATCAATCTTGACGGCGAGTTTGGCGGTGTTGCGCCGATGACTTTCGTTAATTTACGCCAACATATTGAAATGTTTGCTAACGTTGATGAAATTCCGCGGCAAGCACTTTCTAATGATGAGCAAATTGATCATACCCCAGAAAATTAAAGTTGTGATTATTGGTAAACTTGTTGGTTGGCATTTGCTAGTCAACAAGTTTTTTTACAGAGAGAATGGAGAAATAAAGTGGCAAAATTTACAGCACCAGTAACTAAAGGCCAACGTTTAAGTGGTACCGTGGCCGATTTAACTTATGAGGCAATGGGTGTCGTTAAAGTTGGACAGGATTATCCGATTTTTGTGGCTAACGCGCTAACTAGCGAGGAAATCGAATTTCAAGTAACTAAAGTTAATGCTCATTACGGCTTTGGACGTCTTTTGAAAATTGTCACTGAGAGTCCTGATCGAGTTCCGGCTGATACCCGCAATTATTTACAAACAGGTATTGCCCCCTTAGCTCACCTGGCCTACTCAGCCCAATTAAAGTTTAAGCAAGAGCAGGTGGTTAACTCACTGGCTAAATTTCATTTAGATTGGCAGGTTCAACCAACCTTAGCAGCACCTAAGGAAACTGGTTATCGTAATAAAGCACAAGTGCCAGTCAAAATGGTCGCCGGCGTTTTGCAAACTGGTTTCTATCGTCAACGTTCGCATGATTTGATTCCGATGACTGATTTCTTAATTCAAGATCCTAGAATTGATCAAACGATTCAAAGCATTCGGGATATTCTTCGGGAATACCAAGTGCCTGCTTATGATGAAACCACAGGTAAGGGGACTTTACGCCATATTATGGTTCGTCGTGCCCAAGCAACTGGTCAGCAAATGGTGGTATTAGTTAGTAAACAACGTCATTTACCCAATGAAGTAGCAGTAGTTGAACAAATCAGTCAGTTGCCTGAAATCACCAGCATTATCGTTAACTTCAATCCAAAGAAAACTAATGTTATTTTAGGCGTGAAGGAACGTTTGGTTTTTGGTCATTTATATTTGGAAGATGAATTATTAGGACATCAGTTCCATATCTCTGCTCAGTCCTTCTATCAGGTGAACCATGATCAGACCGAACGACTTTATCAAACTGCCATTGATGCTGCTCAATTGCAACCAACTGATGTGGTAGTTGATGCTTATTCTGGAATTGGGACCATTGGTATCTCAGTTGCTGATCAAGTTAAACAAGTCCGTGAGATCGAAGTTGTGCCTGAAGCAGTTGCCGATGCCAAAAATAATGCTCAATTAAATGGGGTCACGAACATGGACTTCACTGTTGGCAAGGCGGAAGAAATTATGCCACAATGGGCTGCTGCTGATGTCAAGATGGATGTACTGTTCGTAGATCCACCGCGTAAAGGTTTGTCGCCAGAATTCGTTGCTGCCGTGCTAGCCGTTAAACCGCAGAAAATTGTTTATATTTCATGTAATCCAGCCACATTAGCCCGAGACTTATCGTTATTAACGGCTGGTGGCTATCAAGGTAATCAAGTCCAGCCAGTCGATATGTTCCCACAAACAACACATGTGGAGAGCGTTTCTGTCCTTGAGCGTGACGAGTAGTCACGCTCAAGGCCTTGGAAAAGATCTGATTTTAGCGGACTCAACCTACAGTTTGTGTAAAAAAACGATGGTTCCAGTTATGCTTGAGTCATGAAAGGAGGGCCCGATATGGATCAAATCAAAATTGGAAAATTCATAGCATCCTGTAGAAAAGAATTGGGCATGACTCAGGCAAACCTTGCTGAGAAGCTCGGAATTAGTGATCGGGCAATATCAAAATGGGAGACAGGCAAGTCGATGCCTGATTCAGGGCTCATGTTGGAGCTTTGTGATCTTTTAAAGATTAACGTCAACGAACTTCTGTCGGGCGAAAGAATTATGACCGAGGCATATGACAAACGGGCAGAGGCAAACCTGCTGGCGATGAGGCAAGAGGTTGAGAAAAAGAACCGCCAGATGCTTAGGATGGAATACTGGCTTTCCTATCCAGCTCTGATTGCTGGGTTGGCCATGGTGTTAGTGGCGGCATTCATAGAGATACCGGTTTGGCTACGAATTTTCCTCACCGGGTTTGCACTCGTGATTATCCTTACGGTTGCCTTGATCGCCGTGGGGATTGAACAAACGGCCGGCTATTATGAATGCCAGAATTGCCACCACAGATATGTCCCTACTTACTGGCAGACAATTCTTGCGATGCATAGGGGACGGACAAGGTATATGAAATGCCCGAAATGTGGAAAACGAAGTTGGCAGAAAAAAGCTCTCACGAAAGAAGGCTAGGATAGACTAAGGCTCCTTACTACCGGCAAATGAGCCGGTGACGAGGAGCTTTTTTATGGATTGGGGGTCTTAAGTCCGTTGGCTTACAGCCGGACCTGTCGATCTGGAACGCATTTTAGTAGGGGTGGTAGCGGTTTTTCCTAACCACTTAACACCTTTTATTATTTAAGGTGTCAACCCTAAGGGGTATAGTACGGATTGGAATTAGTACACTTTTTCTATTTGGGGATAGCAGGTCGAGTGTTCAATGTCCTATTTCGATAGTCGAGTATGCTAATGTCCAGTTTAGCAGGTCGTGTTGATTAGGGTAGTGAATATGTGTGTAAAAGTTGATATGAAGGCAGACATAGATGGTGCGAAAATAGACTAATTTGGTGCTCAGGGTTGAGAGGGCGAAAGCGATATTGTATTTTGCTTATTTTGATTGAAAATTAGAAAATTTGCAGGACAGTTGTGTACTCGACGTATAATATTAATAAAAGAAGATCATTAAGGTAGGTAGCAGAATGGCAAATTGACAAATCAATATTGAAAATCTAACGATGAACGAAGTACTTAAATCAATGCATCGATTAGGTGGGCAAGTTACCAGAAAAGAAATACGACGGGATATTCACGATAACTCAAATGTCATTTCCGAAGATGAAGTAGATAAAATTAAGGTTTCTAAAAAGACAGGTAATAAATACAGTCCGTTTGCGTGGACACTTAATTATGCCGTTAAATATCTGATCATGACTGGGTATCTTATACAGGATGGACGACTACTTGAGTTATCAGAAAAAGGCCGCAATGTTGAACTGTCTTCCTTTGATGGTGCCCGTGATGTTCGTCCAATAGTTGAAAAGATGCTTACTAAACAAAAACAAAACAAGGCATCTGACTCTGAAAAAGCCAACATTGGAGATAGTGACGATTCAGATGAAATGGAAGAACCGTGGCGTCAACAGTTATTGGATGCATTGATGAAGATGAATTCTAAAAAATTCGAATTCTTTTGTCGTGGGTTACTTACCAAAATGGGGATAGATGTCGACGATGAAAAAGGGGTTCAATATGTAGCTGATGGTGGTATTGACGGTTTTGGTTATGTTCGTTCAGACGATTACCGGACAACACGGGTTGCACTGCAAGCTAAGCGATGGCAGGGTAAAGTGTCGGCACCCGAGATTGATAAGTTTCGTGGGGCAATGGATAAGTTTAACGCTGAATTTGGTATTTTTATTACTAATTCAGACTTCACCAGGGAAGCGGTTAAAACAGCTCGGGAGGGAACTCGGATTATCACATTGATTAATGGCGATCAGATCTGTGACCTGGTAGCGAAATACAATTACTATGTTGAACCCGTTACTACTTATCGGTTAAAAGACTTTTACTTAGATAAGGACTAAAAGTAGAGATGATTTCTAAACTAATTCCAATAAAAAATGAGCTACAAAAACAGCACCCAGCCAAAATAGCTGAGTGCTGAATAATCTAAAACTCACATATTAACTCTAATTACTTCACCATCTTTAAACGTGAACTCCATGTAGCGTTGGAAGATGGTGATTTTTTATCAAGAGGTGGTCCATTTTTTAAACTTGATGAGGCCCCCTGGTAGATTTGGAAGAAGATTTAAATATTCTTCAGGTTGGAGAGATTGATGTTGTGATCGTTTTCTTATTGCAGTAGCTGTTCGCGTTGCTTTCGTAAAGCCTGGACTTGATCGGTTAGTTGAGTAACGTTCTTATTGTGTGTAGCCATGATGATGCCCATCTTAAGTCGTGAAGCCATCCTGGATTTTTGTGCTGATAGTAAATGACACGGGAAATAATAGCTGGTTGATTGTTTTCCTAATAGTATTACGGAACTTATCCTATAATTTTTGACGCGCTACAGTATAGGTTTTTTAGAAGGGTAATGAGGAAATCAAGTTGCGTGAAGAAGGTCTATATCTACTTTTGTTCTCTTCTATTAGGTAAGCACCATTTTAAATTCTTAAAATCAGAATAACTGATACTTCTATCATTGCGAATTTCGTAAGCAACTTTTACAAGACTGTTTACAAATTTTAGGGATGTAAATATATACTTCCAAAAATAGAAATCTTGGTTATCATCAACAAAATGAATAACGGTATATGCTGGGGAAGTTATTCCTTCAAGTTCTGAAGCAGCAAAACCATCTTGAAATGATCTTAGATAAATTACAAAGTCCCCGGGTTTTACTCGCATATAACTTACTTCGTTTTTCTTATTGTGTAGAATATCATAACCACTTTCTGTTCAAAAAAACATACCAGTTTTCCAAGATGTTGAAATAAAAGGTAATTGAGGATATCCTTTGTCTGAAATAGATTTAAAAATATCTTCAAGCTTTCGTTGTCCCCAAGCAGCAGATTTTTACGCTAATATTTCTGGAAATTTTGTTACTAACAATCATTGATGGTAAAATACTGATGTACTAAAAAAACAAGCAACTTTAAAGGCAATGTTTCATTAAAAATAGTCTGCAACCCACCAAAGTTAACGAGCCAAGCTTTTAGTATTACATAGAAGATGAATATTAGTCAGCGTTAGTTATTTGGACTACTTCTTAGACTACTTTTTAGCTAGTTCTTCTCGACGCTTCTTGATGACCTCTTCAATTTTGGCTAGGTCATCTTCTTTAGCAAAATTAAGGATAAATTGTTGAGTACGAAAGAGTTCAGAAGCTCTGTTCCAATTACTGATTATATTATATTTGCTCATTACTATTTAACTCCTTGTAGTATTTAATAACTAAATTATAGCATTGATTTTTTGAATTATTGTTATAGTGTACTCAACAATTATCAAGTTTTCTATAATGTATTACCTGTTTTTGAGTTCCTAAAGTATTGAAAGTAGTGGAATTGACGGTGTTTAAACATGATGAATCAGCACTCGTCTTTGTTAGATTACAATAGAAATTCATGTCCAAATAATAGTTACAAAGCGTAATATGTTGGCATTTATAAGTGATGTATGATTAAAACAAGGCAAGCATCACATGTGGAGACTATTGTGTTGCTACAACGAGCAGATATGTAGAAATCCTTTATTTCAAGCACTTTTACAAGCATATTGTCTTTACTGGTGAGGGTGATAAAATTAGAAATAAAGTGATTAAGGACTATATAAATGTTTCTGTAGTAATTGATATAGAGTGTGGAGATACAAGAAACGAATAACTTCCAACATAGTGTAGTGGTTTCTCATATTTGATACTTTATTTCTTATTAAAAATTTTAGAAATCTAATATTAAAAAGTAAGGTTTATAGTGAACGTACTCATTAATTTAGTTGATAAGTTTTTATTTTAGTTTATGATAAAGTAAATTTAATAGCCGGATTTAAAATTGAAGTGCAACACCTAAATGACTAGACCAAAAAGGCCATGAAGACCTATTCTTATAGTTACCA